>JBBRCB010000028.1:0-49039 GCA_038205215.1 Chitinophagales bacterium | reverse complement strand
TTAATAGTAGCTTTCACTTTACGCAATAATTCAACGGCATTTTTACTCAGGCCTTTATCAACGTCGAGCACCACGTAACCGATAGCTTCATTCGTTTTTAAATATTGACCGAGGATATTGATCTTATGCTTGCTTAATTGTGTGTTGATCTCCGACAGTACGCCCGGCACGTTATTGTGTATATGCAGGATACGGTGCGTTCCCTCCTGTGGCGGAAGGCTCAATGCAGGCACAGTATGAGAGCCGTAAGTAATACCTTTTTCCAAATAATTAAATAATTTATTGCTCACATCATCGCCGATATTATGCTGCGCTTCCTGTGTACTGCCACCAATATGCGGTGTAAGCAATACATTGCTTAAGCCTTGCAATGGAGTAGAAAATTTATCGCCGTTCTTTTCCGGTTCCCATGGGAACACATCGATAGCAGCACCTCCCAGGTGTCCATCTTTTAAAGCCTTTGCCAGCGCATCCAGGTCAACAACTTCTCCCCTTGCATAATTGATGAGTATGCTGCCTTTTTTAAAATATTTTAAATTGTTTTTGTTGACCAAGTTCCGGGTACTTTCCAGTTCGGGCACATGCAGTGTTACTATATCCGCATGGCTCACCAGTTCCTTTAATGTTTTCCGGTCTTCGGCATTACCCAACGGAAGTTTGGTCTCTACATCATAAAAAATAACTTTCATTCCCAATCCTTCCGCAAGTACACTTAACTGGCTGCCGATATTGCCATAACCAATGATGCCCAGCGTTTTTCCGCGCAGTTCGTAACTGCCGCTGGCTTCCTTATTCCATATTCCTTCATGTGCTGCTTTATTCTTATCCACAATTCGCCTGATCAGCATAATAGATGCCCCAATCACCAATTCGGCTACACTACGGGTATTACTATAGGGGGCATTAAAAACAGCGACACCTTTATGGGTCGCTTCTTTCAGGTCCACCTGGTTGGTGCCAATGCAGAAGCAACCGATAGCCTGCAATTTTTGGGCAGCATCCAATACCTTTTTTGTGATTTGCGTTTTGCTCCTGATACCCAGTAAATGCACATTTTTTACAGCGGCTATCAATTCCTCTTCCGATAAAGCCCCGTTAATTTTTTTTACCGTAGCGTAACCTGCAGCATTAAAGAACTTCACTGCTACATCACTTATATTTTCTAAAAAAAGTATATTGATCTTTTCTTTGGGATAACTGGTTATTTTTTTTTCTGCCATGAGTTTTACACCGTATTTTGTGCAAATATATTCTATCTAAGTCTGTAATATTTTTATGATACCAACTTTTTCTACCTTATTCAACAAGGTAAATCCAGCCGCAATTGGGTTTATCCCTATATCCCGGCTCCGATACTTTATATATTTTGCCGGGCTTTTACTCCTGTTTGCTGCGATGAGTTCGTGCAGGTCTGCTACACAAAAAGCAAACAATACCGGCAAAAAAGTTACTTCAGGTATTATTGAATTACCCAAACCGCAGCCACTTCCGGCAGCCGAAACCAAACGTTTACACGATGCCTGCGAAAGATGGTATGATTCTGCTTTGCTTTACCGGAACTTTAACGGCGGTATGCTGGTAGCAAAGAATGGCAATATCGTTTTTGAAAAATATACAGGCACGGCCCATTTACCGGGCACAGACCTGATCACCGCCAATACCCCTTTACAAATTGCATCCGCATCTAAAACATTCACTGCAATGGCTGTGCTAAAACTCTGGCAGGATGGCAAACTGAATATCGACGATGAGTTAAGCAAATACATTAAGGTTTTTAATTACCCCGGCGTAACTATACGTTCTTTGCTCGACCATCGTAGTGGCTTGCCGAATTATTTATATTTCATGGAAAAACTCGGCTGGGATAAAAAACAAACTGCCACCAACCAGGATGTGCTCGATTACCTGGTGAATAAAAAGCCGCTTTTGGAAAATATCAGTTCTCCCAATACACATTTTACCTACTGCAATACCAACTATGCATTGCTGGCATTACTGGTAGAAAATGTGAGTGGCAAAAAATTTCCTGCTTTTATGCAGGAAACATTTTTTAAGCCGCTGCAAATGAAAAATACTTTTGTTTACCAGCCTGGCGATTCGGTAAGTGTAACTTATAGTTACGATTGGAAAGGCCGCCCCATCGCACTGAACCATTTGGATGGTGTGTACGGCGATAAAAATATTTATACTACCCCGCAGGACCTGCTGACCTGGGACAGGGCTTTATCGAGCGATAAGATCTTTACTGAAGCAACCCTCGCACAGGCTTATGCACCCTACAGTAACGAAAAACCCGGCATAAGAAATTATGGACTGGGCTGGCGGATGAACATTTATCCCGATGGGAAAAAGATGATCTACCATAACGGATGGTGGCATGGTAACCGTGCCGCATTTATAAGATTGGTAAAAGAGAATGCTACAATTATTGTTATCAGTAATAAAGATAACCGTGCGGTGTACCATGCAAAAGTGCTCTGCAACCTGTTCAGTGATTATACCAGCGGAGAAGATGAGGAAGAAAATGAAAGTTCAAGGGTAGTAGAAAGCCAGCCAGCAATAGGCCAGGGCGCAGTGACAATTCCAAAACCCGCACTCTCTAAAAAGAATTCCAAACTACAAACTATTTTTAAGGACAAGAATAAAGTCAACAGCCATTGACAGGCGTTGGCAAAATCGGCCTGGTTTAAAAACGCAGCATTTGCAGGTTATTGCAAAGTTTGTGCAATAATATTTAGCTATTCCTGCGGTTTTTTGCAATAATTGTATTTAATTTGGTGAGTAATTACCAAACTAATGCTCAAAAAAGAACGTCAGGCGTACATTGTACACCAGGTAAATCTTCATAATAAAGTACTGTCTGCCAGTTTAAGTACAGAAATAGATGTATCTGAAGATACGATCAGGAGAGATTTGCAGGAGCTTGCTGAAGAAGGCAAATTGATCAAGGTACACGGCGGTGCGCTTTCACATGCATTTAATGATATCACGTATCCTTCTAAAAAAGTTTATTCGCAAGACAACAAAAAGATCATAGCAGAAAAGGCAGTAAAGCTTATAAAAGACGGCATGTTCGTTTTAACAGGCGGGGGAACTACTATTAACGAGTTGGCGAGGTCGCTCCCCGTTTCATTGTCCGCAACTTTTATTTCGGGCAGCATCCCCGCCATTGTAGAATACATGCATCATCCCAATATCGAGGTGATCGTAATCGGTGATAAATTATCCAAGAACTCTAAAATAACATTGGGGGCAGATGCGCTTACGAGGATCAAAAGCCTTAAACCGGATCTTTGTTTTTTAGGTATCAATTCCATTGACCTTGAACATGGCATAACTGACAATGATTGGGATGTAGTGCATTTAAAACAGGCCATGATCAATGCATCGCAAAAAACGGTTTGCTTAACTATTTCAGAAAAGATAAACAGCATTCAGCCGATACATGTTTGCGATTTATTGAAAATAGATATCTTAATAACAGAATTGCCACACGACCATCCTATGCTGCAACCGTATAAAGCAGCGGGCATAACCGTGTTGTAGCATTTTACGCCCCTAATTCCAATATCCACCTGCATAACCACCTGTCCGTAGAACTTGATTATTTTTAATTTTTAAACCAACTAAACTACACAATATGAGAAAATTTGCAAACAGATTAATTGTATTTCTGTTTTTCCTGATCCCGCTTTTCTTGCAAGCACAAAACGTTATTACCGGAAGGGTAGTTAAAGAAGATGGTACTCCTGCAGATGGTGCTTCCATAACCATTAAAGGTAAAGCCGGCGGAACTAAAACAGATCCGCAGGGTAATTTTCGAATCAATGCCATTAAAGGAGACGTACTCGTGGTATCTTTTGTGAATTTTATTACAGAGCGGGTAACCGTTAAAGACCTTGCAACAGTTATAACCGTAAAATTAAATCTTATTGATAAAACATTAGAAGAAGTTGTGGTAGCCATGGATATAAAAAGAAATCCCAGGGAACTTGGCTATTCCGTTCAAACTGTTAAGGGAACCGATATTCAGCAAACGCAAAGAGAGAACTTTGTAAATAGTTTACAGGGACGTGTAGCCGGTGTTACTGTAACACCCACAACCGGTGCTGCAGGTGCATCAACAGGAATTGTGTTGAGAGGTTTCAATACTTTGTCAGGTACTAATCAACCATTATTTGTAATAGATGGCATCGTTGTAGATAATTCTACTTTAAATTCCAATTCCCAGGGAGGCGCGGGTATCGGCCTTGCATCTGATTTGCCCAACCGGAATAATGATTATACAAACCGTATGGCGGATCTGAATCCAAACGACATAGAAAACGTTACCGTATTAAAAGGTCCTGAAGCAACTGCGCTTTACGGTAGCCAGGCCAGTAATGGTGCAATTGTGATCACTACTAAAAAAGCAAAAGGTACAAACGGAAAGATACTGGTGAGTTATGATGATAATTTCCGCTTTCAAAAAATCACACGTTTTGCCGAAACAAATAATGATTATGGCCCTGGTGGCAGTAACGGCGTGCCTTTTGTACCAACAACTACTACGGTAGGACAGTTTACTTCTTTCGGACCGGTATGGCCGGCAACTACTAAATTGTATGATAACCTGCATCATTTTTACAGGACCGGTTTTTCTCAAACTCATAATTTAGGTTTGGAATTCGGAACGAAGAATGTTGGCTTCAGAGTATCGGGGCAATACTTCGATAATATCGGCGTAGTACCCAATAATACCTACAAAAAATATAATTTTAAAATATCCAATAATACCAAGATCGGTAAATATATCAGCATTACTCCCAGCCTTGCCTACACTAAAGCTGACAATGTAAAACCACTTAAAGGAACTACCGCTAATGGAGGTTATCTTCTTGACTTGTATGAATGGCCTTCCAACAACGACATCCGGAATTACCAGGATGGAAATGGCAGCAAATTAACCACCTTCAACCTGATCAATGTAAATTCAGATTTTGACAACCCGATTTGGAGTGCCCATAATAACTATAGCGGCGACTTCACTAACAGGTTGGTAAGCACTTTAGGTATTGATATCACGCCATTTAAATGGCTATCTGTAAATGGAAGATTTGGATATGATACTTACAAAACTGATGGGTATCTTTATACCCATCCACAATCTTTTGTGTTAGTTAACTCTACTCTTGGAACACTGGATAACTATTACAGGACCTACAAAGGTTATAACCATACCATTAATGCAACAGCTAAAAAAACGATCGGAGATTTTACTACCCGGTTGATGGTAGGTACGATGTGGATCGATAATGAACTCCAGCAGTTTAGTGTGGTAGGTAACCATGTGTACGATTCTGTGCGCAACGGCATTCTTTATAAAAACGGTAACCCTACCGGCCCCGTTAACCCCAAGGACAGCAGCCTTACAGCCGTTTCATCCAGGACACGTTTATTAAGGAACTATTTTGGTTTGCCTAACCTGAATATCTTTAGAGAGATCGCCTATTTTGGAGAAGTATCAGTAGGCTATAAGAATTATGCTTTCTTAACGTATTCTCATCGTTTTGAAAAAGCATCTCCTATTCCAAAGATCAATAACAATTATCATTTTCCCGGCGCAAGCCTTAGCCTGATCGTTTCGGATATATTCCCCGCAATTAAAAAAGGGAATATCCTGTCATATGCTAAATTAAGAGGGTCTCTTGCCAACACTGCAAGATTAAATGATCCTTACACCAATCAGGCGGTATTCGTAAATAATACCAGCAGTTCAAACATACCAGGCTATACGTATGGATTTACAGGAACCAATCCTTTACTGCGTCCTGAAAGGCAAAAAACCTATGAAATAGGAACAGAGCTCAGGTTTTTAAACAGTGCAATAAGTTTAGAAGTAGCTTATTATAACACGCTTTGTACTGACCAGATCGCACAGGGTTACCGTGCCAGTTATGCTACCGGTTATGTACTTAACACTGCCAATGCCGCATCTTTACGCAATGAAGGGCTTGAAGTAACCATGAACCTTGCAGCAGTGAAAAAGAAAGATTTCAGCTGGAATGTTACTTTTAATTTCGCTCACATGTGGAGCAAAGTGCTAACTCTGCCTGAATCTATTGGTATCTACAACGATTTTTATAATTCTGATACTTATATCACTAATGCAAGAGGTGGATTGATCAGGGGACATTCTACCGGAACCATTACTGGCTCTGTCTATCAAAGAAATAATGCCGGCCAGATCCTTATTAATCCTGCAACCGGCTTGGCATTGAACACAGGCGCCAGCAATTTCCTGATCGCCGACAGAACACCCAATTTTTCATTGGGAACACTGAATACCTTCAGGTATAAAAACTGGGGCCTGAACTTTTTATGGGATCTAAGAGTCGGTGGAGATATTTATAACGGTACAGAACAGGCGCTTAATGCAATTGGTAAAAGCGCAAGGAGTGGTGACCGTAATATTCCAATAATCGTTAATGGTGTATTGAATGACGGATTACAGAATACTGCAAACCCAACAAAAAACACTATTGTTGTTACGCCTAATTTCCTGAGTTCCTATTACACAACTTTACCGGATGAAGAGTTTGTTCAGAAAGATGTAAACTGGCTCAGGTTAAGGGATGTAACTGTAAACTACATGTTCTCGCCAAAGATTATTCATCATTTAAAAGGCTTGAAAGGGCTTAGTGCATTCTTAACCGGTAATGACCTTGTATTGATCACCAATTATCACGGTGCAGATCCGGCAGTAAATTCAAATAACCCCGGTACAGGTGGTGTTGGAGGTTACGGGCTTGATCTTGGAAGTGCTCCTACACCACTTAGCTTCAGCTTTGGATTACGTGCTAATTTTTAATAAAAATGAAAAAACATAAAACTATTTGTATGGAAAATAAATTATGGAGATCGATACTTTTTACAGGATTACTTGGCTTTTTAGTCTTAACCTCCTGTACAAAAAAAATTGATGATGCTTATAAAAATCCCAACGCAGCGGTAAGGCAGCCTGTTGAATCCATTTTACCCGGCGTAATTGGCGGGTTAACCTGGTTCTCCTCTACACAGGGCACAACTTATGGCGTTATAACTGATGGTACTTTTGTAGGGCGCTATGTGCAATATTATGGTATCACCGGCGCCGGGGATACATGGGGGCAGATGAGCATGCTGGGCGGCGCAGTAGATAATGGGGGTTCTGTTTGGGCAACCGTTTATTATGGACATGGTGCCAATGTAAACAGGATCATAGAATGGGGAACTGAGGAACAAAAATGGGATTATGTGGGGGTGGCGCAGGCCATAAGAGCATGGGATTGGCTGGAACTGACCACCGAATATGACCAGGGTATTCTAAAAGAAGCCTGGCAGCCCGGCCTTTCTCAATTCCATTATGATGATGCACCATTATTTTTTGACAGCTGCCGTGCATTATGCTTTCGTGCCATAGCCAATTTAAGCAGGACTGATGGCGCAGTAAGCCAGGCCAACTTAGCTATAGGGGATGCCTATTTTAATAATGGCGACGTGAACAAATGGAAAAAATTTGTGTATGGTATTTTAGCCCGTTCGTATATTGATCTCAGCTATAAAGATATATTCACTACCAACCATTATGCTGATTCTGCTATCAAATATGCTAATCTTTCCATCACCAGCAATGCGGATAATGTTACAGTTAAAGTAAAAGGAGGATTGGTATCCGGGTTGAATAATTACTGGGGGCCTTTCAGGTCGAATTTTGGTAGTTACAGGCAAGGCTCTTATATAGCCGATCTGATGTCGGGAGCAAATGCTGATGCGTTTTTTGGCGTGGCAGATCCAAGGAGATGGTATATGCTCAGCGAAAACCTGAATGGTACCTTTAAGGGCGTGAGCCCATGGAATGGTGTAACAGGAATTGCTGCCAACGATTATCCAAAAAATTTCTGGAGGCATCCTACTCCTACTTCTACGGTGGCGCCTACACTGGATACCAGCCGTTACTTATACCAGAACACCAGCCCGTGGCCAATGATGACTGCCTCTGAAATGCAGTTTGTTATCGCGGAAGCGGCTTTACGTAAAGGCGACAATTCAACCGCATACGCTGCCTACAAAAATGCGATTGGGTTAAATTTTGATATGCTCACTAGTGACTATCCTCAAAACGTACCTGCTGTCGGCGTGATCAACCCTGCAGTAAAAGCAGCCTATCTTGCTAACCCTGCCGTTGTTCCAGTTACAGCTGCGGGTTTAACATTGACCCATATCATGCTGCAGAAATATATTGCATTATACGTTTGGGGCTCATTACAAACCTGGACGGATATGCGCAAATTTCATTACATCGATCCTGATCCTGCAACAGGCAAATCGGTATATGCAAACTTTACGCCGCCATCCGGCCAAAACTTAACGTCCACCAATAACGGGAATTTAACTTACCGTATGAGGCCAAGGTTTAATTCTGAATATTTATATGATGTTCCTGAATTAACAAGGATCGGTGCTTATCAAAATGCTGATTACAATACTTATAAACCCTGGTTTGCAATAAAATAATTATCAACTAAAATAAAACTGATGAAAAAATATATTTCCGGCATATTACTACTCTCCTGCACGATCGGCTGGTTATGGTCATGTAATGAGAAGATCAAATTGGTATCTCCAACTTCAAGCCCCGATGGACTTGCGTATATTAAAATCGGGCAATACGCTCCCAACTTCAGAACGGTATTCGGTAACAGGGACAGCGTAAACGTTTATTCCAATGGTGTTAAATTAAATGGCACCTTCTTAACCTATGGTTCAATTTTCCCTAGCAGCACCGACTTGTACGCAGCCGTACCGGCGGGAACCCAGGCGTTGAGGGTTACTGTGAATGGTGTTACTACACCCGATTCTATAACGCTCTTTACTGTTACTAAAAACCTTACGGCGGGATCTTATTATTCGTTGATGCTGACAGATTCTGTTTTAACAACCAATGAAGCAAAGCAGATATTTGTGCAGGATAATTTTGTAATATCAGACACCAGCCATTTTACCGTAAGGTTTGTACACGCTGTATTAAATGATAGCCTTGGTAAAAATATAGATGTTTATTCCACAAGACTTGCCTCAAATATTTTCAGCAATATTGCGCCGGGAACTACTACCCCATTTATAAGCGAGCCTTATAATTTGATACCGGATACATTAATCGTTAGAAGAGCAGGTATCAATTTTGAATTGGCCAGGATATCTTCAGTAGCTACACCGATACAGCGGCAACGGGCTTACACGCTGATTTATAAAGGAAATGCTGCTAATACTACAGCGCCCAAAGGCAGGTCATTGAGCTATTTTACCAATCAATAATCAATAAAACACTTAAAAAAAGCCGTTTCAATGAAACGGCTTTTTTTAATCAGCCCGCAAAAAATTAAGGGAAAATTCTTAACTGCTATTCTTTTTTGAGCGGCTTTAAGCAACATACGAAAGTAGCCACCCTATCATAACAATAAGTATGCAATGGTATTTTTTTCATTGTTGCACCTATCATTGTAAAATGAATTAAAAATAAAAAACTATTTCGCAATAGAATATAAAACAACTGTCACTTTTTTCGCCTTGTGCATGGATATCCTTTTTTAGATTTCTCTATAAAAAGTGTAATCCTCCCAAAAAAAATAATATTATTAATTACCGGGGACTCATTTTATCCAAAAAATAAATACGCCATAGCAATTGATGTTAACACGCCCACCAAATCTGCCAGCAGCATTGCGCCAATAGCGTAACGGGTATTTTTAATACTTACCGAACCAAAATATACTGCCACCACATAAAAAGTGGTATCTGATGCGCCTTGAAAAATACCTGAAAGTTTGCTCGCAAAAGAATCGGGGCCAAAAGTTGTCATGGTGCTTACCATCATTCCTCTTGCAGCACCACCGCTTAATGGCCTGATCAGCGCAGTGGGCAATCCATCCACAAACCTGGTATCTGCACCCAGCATTGCAAAAAACTGCTTCATGCCATTTATGATAGCATCAAAAGTACCACTTGTTCTTAGCATGCTCACTGCCACCAATATACCTAATATGTAAGGTATTATTCTAATGGCAGTGTCAAATCCATTTTTAGCACCGTCTATAAAATCAGAAAACACATCTGTTTTTTTGTATACCGCACCTAACACGATCAATAAAAAGACCAATAAGATTATCCCATTGCTCAAGGTGCTGGAAAACAATTGAATATTTGCCGCATTTAATTTTGTTATATAAAAAACGAGTAAGGCTATTATTGCCGAAATGCTTAGTACCCATACTAAAATCACCGGTTGAAATAAATTAATTTTCTGCTTAAAAGAAACGATGATCATAGCCGCCATTGTACCTACAAAAGTTACGATCATGCAAGGCAAAAAAACATCAGTAGGATCAGATGCGTGTTGAGCTGCCCTCACTGCAATTACACTTACAGGAATTAAATTTAGCCCTGCAGCATGTAAACAAAGAAACATTATTTGCGCGTTGGAGGCTACGTCTTTATTTGGATTTAACTCCTGCAAACTCTGCATTGCTTTTAATCCAAAGGGTGTAGCCGCATTATCCAGCCCCAACAGGTTCGCAGAAAAATTCATAATCATGTGCCCCATAGACGGATGTCCTTTGGGAATATCAGGAAAAAGCTTTGAGAAAAAAGGGCCTACAATACGTGATAAAAGCCTTATGCCTCCGGCTTTTTCTGCAATATTCATAAACCCCATAAATAAAGTAAGAATACCCACTAACTTTAAACAGATATCTACCGCTACCCAACAGGTTTCAATAATGCCATCCAATTTTAAAGGGTTAGCCGGATCGCCTGCCTTTCCACTTACCATCCAGGCAAATATTTGCGCATCTCCAAGGAAAAAGCATTTAATACCGGCAACAGTTATTGCCACAATGATAAAAGCACTCCATATTCTGCTTAAAGCCATAGCCTGTTAATTGGTTTATTAGTTAATTAGTGTATTTGTATATAAAGTTTGAAATTACTGTTTTACATCCAAATAATACATATCATTTGAACCCTTACCTTTGCACCGCTAAAAAAGTACTGGCAAAAGGAGTCACCTGATTACCCAGTAAACAAAATAAACAAATCAACTATTAAAAATGGCATTACAGGCAGGCATCGTGGGATTACCCAATGTAGGTAAATCAACTTTATTTAACGCAGTCAGCAATAGTGCCAAAGCACAGGCAAGCAATTACCGCTTTTGTACTATTGAACCCAATACCGGTTTGGTAAATGTGCCCGATCCCCGTTTGGATAAGCTGGCAGCATTGGTGGTACCCGACAGGATTGTACCAACACAGATAGAGATCGTGGACATCGCCGGCCTTGTGAGAGGTGCCAGTAAGGGCGAAGGATTGGGCAATAAGTTCTTAGCCAATATTCGTGAAGTGGATGCCATCATTCACGTGATCCGTTGTTTTGAAGATGAGAATATTTTAAGGGAGGAAGGGCCTATAAACCCCGTCAGTGATAAAGAGATCATCGAAACCGAATTGCAGTTGAAGGACCTTGAAAGTGTAGAGAAAAAAATGCAGCGTACTGAAAAACTGGCTAAGACCGATCCGAAGATGAAGGTTGAACTGGATATTTTGGTCAGCTGTAAAAAACACCTGGAAGAAGGAAAGAATATTATCACACTAGGGTTAAGTAAAGAAGATAAATCGGCCATTGCAGATTTATTTTTACTTACCGATAAGCATATTTTGTATGTAGCCAATGTTGATGAAGCGAGTATGCATACGGGTAATAAATATTCTGCAGCATTGATAGAAGCAGTAAAGAACGAAGGCAACCAGGTAATCGTTATGACGAATGCCATTGAAGCCCAGATCGCGGAATTTGAAAATGCAGATGACAAAGCCATGTTCATGGAAGAATATAAAATGGTGGAACCTGCGCTGGACCGCCTTATCCATTCTACTTATAAATTGCTGAACTTATCTACTTATTTCACTGCGGGTGTGCAGGAAGTAAGGGCATGGACCATTCACCACGGATGGAAAGCACCACAGGCCGCGAGTGTAATTCATACTGATTTTGAAAAAGGTTTTATCAAAGCCGAAGTAATTGCATACGAAGATTTCATTCATTACAAAAGCGAGGCTGCTTGCAGGGAAAATGGTAGGCTAAGGATCGAAGGAAAAGAATATGTAGTGAAAGATGGGGATGTGATGCATTTCAGGTTCAACGTGTAGTAGGCCACTGAATTTTATTTAACGAAACGGGCTTCAAAATTGAAGCCCGTTATATTTTTATTTAACCCAATTGTTTATTGAGGCAGTAACACTTTATCGATCACATGAAAAACACCATTCACTGCATGCCTGTCTATTCCTACGGCCGTTGCAGTGTAACTGAATGGAATACCTCCGGGAGGGAAAGTTCCATAACTCGAAAAAGTAAGTGATGAAACGGTTGGACCAGTAAATGTTGCCTTGGCCAGAATGCCCGGGTGTATAGCCAGTCCATTATTCACCAAGGTCTTTACGAACGTTGGCGTACTGGGGATATTTACGGAGAACACCCTGATATTAGGTACAAATCCACCAGCCGCACCTGAAGGGTTAGTCGCTAAAAAATGATACGCCAATATGCCCCTCACCGTAGCCGCTGTAACAAAAGCAGGCGTATTTAAAAACCCTATGAATACGGCGTTGGGAGCTCCCAGGGGAATTGCGCCACCCGAAAGTCCATTGATCAAAGTTTTAAAAGCAGTATCACTTGGAACAAGTACTGTCATATTGGTAACACCATAATTTAATAAAGAATCAAATCGGCTTAAACCAACCTGCCCGCTATCACCCCGTGTAATTGCGGCACTGAAAATACTCAGGTTAGCCGTTCTGTTAATAGTATCTTTTAATAATCTTGTTGGTGGAGCTACAATGGTAAAAGTAGTGTGTATGATACCGTTATTTGCAGCCATATCAGTAGAGATAACCGGAATATTATTCACATAAGAATAAGGAGTACCTCGTGAAGGAAAGATCGGCAGCCTTACAAAAGGTTGGTTAGGGTCAAGAATGATCTGGCTGGTATAAGGGAAATTGGGAAATGCAGTGCCGACTGAACCCCAATTTACTTTTTGTCCCAGGGTATTATATTGTATAATGCCCGCAGCACTGGCGGCAGGCAATAAACTACTAATAAAACCTAAAAAAGTAGCATCAGGCGCATTTAATGGTACCGCGCCACCAGAAGCCGCGTTTACGAAAACCTTCATTCCTGTATTATCGGTTGCAAATAAAGTAAAGGTCTTGGAGGAATCATTTAAAAGGTTGGTCAATCCCGACCTCGTAATTAATGCACTGTAAAAACTATAATTTGGATTTGCGGCTATTGTTGCCGCTATACCGGGGCCACTGGGATAAACCGGCTTAGCAATAGGTGCAAATTGCTCCAGGTCTTTATTACATCCCGTAAGTAAAAACAAACCTGATAAAGCCACCACGAAAAAGGCTTGTAGTTTATTATTGATTTTTTTCATTATAGTAAGTTTTAATTTTAAGATTTGAGTAACGGTTCTATTAATAAACATTATAGCCAAAGCTCACATAGTACAATCCGCCGATCCGTGCGTTGCCAACCGCATTGTAATAATATTGGTTCAGCAAATTATTTGCGCCGAATTTTATTATTGATTTTGTTTTAGGCAATTTTAAGCTTACCTGTGCATCCAAAGTTTGTACATCGGGCAGGTTGCCGTTTGCAAAATCACCCTGGTAATAAAAACCCTGCTGCCACCTGTAAGCCACGTTAAAGCCTAAACGATTTTGATGTCCAAAACCTACATTACCGAAATTTACGTTGGCCTTATATTTTGGTGCATTGAAATAAGCTACAAAATTCACCGGTACATCTTTTAAAAGATCAGAAGCAAGGTTTGCTCCTACTGTAAAGTTTAAAGGCAACCTGTAATCTGCGCCAAGGCCAAAACCATAGGTCTTTACTTTATCAGTGGAATTAACTACTACCGAAATATTCCTTCTCTTGCTGGAATTTGAAGTATCGGCAGCATTACCGGTAAGCGTTTGTATGGTGTTTACCCTTCCGGTGAAATCGTTGTATTGGCCATAATAGCCATAGACATCGATCAATAATTTACTTTCCATCAGTAACCCTTTATATCCCAACTCAAATGAGCTCACTGTTTCCGGTTTTACTGCAGGTGGTGTAAAGGTTTTAAAATTGGTCAATGTACTTGACCCGGTCACTGTGCTAAAAGTATATAATGGGTTAGCGGGGTATCCAACATAATTTGCAAATGTAGGGTTGCTGCCCACCAGGCGGGTACTGCCTACCTGCAGGTTAATATATTGTTGCTGGCTGCTCGGGAAACGGTACGCTGTTTGATAAGATAAACGTAAATTATTATTCTCTTTTAATTTAATTAAAGCTGTTATCCTTGGTGTAAAACGTCCTTTAAAATTCTCCATTTTATCATACCTGCCCGAAGCCGTTAATTTAACACGGTCTGTTACCTGCCTTGTTGCCTGCACATAAGCGCCATATGCTGCAATACCTATTGTGCCTGTTGAATCTGCAAATAAAGTCCCTTTTGAATTCAACACATATTTTTTATAATTAACCCCTACCAGTATATCTGCAAAATCCTTGGTAACAGAAGTAAGATTATAATTTCCTTCCACAGCATAAAGATCTGACTGATCTAAAAGCAACCCCCCATTCTGGGAAATTGGTTTTTTACGGATTGCATCATAGGCAGCAATAAAGCCTGGAGATCCTGCAGCCGGCCTTCCCACATCTGCAACACTTCTTGCTGCATTTGCTGCATCATAAGCACTCATGCCATTCATCAGGTTGCTTAAATATTGAAAAGAATACTGAATATACCAGTCACTTGCCTGTGGTGTAGGATTACCGCCTGCATCAGTGGTCACCGATTTTTTCCATGATTCGTTAAATAACCTTGTAGTTGCAGTAGCATTATAAGATTCGCCCGCATTTTCCTGAGTAGTGTATGCTCTTAGTGACCAGTCCTTATTGTTCACCTCAATTTTGTATTGCCCCATTTTAAAATCTTTGAGAGAATACCTGTCACTACCGGTATAGATAGTATTACCCGTTCCCCAGTAACCTGCAATAACTGCTTCAGTATTGGCGGATAATTTATAATGTGCCGAACCTGCCAGTTTGAAGTTAACCGTATTTGGATTCAGCAATTCTTTTTCAGTATATCCTGTACGGGAAACATTTTGAGGTGTAGACAATAAATTATTTGCAGTGATAAAATTTGCCGCGCCTGGCAAGCTTCCCGCAATGCTGGCATAAAAAGCACGGATATCAACTGTTGTTTCATCGCCGTAAACATTGATGCCATCGTAATTTGGATCAGTCTTCCTGTCTCCCGGTATCGCACTACCTGTAGTTCCTGTTCTGCTGTAATTCCTATTATCCGAAGCAATCCAGTCTTTTGCCTGTATCAATTCAGCATTTATTTTGAATGCAAATTTTTCAGACACTTTTTTACCCCAGCGTAAATTCCAGTTATGGTAAGGCGTTCCTGAATTTCCATTGCCCACATTCATGATACCTTCTTTCACCAAAAAAGAAAGCCCCTGGTATTTAAAAGGATTCTTACTGGTCATTAATAAAGTACCATTCATACCTCCAGGCCCGTATAATGCTGAAGACGCACCGGAAATCAATTCTAGATTATCAACATCCAGTTCACTCAAACCAATGATAGCACCTACCGAAAAATTAAGCCCCGGTGCCTGGTTATCCATCCCGTCAACCAACTGGTTGAACCTGGTATTACCACTACTGTTGAAACCACGGGTAGTAGGTGTTTTAAAAGTCAATGAAGAGGTGGTAACATCCACTCCTTTTAAAGCCATCACCACATCATAAAAATTTGCAGCTGGTGCATTCCTTATTTGGGCGGCACTCACCCTTTCTATAGAAACCGGTGACTCCAATATCTTTTGAGGAACCCTTGTTGCAGAAACTACTACCTCCTGGCCCAATGCAGCCGAAGGTATCAGATCAACCTGGGTAAATCCGGCACTGCTCACAGTAACTTCCTTCAATTCATACCCAATGGAAGAAATCAGTAAAGTCACGGGTAAACTCTTTACCGTGAATTTGTAATTTCCTTTATCATCCGTAAATGTTCCTGAAGATGCGCCTTTGATGGTAACAGAAACAGCGCCGGCTCCTTCTTTAGTAGTGCTGTTCCGTACATTACCGCTGATAGTTACATTTTGTGCTAAGGCCGCCACTGCAATAATGTTGGCCATTAAAAAAGTAACTACGTGGCTTGAAAATTTTCTCATATAGCTTTTGTTTGGGTTTAAATATCAGGCAAAATAAGCATTGTTATTTTTTCCGGGAAATTTTATTTCCAACCGCCTGTTGAATACTAATTACAACAAATTTAGGCTTTTATAGCACTTGATGGTACTTTAGCGTAATGACGCCATATAATTTTCCCAACCAGGTAGCTTTTTATAAGGGAAAGGTTAGAGATGTATACACAATAAAAGCTGATTTGCTGGTGATGATCGCCAGTAACCGTATCTCGGCTTTTGATGTTATTCTGCCCCGCCCCATTCCATTTAAAGGACAAGTATTAACCCAAATTGCTGCATATATGCTGGAAGCTACTGCGGATATATGTCCCAACTGGTTACTCTCCACCCCTGCCCCTAATGTTAGTATCGGCAAAAGATGTGCACCCTTTAAAATTGAAATGGTGGTTAGGGGCAATCTTACCGGACATGCCTGGAGGACTTATGCATCCGGCAGTAGAATTTTATGCGGTGTTACCATGCCCGATGGTATGAAAGAAAACGATTATTTCCCCACGCCGGTCATAACGCCCAGTACTAAAGCCGCAGAAGGGCATGATGAAGATATTAGTGCATCAGCCATCATCAAAGAGGGTTTGGCTTCCGAAAAAGAATGGAATGCTTTATCGGCTTATGCATTGCAACTTTTTGAAAGAGGTAAAGCAATTGCAGCAAAACAGGGATTGATATTGGTAGACACAAAATACGAGTTCGGTAAAATCGGGGATACGATTATTTTAATGGATGAGATACATACACCTGACAGCAGCCGGTATTTTTATGCTGATGGATTTGAAGAGCGGCAGCAAAAAGGAGAACGCCAGAAACAATTGAGTAAGGAATTTGTGAGGGAGTGGCTGATCAAAAATGATTTTATGGGTAAGGAAGGACAAAAAGTTCCCGACATGAACGACGAATGGGTAGACACTATCAGTAAACGATATATCGAGCTGTATGAAAAAGTGATCGGGAAAAAATTCGTACCGCAGGAACTGAGTGATGAAGAAACCTACCAGCGTATTATTGCTTCAATATAAAACAATTCCATATGAGTGCTGATGCTATATTTAAACTCTGCAATACCATTGCCCTGGTAAGTTGGTTGATCCTTATTTTTGCAACGCCTTTCTGGAAACAAACCAACAAATTACTGGTAGGCATAGTGATCAGCTTATTTTGTTTAGTATATGCGTGGCTGATATTTACTAATTTTCATGCAGGTGATTTTGAAAAATTCAGTACGCTCGACGGCGTTGCAAGTTTATTTGCCAACAAAACTGTAGTAGTGGGTGGTTGGGTGCATTACCTCGCCTTTGACCTAATGACCGGTATATGGATCACCAACAATTCAAAACAACATGGCATTAATCACTGGTTGATTACACCCGCATTGGTTTTTACTTTTATGCTGGGGCCCATCGGTTTACTTTTATACCTTTTGATCCGTTTTGCAAAAACAAAAAAATATTTTGCAGAAAATTATAATTGAGCTGCCATGAATATTTTAAAAGAACTCCACCGCAGGAACAGGTTATTGTACTGGTTTGGATTTTTTAATATCCTGGTGGGTATCACCTGTATCATTTTACAGTTTACCGATGGCACTCAAATTCTAAATGTAAGCCGCTGGCTTAAGCCCATGAAATTTTACCTGTCGGTAGGCCTGATGGGGTGGACAATGAACTGGCTGTTATACTATTTATCGAATGCAAAAAAAGTAAGCCTGTACAGTTGGCTGATCGTGGTTACCATGTTTTTTGAGAACGGGCTGGTAATGATGCAGGCGATAAGGGGAACCACTTCTCATTTTAATGTTAACAATCTTTTTAACAGTATGGTATTTTCGGCAATGGGACTACTGATTCTCGTCTTTACCATCACCTTCGTTTTTATAACCATTCAATTTTTTAGGCAGCAGGAATTTATTATTATTCCTTCCTATGTTTGGGGGATACGCCTGGGCTTGATTTTTTTTATTCTATTTTCTTTAGAAGCTGTTGTAATGTTGAATCTTTTAAAACACACCGTGGGCGCTGCCGATGGCAGTGAAGGTTTACCAATACTAAACTGGAGTAAACAATATGGCGACCTTCGAATTGCTCATTTTTTTGGTATTCATGCTTTACAACTACTACCCCTGGCCGGCTATTATATTGCCAAAAATAAAAAGCAACTGTTTCTTTACGCGGGCATCTATTTCTTTATTGCTGTGGCGCTTTTTATCGAAGCGGTAAAAGGCATACCATTATTTTCTTAAACTTTAAAATAACCAATGAAAAAAATTATCTTTTCACTCAGCCTGTTTCTTCCACTTACCCTTTTTTGTCAAACCAATTATTTGCTGGTTGGAACATACACCGGTGGTAAAAGCGAGGGTATATATGTGTACAAATTCAATACTGCAAACGGCGATAATAGTATGGTTAGTGCCGCAAAAAGCTCCAACCCTTCTTTTCTTGCCATATCTCCCAATCAAAAATTTGTGTATGCAGTAAATGAGAATGCCGACAGTACAAGGTTTGCCGTTGGAGGAAATATTTCCGCTTTTTCTTTTAATCATAGCAGTGGTACATTAACCGCAATAAATAAACAGCCCTCAGGAGGTAAACATCCCTGTTATGTAGCAGTGGATAAAACGGGCCGCTGGGTTTTTGCCGCCAATTACAGCAGTGGGTCTTTGGCGCTTTTACATGCCAATAGTAATGGTTCATTAGACAGCCTGCGCCAGGTAATTCAGCATGAAGGCAACGGGCCAAATGTGGAAAGACAAAAAGGGCCTCATGTACATTCTACCATCCTGTCGCCTGATAATAAATATCTTTTTGTTGCCGACTTAGGCACCGATAAAGTAACCCTGTATTCTTTCGACAGGAAAAAAGGCCTATTAAAATACAAATCAGCTGTGGCTTCAACACCCGGCAGCGGTCCACGACATTTAGATTTTACCCGCAACGGCAGGTTCGTTTACGTGGCAGAAGAATTGACGGGTACAATAGCCAGCTATAAATTCCATAATGGTAACCTGCAGCCATTGCAAAGCATTAGTGTATTGCCTGCCGGTTTCACCGGTGCAGTTGGCGTGGCGGATATCCATGTTTCTCCTGGTGGCAAATTTCTATATTGCAGTGATCGCGGCGATGATAATAATATCAGCATTTTTTCTATAAGTAAGGCAGATGGCAGGCTCAGTGTTATCGGTCACCAGTCTACGTTAGGTAAAGGGCCAAGAAATTTTAATTTTGATCCTGCCGGTAATTTTTTATTGGCTGCAAATCAAAACAGTGATGAAATCGTAATTTTTAAAGTCAATAAGGAAACGGGCTTATTAACCGATACCGGAAAAAAGATCATTATACCAAGCCCCGTTTGTGTAAAGTGGATAAAATAATCCCGGTGATTATGCTGCTGCCCTATTGATTTGTTACCGGTTCTTTATAACTTTATGGGAGCACATTTTCCATAAACAAAAAATAAAACCGCTTTATGCAATACAGCTCTTTAACTCTTCTCACCTCTGTGGCATTGTCGTTCACTTTTTCATGCTTTGCCCAGGATTGCACAGTTGCTACAGCAGCACTTGCCGGCAGGTATGAGGGTGGATGCAAAAATGGAAAAGCAGATGGTAACGGGAAAGCAACCGGCGACGATTCCTATGAAGGAACTTTCAAATCCGGCGTACCGGATGGCAAAGGAAAATACACCTGGAAAAACGGCGATTATTATGACGGAGAATGGTACAAAGGAATGAAGGATGGATCGGGGATGATGCGGTACAAGCTCGCCGCCAAAGACAGCATTGTTAGTGGCTTCTGGAAAAAAGATAAATACATCGGTTTATATGAAAAGCCATACAAGCTGTATAAAAATACCATTCATGTTACGGAGGTTAGCTGCAAAAAAGTAAATAATTCTCTTAACCAGGTAGAACTATTCCTTAGCAGTGAGACGGGTGGATTGGTGACATCTTTTAATGACCAGGTGCCCAAACCCCAGATAACAGACATTGAACTTATAACGGGTAATTACCTCAGGAAAGAAGTCAATGATTCTTATCCCAAAAAGATCGGTTACCTGTTCCAGGAAGTGGTTTTTCCTTTCCGTATGGTATGCACTATTGATTATGGCAAAGATATGTTCGAACTGGAAATTGCTGAACCTGGTAAATGGACAGTTCAGGTTAAAACTTCTTACTGATCATTTTGTATTGATCACAAAAAAGACCGTTCCAGTAGTTGGCACGGTCTTTTTTTTATCTTCTAAAATAATTTAATACGGTAATATCACGGTAGTTGCAGTACCTGATACATTCACCCACATTATCTTCATATAATAGGCGCCTAAACCCGGGCAACCTGTTGGGTTACCCGAAATATCCAGGCCAAAGATCACATCAACTGTACGGAACGTACCGCTGTGTTTTACATGGCCGCCGGTAACACGGAAATTACAGTCCTGGCGGATCACCACTGGGTCGGTAATCTGGGTAATAAAATTATTGCCAAAGCGGTTGGTCCCCCATTCAGAAATGCCTGTTGCAGTGCCGTCAGTATGTGTGCCGGTAGTACTGATAACTATACCATTATTATAACTGAATAAACGCTGCCTGGCTACCTGCCATGACCGTTGTGTACCGTTATCAAAACTAACGGTAATGCCGGGGCTGGTGATGGTATGGGTAACAGCAGCAATTGCAGCAAGGTTACGCAATAAGCCGCCGGTTACATTCGTGATCACTTCGCTGCCGTTAACAGTGATACTTTTCTGGTCCCTCATTCTTGTAATTTTCAGGTTGGTAGAGGTGATCGTTAATTGTGCCCCCTGATTTTTCCATTCTACACCGGCAGGAATTGAAATAGTAACTACACCAGTACGTGTAAGGGTACCCGCACAATTTACCCCGTTGTAAGTAATGGTTATTGTTTTGGCGGCATTCAATGTATCGTAAGTGATGGCTGCATTGCAGGGAGGTGCAAAATAATTAAGCGGCCCCCTCCCGGAAACTGCGATAACATTTTCTACAACTGTACTCGCATCTGTAGAGATATCATCGGTTTGTGCTGCAACAGCAGCCTGGTCATCAGACTGTACCTGCGATTCGGTAATACTATCGGTTACAGCATCTTTATTGTTTTTTTTACATGCTGTAAATAAAAGGGCCGTGCTTAAAAGCAACCCCATAGAGACGGTGATCAATTTTTTCATAACATTTTTATTTTTATGGTGAATAGTGTGCACCATAGACCATTGTAAAGCGACAGGGTTTAAAAAGGATTAAATAGTTTTTATGGTCACAAAACGTTTTGAACGGGCAAATATTGCATAAGTTTTACAGCGAATAAACGCTTTTGGTAAAAATCACCCTTACAAAGGAAAACAGCAGGTATTTTTTGGGTAATGTAAAACTGAACACACTGCCCTGCCCACTAACAGATAACGGATAGGCTTTATTTTATACAATACTACAGCGTGTATCAGCATAATGTGATACAAAAAATGCTATTCCGGCGTACCTAATCTTGGCCGCAACCGTTTTTTACTTTTATTAAATACCATCATGCCTTTATCAATTCCTTTCCGCAATTCTTTTTGTTGATCGGCGGGTAAATTATATATCGTTTGGCACGCTTCACAGCAACAGCCATCATATTGAGATGCACAGGCTTCGCATTGTATGAATAATAAATGGCACCCATCATTTTTGCAGTTGGTATGCGTATCTGCCGGTTCGCCACACTGGTGGCATTTGGCGATAACGTCAGCTGTGATACGCTCCCCCAGTCTGTCATCGAAAACAAAATTCTTTCCAATAAATTTACTGGGCAGATTATTTTCTTTTGCTTCCCTTGCGTAACTAATGATGCCTCCTTCTAAATGAAACACATTTTTGAAACCATTGTGCAGCATATACGCGCTGGCCTTTTCGCAACGGATACCACCGGTGCAATACATGATAATGTTTTGTTCCTTCTTATCTGCCATCATTTGCACGGCCATGGGTAGCTGCTCGCGGAAAGTATCACTGGGTATCTCCATTGCTTTTTCAAAATGGCCTACTTCGTATTCGTAATGATTGCGCATGTCAATCACAACGGTATTGTCATCTTTAAGTAATTCATTCATTTCAATGGCATTCACATACTGCCCCTTCTTTTTCATACTGAAACCAGGATCGGTAATCCCATCTGCTACAATTTTCTCCCTCACTTTAATTTTCAATACCCAGAATGATTTGCCGTCATCATCTACTGCAATGTTCATTCGCAAATTGCTAAAAGGCGGAATGGAATCCAGGTAATTTTTTAAGGCTTCAAAATTATTTTCGGGCACGCTTACCTGTGCGTTGATACCTTCCTGCGCAATGTATATCCGGCCAAATACTTTTAAGGCATTCAATGCCGTATACAATTCATCACGAAATTCTTTGGGAACAGGTACATTAAAATAGCGGTAAAATGAGATGGTGATGCGGTGCTCCGCCTCCCCGTACAATAATTTTTTGAGCTCCGCCTGTGAAACGCGGTTGTGTAATACTGCCATAGTTTTAAAATTTGATCGTCAGTCACATGGTCTGAACATGTGATTAAGGAAATCATACAAACAGGATCAGCCGGTACGTAAGACCATGTTTGTGATTGGATGCTTGCAGGGCAAACCAAATTACCGGACAAAGATAAATGAAAAACTATAGATTGATGGAAAGTCGCCTGGCGCCCGGCCCGGCCTTTATACTGCTACCGATTATGCCCCCTAACCCAATGCGTAAGCCGGTGGTACCCCGTTTACCATTTTCGTAGGCGGCAACAAAATCAACCCGTAAAACTTTAAAGATGTTCTCCAGGCCAGCAAATACTTCAATATAGTTATTGCTTTTATTTACATAAAACGCATTGCTACCCACCACTAAATTCCAGTTCAATTTTTTAAACAGGGGGACCTTATTGGTGAGCAATCCATTTAAGTGCTGTTCGAGGTGAGCTATAGAATAAAAATTATCCGACGTGCTTTTCGCATAATAAGGCGCCAACTGGAAACTGTTCACATATTCACTTGCAGCGGTAGAGCGGTTACCATTAAAATGCTGGAAGTCCTGAATGAATACTTTTTTATTATTTAAGAATCCGCCCACACCGAACTTATACCTTAATTGTCCGGCGAGTTTAAAATTCTTTGTATCACTGATAGTAAATTTCCATTTGTCGAAATTAACATCGCTGCCAAAAATATTTTCAATGCCTTTGGTATAATTAATACTGAATGTAGGATATCGGGAACCAATGGCAATTTTATTGCGCGGAAACTCAATATATTTTTGACCTGGCTTGATACTGATATCAAAGCTTACAATAAATACCTGGTGTGCCGTAAACTGCTGCATGATCTTTTCGTAAGGATAATTGGGCGTAATGTTGACGGTATCTTTTTTAAACACGGTAAACCTGCTGGTATTCTCCACCGGTATCCTGTCTTCATACAATGCATTCACTGAAAACCGCAAACCATTTTCATATCTTTTATTGAATCCAATATTGCCAAAATAATTTTCATAGATCTTCATAAAATTATCCCCCCAGAACAAAGTATTGAGCGTGTTATTGAATGGATTCAACGTACTTTCTTTATTGAACTGGCTGATACGTTTACCCCCTGATAAATACCAGCTTTGCCGCCTTATTTTTTTGTCGGTACTCCAGTCCCTTGTACTAAAGCCAAGGTCGGCCCAGGCATTTAAATGCGTATTACTAAACCCATACCTTACATGCGGCTTTATTGAAAAATTCGATTTTAACTTTTGTAGGTATTTATTAAAAGAGAAGTTGGTATTTACTACCAGGCCTTCCACTGTATTATACTCGATATTCTTTATGAGTGATTCGATTCCCCAGGTGGTAGTGCCTGTTTTAGTGTAATGCTTACGGCTGATGCCCTGCCAAAAAATATCCAGTAGTTTAACTTTCTCCCGGTTCTTATTCAATGAGTCGACAGATCTTTTACTTAAGACGGAGTCTTTTTGTAATTGGTACATACTATCTTTAACGGCGTAATCCTTTTTCTCCTCGGGTTCCAGTGGCACAGGCCGGATGCTGTCCCAATATTCTTTTGGCTTTTTATTTACGGCGGTATCATACTTGATGATGATATTATTAAAATATTTTTTGGGGAAATCCGCGTTAATGACATAATTGGAATACACATTTACAAAATTGCCTACCGCGTCAATACCGAACTGACTAAAAGCAAAATGCAGTAATTGGTTTTTTACACGCCATACATTATCACCAACAGGTACATAGAATTGTGTGATCTGCAGGGTATCTATAATTTCCAGTTGCGATTTTTTTGTAAGGGTGAGATCGCAACTGTGCATGCGCCAATCGCCGTCAGTGATATAGATCACACCGGAAAACAGGGGTTCATAACTGCGGCGCGGTATTACTTTAATAGTATTCACCTCCTTTCCATCTTCAAAAAAACTACCCAGGAATTTATATTTGTAAAACCCGATAGCCCCATCAGCAATAGGTGATACAAAACCACGAGGATTAAATTTCTCTGTAAATATTTTTACATTGTTATTATAAAAACTGATAAAAGTTGGAAAGGTAAAACCAAAACCACCGCTGCCGCTTACCCTGCTGCTCAACACTTCCATTTTAAATTGATCAGGTTGCCTGGTATGTACTTTTGCAATTGATTCGGATAAATAAATAATGCCCTGCCCTGTAGAATCAAGCCCAATATTATCCCTGTCTTCTTCGGGGATCCTTTGCCCCATTATTTTTTTTGGCAGCCTGCGCAGTTTCATCAGGTCTTTAGTATAAAGATCACATTCAAATGCGTTCACCTGTTTATTGTAATAACTTCTTTTGTTAATCGCCTGCCGAATGATCGCATAAGCAGGATCTTCGCCACCGCTTTTTACCACTACTTCCTTCATATCCAGTTTTTGTTCGGCTAATACAAATGCGATCTGCAGGTCTGACGTTCCGATATCATCTTTTGTGACTGTAACTGTTTTCTCCTGTTTTGCATAACCAATATGCTGGCAAACAATAGTAAAAGTACCCGGTAAAACATTGAAAGAAAACTTAGCCCTGGTATTAGCACTGGCTCCCACAGAACTGCCTTTAATAGTAACCGATGCATAAGGTAACAGGTCGCCTTTAGCATTAAAAACCGTACCGGAAATTTTTTGGGCAGTGCAACGGATCGAAATAAAAATAAAAAGTACCGGTAACAGTTTGTGCATAACAAGGTTTGTGATGGTACGAAATTAACGCTGCTTTTGTTACCGAAAAACTAAAACTATGGAATCAAGATTTTATTTATGCTTCCTCAAAAAAGATGCGCTCAATGCTGCAAAGCCAGCCACCAACGCACCAATCAGTGCAGTTGCCAGTATCAGCAGGTAAGGGTTATCCATTTTAAAAATAAGCAAAGAAACTTTATGCGCTAATAAATTTTCATTCTTACTGCTTATCCAGTAACTCAATGCGCCCCACAAAAAGAATAAAGCTAAAAATCCAGCAAGAAAAGATTTACCGGGATGCTGGGGAATTACCAGCGCTACAATAAATGCAGCAACAGCAATACTCCACCAGGGTAAATAAAGGCAGGCCGCAAAACTTAATAAGGCGATCAATATAAGTGCGCTAAGGAATTTCATGTTGTTGGTAGATTAGATAATTTGTTTACTGGTTAATTAGTTTACCATTTAATTCGTGTAATTCACTTTTCCAATTCGTTTAATTCGTGTAATCCGTGTTTCCAATTCGTGTAATCCGTGTTCCCAATTCGTGTAATTCGTGTCTCCAATTCGTGTAATCCCTGTCTCCAATTCGTGTAATTCGTGTCTCCAATTCGTGTAATAAAAAAACTTCCTACCCTTTTCCAAAACTCATTACTGCCTTCACCCGCTTGTCTTTTTCTTCTTCTTTTTTCATCATCCACAAAGTATAATATTTTCCTGCAGCCCATTGGTCTACAAAATTATCATAGTATTTACTGCCGGGATTACCGCTTTGCCCGCCGGGATAAACACCATAAGCTTCCGTTTGCTGCGTAAGGCTTACCACCATTCTCCAACTCGGCCCGTGTGCTTCTTTTGCAGCATTGATATTGTGTGTGCCGCCGCCAATGGGAAGATCAGCCCTGCTGAATGCAGCCAATTTAGCCAGGTGGTCAACATGAGTTCCTTTATATTTTTCCCAATCCAATTTTCCTGCCATTGCTGCCTTCCTTAACTCCACTACAGTTTTTTTAAACGCTGCAGTAACTTCATC
Source organism: Chitinophagales bacterium (assembly GCA_038205215.1). Taxonomy (GTDB): domain Bacteria; phylum Bacteroidota; class Bacteroidia; order Chitinophagales; family Chitinophagaceae; genus Ferruginibacter. Next base: position 22,416 of record JBBRCB010000028.1, on the reverse strand, counting down.
TGCTATAGTTTCTATTTTCGTGGTATTGATATTATCTAAAAATTTATACGCAGAATCTTTTAACAATCCTTCCAGCAATGAACTTTCGTAAGGCTTCATGATAACTTGAGGTGCTTTGGCAAATTCATCTGCATAAACGGTATCCTGGAAATTGGTCCACAGTAATTCAAAAACAGTTGCTCCTTTTGAACCAACATCATTACGCAAATTCCAGCTTTTTAAATAATCAAGATATTTTATTTCATCGGTATTTAATTCATTTTCCCTGATGCCTTTTAAAAATAAAGGCATGCTCATTGATGCAAAAACATTGTAGTTATCTGTTTGTAAAGCCATCATATCCTGCGGGGTGATATCCCTCATGGCAGCAAGGCGTTTATTAATCTCAAAGCCGCGGTACATGGGGTAATTTCTTCCCAAATAATAAGGATAGGTTTCATCCACAGGTTTTTGATTGGCACTGCTGATAAAACCTCTTTCGGGATTGTATTGAAAAGGCATTTCATCCTGTGGAATCATTCCCTGCCATAAATAGCTGGTATCAATACCCGGCATTACAAAATCACCCTGCCCCTTCCATTTGGCCGGCCAGTCGCCCTGCGTACGTATTGCAATATCACCATTCTTACAGGCAAAAGCACAGTTTTGCCCCGGTGTATGAAAGTTTGTCGCAGCCGCCTCGTAGTCGCTGTAATTTTTTGCACGGTCGATCAAATTAAAATATTTCAATTCGATACTCGGGTCATGCGCTTTCCAGCGCACGGCATAATATTTATGGTTATCGGTTCTTGCGCCGCCAAAAGACCTGTCGAACATTACCGGGCACCAGTCGTTACCCAATTGAACATAAGCAACCGAATCTATAAAATCAGCCTTGTCTTTTATTTTAATTGTATCAACACGGAATGTTGTTGCATGGTAAGTACCATTGAATAAATATGCTGCCCTGCTGTCATCTTTAAACTGCACTTCATAATAATCCCGCACATCCCTTCCGCCATTGGTAACACCAAATGCGCAGCTGTCATTAAACCCAATGATCACTCCCGGAGCACCGGGAAATGAAACACCATAAGCATTGAACTGCGGTGTGGATATCTGCAGTTCATACCATAGTGAAGGCAGGTTTAAACCCAGGTGCGGATCATTACATAAAATAGGTGCTCCGCTTTTTGTTTTCTTCCCGCTGACAGCCCAGTTATTGCTGCCGTTTTCGCGATCTGGCTTTTCTGTTTCAGCTATAGCAACAGGATTGCCTGCAGTAACAGAATCCATATTTACAGGTGCTTTAGGAAATACTTTTTGAACTGGAAGTATTGTCCCTTTTGGAATGATGGGATCCAATGAATCCTGTATAGCAGGATATAATGCTGCAAAATCAGATGGGCTAAAAAAATTCTTCGCATTGGTCATTTCAAAATCATCTTCATGCGATGCAAGATCATAGCACATATATTTTAAGAACAAGGAAGTTTTTAAATTGGTCCATAACTCCGGCTTGTAGCCGATCAATTTATATTCCAATGGTAAAGTACTTTCTGTTAAAGAACTGATATAAGCGTTTATCCCGGCGGTATAAGCATCACACTCCGCTTTTATTGCGGGATCTTTTTCCATTTCCTTTTGTGCAATCTCTGCCGCATATACCATTCCAAGTCTCCTGAATTCCCTGTCATGGTTCAAGCCTTTTTCTCCTAATATCTCACTAGCCCTGCCGCCCGCAGCAAAAGTTTGTAATTCCATTTGCCACAAGCGGAATTTTGCATGCAGGTATCCCTGTACAAAATAAGCATCGTTCTCCTGCTCAGCAAAAATATGCGGCACCAGGCGGTCATCGAGGTATACATTTACTTTACCATTCAATTGCGGGAATTTAAGATCTGCAGTAAAATCAGCAGCTGCATTTTCGGCGTTTTGCCAGATACCATGTTGGGGGCTTAATAATTTACCCAAGGGAGCAGGCAATAAAAATTTGGTATCCAGTATCACGATCAGGCCACAGGTAATGATGGCGAATAAGAAGAAAAGCAATATTTTCATAAAAAATTTATTGCTGTAATTTATGAAAATCCCTTATCATCAAACTAAAATGGTTTATTTATTTTTGTGCCATGGATAAAGAAAGCGTTGATGTAAAAAATATACTGGGCCTGCAATTACCCACAGATCCACGTTGGGTAAACCTTGCCGAAATGGAATTGGAAGCAATTTTAACCGACCATGCTTATTGTGAACAGAAGGCCGCCACTACCTGCATCTCTTTGATACAACGTTATCCCGACCGCACCGAAATGGTGGAAGAGCTTGCTGCAATTGTTACCGAAGAATGGGGCCATTTCAGGATGGTATTGGCGGAATTAAAAAAAAGAAACCTGCAATTAGGCAAGCAGCGTAAAGATGTTTATGTTAATAAACTCCTGGAATTTCAAAAAAAAGATGGCAGCGTGGAAGATCGCTTTTTAGACCGGCTCTTAACCATGGCATTGATAGAAGCCAGGAGCTGCGAACGCTTTAAACGTTTGAGTGAAGGATTAGACGATGCCTACATGCGTAATTTTTACAGAAAATTCATGGAGAGTGAGGCAGGGCATTATACGTTGTTCATCAACTTATCAGAGTTGTATTTACCGAAGGAAAAAGTGCGACAACGCTGGAATGAATGGTTGCAATATGAAAAAGAATTGATGAACAGCGTTGAACTAAGGGGCGACAGGATACATTAATGGTTATTTCAAATGCCATGATAAACGAAGCCCGAGAGGAAAATAAACTGTACCATCATTATCCCATTCATAATGGGGAGAAAGGCCAAAGCCGCCGGGTTGTATGTAATAATTGTACCCTGCGGGAATATTTTTCCTTTTAATAGTGCGTTGTTTTGCTCCAAGGCCTGCAGTTAGTTCTAAAAAAAGCTGATGCCTTGCTGATAAAGTAAACTGTTTACCCAATACTAATGCCCCACCAATTAAAAACTGGGCGCCTTTATAGTTATATTTTTTAAGTGTGTCAGCAGAAATTTTATTTATAAAATCCAGCGAACCCCCATAACTAAATTGTTTAAGCCTGAATTCCGGCGAAATAAAAAATGTTTTCGTTGCTTTTACATAATACCTCGGCTGCAGAATAAAGCGGTATCCCTTTAAATTTTGCCAGTTGGAAAGTTTATACAGGTTAGAAAAAATTACTGAACCCTCGCTCCACAATTCCAACCGCGGCGAAAAACGATAAGCAACAGTTGGCCCAATAGCGGACATGGATTCCCCCACACTTAATGGATTAAATCCAACGCTCCAGTAAGGGTATTTTTGTTGTGCAAGGCTGCAATGATAACCAAACACAAACAGCATAATCGCAAAAGATAGTTTTAGCATTGGAATGCTCCATTTATGTATTAGAATACTATTCGCTAAAATATGCTGCTTCAGCGGTAAAATTGATGGCAGGGTATTGCAGTTGCAGTTCCTTTATTTTTCTCCAATAGGTTTCTAAAAATTTTTTATGTGCCTGGGAGGTGGGGTTAAAAGGCTTATGATGCATCGCCGCATTGATCTCGTTGATCTGTGCCATTAATTGCCGCGATCTGTCCTCAATACAGACGACAATAAATTTCTCCCATACATAATTGGTAGCGGCATAATTGGGATGCACCATGTCTTCTGCAAAAAAACGGTAATCCCTCAGGTCATCGATCACCAGTTCATAGGCAGGAAAATAAAAAACCTCTTTAAAATTTTCTGTAGCAGTATGCACTGCATTGATCAAAGCCGCTTTGCTGCGGTTATTTTCTACAAAACCTTCCCGTAAATGCCTGACCGGGCTGATGGTAAAAATAATTTTTATACGGGGATTAAAATTTTGCAATTGCGCTATTACCACAACGAGTATATCTACTACTTCCAGGTTACTTAGTAATCTCCTGTTGAACCAATCAGCAGGCGCTTTGTGATTATTGGCTGCAACATTACCTGTTATTGCACTGGCTGCTTTACCGGTAATTTCATACACCCAGGCCGAGCCCAATGTAATGATGATAAAATCAGTGGTTTTTAAATATTCATGAGCGGCATGTGTAGCGCTGTTTATTTTTTTAACCGCTTCTTCACTGGTCATACACGAGAAACGGCTATGATGTTGCCAGCTATGCCAGGCCTCATTCAAATAAAACAGTTCATTATCCTCAATGCGTTTATCCGCTATATAATTTTCAATAGCTTCTTTTACACTAACCGGGTTAAATAAAATACCATTGGGATTTTGCAGTACGGTAAATTTATGCGCTGCTAACTTATCCCCGATATTTTCGGTAAAGCAACTCCCTACCAGTAATAATTTATGCTGGTGACTGATCTGCGCCGCTATTGGTTTGGGAGAAAATTCTAAATGAAAGTCCATACACACTAATTAAAAAGAATTACAAATTACACGAATTGAAAAATACGAATTACTCGTATTATAAAAAGATACCTGCAGCCATACGACCAGCTTCTCGCAGCGCTTCATGATCTAAATTATTCAACAGTTTTTTTTCTTCAAAATACGGGACCATTAATTCACTATCCATATTGCCCACCAGTTCATCGTCTGCCATGGGACAACCGCCGATTCCTTTTAATGCACCATCAAAACGTTTGCAGCCTGCGCTCAAAGCAGCGTCCAGCTTTTCTTTCCAGTTCATTGCGCTGGAATGCAGGTGCACACCAATTTCAATACCAGGCAAAAGTTCTACCAAATATTTTGTGATGCGGTTTACTTGTATTGGGGTAGCAAGGCCAACAGTATCTGCCAAAGAAATTATTTTTATGTCCAGGTCAACCAATTTATTCACCCACTCAAAAACAATATTTTCACTATAGTCGTCTCCATAAGGATTTCCAAACCCCATAGAAATATATACCACCAGTTCTTTTTTATTTTTGATACATAAATTTTGTATTTCTTCTACCCTGCTCAATGATTCTGCAATAGTTGAATGTGTATTTCTTTTTTGAAATGTTTCCGAAACAGAAAATGGAAAACCTAAATAATTTATTTCATCATACACTACTGCGTCGGTCGCGCCTCTTTCATTGGCAATAATGGCTAACAATTTTGAGTTACTGTTTCCTAATTCCAAATTACTGATTACATCTTTGGTATCGGCCATTTGCGGAATCGCTTTCGGTGACACAAAACTTCCAAAATCAATAGTATCAAAACCCACCTTCAGCAGGGCGTTGATGTAACCTATTTTTTTTTCTGTAGGAATAAAATGTTTCCAGCCCTGCATGGCATCACGGGGGCATTCGATGAGTTTGATCTCCTTATTCATTATGCAAAAATAGCTAAAGCATTTATCTTTTGCAGGACTGTACCCGTGCCCTTAGTGAGTTAAAGAATTTATTCCTGTCCCGTTCACCAGTTTCGCTGATCAATATAGAGCGGCTTACCAGGTTTTGAAAATTGCTAAACGCTTTTTCTGTAAACTTTTTATCTGTGGTACTGATATATTTTAACACGATGTGGTTAATAAAGGTAATCTTGGTTTCATCAGTTTCTACCATGATGTTATTATTCCCCAAAATGATCTCGTTAATGTAAACTTTTAGAGCAGCCCCGTAACCCGCCTCGCCAATCCCCGGAAAAAATTTGCAGCCTTTCTCTACCTGCTTTTGAATATGCTGCAGCATCGCATCACAGCAATCCAGCACTTTGTTAAGGTCCTCGGTACTTTCAAAAATGCCCGCATCACGGTAATACTCTATCTGCATTATCGTACTGTTGATACTTTCATAATTCCACAATTCTGAAGAAGGGATACGGTTGTATTCCTGTAATATTTTCTGGCCCAGTTCAAAATATTCGCTTGTATCAAAACTTTTCAGGCTAAAAGTTTTTCCTTCAAAACCGGGATCATTTAATATACTCCTGCTCCAGAAAAATGATTTAAACGCAGTTAGTTCCTTAAAATAAAAAAAATAAAATACCGGAACATCCTTCGCCAGGTATAGTAATTGCCGGTGTTTAAAACTATTGAAATATTGCAATTGAATCACCAGGCTTTGCATATAATTGGTAAAGTTGCTTACCGAGCCATTGGCTTCCATATCGGTAAATAATACTTTATCCGTATGCAGTTGTAAAACCTGGTCGAGTGACAAATGAAAATGTTCGCAGAGTATCTTCAGTTCGTTCAGCGTTACCGGTTTTTCACCACGTATACGCCTGTATACACTATCATAACTGATATCAAGCAGGTCTGCTATCTCGTTAACCATGGAAACATGTTGAGGTAATGAATTCCTGATATGGTTAAACAGTTCCTTTTGCTCGTTGGCTTCGGTCATAAAATAAATTTACGGCTTTTCCGTAATTATGCAACTTTATTTATGGATAACTGCAATTATACTTCGTTAAATACCTGCGGGCACTGCGTTTCAGTACATTGGCCCGTACGGTAGAGGTAGTTTACTATAATCCGCTGCAGCCGGAATTGTTACCGCCTTTTTCAATTATAAAAGGGCTTAACCCTGTTTTAGTTTTACAGCATCAATTCACTGTTAAACTTAAAAAGATGAAACCCGTAATTAACTTACTACTCCTTTTTTCTGCACTAACCTGCACGGCCCAGGAAGAAAAGGTTACAAAAAACAAGACCCGCCTGAATGTCTATGTCATTTCCAAGGGTAAAAAATTTGAACTGCTTCCTTACACGGTAAACGTAAGGGCCTTTGTTAAAAGTCTTTTTAGTAAAAAGAAGATGCGGGTGGTGGTAGCATCTAAAGCTGAAGTGGCTGCTGCTAAAATAGAAAAGCTTATGAAAAATCATGACGCAGTAATCGGCAACCTGTGGTTTGATTCGCATGGTTTGTATAAAAATGGTTTCTCCTCCTTCAGCATCGGGGAAGATCATTTTAGTTATAAAAATATTAATGATACCCCGCAAACTGCTTTTTTAAGGAAGATCGCCTCATTTACAGATTCGGCAACAAAAGTGGGTATCGGTTCCTGTTATGGTGGCGCAACTTTTACGCATCCCGGGTCTGCTGTTGTTAAAAGCGGGCCGATGAATGGCGATAGCCTGATGATCGGTATGGGAAAAATATTTTATGGCAGTACCATTTATGCAAGTGGTGGATGGGTAATGATGAAGCCCGGTATCTTTTCAGATAATTTTGGTTTTGCCGGTTACCCGCTGGGGAAAAAATACCGGACGGTGTACTGGAAGCCCGTTTGGGATCATTTGGGAGAATGGTATTCTTATGCTGTACAGGAAGGCTATATAAAAAACATCAATACAGTGGCACTCAATAAAACCGGGGAGATCAGTGTAAGGTCAAGAAATTACCTGAGCCTAAACAAAGCATTGAGAAAACAGGGCCGGGCACTCGCTGGTCTGCAGCCTTAAAGGTTTTAATAAAAGAATGATTTAATTTTTTAAAATATAAATTATGAAACAACTATTTATCATTGCGGCAGCAGTATTGTTTGCAGTCGCGGTAACCGCGCAAAGATCCAGCTACATTCGCCTCGCTGGCTTTACCACGCAAACTGCAATGCCTTTTGCAAAATTTTCGGGGCTATTCAAAGAAGTGTTGCATCCCGGCGTAGAGATCGGTGTTGGAAAAATCCTGCGCCAGAAATTAAAGCATGATTGGTTTGCCGAGATAAGGCTGGCTTATTTCTATCACCGTTTTGTACAGCATGGCCTGCCATTGTATTTAACTACCGGTTACCGGCATACTATTTACAAAGGCTTTGCCGCTGATGCTTCAATTGGAGCCGGTTACATGCAGGCAATTCCTGCTACAGCCAAATTTAAATTAAACAGCGATGGAGACTACGTAAAAAATACGGGGGCCGGCAGAATGCAGGCCATCGCAACATTTGGAATAGGGTTAAGTTATAAGACGGCGGGAGCGATCAGTGTATTTGCAAATTACCAGCAAAGGATACAATTCCCGTTCGTTAAATCTTATGTGCCGCTATTACCTTACAACAGTTTTTTTATAGGCATCAGCAAACCATTGCATCATCATTAATAACGCTAAATAATTTTTTATGCAAAAAATATTATACGGCATACTGGTAGCCACAATAATTACCAGCTCCTGCAAAAAAGCCCAGATCGTTTCCACAAAAAGTACTGGCGACGCTGCTCCATGGGCAGATTCGAGCAGCAGGCATCCAAAGAACGGGGCTTTTACTGCTTTGCTGGATAAGTACAGGAAAAAAGGCCTTCCGGGTATTTCACTCCTGGTGAATGACAACAAGGGAACCTGGACCGGTTCAACAGGAAAAGCCGATATAGAAAACAATATTGATTTTAGTACCGGCACCATTTCCAAAGCAGCCAGTATCACCAAGCTTTTCATGAGTACTTTATTATTTAAACTCATGGAGGATTCTGCGGCTACAGGTATTGGTTATAGCGCCATTCATACAAAAATATCACACTGGTTACCTTTAAGCATCATCAATAAACTCCCCAATGGAACCGTGGTAACATTAGGGCAATGCATGAACCATGAAACCGGGATCCCTGATGTAATTGAACAGGATGCATTTTACCTGGCCGTATTAAATAATCCCAATAAAGTATGGGAACCGGAAGAACTGCTGCAATTCATTTACAATAAGAAACCCCTATTTGTTCCATCAGATACTGCGATTTACTCCAATACCAATACCATATTGATAAAAATGGTGATCGAAGCTGCTACAGGTAAAAACCATGCTGATCTTTTAAAGCAATACATCCTGCAACCCCTGGGGCTCCTGCATACTTATTACCAGCCTTATGATCAATTACCCAATAGTACTGCCCAGGGATATTTTGACCTGTATAATAACAATACGATCGTAAATGTTTCCAACCTGGTAACCGGCAGCGGAAACGGTTATGGTGGTTTATACAGTAATGTCTTTGACCTTTTTAAATTCATCAATGCACTACTGGTTCAAAAAACATTATTGAAACCCGCATCGCTTGCCATTATGCAGACTTATGGAAAGAAAGATGATCCCAATTATTATGGGTATGGTATTCAAAAAACTTTTTTGGAACATGGGCTGGATTTTGGCATTGGCCATAAAGGAAGAGACCTTGGTTATTCTGCCAATCTTTTCTATTTCCCCAATAAAGGGGTTACACATGTGTTCTTTGTAAACTATGGTACAGATGCAAAAAGCAATTTAAAAACAGTCTTCAACGAGTTCCAGGAAGAACTGGTAACGCTTACTTTAAACTGAAGCTTTATAATTATTAAGGCAGGGGCAGGTTAGAGTGCCGATTGCATGCGCTGTATTTTATCACGAAGGCGATTAAAGAACCGCACTCTTTCCTTTTCTCCGATGCTGCTAACCTGGGTAGATTTTTTAGTGAGGTTATTCAGGTTCTTAAACATGGCATCATTGAACTGTTCATCTTTTGTACCTACGAAATAAAGCACACTGTGATTGAGGTAGGTTAGACGCGTATTACCCAGTTCTGCCATAAAAGTATTATCACCAAGTATCAGTTCATTGACAAACATCTGGTAAGGAGCTGCATTTTTTGATGGCTCGGAGCCGATAAGAAATTTCACGCCATATTCTGCCTGGCGCTCGATATGATTGATCAGCTCCGCTACTTTTTCGTAAAGTATTTTAATGTCATTATCGCTCTTGTACATTCCCGACTGCCTGTAAAAATCCATCTGCCGCAGCGTGCTGTTGATACTTTCTATATTCCATATTTCTGTAACCGGTATGGTATTATAGGACTCGATCACTTTCCTGCTGACAGGAAGAAACCCGTCGTACCTTGGATCTTCCAGGGAGAACTTTACTTTTTTCAGGCTCTCATCATACAGTATTGATTTTATCCAAAAATAAAATTTGAATTTCGCCAGTTCCGGGATCTGGAAATGTACAAAGGGTGGGATGTCCTTCATCAAAACATATAAATGTTTTTTTTCAAAACTATTCATCAATTGAAACTGCTGCAGCACACTTTTAAGGTAATCTTCAAATAGCGTTTCGGAACTGGTATTCACCCTGCCGTTAAAGATTATAGCATCGCTCTGTAGATGAAGAAACTGGTCGAGCGATACTTTATAATGGCTGCAGAGTTTTTGCAATTCTTCAAAACTGATGGGCTTCTCCCCCCTGATGCGCCGGTAAGCACTGTCATTGCTGATATTGATCAATTCAGCTACTTCATCCACCAGAGAAAGATGCGCAGGCAGGATATCCTTAATATGCTGAAAGAAACGTTGCTGTACGTCTGCAGATGCCATGGTAAGTTTTATTTAGTGGTAATTGCGTTCAGGCCATAAAAGATTAGTAATATCTGCTGTTAAGATACTCATATTGGCATCTTTTGCAAAAAAAACAAAAAAAATGCTCCATAGAGGTAACATCTGCAGGTATTGCGGATCATACAGCAAGGCCAGTATTTATCAATTAGGGATACTTTTAATACTGCTTTAGTTTTGAAGTGTTATCCAAAAGCACGGGCTGATACAGGTATTGCCGACAACCTTAAAAAGTAGGCTAACAACCAAAAACTATTTTTATGAAATCAATTAAAACAACAACCGGTATTTTGTTTTTCGCCATGACAGTATTACTTTACACGTCGTGCAAAAAAGATACTCCCGTACCGGAATCGGTGCAATCAAAGTTGATCGGAAAATGGAAAATACAATCCATTGTTGAAAACGATTATTTTTCAGGCAGTGCACACGTTACTACTTATAGTGGTGCTGCTGACTATGCCGACTTCCGCAGTGACAATAAACTGTATTCCTATTCGCAGAATTACTATGATACTTCGGCGTATGGGATCATCAGCGACACAAAAATGTGGATAGATTCAAATAATAACGTTTATGATATACAGGCGCTCACCAGCACTCAGCTAAAGCTTTACCTGAAAGAGAACGGTCTGCCTGGTGAGTATACAGAAACCACTGTCAATTGCAGCAAGTAAAACTGTGAAGACCCTATTTCATTAACAGCTTAAACAATCAATATGAAAAAGATTATTCAATTTATATTGGCTGCACTGATAAGTATACAGCCAGGGTATTCGCAAACCAAAAACTATTTAAGTATTGAAACCGGCGCAACGTTTTCTGGAATGAGTAACCGGCTCAGTGATAACATGAAAACAAATCATTTTGGTGCAAGAGTAGAAAACAATTTTTTCTTCATTTTTTTCTTTCTCCCGGGCAGCACACAATACCCGTTAACAGAAAACAGGAATTCGAATTATAAGGTACGATACGGTCATGATCTTAGTGATAAGGTTAGTGTTGAAGCCGGTTATGGCCATACTTGCGGCACAACGGTGAAAGGAGCGTCCTCCAACAATACAGATGTGAACTTACTGTATATTACCAGTGAATTGTCTACTGCCTACGCAGCCTATATGTGGAAGAATAAAAAAAGTAATGCAGCTATTGGCATTGGCCCCGCAGTTTCCATTTGTAAAGTAACACAGGAAAGCCCAACAACCGGAACGGTATTGTCTCAAAAAAATTATTTGTTACCGGGTGTCATCTTTACGGGCTACTGGAATTTTATCAATAAAAAAGTTTGGTTTATGGGATTACGTTCTGATATGACGATCACTGCACCTGCGAAAACAGCAACAGTATCCATCACCAACCCTCATGACAATAGTTTTGTATCCGTATCAAAAGGAACGGGTATTGGTGCGGTGACAAATACCTTTTCAGTATCGGCAGGCATCAAATTTTAATAATAGCAATCAAAAAAACTTAAATTATGAAAAAGATCATTTTAACGCTGGCAACTTCTGCAATGTTTTTACTGACTTATGCACAGGAAAATACCCCGGTACAACCCACAGCTGTTACCCTTTTTACTAAAGCAAGACAGCAAAAAATTGGTGCATGGATCTGTGTGACAGCAGGTGCTACATCATTACTTATCAGTACTCTTATTATAGCTAAGAAAGCGACTGTAGAAACGGTTTCGGTGCTTTTACTTCAGCCAGCCAAAGAACATTATGGTACCGAAAATGCTTTGCTGATAGTGGGCGGTGTTGGAATACTCGGCTCTATTCCATTGTTCCTGGCCTCCACAAGAAACAACAAAAATGCAAGGCTGATGTTAACTAACCAAAAAACTGCTTTTGGTGTTCCTAAAGGCGTATCTAAAACCATAACAGGTTTAACGCTTACTATTCCACTTTAAAGTTTCGTTATAACAGCAATGTGATTATTCCGCTGCAGTTCCTGGCCGTAGTTAATACTATACCCTTCTTTGCTTGCCTGCTTCATATAAAATTATCCCTGTGGCAACAGACACATTCAAACTTTCAAAATCCCCGCTCATGGGGATTTTGAAGGATGCGTCGCATATCTTCATCAGTGCAGGATAGATACCCTTGTCTTCGCTTCCCATTACAATAGCCGCAGGAGCAACGAGATCAATATCGCTGATATTTTTTTCGGCGGTCATTTCACTGGCATATACTTTAATGCCATTCAGGTGAAGGTCATCTACCGCTTTCATTAAACTGTTCACACGGCATACCGCTATCTGTTCAAGTGCACCCGCAGAAGTGGTAATGGCATCTTCATTTAAAGCACCCACGCCTTTGTCGGGGATAATAATAGCATTCACACCAAAGCAAAAAGCGCTTCGGGCAATGCCACCGATATTCCTGATATCAGTGATACCATCCAATATTAAGAACAAAGGTGTTTCGCCATTATCCACTATAAAAGAGATCACATCCTGCAGGTCCTGGTATTGAATTTTTGACAGCAGTGCCACGCAGCCTTCGTGGTTGCTCACATTAAAATTGTTCAGTTTTTCAACAGGCACTTTATTGATGGGAACGAGCTTTTGTTCGGCAAGCTTTTTTATTTCATCGATCACTTCGCCATGTACAGTTGTTTGCATGTAAATGCGTTCGAGCTGCTTCCCGGTTTGCATAGCTTCGATAATGGCTTTTCGCCCAATGATCAAACTGCTTTTTTTCGGGCGCTGGTGCTGGTGTTTAAAATTTCTCACAATTCAAAATTAATGGTAATGAGGCAATAAAAAAACCACAAGCTTTTACAGCTTATGGCTTTAAAAATATGTGCTGTAAAAAACCGGATTATAAACCGAAAGCTTTTTTAACCTTTGTTACGTAATCTAATTTTTCCCAGGTAAACAATTCTACTTTCTTAGTAACTTTTTTTCCGTCAGGAGAAGTGAATGTTTTTTCAACGATCTTCGGTACACGGCCCATATGACCATAAGCAGCCGTTTCGCTGTAGATCGGGTTACGCAACTTCAATCTTTGTTCAATGAAATAAGGACGCATATCAAAAACACTTTCCACGATCTTGCCTATTTCTCCATCGGTCATATTTATTTTGGCTGTGCCATAAGTATTTACATTGATACTGGTTGGTTTGGCAACGCCGATAGCATACGAAACCTGAACCAGTACTTCGCTGCACAATCCCGCAGCTACTAAGTTTTTCGCAATATGGCGTGTAGCATAAGCGGCAGAGCGGTCAACTTTAGAAGGATCTTTTCCGCTGAAAGCGCCACCACCGTGTGCACCTTTTCCACCATAAGTATCCACGATGATCTTACGGCCTGTTAAACCGGTATCGCCGTGGGGTCCACCGATCACAAACTTACCTGTTGGGTTGATATGGTATTTAATATCGCCGTTAAACAATTTAGCGTATTTCTTATACCTGGTTTTCATCCTTGGTATCAAAATATTAATTACATCGGCTTTGATCTTAGCCAGCATTTTTGATTCGTTATCAAAATCATCATGCTGTGTTGAAATTACGATAGCATCGATACGCACGGGCTGGTTATTATCATCATATTCCAATGTAACCTGGCTTTTTGCATCCGGGCGCAGGTAAGGCATTTTTGAATTCTTTTCGCGACGGATGGCAGCAAGTTCGATCAATAAATTATGTGCAAGGTCCAACGCCATTGGCATATAGTGCTCGGTTTCATTGGTTGCATAACCAAACATCATTCCCTGGTCACCTGCTCCCTGCTCTTCTTTCTTTTTCTTGTCAACACCCTGGTTAATATCGGCGCTTTGTTCATGTATAGCAGATAATACACCGCAGCTGCTGGCTTCAAACATATATTCGCTTTTGGTATAACCGATCTTACGGATAACGCCGCGGGCTATTTCCTGTACATCAAGATAGGCCTTGCTCTTTACTTCCCCTGCAAGTACTACCTGCCCGGTAGTTACCAGGGTTTCGCAGGCCACTTTACTATTGGCATCAAAGGCAAGAAAATTATCAATTAATGCGTCACTGATCTGGTCAGCAACTTTATCCGGATGTCCTTCGCTCACCGACTCTGATGTAAATAAATATGGCATATTATTTTTTTTAAGATTGCAAAGATAAGGGTGACTACCTTAAGAAAAAAGCCTCCTGAAAAAAATCAGGAGACTTATACACTTATCTTGATAAATTTATTTTTAAATCTTTGAATATACTATCCTTAACCTCATGGTATAATTTACGTTGCTGCCGCTGCCCACTTTCATCCTGCCCTGTGCAAGCCTGTTGTTGAACGGTATCACATCAAGGGTATGTTGCGGGTAAACCAGGTCATAAGGCGCATATAATCTTAAAGGATAATTGTTGGTATGTTTAGTAACAATTTGCTGCACATACCTGGTAATATTAAAATTGTAAAACTTTATGGGCGTACCAAATTTATCGGTCTTATCTCTTACAAAACCCCCGAAATAGGCAAAATTTATTCCTGTAGTCGGGAAATAGCTGTTCACTTTAAAATCGGGATCGTAAGCAACAGTAGGACTAAGGTCAAAATAAATCGGCTTCCATTTATCTGTAGTACCGGTGTCCTTCAGGTCGAGGTAAAGGAAATTAGGCGGTGAGAAATACGTATCCGATGGCTGGCTGAACGGTACCTGCTCTATTATTATTTCAGCCCGGTGTATGATCCTGTTAGACAATGTTGACAATGCGGGGATGCTCAGGTTAGCATAAGTGCCGGGCGTTGTCTGTAAATAGATCTCGCCTGCGGGCGGATTAGTAACCTGTGCTGTGCGGTTACGGATGATATTATTAGCCGTGGAAGAAGGAGAGACCGTACTTCCAAAAGACGTATAAATTTTAAAAGCAGCATAAACCGTATCCGGAATGCCACCGTTTTTCCTCCTGAAATGAATTTCCAGTTTGGAAGAGGAGTCCGTTAAATTCGTATACAGTAACCCGTTACCGGTAGAAGCAGTGATGGCCAGCCCATTATCAAAAAGTTTATACAATGAGTCAGATCGAAATGAATTATTTCCCGAAGAATCTTTTGCATATAATGCGCTTGCGAAAGCAGAGGGGGATAGTTTGATGCGTATCTGGTTTTTAACTGAATCTTTACCGTTGGCATATTTAATGACATTACCCAACGAAGTGAAATCAATTTGTTTGCTGCCCAATAACGGGCTTAATACTGCCGGCTTATAATTAATATTCTTTTTTTCATATAATGAATCCCATAAACCGCCCGCATTAAGGGCTACCTGCCTTACTTCCAGTTTTAATGGCTGCGTAACACTGTCGCCCCAAAAGCCTTTATAACTCAGGCAAAGCACTACCGAATCAAACCCAATGATCGTATCCTTGGCATTGCCATAAAAATAAGGGAAGTTGGTTGGCTTGAACTGGGCAAATATGCTGGCCGTTGTAGTACCGAATAAAGGGTCGTTGCTGATATTACCCAGCACCTGGTCATCGGTATTGGCCACTTTCGTGCTATCATTAAATAAGCCTTGTGTAGTATTAATAGTAAGTAAAGTATCAAAAGTAATTACATTGTCTACCGCAGGTAAAAGGTCGCTTCCTATATCTGTAGTATCCAGTTTGGTACACCCGGCAATGATCAATGAAAATAAAAAAGCAGCAGTTGCTATTGGCAGAATACGTTTTTGCACAGAAATAATTTTAATAAAAATGGGTTCTTTTTTTATTTGGCAAGGTCGGCATATAATTGCAAATAGTCTGTTAAATCACTCTCTGCATTATACTTGACGATCTTCTTTCCTTTTACTTTTGAAAACTCTTCTACCAGTTTTTTATCTGCTTTATCTGTGCCAAAAGTTACTGCATCCGAAAAAGTTGCACCACCCCTGAACATGGCCATGTTGTTGGCATCTTTAAATGGTTCCAGCTCTTTTTTTGTTACGTAGTCGTTGATGGTAGCAAGTTTTAAAAAATCCGCACCCAGTTTATCTTTAAAAGTATTTTCTCCAATCGTGTACACTACTTTGCAGTTTCCAAAAACGGGTTCTTTTTTATAAGCGTGTTTTATAAACATGGGTATCAAACCGGTCATCCAGCCACTGCAATGGATAATATCAGGAGGCCATCCAAACTTCTTCACTGTTTCCAAAGCCCCTTTGCAAAACAACACTGTTCTTAACCCGTTATCATCAAACCACTTCTCCTTTTCGTCATTGAAAACCGACTTGCGCTTAAAGTAATCCTCATTGTCTAAAAAATAAATCTGCAGCCTCGCATTGGGTAAGGAGGCCACTTTGATCATTAAAGGGTAATCGTCATTATCAATAGAAACATTGATACCCGATAAACGAACTACTTCATGCAGCCTGTGCCTTCTTTCATTGATCGTACCAAACCGCGGCATGATACACCTCACTTCCATCCCGCTCTCGTTCGACTTTACAGCCAGCTTATTCACAATCTCTGCAAAATCCGTAAGCTCCAGATAAGGCGACATTTCGTTGGCAATGAATAAAATTCTTTTCTTTGTTGACATTTGCGCTGGGTTTGTTGCTCGTTTAATATTTTTTAACGGAGTGCAAAAGTACGAATTTTATTTGTGAAATTGAGCCCCGACAGGCCGTTTAAAACGAAATACCAGTTTAAAATGATACTATTTAAAGAAATCACTGCGCTCACCGGCTTTCTTGCGGAAAAGAAAAACAAAGGGGCTACTATTGGTTATGTGCCCACCATGGGGGCTTTACACAGCGGCCATATCTCATTAATTCTTAATTCCACGCAGTACAACCAGCTCACCGTGAGCAGTATTTTTATAAACCCAACCCAGTTCAATGACCCAAAGGATTTTGAAAAATACCCCGTTACCCTGGAAACAGATATTGACCTGTTGGAGAAAAATGGCTGTGATGTATTATTTATTCCTTCCGTTGCGGCGATCTACCCCGACGGATTTAATAACCCCGTACATTACCCGCTGGGTTACCTGGAAACGGTTTTGGAAGGCAAATACAGGCCGGGGCATTTCCAGGGGGTTTGCCAGGTAGTACAACGTTTATTAAATATCGTACAGCCGCATAATTTATACCTTGGCCAAAAAGATTACCAGCAATGTATGGTCATTAAAAAGCTGGTTGAGTTAACGGGTTTAAAAACGGTAGTAGTTATTGGCCCTACACTTAGAGAAAATGACGGGCTGGCCATGAGCAGCCGTAATATGCGCCTGGATGAAACCGAAAGAAAACAGGCAGTAAAGATCTCTGAAACATTGCGCTTCATTAAAAATGAGATCAAACCAGGTTATACCGGTGACCTAACAGGCAGGGCTGCACAATATTTATCTACCGAAGGTTTTAAAGTTGATTATGCGGCAATAGCTACAGCAGAAAAACTCGAACTATTGGAATATTGGGATGGCAAAGAACCCATTGTTGCACTTTTAGCAGCTTACTTAAATGAGATCAGGTTAATAGATAACATACTGTTGAATTAAAAATCTTAATATTACGTTTGCCAGCTATTAGATAATCTATTCGTAATTTGTAACGATATGAAAAAGCGGTTATTCACAATATTCAAGTATAGTTTTTTTTTGGCTGCCGGTATTTTGTTAGTGTGGTGGAGCCTTCATAAAATGAGTGATAAAGATTACGCAGACTTCATTCATTCACTGAAAACCGCTGATTACTATCTTTTAATTCCTGTTTTTTTTATTTTAATCACCAGTCATATCAGCCGTGCTATCAGGTGGAAGATATTAATGGGCTCCATGGGTTATAAACCAAAACTCAGCAACACTTTCTGTGCAGTAATGGTGGGCTACCTGGCCAACTTTGCGTTTCCACGTTTGGGAGAGGTTTTAAAATGTACGATCCTGGGTAAATATGAAAAAGTACCGCCGGACAAACTGGTGGGTACCATTTTGGTAGAAAGAGCCGTTGACCTGCTTTCTTTCTTTATTATTATTATTATATCCCTGTTAACCCAGGCTAAAGTGGTAGGCGCCTATGCAAAAGATTTTTTTGATAAATACATCCTGTCTCAAAACCGGGAAATAGCCATCGTGAAAGTGTCTGTGCTATTGATCGCCATGATTGGCCTTTTCTATTTACTGAAATATATTTTTAAAGAATACCATCATTTGGTAGTGGTACAAAAAACAAAAGGTGTTTTCAATGGGGTGATCGAGGGCCTGATGAGTGTAAAAAACCTGAAGAATAAATGGCTTTTTATCTTCCATAGTTTATTGATATGGACCTGTTATTTAAGCGGTACCTATCTTGGTTTTTTTGCCATAAAAGAAACCCAGGGCCTTCCTGTGTTAGCCGCGTTCCCGGTATTGGTATTTGGTACAGTAGCTACTATACTAATGCCCGGTGGCATTGGCCTTTACCCGATATTGTTAATGGAAGCTATGCAACTGTATGATGTACCCGAAATATTCGGAAGATCAAACGGCTGGCTGCAATGGTCGGCACAGTTTATTATAACATTGGTGGTAGGCTTTATATGCGTAATGATCCTGCCTTATTTAAATAAACCCAAACATGAGATCAGTACAGTCGATACCAAATAAGGTCTTCAGCTTACCGGACCTGCAGCAGCAGTTAAAACGCTGGCGGCTATTAAACAAAAAGATTGTTTTTACCAATGGCGTATTTGATATTTTACATGAAGGTCATATTGCTTCTTTAAGCGAAGCGGCTGCCCATGGTAATATTTTAATCGTTGGGGTTAATGCAGATGCATCGGTAAAAAGATTGAAAGGCGACAACCGGCCGGTGAACGCCCAGGATTCGAGGGCATTATTGCTGGCATCACTGGTAATGACAGACGCTGTTATTATATTTGATGAGGATACGCCTTACAATCTAATAACGGCCGTCGTGCCTGATGTATTGGTTAAAGGAGGCGATTACACAATCGATACCATTGTGGGTGCCAACGAAATAATAGCTGCAGGCGGTGAAGTGATCATTGCACCGATACTGGATGGCTTTTCCACTACCAGTATAATTGAGCGCATGAAAATACAATAGCCGGATAATGCTTTCATAAAATTTTACTTTAACTTAATACAACATTTATATTCAGGTAAAGTTGCTCCCCTTAATTTCACGCAACTAAAAAGCGCCCAGTGTCAAAACAAAAAACGATCATACGCGATATCAGCTGGCTTTCCTTCAATGGACGGGTATTACAGGAAGCAGCAGACGACACGGTGCCGTTAAGGGAACGTATCCGATTTTTGGGAATTTTTTCCAATAACCTGGATGAATTTTTCCGGGTAAGGGTGGCCACGCTAAACAGGATGATCGCATTGGGAAATAAAGGCAAAATGCATCTTGAAATCAATCCACTCCTGATCCTGGAAGAGATCCAGGAAAAAGTATTGGAACAGCAAAAAGAATTTGACCGGGTATGGAATGAGATTTTAAGAGAGCTGAAGAAAGAAAAAATATTTTTAGTCCCTGAACAAAAACTCAACCGTGCCCAGAAAAAATTTGTGCTCGATTATTTTAATGATGAAATAAGAAGCAATGTAGTGCCATTGATGATGGAAAGCATCAGGGATTTTCCCACTTTGAGCGATAAGTCTATTTACCTGGCCTGTACCCTCTCTAAAAAAGATAAAAGTATCGCAAAAAAATTTGCGCTGGTATCCGTTCCCGCAAGACGCTTACCCCGGTTCATCATTTTGCCTTCCAAACAAAATGAAAAACACATTATCCTGCTGGAAGATATCATTCGTTTTTGCCTGCCGAATATTTTTTCTTTTTTTGTTTATGACAGTTTTTCTTCTGCCATTATTAAAGTAACCCGTGATGCGGAAATTGATATCGACAATGATGTATCCACTTCGTTGATACAAAAAATTGAGAAGGGATTAAAAAACAGGAAGAAAGGAAAAACAGTCAGATTTATTTATGATAAAGATATTGACCCTTCCCTTCTTTCCTACCTGGTGAAACGTTTAGGGCTAACGCATAAAGACAACCTGATTCCTGGCGGCCGCATTCATAATTTTAAAGACTTTATTGATTTCCCCGAATCTGTTTTCACAAAAAAGAATCCCCGTAAAAAGCCATTCCTTCATCCAGCCTTAAAAAATGTAACCCGAACTACGGATGTGATCCTGCAAAAAGATATCCTGCTGAATTTTCCCTATCATAGTTTTGAAACGATCATTGACCTGTTAAGGGAAGCCGCCATCGACCCTGAAGTAGTAAACATAAAAATTACCTGCTACCGCCTTGCACCACGTTCCAAGATCATTAATGCGCTGACAAATGCAGTACGCAACGGTAAGCAGGTAACCGCTGTATTGGAACTCAGGGCACGCTTTGACGAAGAAGCCAACCTGGAATGGAAAGAAGAACTGGAAGAAGCCGGCGTAAAAGTATTGTTAGGTGTTCCGGATATGAAAGTGCACGCAAAGCTTTGCCTTATCAAAAAGATCGTTAATAACAAACCCCTGCTCTACGGATTTGTAAGTACCGGTAACATCAATGAAAGAACGGCCAGGGTATATGGGGATCACTGCCTGTTAACCGCCGATAAAAATATTATGGCAGATGTAAACCGCATTTTTCATTACCTGGAGCAACCTAAAATGCGGCCTCATTTTTTAAGAGCCTGTACCACGCTTATTGTAAGCCCAAATGGAATGCGCAGTCAATTAATGCAGCTGATACAAAAAGAGATCAATTTTGCTAAAAGTAAAAAACCGGCGGCCATTACTTTAAAACTCAATTCACTTAGCGATGAAATACTGATTGACAAATTGTACGAAGCAGCAAAAGCAGGTGTTGTGATCAATATGGTGATAAGAGGTATTTTTTGCATGCTATCGCAAAATGCTAAATTTAAACAGGTATATGCTATCAGTATTGTAGATGAATACCTGGAACATGCAAGGGTAATGGTATTTCACAATAATGGCAAAGAAAAAGTATTTATCTCCAGTGCCGACTGGATGGTAAGAAATATTGACCATCGCATTGAAGCCGCCTGCCCCATCTTTGAAAAAAATATCCAGGAAGAATTGAAAGATATCATGCAGGTACAACTAAACGATAACATCAAAGCCAGGCTGCTGGATAATGAACTCAGCAACCAATATATAAATCCCCGCAATACAAAAAAAGTGCGCAGCCAGCTCGAAACCTATAATTACCTGCACCGGAAAACATTGTAATGTTGATTTGTTAATTAATCCGTTTAAACCTTAAGTCGTAAATTCGCAACTACTAATTAACAAATTAACCCATCAACTAATTAACTATAATTGAAATTAGCAGCAATAGATATCGGTAGTAACGCAGCAAGGTTGTTAATAGTGGAAGTGCTGGTTGATGAACAAAAACATCCCTACCCCTCCTTCAACAAACTCAACCTGGTAAGGGTGCCGCTTCGTTTAGGCTTTGATGTTTTTGAGACCGGGGAGATCTCCAAAGCAAGGATCGGCATGGTAATGCAAACCATGAAAGCTTATAAGCACCTGATGAACGCCTATGGCGTAGAACATTTAAAAGCCTGTGCCACCAGCGCTATGAGGGATGCTAAGAACGCCGGCGACCTGATCAGGAAAATCAAATTAGAAACAGGAATCGCCATTGACGTGATCAGCGGCGATACCGAGGCCAACCTGGTGTACGAGAATCATGTGGCAGAGAACATGGACAATGACCACAGCTATCTGTATATCGATGTAGGTGGTGGCAGTACCGAACTATCTTTTTTCAGCAATGGCAAACTCACTTATAAAAAGTCTTTTAATATTGGCACCATTCGTTTATTGAAGAATATGGTAAAAGAAAGCCAATGGGATGAAATGAAAGAAGCGCTGAAGACCGTAACCAAGGGGCAGCGTGAAGTGGTGGCCATTGGCAGCGGTGGTAATATCAATAAGATATTCAGCATGAGCAAACGGAAAGATGGCAAGCCGCTTCCTTTAGAATTATTGAAAGATTATTATAAGGAATTAAGCAATGTGCCGCTGGAAGAAAGGATCAGCAATTATGGTTTAAGAGAAGACCGTGCTGATGTAATTGTACCCGCATTGCAGATTTATACCAATGCCATGCGATGGAGCGATGCGCAGGAAATCTACGTACCCAAGATCGGTTTGGTGGATGGATTGATCAGGCATTTGTGGGAAGAGGTGAAGTAAGAT
>JBBRCB010000027.1:0-49403 GCA_038205215.1 Chitinophagales bacterium | reverse complement strand
GTACAACCAGCACCAATTTCCACATCATCTTCAATAATTACACGTCCGCAACTGGGCATTCTTTTATACCATAATTCCCTATCCTTTTTAGTGTTATAGTAAAAAGCATCGCTGCCTATAACGGTGCCTGCCTGTATCACTACATTATCGCCAATGATGCAATAATCCATAATGCATGCATTGGGATGAATGATCGTGTTTTTTCCGATGGTAACATGATTGCCGATAAATGCTCCGGGATAAACAAAACTTCCATCACCAATTATTGCCGAATCGCTGATCATTTTATTTGATGGTTCAAACGGACGAAAGTGATTTACAATTTTACAATATGCATCAAAAGGATTATCAACAATTAACAACGCCTTTTCTTCAGGTGCTTTTGTTTCTTTGTTGATGATGATAAAACTTGCCGCACTGTTTAAACACTTATCGTAATATTTTGGATGGTCAACAAAAACAAGATCGCCTTTTTCTACCTTGTGTATTTCATTAATGCCGGTTGCAGCACCGGTAGTGTTGCCAATTAATTTTGCGCCGATGAATTCGGCAACCCAGGACAGTGAAACAGGAGAAGGAAATTGCATAATCAGAAATTTCAGCAAAGGTACATTGCTTTGCTTTTATTTAGTAATTGCCTTAAAAAGCAAAAAACAGGGTCAATTTTCTTTAAAAGCAAGAAATAATTTCAATTTATTTTTCGGGGGAAAAACCGGCAAAATAAAATGATGATTACCTGCCGTTAAATGAAACACCCAACAATGTGCCGGGTAAAAAATTTAATACTTTAAAAAACAAAAAGGCTGCAAAGCCTGTAACAACAATAGTTTCGAACGATGTTCGTTATTTTTATTTTTAAAAATTAAAACATGTGGCTAAATTTTTTATGCTGAATGTTTATCAAAACGATGGATGCTAACCTCGCCTTATCCACAGCGCCGGTTTAAATGTTAATAAAATTAATCGAAAATATTTTTTCGTTAGCGAAAATTCTTTTTAATATTGTGTAGGGAATTTGGTTCCCTGTACTTACTAACCCATCTATATAACAAAGCCTGGCTATAAAATGTCGGGCTTTATTATTTTTATCCCCCGCGTTTTTTTTACATTTACAGCAATAAAATAAATATGCCAGCTCCTCTAAAAATAGAAACTGATTTTTTTATCAGTACCGATAAATCTAAAATTGATAGCGGCGTCGTGTTTAATTATTTGAACAGGGAAAGTTATCGGGCAAAGAATATCCCCATGGATATTGTACTAACCGCAATTGAAAACTCTTTTTGTTTTGGTGTATATGCAAAAGAAAAAAATGACGCCTTTAAACAAATTGGTTTTGCCAGGGTGATCACCGACAAAGCAACTTTCGGTTACCTTGCTGACATTTTTATTTTGAAAGAATACCGGGGCAAAGGATTAAGCAAATGGCTGATGCAGGAGATAATGCAGCATCCCGAACTGCAGGGTTTCCGAAGCTGGATGCTCGGAACAAAAGATGCCCATGGCCTGTATGAAAAATTTGGATTCAACCGGTTACAAAATTCAGAGCGCATCATGCGGCTTGGGTTAATGGAAGGTTACCCCGAAAAGAAAGTTACGGGTTAAAAAAGTTACAGGTTAAAGTGGTTACTGGTTTGCCTGTTGCTTTGCTGATCAAATAATCAATCCAACAAAAATAACCTGCAACCAGTACCAGCAACCTAATGGTCATAACCTCTGATTAATCCTTATCTTGCAAAAAATAAAAATATCGTATGCTTAAATCAATGACAGGTTTTGGAAGGGCAGAACAAACGGTTAATGAAAAAACTTTTTTAGT
The DNA here is from genome assembly GCA_038205215.1 of Chitinophagales bacterium. GTDB lineage: Bacteria > Bacteroidota > Bacteroidia > Chitinophagales > Chitinophagaceae > Ferruginibacter. The sequence continues at coordinate 47,584 of JBBRCB010000027.1, read as the reverse complement.
AGAGATTAAAGCGCTAAATGGAAAGCAGCTCGAGCTGCAATTAAAGTTGCCGCCACTTTTAAGGCCTTATGAATTTGAGATAAGAAATACTTTGCAGGAACACCTGGTGCGTGGTACAATCGATTGCTTTATCAATATTAAACAGAACGGTACCACAAAGCCCGTTACCATTAATACCGACCTGATTAAAGCATACTACAAGCAAATAGAAGAACTGGCGGGTGAACTGAATATTGATACCAACTCGGTATTAAGTGCTTTGCTGCGTTTGCCGGAAGTGGTAACGCCTACCAATGATGTGCTGAATGAAAATGACTTTGTAGAATTCAACAAAGTATTAATCGCTGCCCTGGACAATTTAAACCAGCACCGTACTGAAGAAGGCAGCAGCCTTGAAAAGGACCTGATAAAAAGGATAGATAATATTAAAGACCAGGAAGAAGCCATTTTGTTGCTGGAACCCAACCGTAAAAAAAGAATAGTAGAAGAGATCAACCAGTTATTGGAAAAAAATGTAGGGAAGGAAAATATTGATAATAACCGTATGGAACAGGAATTGATCTATTACATGGAAAAGATTGATATCCATGAAGAGCAGATCCGTTTACGCCAGCATTGCGAATATTTTAAATCTATTTTACAGGAAGCGGAGGAAGGTAAAGGAAAAAAATTATCCTTCATACTCCAGGAGATCGGCAGGGAGATCAACACCACGGGAAGCAAAGCCTATGATGCCGATATTCAAAAATGTGTAGTAAAAATGAAAGACGAACTGGAGAAAGCAAAAGAACAGGTTTTAAATGCATTGTAATATGTCGGCAATAATTATTTTTGCAATATGATCATAAGAAAAAAAAATGCGCTGTTTTTTTTTAACTTATTTATTGTTTTGTGCTTATTGCTTTCGTCCTGCTCGCAGCTGGATACTTTTGAAAAGGATACCAGTATACCAAAACACGAATGGAAAAGCAGCTTCACTGCACAGGGTGATTTTTCGATCACCGATACCGCATCAATGTATAATGCCTATATCGTGATCCGGCATACGGATGCTTATAAATATAATAACCTCTGGCTTAATATTGGCACACAAGCTCCGGCAGACAGTATGACCTACCAGAAATTTAATGTAGAACTGGTAAAGAATGAAGCGGATGGCTGGGAAGGTACAGGTATGAATGATATCTGGGAGATACGGAAGCTTTTTATACAGGGTATAAAATTTAAAAAAACGGGGAATTATAATTTTGCTATTGCACAAATAATGCGTGACGACCCATTGCCGGCAATAATGAGTGCAGGCTTAAGGCTGGAAAAACAATAAAGTTATAAAAATTAAAAAACCTGCCGGCATGGTCCGATCTGCTCATTTTAACAAAACAATTCTTTATTTTGCATATTATGAATAAATTGACAGTCCTTACCATTCTGTTTATATTGGTGTTTGTTGATAACACTACAGCACAACGATACGATTATGTACAGCAGGGCGAATTTGGCGTAACTGTTGGCGCTGCTCATTATTTTGGAGACATCAATACAAGGGCTGCCTTAAACAGGCCAAAGCCGGCGCTCGGTGTTTTCTTCCGCAAGCAGTTTGGTAATTACGTGGGTTTACGCATTGCTGCGCATTATGCACAGGTGGGCTATAGTGATGTTTACAGTAAGAACGACTATCAAAAAACCAGGAACCTCAGTTTTAATTCTAATATCTGGGAAGTTGCAGTACAGGGCGATTTCAATTTCTTCAAATTTATCCCCGGTGATCCTGATCATTTATTCACTCCCTATGTAACATTGGGCGCGGGAATTTTTACTTATGACCCCTATGCTTACCTGGATGGGAAAAAGGAATTCTTACGTCCGCTGGGAACTGAAGGCCAGGCGATTGGTTATAATGGCAGGAAGCCATACAGCACGATGGCATTTTGCTTTCCTTTAGGTGCCGGCATTAAATATAATATCAATGACAGGATGAACCTGTCTTTCGAAATATCGCAACGGTTTACCACCACGGATTATTTAGACGATGTAAGTACTACTTATATTGGTGCTAATAATTTTCTCCCCGATCTGCCCAACGGTGAACATACAACAGCCTATAAATTACAAGACCGGTCTTATGAATTAGATCCCAATAATGTTTTGGGTGTACAGGGAAGGCAGCGTGGTTTCAATAAACAAAAGGACCAGTACATATTTGCGGAAGTTGGGCTTTCGTTCAATATCAGCAGCTACAGGTGCCCTGCGGCAAATTAATCATTCAACGGGTTCGGTTATTTGAAGAATACAATTGCAATTGTATAGTATACTCTTATAAATATACCGGGAAATAATCCAGGTGATTCTTCGTTTACTTTGTTGAGCTCATTAAAATTAAATCCCGATAATACAAGCACAGGCAAACCAGTAATAACGATAACCTAACTGCAGCATGTTTTTTAACTCCATCAATTTCCTCATATTCTTACCAGTTGTTTTCGTTTTATATTGGTTTGTAACAAATAAGAAACTGGGTGCTCAAAATATTTTATTGCTGGTATCCAGTTATTTTTTTTATGCCTGCTGGGACTGGAGATTTTTATTTTTATTGATCTTTTCTACTTTTTTGGATTACTATACCGGCATCAGGATAGCAGGGGCCGAAAGAAAAAGAAATAAACTATTTTGGTTCTGGCTTAGTATCAGTGTCAACCTCGGCTTCCTGGGATTTTTTAAATATTATAATTTTTTCGCAGCCTCATTTGCAGAGGCGATCGCACATGCCGGCTTAAAAGTAAATCCATGGACACTGAAAGTCATACTGCCCGTAGGGATATCGTTTTATACTTTTCACGGCCTCTCGTATGTGATCGATATTTATAAAGACCGTATCAAACCAGAAAGAAATTTTATAACCTATTCTGTTTTTGTAAGCTTTTTTCCTCTTTTAGTGGCAGGCCCCATTGAAAGAGCTACACATTTGCTGCCACAGATCAAACAGCAAAGGCATTTTGAATACTCAAAAGCGATCGACGGGTTAAGACAGGTACTATGGGGGCTGTTCAAAAAAATAGTGATCGCTGATCAATGCGCCGAATTTGCCAACATGATATTTAATAATCCCGAATATTATTCAGGAAGTACATTGATCCTCGGCGGCGTTTTCTTTGCATTCCAGATCTATGGTGATTTTTCAGGTTACTCTGATATTGCTTTGGGAACAGCAAGGCTTTTTGGTATCGACTTACTTAGAAATTTTGCGTACCCTTATTTTTCAAGAGATATCGCTGAATTCTGGAGGCGTTGGCATATTTCATTGTCTACCTGGTTCAGGGATTATTTATACATTCCTTTAGGTGGCAGTAAAGGCAATACCTGGATAAAGGTGAGGAATACTTTTATCATATTTATTGTAAGCGGCTTTTGGCATGGCGCCAACTGGACATTCATTGCCTGGGGTTTTTTGAACGCCCTTTATATCATGCCTTCTATTTTATTTAAGACCAACCGCAATAACCTTGATATTGTTGCAGCAGGAAGACATTTCCCCTCGCTAAAAGAATTTTTATCCATACTACTTACTTTTAGCTTAACCGTTTTTGCATGGATATTTTTCCGGTCGGAAAGTATGGCAACTGCTTTTGATTATATTTCCAGGATATGTTCGCGTTCTTTATTTACCATCCCCGAAATAAAACTGGTACTGCCTGTAATAAATCCTTTGAAATTATTTTTAATACTGTTACTCTTCATAATAATAGAATGGACCGGGCGTACAGAGCAATATGCACTGGCCAAACTGGAAATAAAGATGCCTAAGATTTTAAGGTGGACCACTTATTACTGTATACTGTTAGCCATCTATTATTTTGTTGGATCTTCTCAACAATTTATTTACTTCCAATTTTAATTATGCAACGATTTTTAAGAGCCCTCATAATTTTTGTCCTGCCGGTTGTAATAATTATTGCTGTTACAGAGGTACTCTTACGCAGGATCCCCAATGATTATTTATACAAGAGGAATTATCTGGACCAGCACTCCAAAACAATCAAGGTTTTGTTTCTGGGTAATTCGCATGTTTATTATGGTATCAACCCGGAATATATATCGCCCGAAAGTTTTAATGCGGCTTATGTATCGCAATCGTTTAATTATGATATGAAGATATTGCAGCGGTATGAAAATAAATGGGATAGTTTAAAATATATTGCCATTGCCATTGACTATCCTTCCTTATATGGCAGGTTAGAGAAAGGTTCGGAATCCTGGAGGATAAAGAATTACAGTATCTATTATAATATCAATACCAGCATTAATATTGCAGATCAAACGGAAGTATGTAATAACAGTTTAAAAATGGTTTCTGCGCGGCTGTCGAATTTTTATTTCAAAAATGTTTCTGCACTTACCTCTTCAACCCTGGGATGGGGCAATGATTATACGGCGGCACATAAAAAAGATATCATACTAACAGGAAGGAGCGCTGCACAAAGACAGCAATCTTATCATTCTTTGAATGAAAATATTGAATCGCTGCGATCGATCATCCAGTTCGCCAAAGCCAGGCATATCACTGTACTGCTCTTTACGCCACCCGGCTATAATAGCTATGTACAAAACCTTGACAGCGTTAAGCTACGCGAGGCAATAGATGCCGCCCTGAGTGTAACCGCTCCTTACCAGAATACAGTTTACCTAAACCTTTTAAACGATCCTTCCTTTGTTGCGGAAGATTATTATGATGCGGATCATTTGAACGAGATCGGCGCAAAAAAATTAACGCTTATAATAGACAGTACCATCAAGTCAATAAACGGTAAACTTTATTACCAATAGTCTTATCGCCGCCCTGCATAGTTAACTGCTTCAATAGCAGGAGCATATAATTTAATCTAAGATCAACTGATTTTATACCTAAATTTTTAAAAAGGGGAAATAAAATTTCGGGTTTTACAACAAAGGCTCTATATTTACAGTTCCTCCCAATTAAATAAATGATGGCTTAACTCATCATTTCAAATTTCAACCTCTAAAGTATACAAGCACTATTATCCTGCGAATAACAACGCAAATCCTTTTATTTCTGTGATGGAACCATAGTTTATCTCACCACTAACAAGTTAACTATGGCGTTCATTCGCAACTGCATTATTATTGCAGTCTTCTCCTTTTGTATTGTAAGCAATACAAAAGGACAAACAGTGTATTATCCTGCACAGTCTTCACAATTATTGAAGGCAACCGCGGAAGATGCCGCCATGCTTTTACAGAAAGCTATCTCTGGAAGCAAATTTATTACTCAACCTTACAGCAACATGCCTTCAAATGGCGTAATCTTCATTTACGATACAACTATTACCGATTACCAGGCCTGCAAAGTACAAAGCGATGGTGCTAATTACATAAAATTTACGGCAGCCGGAGACAATGGGCTGCACTTCGGCGTTTACCAGTATTTGCATCAACGGGGTTTCAGGTTTTACCAGCCGGGAACCATTTGGGAGATCAGTCCTTCATTATTATCGGCTTATAAAAAAGCGGATACGGTATATACCTGCATTTATAAATACAAGACCTGGTTCATCAGTGGCGGCCATAACCGCTGGGTAATGGATAAGAACCCGATTGGATGGGATACATATTTTGGTGACAATGGACATAACTGGGCATTGTACCAGCGCCGTAATGGTATGATGGGCGCTTCAACTTTCAGCGGGCACAGGGACGATATCATGCGAGGAGATTATCTAACTACCCTGCAAAATAACCCCTGCTATGTAGCCAATTATAATGGTTCACGGCAAGCCAATGCGCAATCGGTACCGGATATTTACAATCCTGCAGCAGAAACATTATGGGCAAATGCGATTGAACAAAAAAATACGCAGTATAAAACCCATATTTACAGTAACAGGATACTGTACACTGATATTTACAGAAACTTCAGGTACAATAATGATTACGTAGGCATAGAAGTTCCCGATGGTTCTAAATGGGGAAATTCAAAAGAAAATGATGTTTGTAATTCCGTAGATTATCCAAAAGAAAGTGACCAGCATTTTGCTTTAGCCAATTTTGCTGCACAAAAGATATTGGCAAAATACCCCGGCAAACGTTTCCAGTTATACGCTTATTCCGGTCATGCTGATGTGCCTGCTACTTCCATTGCCATCAATAAGAATATAGATATCCAGGTGATACCAGGCGTATACCAGATGGAAAGCAGTACCAATGGTTTAAGGAACAGGTGGTATAACCGTTCTTCCAATGTATCGGAATATCAATACCTCAACTTATCAGGCTGGAGTGGTGAAACACCTTCATTTAAATGGAGTGATATCAAAACTACTTTGCAGATTGCAAAAAATAAAAAGTCACAGGGAGTAATGTGGGAAGCATCGCCTGCTAAATTCGGCAGCCTTCCAGTTCTGTTAGCTGCTAACAATTACTTAAAAGATGATATAGAAGTAGACAGCACACTGCATGAATTTTGCAACAACATGTTTGGGGCTGCAAATAATACCGTGTATAAAATTTTTAAAACCTGGGGCGAAGAAGAAACTACACCGGATAGATATTCCATGCAGCTCTATTTGGAATTATTGAATACCGCTGTACAACAAACACAAAATGCCCCTGCGGTTGTTACAGAAAGAATAAGGGAACTAAAAGCTTACCTGCATTACATGGTGATGCATTTCGATATGGCCGGTGATGACCAGACTAAATCCATAATAAAAGAAGATAAAGATGCTGCACGATGTATCTATCTTGCTAAAACAAATAAAATGCAATTGGTGAATAGCTATTATATGATAGCAACCATTGTTAGTAAGTATGCAACAACAAGCGATTTCTATATAAAATATAATGTAGCTAACGGAACAGCTTACCAGGGCGGTAATTTGCCATTAATTACTGCGGAAGAGATTGACAATAACTTTTTGCAGGATATCAACAGGTACAGTAACAGGGTAGAACAATTTAAAATAGAAACTGCTTCTTTTATAAAAAGCAAATTTAACAATGCCAATATTGCCCCGCTTGAAAGGATCAATACAAAACTGGCGTATACCAATGGCATTAACTACTATAACAAAACAACTTACAATATTATAGCGCCATCAGCCGGTAACTTTATTATTCAGTATACACCGGCTTTTGAGATGCCGGGTAAGGGATATATTAATTTTTTAATAGAATCTGCAGATAAGGTATTGCAAATTATAAAAGACTTTACCATCGATAATAACAGTACTGCGGGTAAGCTAAAGGTTGATCTGCCCCAGGCTGGAAATTATGTTTTAACGGTAATATCAAAATATAAATCAGCTGTTGAGTTATCCATCACCACCAACGGGAATTATTTTTATAAGAATGGTCTCTTCCTGGGTAATAAAACGGAAACTTATAAAACAGGTATGTCGAGCCTGCCAGGGTATTTTTACATTCCTGCCGGCATCAATAAAATATATTGTAATGTCAATAGTTTTTCGGGTGGCAAATATGCTGCTGCAGACGCCATAACTAAAAGCTTTGCTATAAAAGATAACAACGGTAACCTTGTACAGCTGCATTTTGTAAGCTCCCAGGATTCTTCTTTAATGTACCTTGAAATCCCGGAAGCAGCCGGTGGTAGCTTTTGGCAAGCCACCAACATGGCACAGTATACCCTGCAGTTTGTTAACATCAGTAACCTGTTATGGTATGCAGGCAAAACTATAAAAACGGTTAATGGTACTGCTGTTGCAGAAAAGAAAACACTAACCAGCCCGCAATTGTTTCCTAATCCTTCCACCGGCGTATTCAATTGTATGCAAAATGGCATAACAACAAAAGTAGACGAGATTGTATTGTATACTACGCAGGGAGTGCAGGTGAGCAGTTTTAAAAATGCACAACAGTTCAATATTTCTTCATTTGCAGCGGGTTTGTATGTTTACCGGATGCTGATAAACAGGGAGGTTTTTAAGGGCAAACTGGTTAAACTGTAAGATTTCTCTCAAAACGGTTATTACAACTAAATTTTATTACTTTTGCAGCCCAAAGTCAGGCCCCGTGCCTGACTAATAGTTTTTAGTATTTTATGAGCCAGAAGGATAAAATAAATATTCAGCAATTGCCAAAGCATATTGCCATCATAATGGATGGTAATGGCCGCTGGGCAAAAGAAAAAGGCGAAGACCGTCTTTTTGGCCATTTGAACGGGGTAGAGAGTGTGCGGGATATCGTGGAAGGTGCTGCAGAATTGGGTATTCAATACCTTACTTTATATGCTTTTAGTACAGAGAACTGGGACCGCCCGGCTTATGAAGTTACCGGGCTTATGGAACTATTGGTAGATACCATCAGAAAAGAAGTGCCTACGCTCAATAAAAATAATATCAGGCTCCACGTGATCGGTGCTGTTGATATGCTTCCCCCGCTGGCTAAAAAAGAACTGGATGAAGCAATACAGGAAACAAGCGCCAATAAGGGCTTGAATCTTATCATGGCTTTGAGTTACAGCAGCCGCTGGGAAATAAACAATGCAGTAAAGAAAATTGCGGAAGATGTTAAGCAAAATAAATTAGACCCAGCTGATATTAATACGGCAACGATACAACAGTATTTGTGTACTGCGGCATTCCCCGATCCTGAACTGATGATAAGAACCAGTGGAGAATACCGCATTAGTAACTTTTTACTGTACCAGCTTGCCTATGCAGAACTATATTTCACCAATAGCCTCTGGCCCGATTTCAGGAAAGAGAATTTATATGAAGCTATCCTGGAGTACCAAAGCAGGGAAAGACGTTTTGGAAAGACAAGTGAGCAGCTGAAAGACGAAGCAATAACAAAAAATTAAAGCCTGTTGTTCCCTTTTAAGGCATACTAAGGGTAACAGGTTTAACAAATAGTTTTAATTAATGGGCTTAATTTGCCGCTCATATAAATACCAATTGATGCAGCTTATTTACAAGAGGATTTTTTTTATTGTCACGATTTTATTCAGCACCCAGTTTGTTACCGCGCAAATTGATACCACTGTATCCGTAGATCCGGAATTAATCAACATATTCAATTCAAAAACACCCAAAGAATATACCATCGCAGGTATTACAGTTGGCGGCACCAAGGCATTTGATCAAAACCTCATCATTTCCATATCAGGCCTCGCGGTAGGAGATAAAGTTTTGATACCCGGTGCTGATGTTTTTAGCAAAGCCATCGCAAAATTGTGGAAGCAGAGCCTGATCTCCAATATTGAGATTTCTTTTACCAAATTGGTCGGCAGGGATCTATATGTTCACCTGGAAATAACGGAAAGGCCGAGACTCGCCGAATTTAAATTTATTGGGATTAAAAAAGGCGAGAAGGATGACCTTGAGAAGAAAGTGGCATTGGTTAAAGATAGAGTGGTTACTGAAAACATGAAGCTGAGTGCAATGGAAGCTATCCGTAAATTTTATTCCGAAAAGGGCTACCGTAATGTTGATATACAATTAAAAGAAGAGATATCTACTGCTTTAAATAATGGAGTATCGCTCACCTTCATTATCAATAAAGGCAATAAGGTTAAAATAAACTCTGTAAATTTTAGCGGCAACGAAACCCTTGCTGAGCAAAAGCTGAAAAAGCAAATGAAGGGTACTAAGGAAATGCCGAGGCTAACATTATATCCTATTGCTGTAAAAAGCCCTTATGGCGACAGTGCAAAGAAAATCACCTTTAAGGAATACATTAATGATGCGGGATTTTTATCGATATCAAAAACCAAAGCGGTTCTTGATCCTTATGTTCGTGTAAAATTGGGCTCAGGAAAATTCAGTGATAAAAAGTATATAGAAGATAAAGAGCATGTACTGGATTATTACAATTCCCAGGGTTACCGGGACGTGGTGATCACAGGCGATACATCGGTATATGATGTTAAAGGCAACCTCAATATTTTTGTAAAAGTAAATGAAGGCAATAAATATTATTTCGGCGACATTACCTGGAAGGGTAATACGAAGTATTCAGATTCTATATTAAACGTGATACTGGGGATTAAGAAAGGTGATGTATACAATATGGAACTGTTGAATAAGCGCCTGGGTAAACAATTATCTGCCGAAGGCGGTGATGTTCAAAGTTTGTATATGGATGATGGCTATCTTTTTTACAGGATAGACCCCATCGAAACCGCGGTATATAATGATACGATCGATTTTGAAGTAAGGATGACAGAAGGCCCGCAGGCAACTTATGGTAACATTACCATTTCGGGCAATGATAAAACAAAAGACTATGTTATCCGCCGTGAATTAAGGACCGTTCCCGGGGAAAAGTTCAGCCGCGCTGATATTATCCGTACACAAAGGGAATTAGGGCAGCTTGGATTTATCAATGCAGAAAAAATTAATCCGAATGTAGTGCCTAATGCCGATAATGGTACGGTAGATATCAATTGGGAGATCGAAGAAAAATCCGCTGACCAGCTTGAGCTGTCTGCCGGATTTGGCGGTGGTATCGGGTTAACAGGAACATTTGGTATCACCTTTAATAATTTCTCTATAAAAAATATTGGAAAGAAATCTACCTGGGATCCATTGCCTTCCGGCGACGGCCAAAAACTAAGTGCAAGGATACAGTCAAATGGTAAAGCTTTCCGTTCTTATAATTTTTCTTTTACTGAACCATGGCTGGGCGGTAAAAAACGCAACTCATTCACTATCGGCTATTCAAACACGAAATATGCCAATGCCTATAATCAATTTGGTTCTTATGATAAAAATGCAGGCGATACTTCCTACGTAAAAACAAGCAGTTTCAGCATATCATTGGGTAAACAGTTGAAATGGCCTGATGACTATTTTAATTTGATCTATGCGCTTAATGTACAGCAGTACAAACTTAAAAATTACTCCAACATCTTCCAGGGATTAAGCAACGGTACATCTACCAACGTGAGTTTAAAGATCGCGTTGGTCCGTAATTCTGCGGGGCCTAATCCAATTTTCCCAACCAGCGGTTCTAACTTTTTATTAAGCGGTCAGTTTACGCTACCTTATTCAGCACTGGGTATCGAACCGAGCGCAGCCAATCCTTATTCGTTGCCGGAATTTCATAAATGGCGGTTTAACGGCGAATGGTTTGTGCCGATTGGCAGGGCAAGAGGAGCAGAACATAACAAGCAATTTATTTTAAAGGCTGCAGCTAAGTATGGTTTTATCGGCAGGTACAGCAGCAAATTACAAATATCTCCGTTCGAGCGTTTCCAGTTGGGTGATGCAGGTTTAAGTAACAGTTATGCTTTATTGGGATACGACATCATTGCCCATCGCGGTTACCCGGTGTATAACTCATCAGATCCAAAGATCAATCCTGAAAGTGTAACCTCTAACCAATACTTTACCATTTTCAATAAGTATACAATGGAGTTGCGCTATCCATTCAGCACGAGTGCCAGCAGCACTATTTATGGATTGGCATTTTTTGAAGCAGCAAACGGGTGGTATGATTTTAAGAGCTACAACCCTTTTAAGTTACGCCGTTCAGCTGGTGTAGGCATGCGCTTCTTCCTGCCCATGTTTGGTTTACTTGGATTTGATTATGGTATCGGGTTCGATAGGTATACACCCACCAGTGGTTTAAAAGGAGCAGCTAAATTTACATTCATGCTGGGCCAGGAACCTGAGTAATAGTTAATTGGTTTATTAGTTAATTTGTAAAACTTTTGTAACATGAAAAAATTTTTGCTTATTGCCGCTTGTGTTTTGTTTAGTGCTGTAGCCGCTAACGCACAGCGCTATGCCATCATTGATTCTAAATACATCCTGGAAAAGTTGACGGACTATAAAGATGCTCAAAAAAAACTGGACCAGTTCAGCGAACAGTGGCAACAGGAGATCGATCAAAAGCAAACGATGGTAGATAAAATGATGAAAGATTATGATGCTGAACAGGTAATGCTGAGTGATGAATTAAAAAAGAAAAGAGAAGACGAATTGTATAATAAAGAGAAAGAATTACGTGACCTCCAAAAAAAGCGTTTTGGTTTTGAAGGAGACCTGTTTAAAAAAAGACAGGAACTGATAAAACCTATACAGGACAAGGTATACAACGCCGTTCAGAAGTTAGCGGTAGACCGTCAGTATGATTTTATATTGGATAAAAGTGAAGGAATTACCGTTATCTTTGCCGACCCTAAATTGGATAAAAGCGATGAAGTACTCAGAAATTTGGGTGTTAAATAAACTGTTAAAACTTGCCTGCAGTGCAGCAATAACCATAAAAAAATAAACTATATAAAAAAGTAAACATTAAAAAAACAATGAAAAAGTTAATCGTAGTTGGTGTAATGGCATTAGGATTTTTAAGTGCCTCAGCACAAACAAAAATCGGGTATGTTAATACGGATGAAGTAATTGCTGCCATGCCGGAAACAGACAAAGCAAATAAAGAATTACAGGATTTCCAGGAATCTTTGGTTAAACAGGGTGAAGAACTGGAGAAAGAAGCTAATGATAAGATCAAAAAATTTGGAGAGGATTCTTCTAAATTCACTCCAAGTATGAAAGAAATTAAAAGGGCGGAATTAGTTAAATTGGTACAAAGGGTACAAGGTTATAATAACGAAGCCCAGGATAATGCAAAGCAGGAAGCACAAAGAAAATTTGCTCCTATTCAACAAAAAGCAATGGAGGCTATTAAAGCTGTTGCAAAAAAGAATGGTTATGCTTATGTACTGGATTTTAATTCTGTATTAGTAGGTCCTCCGGGTGATGATATCCTCAACTTGGTAAAAAAAGAGCTGGGTATTAAAGAAACGGCCGTTACTCCGCCAGTTAAAACTCCCGCGAAAGCAGGGAATTAATATTCCAAACATATTTTCAAAAGCCTTCTCCTGCGTGGGGAGGCTTTTGTATTTTTGAGGAATGGATAAAGGCCCCATTGGTGTATTCGACAGCGGTTACGGCGGCTTAACCGTTCTAAAGGAAATTGTTGCCGGATTACCACAATACAATTACCTGTACCTGGGTGATAATGCCCGCGCACCCTATGGCACCCGAAGCTTTGAAACAGTATACCAATATACCCTGGAAGCCGTGCAATGGTTCTTTAGCCAGGGTTGTTCATTGGTGATACTGGCCTGCAATACGGCGTCGGCCAAAGCTTTGCGTACTATACAGCAAAATGACCTGGAAAGAATAGCTCCGGGTAAAAGGGTATTAGGTGTGATAAGGCCCACTACCGAAATAATAGGCAGCTTTTCTAGTACCGGTACGGTAGGTATTTTAGGAACGAAGGGAACAATGGAATCCGGCTCTTACCCCATAGAAATTGCTAAGTTTTACCCTAAAATAAAAGTATACCAGGAAGCCTGCCCCATGTGGGTGCCATTGATTGAAAACAACGAACACCAGTCTTCTGGAGCAGATTATTTCGTAAAAAAGCATATTGATAAACTATTATCTTCATCAGCAAAGATCGATACCATCCTCCTGGCCTGCACGCATTATCCTTTATTGATGGATAAGATCAAACAATTTATTCCCGCGGGAGTGCAGGTATTATCCCAGGGAAAGATCGTGGCTAAAGGGTTGGAAGATTATTTAAACCGCCACCCCGAAATGGCGGAGAAATGCAGTAAAAATGGCCAGATAGATTTTTTTACCACGGATTCTACTGAAGATTTTGATAACCATGCGGCAAACTTTTACGGAAAGCCCGTAAATTCAAGCCACCTGCAGCTTTGATCTGTAAAAAATCTGCAATCTGCAATCAAAAATCTAAAATTTTACCCTACCTTCGCCGTCCTTTCACAAACAACGGGGATGGTGCCCTGCTGTACAGTGTAAAAAAATTATTTTTTAAAGGAAAAAATCAAAACAATGCCAGGTAAAAAAAGAACGTATCAGCCGCATAAACGCCGTAGAAAATCAGTACACGGTTTCCGTAAACGCATGGAAAGCGCTAACGGCCGTAAGGTTTTAGCAAGCCGCAGAAAGAAAGGACGCCATAAACTTACTGTTTCCAGCGAACGTGGTGATAAAAAATAAAATAACGGCTTCTTAAACAGAAACCGGTGAAAATAAATCAGTCCTGCTTTTCGGCAGGACTTTTTAATTTTGATGCAGTGGAACAACAACAACGGTATACCTTAGGCAAAGCCGATAGGCTTAAAAGCGCAAAGCTCATTGAGCAATTGTTCAAAGAGGGTAAAACTTTTTCATTATTCCCGTTCCGGGTATTGTACTTGTATATGGAAGCTCCGGCTTCCAGTCGTTTGCAAAGCACTTCACGCCAAACGGAAGCGGGAGCTTCCGCATACCTGCAAACCGCTTTCAGCGTAAGTAAAAAATATTTTAAAAAAGCTGCTGACAGGAACCGTATTAAAAGATTAATGCGGGAAGCATGGCGGTTACAAAAAAACAGCCTTAGCGCCAGGACGAATGAGCACAATAGAAATTTAAGAGTATTTTTAATTTATACCGGTAATGAATTACCGGCATACGATTTGGTTTTTGAAAAAATGACAGCAGTAATAAAACGGCTGGTAAAGACCTACAATGAAGCGACTGTTACAAATACTTAGTTGGCCATTTATTGTTTTAATAAAATTATATCAATGGCTTATTTCTCCCTGGCTGGGGAGTAAGTGCCGTTATACGCCCACCTGCTCTCATTACGGTATCGAGGCTTTAAAAAAATACGGCCCCATAAAAGGGTTATGGTTAACGATCAGGCGAATTGCCAGGTGCCATCCATGGGGTGGCCATGGTTATGACCCGGTGCCTTAAGAAACAACGGCTCTTTTTTTCTTTCTTCTCACAAAAAACCAAATCAGCCCGCCTAATGCTGCCACACCGGCCAATACAAACAAACTAACCTTTACGTAGTGCTTACGTTTTTCAGCTTTGGCGTCAGCAATTAATTGTTTATTGGCAATACTGTCGGTGTTGCCTTCATTTACAATATTATTTGCATTAGATAGCTCCTTCCTGGTAAAAGAAATAGAATCCTGGTTTACGCCATTAAGGATAACCACATAATCCGGAGAATAGTAATTATAGAAATTAATGGTATCGGTAGATTTTTTTGTGCTTTTATTTATGCCCCAAAATATATAACTAAACGGGGCGCCCTGGCTTGCAGACATATAAAGAGAAGTATCGGAGGAAAGGGGTTCTGTATTACTCATCCTTTCCATTGACCAATAGAAAGTATAATTGGGAATATTTTGTATGCCCTGGAAACTAATTCTGCTGTCGTGCATTACTGCTTTTCCCGGAGTATCAGCAAACAGGTAGCTATAACTAAAAACAGTTACAATGAGCGGCATGATTTTTTTATACATTAGCGTAGTTTGATACAAGATATTCTAAAACTAAAAAAGCTGCAACAATAGTTACAGCTTTTATTAAAATTTAGTTATCTATTTACGCAGCCGCAAAACGCTCCGCTACTTTATTCCAGTTTACCAGGTTCCAGAATGCGGATAAATAATCTGCACGGCGATTCTGGTACTTTAAATAGTAGGCATGCTCCCAAACATCACAGCCTAAAATAGGAGCCCCTTTCAACTCTGCTACTTCCATCAAAGGATTATCCTGGTTAGGGGTAGAAGAAACTTCGAGCTTGCCATCTTTAACGATCAGCCATGCCCAGCCACTTCCAAATCTTGTCATGCCCGCTGCTGCAAATTTTTCTTTAAATGCATCAAAGCTTCCGAAAGCAGTGTTGATGGCTTCAGCTAATTTACCGCCGGCTGACGGGGTACCACCTGCATTGGGTGCCAAGCTTTCCCAGAAAAAACTATGGTTCCAGTGACCACCGCCATTGTTGCGTACAGCGGGGGAAATTGAACCGGCGTTTTTCACCAGGTCAGCCAGGCTTTTATTTTCGTGTTCTGTACCTGCGATCGCCTTGTTTAAGTTATCAACGTAAGCCTGGTGGTGCTTGCCGTGATGTATCTGCATAGTAGTAGTGTCGATATGTGGCTCCAATGCTTCGTGTGCGTAAGGCAGAGCCGGTAATGTAAATGCCATAATCTAGATTTTTATTATACTGTTATGAAATATAGACAACAAATTTACGTTATTGGTTTCCTATTCAATTATAAAATGAAAGAAATTGTAATACTGTTAGTTACGTTTTTGGGAATTTGTAAAGGGTTTGCGCAAGACCCTTCTGGCAATATTGCGCCCGGTAGTATACAGAAAAGTGTACAAAAGTTGGTTACAGATTCAGCACCTGCTAAGGAAAAAGCCAGCATTAAATTATTTCCAAACCCGGCTAAAAATAAAGCGGAACTTGAACTGAAAGGTTTTGAGCCCGGGACCGTTCAATTGCAGATCGCTGATATCAACGGTAAATTATTAAGGGATGATCGACGCTTATTGGTAAGTGGCAATGAAAATATGGTAGTCATGTTCTCCCTTCAGCCCGGTATTTATTTTATAGTGGCAAAGCAAGGCAACCGTTCGGCCCGGAAAAAACTGGTGGTGCAATAAACCTATCTTCTTGCTTTAAAAAAATCTTTCATCAGCATGGCGCAGTCTTCTTTTAAAATGCCGCCTACCAATATTGTTTTTGGATGGAAGGGATTGTTATTCCCGGTACTGCTGCGGTAGCTGTTTTTTTCATCATCGGCACCATAAACGATCTTCCCGATCTTACTCCAGTATAACGCGCCGCTGCACATCAGGCAGGGTTCAACAGTTACATATAAAGTTGCTTCAGGTAAATATTTACTTCCCAGGAAATTAAAGGCGGTGGTGATGGCCAATATCTCTGCGTGGGCTGTGCTGTCGTTTAATAGTTCTACCTGGTTGTGGGCACGTGCAATGATTTTATCCTGTAATACAACTATGGCGCCTATCGGTACTTCTCCGGTATCAAAAGCTTTTTGAGCTTCTTTAAGTGCCTGTTGCATGTACTGTTCATCTGTCATTCAAAATCTTTTTAAAGCATTGGCTTATTAAAACTATATAAACAATCAAGGTGTTCGGAGCTCCCTTTCGGGAGATTTCGGGGGCTTTTTTATTACCTTGGGGCAAATTTAGTTGTAATGGCAAACATAAATCAACTTTTGGCAATGCGCCGGTATTTTGAAAGCGGGGCAACAAAGCCTTATGCATTTCGCAAAGAACAATTGCAGAAATTAAGAACAGCGTTGCTAAAGTATGAAACTGCTTTTCATGCGGCTTTATATACTGACCTTAAAAAAAGCCCTGAAGAATGTTGGGTTACTGAAACCGGTTTTTTACTGAGCGAGATCAATGCAACGGCTAAAGACCTTAAGCAATGGATGCAACCCGACCAGGTTAAAACAAACCTGCTCAACCTTCCTTCTACAAGTTTTGTGATGAAAGAACCATTGGGAACGGTGCTGATCATTGGCCCATGGAATTATCCCCTGCAATTATTATTCACACCACTGGTAGGTGCGATTGCGGCGGGTAATTGCTGTGTATTGAAAGCATCTGAATTTGCACCGGCAACGGGTGCGATAATGCAGCAATTAATCGGAGAAACTTTTCCACCAGAATATATTTTACTTACTGAAGGCGATGGGGCAACCGTGATACCGGAGCTGATGAACAATTTTAGTTTCGACCATGTATTTTATACCGGCAGCACTGCAGTAGGAAAAATAATTTATAAAATGGCAGCGGAGAGATTAGTGCCGGTTACATTGGAACTGGGTGGCAAAAGCCCTTGCATTGTGGAAGCAGACGCCAATATAAAAGTTGCAGCAAAAAGAATTGCCATGACAAAATACAGTAATGCAGGGCAGATGTGCGTTGCACCTGATTATGTACTGGTGCATGAAAGTAAAAAAGATGCACTGGTAGCAGCATTAAAAACAACGATACAAAATTTCTTTGGCGATAAAGCAGAAGAAAGTTATAACTATAGCAAGATCATTAATGAAAGACAATTCAACCGGCTGATAAATTATTTACCGCTGGGAAATATTCTGCATGGGGGCAGAACGGATAAAGACAAATTATTTATTGAACCAACAGTGATGGATAAGGTGAATTTAGATTCGGCCATATTGAAGGATGAAATATTTGGGCCATTGCTACCCATTATTTCTTTCCGTACAAAAGAAGAAGCGCTGAAAATAATCGCACAAAATAAAAATCCCCTCGCCTTCTATGTCTTTACATCAAGCAACGCTAAAGAAAAAGACTGGTTGAACAGCGTGGCTTTTGGTGGGGGTTGTGTAAATAATGCCAGCTGGCATTTAACCAATCATCATTTACCCTTTGGCGGCAGGGGCTTTAGCGGCACGGGGAATTACCACGGCAAAAACTCTTTCGATACGTTCAGCCATAAAAAGGCAGTGATGAAAACGCCTACCTGGTTTGATCCCTCGATAAAATATCCGCCATTTAAAGGAAAACTGAAACTGTTTAAATGGGTGATAAGATAGTTTCACACGAAGACGCAAAGGGAATTTTAAAAGAGTTGATCCATAAATAAAAAAATATTACAGCAAACTCTTTTTTGGTTTAACCCTTCTATAAGCTATTATAGAAATAAACTTTGCACACTTAGTGTCTTAGTGGGATAAAACTAACTGATAATGACAGAAAATGAATTAGCAACTATTGCTGTGGACATTTGTTATAAAATCCATACTACTTTAGGCCCTGGATTATTAGAAAGTATTTATGAATCAGCATCTGCTTATGAGTTAGAACAAAGGGATATCCCTTATTTTCGCCAGCCAGAAATCCCGGTTTATTATGAAAGCATAGTTTTGGATGTTGGTTTTAGGGCAGATATTATCATGGGCGGAAAATCATAGATTGAAATAAGATCTGTAGAGCATTTAGAAAAAATACACCATAAAATTGTTTTAACTTACTTAAAACTTACAGAAATAAAACTTGAGATCCTGGCAAATTTTATTGTCAGTTTAATTAAAGAAGGAATTCATAGTAAGATTAATGGCGCATTGATTTGATCTTCTTTGTGTTCTTTGTGCCTTAGTGGTATAAAATAAAAAATGTCAACCAATAAACGATATCATAAACTAAAACGATTTTTGATTGTTCTGTCTATATTGACCATTACTTTTTTTACTTATGTGGCAATAGTAAACAGAAATTCAAAAAATATGACCAACCGACAAAAATTTTTAAAAGCAGTGTACCCGGCGTTTATGTGGTTTACAAAGCTAACGGGAACAAACACAAAGGAGCTTTCGGATATTAAAGAACCATCTGTTTCTTTTTATTCGCAAAAAACGCCTTTGATAAATGGAGATACATTGGATTTTAATAGCTTAAAAGGAAAGAAAGTATTGCTTGTGAATACTGCGAGTGAATGCGGCTATACCGGGCAATATGATGATCTGCAAAAGCTTTCGGAAGAATATAAAGACAAGCTGGTAGTTTTAGGTTTCCCTGCCAATGATTTTAAAGAACAGGAAAAAGGAACTGATGCGGAAATAGCAACATTCTGTAAGGTAAATTTTGGGGTAACATTCCCATTGATGCAGAAAAGTATTGTGGTAAAATCGCCGCAACAGAATACCGTATTTCAATGGCTTACGGAGGCATCTAAAAATGGATGGAATAATAAAGTGCCTACCTGGAATTTTTCAAAATACCTGGTTGATGAAAACGGAAAACTTACGCATTATTTTGATCCTTCTGTTGCTCCATTAAGCGAAGCAGTTAAAAATGCAATTGAAGGGAAATAAAAGCCAACACTATTTTCAAAAATAATTATGAGCTATAATGATATCATTGGAACTGTTGGCGTGGGGTTAATTTTAATTGCTTATTTCTGCAATACTTTCAGTTGGATCAATAGCAACGGCAAATTGTTTTTCCTGCTGAATATAATTGGAGCCGGACTGGCCTGTTATGCATCATTCCTCATCAATTACTGGCCGTTTGTTATTTTAGAAGGAACCTGGTTTCTTGTTTCTGTTATCGGCCTTTTAAAAAAATCAAAATAGATCGTTTAAAATGATCCAGCCTTATACCGGGCACTTCTCGTGGTAGTTAATTAATTCAATCGGTGTTTTTTCAAATTCATAACCATCATATTTTATGGCAATCTCATCCAGTACCGCATCAATTTCTTCAACGGTATCCAGCGTCACTAATTTTAAACGGTAATCTTTTATACCCGGCATTCCTTTTAAATAATTGGTATAATGGCGACGCATTTCAAAGATGCCTACCTTAGGCCCTTTCCATTCGTATGATTTATGTAAATGTTTTTTACAAACTGCGATCCTGTCCTCAATGGAAGGCGGCGCCAAATGTTGGCCGGTATGTACAAAATATTTGATCTCGTTAAATATCCAGGGGTAACCAATAGCGGCACGGCCGATCATGATACCATCTACACCATACCTATTCTTATACTCCAGGGCTTTTTCCGGGCTATCGATATCACCATTGCCAAAAATGGGGATTTTAATACGGGGATTATTTTTCACTTTAGCAATCAATGTCCAGTCTGCTTCACCCTTGTACATTTGTGCTCGCGTGCGCCCATGAATGGCTAAGGCTTTTATACCCACATCCTGCAAACGTTCCGCTACTTCTTCAATATTTTTATTACTATCATCCCAACCCAATCTTGTTTTTACCGTAACAGGCAGCGTTGTTGATTTTACAACAGCATCGGTTAACCTCACCATCAGGTCAACATCTTTTAATACGCCGGCACCTGCACCTTTTAAAGCCACTTTTTTTACGGGGCATCCAAAATTGATATCCAGTAAATCAGGATTGGTAACGTCTACGATTTTTGCGGCCATTGACAAACTCTCTTCATCTCCGCCAAAGATCTGTATGCCCACAGGTTTTTCGTAATCAAATATGTCTAATTTTTTTCTGCTCTTGATAGCATCCCTTATCAGGCCTTCACTGCTGATGAATTCTGTGTACATCAGGTCGGCGCCATGGTCTTTACACACCGCACGAAAAGGCGGGTCACTCACATCTTCCATCGGCGCAAGCAATAAAGGAAAATCCGGTAAATTGATATGTTCTCCTATTTTGATCATAAACCCTAATCCCTAATCGGGAATTTTATATCTAATTAAAAATAATTGATAATGCCATTAAATTCAGTTCATACTCATTTTCATTTTCGCAAGTATTTCTGCTGTGCGGCAGTGCCTTCCCGACATGTCAGGAGCAATTCCGTATTTTTGCTGCAAATTTACAACTTATAATTTCAAACCATGGCGCATATAGCAACAAGGCGGGTCAGTTACTGGGGACAATTTGGTATTTTACTGGGGTTAGTCGGGGTTGGATTAATAGTTGGAGGCCTGCTCAGCTTTATTCCTTTATTAGGAAAGATGGATCTTAAAAGTTTATCGGGCCAGGGCCTGGTAGATGCCATGCTTAACCCCGAAAATGCCAACGCACTGCGCATGATGCAGTTCATTTCTACCTTATTCTTTTTTTTTATACCCGCTTTTTTTTATGCAAAGCTTTGCCATCAAAAAGCATTGATGCATTTGGGTTTTATAAAAATGCCCAGTCTTAAACAATTGTTATTGGTATTGCTCATCATGTTCTTTGCTTTGTTTATCGTTGGTGCTTTGGCAGAATTATGGCAGCGGATTCCTTTTCCTGCTTACTGGCAGCAAAAATTTAAAGCCGCCGAAGAAGCTTATAACAAACAAATGCTGGTAATGGCCCGCATGAATGGCGTTGGAGATTATATACTTTCCATGATAATAGTTGCGTTGTTGCCTGCGGTTTTTGAAGAAACTATTTTCAGGGGGGCGCTTCAAAATTTATTATCCCGCTGGTTAAAGGCACCCGTTTGGGCTATTGTGATCACGGCCATTATTTTCAGCGCTATTCATGGATCCTACGAAGGTTTTGTGCCACGGGCTATACTGGGCTTTATATTGGGATGGCTGTTTTACCGTACCGGTAATCTCTGGGTAAATATTGCAGCGCATTTTATTAATAATGCCATTGGTATATCAACATTGTATTATTATTCAAAACCCGGCCAGCCTACCGATCTTTCAAAGATCGATGAACACTTTCCGATATGGTTAGGCGCAGCAGGTGTTATTGCTGTAGTTGCTTTATTATTTGTTTTTGATAAAGTGAGTAAAAAAGATATCGACCGTCCCGGTCAGGAAGTTTTATTACCAGGTTATATCAATCCAAATAATCCTTTTATCGCCGAGATAGATGATACCGGCAATCAAAACCAATCCTGATCTTATGGCATTAAACGTTGCTACGCTTAAAACCCGTTCTTTAACTGCAATTGTGTTTGCAGTGGTGATGCTTGCGGGTTTGCTTTGGAATTTCTGGAGTTTTTTAATATTAATTACGGTAATACATTTTGGTTGTTGGTATGAGTTTATAAGATTGATAAAGAAGATTTATGCTGGAAAATATTTTGGACACGCATTACCTGGTATTGCATATATAACCATGCCTTTATTACTCTTAATTATATTGGGGATTGAAGTAAGAATTTATACAGTAGAAAACACTAATGAAATTATATTCACCAACATAATTCCCTGTACCATTATTTTTTCCATCTGGATAAATGATACCATGGCCTACATTGTTGGTTCAATGATCGGAAAAACTCCATTCTCAAAAATATCTCCTAAAAAAACATGGGAAGGAACTATTGGCGGTGCCATATTGTGTATAGTAGTTATTGCAACGATCGCTTATTGCACTCATTTACTTACTTTAAAAGATGCAGCTATCATTGCTGCCATTTGCGCCATCTTAGGTACTATGGGTGATTTATTCGAAAGCAAACTCAAACGCATGGCTAATGTAAAAGACAGTGGTACCATTATGCCGGGCCATGGTGGATTTTTAGACCGGTTCGACAGTTTATTATTTGCAGCGCCTGCGGTTTGGCTTTACGTCAGGTTGTTTATGTAGTAATGCTCCGCCACTTAACATCTAAACGTCTAAACGTCTAAACGCCTAAACGCCTAAACATCTAAACGCCTAAACATCTAAACACCTAAACATCTAAACGCCTAAACTTCTAAACCTTTACTCTAAACCCGAAACTCTTTATCTTTGCGCTTCAATTCAACTGAATGACCATTCACAGGGAAGGATATAAATCCATTGCTATCGGCACATTAATTTTTGGGGCCATAAATTTTGCGGTATTGTATTTTTTTAGCGCCTCCGTACCTGCTTTATGCTGGTTGATATTCCTGGCCACGCTTTTTTTATTGCTTTTTTTAATTTCTTTCTTTCGTATTCCTGTAAGAAAATTGACCACGGGTAATAGCCTTGTGGTATCTCCTGCAGATGGAAAAGTAGTGGTGATAGAAGAGATCATCGACGTTGAATATTTTAAAACCAAAAGATTGCAGGTTTCTGTTTTTATGAGCCCCGCCAATGTACACGTTAACCGCAATCCCATCAGTGGCGAAGTAGTATACAATCAATACCATAAAGGGAAATACCTGGTGGCCTGGAATCCAAAGTCATCTACCGAAAATGAAAGGCATAGCGTGGTGATAAAGAAAGAGGGTACCGAAGTACTGGTTAAACAAATAGCAGGCGCACTGGCCAAGCGTATTGTAAATTATTTGCAGGTGGGGCAAAAAGTGGAGCAAACCGATGAAATGGGCTTTATAAAATTCGGCAGCAGGGTAGACCTTTTATTGCCTGTTGGCACCAAGATCAACGTTGAACTCAACCAGGTGGTGCAGGGCGGGGTTACAGTTATTGCCACCTTATGATCTTTTAACAATTAGGCCTTGGCTATTTGCGCCGTCTACACTACATTTACAGGGATTAATAAAATACATCATTATGAAAAAATTATTCCTATTGGCTACTTCGGCTTTACTGGTTACCGGTATCGCTTTTGCCGACAATGGTAAAAAGAAATCAAAGAAATGTGCTAAGGGTAAAACCTGCTGTACTAAGTCTTCTGCCAGTGCAACTAAATCCTGCTGCAAAGACAAGAAAACTGCATCAATGTAATTGTCCACAGGACTCCGCTAGCTATTTAAATTATTGCAAACCTTCCAGTACGGGAGGTTTTTTTATTCCCTAAACCCCTAAACCCCTAAACCCCTAAACTCTAAACTCCCACACCCATCCCCTACAAAATACCCTCCAGCTCTTTCAAATGATAAACAGTATAGGTAGGTTGTAAATGCGCCGTGGCATTGATATGATTTACAAATACCGAATCCATCCCGGCATTCATAGCGCCCTGTATATCCGCTTCAAGGTTATCGCCGATCATAATACTTTCTTTTAATGATGCGCCTGCTTTGTCCATGGCATATTCAAAGATCTCTTTTTTAGGCTTCAGGCTGTTACTGGCTTCCGATGTAATGACATGGGTGAAATATTTGTCCAGCCCGCTGTTGCTCAATTTACTCCACTGCGTTTTTTCAAAACCATTGGTAATTAAATGCAGTACGTATTTTTTATCCAGCAGGTAATCCAATAATTCGGTAGTGTAGGGAAAGAGTAATTTTTTCGTGGGCAACAGCTCCAAAAATTTCCCGCTAAGTTGCCGGGATAAAACTTCATCGCCAATTTTAAAATCCAGCAAAGTACGCCACATCCTTTTCCACTTCAGGTCTTCAGCACTGATCAACCCATTGTGGTACTTATCCCACAGGATCTCGTTATGGTATAAATATTTCCTGTAAAAATCTTCAAAAGGAGCGGCCACTTTTGTGCCGAGTTCAAATAAGGCATACAGGTCGGTGAGTGTTGCTTTCGCATTGGCATCAAAATCCCATAAAGTGTGGTCAAGATCAAAAAAAAGGTGTTTATACTTCATTACAGGTTCTAGCTTTATGATTGTAGATTTGCAAAGAAAGCGAAAAAAATAATATTGAACTATGAATGCAATAATTACCGGTGCTTCAAAAGGAATTGGCAAAGCCATTGCAACCGTTTTCGCGGCCAATGGATACGATCTCTATTTATGCAGCCGTAACGAAGTGGCCCTTTACAAAACGATGGAGGAATTACTGACACGATTCCCTTCCATTAGTATCAAAGCAAAAGCATTTGACCTCAGCAAACAGGCAAAGGATTTTGGGCTATGGATTTTGGAAGCCGGTATCGCGGTAGATATACTGGTGAACAATGCCGGTTTATTTGAACCAGGCAATGTATATGATCAACCGGAAGGATTATTAGAAAGCCAGCTGGAAACCAACCTCTGCAGTGCTTATCATCTTACACGGGTTTTGTTGCCGAAGATGATGAAAAAAGGGTCGGGCCATGTATTTAATATCTGTTCTATCGCTTCATTACAGGCGTATAAAAATGGGGGTGCCTACAGCATCAGCAAATTTGCAATGGATGGTTTTAATAAAAATATTAGGGAAGAAATGAAAGCTTTTGGAATAAAAGTTACAGCAATTTATCCCGGGGCTGTGCTTACAGATTCCTGGAATAATTTCGACAACAGCCAGCATCGTATAATGGAAGCTGAAGATGTGGCCAAAATGGTTTATGCGGCATCACAATTAAGTATTGGCGCCTGTGTAGAAGAAATTGTAATGCGGCCGCAGCTTGGAGATCTATAAAACAAAAAATTTCCCGAAGATTTCGGGGATATCGCTGTTTGAATTCAGGGTTGTTTTTTCTGCGTAATCAGCGATATCTGCGGGCCACCTAACTATTAACAGTTTTTTAAAGCCATTCCCCATTTCCTTAAAGGGCAACCGTTTTATATGAGCTAAATTTGTATCCGTTAGTTATGCCATCATTTGTACAAAAAATTATATTACTGCTTTTATTTACCGGTGCCGGGCCTGCGATGGCGCAGCTTAAATTCTCTGCAAGTGTTTCGTCTCCCCGAATCAGTAAGAACGAGTTTGTGCAACTGAAACTTACCATTGAAAATGCGAAAGAGGTGGAACATATTACGCCACCTTTTTTCAGGAACTTCGTTGTTGTGAGCGGGCCCAACCAGGAAAGTGGTATGACGATGATCAATGGTGATGTGAAACAATTTATTGCATTAAGTTATATTCTTAAACCCAGGTCCCCGGGAAATTTTACCATAGGGTCTGCCATTGCTAAAGCAGATGGAAAGGAATTGAAAAGTAATACGGTTGCTGTGCAGGTAAGTAATACGCTTGCTTCCACTAACAGCGGGGGTACCAATTTTAATGCGCCTTTTACCGGTATTGACCCTTTTGCTGATGCAGCTCCCGAAACACCCTACAGGGATAATATTTTAAAAAAAGGCGAAAGTGCTGCAGCTAAGGTGAAGCAGAACATGTTTTTAAAATTGGAACTTGATAAAACTTCCTGTTATGTTGGGCAACCCGTTATTGCTACCTATAAATTATATACCAGGTTAAAAAGCGAAAGTAACCTCGTGAAAAATCCTTCCTTCAACGGATTTTCTGTACTCGACCTGCAGCGACCGGATAATATGAGTTACAAGACCGAAAAAATAAATGGCCGGGAATACAATGTGTATGTGATCCGTAAAGCACAATTATACCCGTTACAATCCGGCAGGCTTGAACTGGAACCCGCCGAAATTGAAAACAGTGTGTTCTTTATAAAAGAAGAATATGCAAAACGCAATAATAGTTTATCAGGTGATATTTTCAGGGAGTTTGACGAAGCAGCCATCCCCCCGGAAGGTATAGAAAATCATAAAGTAACTTTACATAGCCAGCCTGCTGCAGTTATAGTGAAACCATTACCCGAAACCAATGTACCTGCAAGTTTTAAGGGTGCGGTAGGTAATTTTGCAATAACGGCGATGCTGGAAAAAAATAATTTTACCACGGATGATGCGGGTAAATTGAAATTGATCATCAGTGGTGAAGGCAACCTGCAATTGGTGAATTCACCCGAAATACAATGGCCGAAGGGATTTGAGGCTTTTGAACCTTCGGCTACGGATGATCTTGTAAAGACAACAGTACCGGTTAGCGGAAGAAAGATCATTGATTATTCCTTTACTGTTGCAGCTGCAGGTAATTATATTTTGCCTCCTGTTAAATTCAGTTATTTTGACCCTAAAGAAGGAAAATATAAAACGGATTCTACCAAACCTGTTTCATTTACCGTTACAAAAGGAACAGGGAAAAAGCTGCTGCCTGCCGCGGTTAACGAACCCGGCAGCAGTAAAGGTTTTCTGAATAATTTTATTGGCAACCGGAGACTTATTATCAGCACAGTAGCAATACTGATCGTACTCGGTTTGATTTTTTGGTTGAAACATGATAAAAAAAGGGAGGCTTTGATTGCCAAAAAGCAGTCAGCAGCTGCAGAGGCAAAAGCCGCTGAACTGGAAAAATTAAATGAGGTCATTGTGGAAGAAAAAAATTGGCTGGATAAAGCAGCGGTATTATTGCAAGGCCATGACTGCACTGCTTTTTATACTGAATTAAACCTTGCATTGAAAAGTTATCTTGCTAAAAAGTTACAGCTCCCGATCCAAACGATCAATAAAAAAAACATCATAGAAGAACTCGACAAAAAAAATATTGCCGTAAATACGTCGATCCAGTTGCAGCAGGTACTTAATGATATCGAGTTGCAACTCTACACGCCTTTCCCTGAGAAAGAAAAAATGCAGGATATATATAATGGTGCTGACGATATTATCCAGTTACTGGATACTTACAAACATTAAAAAGTAAAAAAAATTATAGTTACAGTTTACTCGGTAAATTTATATCCAATGCCTCTTACCGAATGAAAATGTTTTGGGTTGCGGCTGTCACCTTCAAAATATTTGCGGAAGTTGAGGATGAAATTATCGATCGTTCTCGTGGTAGGATAAACATTATAACCCCAAACGGCCTGTAAGATCTTTTCCCTGGTAACTACTTCATTTTTATTTTCTATCAACAGTTTTAAAAGCATAGCTTCTTTTTTTGTCAGTGGTATCTTTTGCTGACTTTTGGAAGCACCTTCCAGTGCTTTAAAATCTATTTTGTTTTCGCCGAACTGGTATACTTCAGGCAAGGGGTCTTTTGCATTAAGCCTTTCACTTTTCCTGATCAGTTTGTTTACCCTCAGCAATAATTCTTCTAAATTAAATGGTTTGGTGAGGTAATCATCGGCGCCTTTCTTTAATCCCAGTATCCTGTCGGCGCTGCTGCTTTTAGCACTCAATATTAATATGGGGATATCGGAATTTTGCAGGCGAATAGTTTCGCATACGGTAAAGCCATCTATTTCGGGCAACATTACATCCAGTATCATTAAATTAAAATATTCTTGTTGTACGGCTTTTAATGCTTCTGCGCCATCATAAGCACCAGTTACTTCGTAACCCTCCAATTCAAGGTTGAGTTTAAGCGCTTCATGAAGATTCTCCTCATCTTCCACCAACAGTATAGAAAATTTTTTATCCAATGCTTAATTTTTTTGAACAGCTGAATGCAAAGTAACTGTAAAAATACTCCCGGCGGGAAGATTATCTGTCACAGAAATGTTAGCATTGTGCTGGTGCAGGATCCTTTGGGTAAGATAAAGCCCAAGGCCCGTACCTTTTGCTAATTTTGTTGCGGCATTGCCCACCCGGTAAAATTTATCGAATATCTTTTTCTTTTCTTCGTCAGCGATGCCCCTGCCTTCATCTTTTACCTGTAGTTCAATACTATTTTTTTCTTCTGATAAAATAACCGTAACGGCAGTTTCTTTTGGCGCATATTTAATCGCGTTCTCTACCAGGTTATTGATGGCCATCTGTAATAATAACTGGTCGCCGTCGGTAAATACATCTTCCTGTATAAAAGTTGCAATAGAGCGTTGCGGGTAGCGGGTAATAAAATCCTGCACACAACCGGTAGTTAATTCACTTAAATTAATTTCTTCTTTGCTTATCAGGAAACCGCTGGCTTCTATTTGTGAAGACAGTAACATATTATTGCATAAAGAATTCATGCGATTGGCTTCCTGCAGTGTATTTTGTATCAGACGTTGCTGCTGCAATTCATCCAGCTTTCGCTTTTGTAAAGTTTCTAAATTTAATTTCGCCACCGCGATCGGTGTTTTTAATTCATGCGTGAGCGCCATCATAAAATTTTGCTGTTCCATACTGAACCTCAGTTGCCGTCTCACTGCCCTGAAAACAAATACTGCACCTGCGATGATCAGTAAAAGAAAAGTAAAACCTTCACCAATGTATTGCGCCGTCTTTCTTTTTTGCATGTCTTCGATCCTGCTTACCTGTTGTTGGTATTGCGGAAGCGCACTATCCAGCTGCTTTAATTCAAACACCGCCATTTGATCATTCTGCAGGTTTAAACTGATGAACCACCACACCAGTGCCGCTACAATATAAGACAGCAGGAACCAGTAGATGAAAAATATGTAACGAATCTTTTTTGTCTTGTTAGGCATAATTGATTAACTGTTGCTGTTTTCTAATACCCTACCTGAATTATTTCTTTATTGGCGAATAACTAACAACGATGAACGAAGCAGGTTGACATGCAGCTATCAATTCCTCACATCCAAACCCCAGCTTAACTTCTTTCTCAGGGTTTGTAAAAAATTATTTTCATTTAAGCGGATAAGGTTGATGCCGAATTCTTCTTTTCTTACGGCCAGTTGAATTTCCTTGGTAACAAATTCCCTGCGGCTGTCGAGGGTACATAAAAATCCATCTGTCCTTCCCTCTACTTCAAAAGAAATGATATTGGTATCGGGCACTATGATAGGCCGGATATTAAGGTTATGCGGCGCAACAGGTGTAATTACAAAACTGCCGCTATCAGGAAACACAACGGGGCCGTTACAACTCAGCGAATAGCCGGTAGAACCTGTAGGTGTGGCCACGATCAATCCATCTGCCCAATAAGTATTTAAAAATTCTCCATTGAGATAAGTATGGATCTTGATCATGGAAGAAGAATCTTTTTTCAACAGCGTAAACTCATTCAAAGCATAAGGCACGTCTCCAAATAAGGGTATATTGGCATCAAGGTGCAGCATGGTTCTTTTATCAATCACAAAAGTATGATTCACCAAAGCGTCAACGGCTACCTGCAGTTCACTCTTGCCGAGGTTGGCTAAAAACCCCAGCCTGCCATAATTGATCCCTAGTACGGGTGTTCCTTTATCACGCACCAATGTCACAGTGTCCAGTAAAGTGCCGTCACCGCCAAGGCTGATGATACAATCGATGCTGTCATCCAGGTCGTCCGATGAATTGAAAGTGGAGTATTTTGTTTTCAGTTCAACTGCAGAATAAAAGCTGTTAAAAAAATCCTGGAAAAAAACAGGCTCTACATCATGCTTTTCCAGCTCATGCAATAGAAGATTGATCTCTTTATGCTGGTTTTCTTCCAGGCCCCTGCTGTAAATTGCTATTTTCATGCCCTTGATCCGCCGGCTGGCAGAGTTTTTTTTGTTTAAAAATAAGAACGATTCAAATTGATGTAGGCTTATTAAAATAATTGGCAAAGGTTATTTAAAAGCCCGATTGCGTATGTAAAAATAACCCCTTTTGGCCTAATTGGTTAAAACTGTATTCGAAACGGAGGTTTATATCATAAAAGGTGAGGATATCAATACCAAAGCCACCGGAATATAAGAGGGTATTATTCAAATTGGAAGCAAATTCTTTTTTATTGTACACATAACCCATGTCGACATAGGTTTTTGCAAAAAGGGTAAAGGGAATATACGAAAGCGACCTGATCTTAAAAGGCAGCGGCATCCTGAAGCTGGCTATTTTTCTTTTTAAAGTAGATTTTATCAATGCTGTGGCGGTACCATCAATCACCAGGTATTCCAGGCCACGTAAATAATTATCGCCATAACCCAGTCCTTTTTGGTTGATATAGGCCTGGTACAAAGGCAATCTTACCTTACCATTCAGTTGCACGCTGCTGTACCATTTTTTACCAAGGTCATAATATTTATTTAAACCGGCTTCTACAGTTAAAGCATTGATACCACCGGTGAAACCCAAACCTCTTTTGGATACCGCGATAAATGAAGTACTTCCTTTAGTGGCATACAACACGTTGTTTACATTAACATGCTGAAACGTATAATTCAACTCCAAAATTTCAGCAACCGGTTTGCCCGTATTAAAATAATGGGGATTGTTTTTGGGCAAAAGAATGCTGTCGCTTACGGTTAGCCGCGTAAAGCTGGCATTAAAAATATGCTTGGTAAAAAAACCTCTTCTTATCGCATAGCCCGCCGAAATATAAAAGCTGGTACCCACGAATTTGCTCCTAAGCGAATCAGAAGTATAAAATAAAAGACTGTCGGTATAAGTTGTTTTATACGGGATCTCTTTTTTTTGAGAATAACCAGCGCCCACAACAAAACCTTCGGTTAGTTTAGAATTGCTGTAAGGGGCATTATAACTAAAAGAAAAATCCCTGCTGAAACCATTTAATAAAAAGATACGCAACTGGTCCCGGCGGCCGCTTAAATTATAGTGAACAAATTTTAAACCGTAGTTCACCCTGGTGAGGCTTGCGTTATAGGTTTTGATCCATTCATTAAAATTCCTGTCTACCAGTTTAAACTGTGGTACTGGATAAACATACCATCGCTCCTTCACCTCTACGGTCACTATGATGTCATAGGCAGAAATGATGGCCATCTCCACTTTTATTTCACTGAATAAAGTAGTGTTATAGATCTGGTGCTTTGCCTGTTCCAGTTCTGTATTGATATGGGCAATTACAATGGAATCTCCTTTTTGAAACTGCATTTCACGTAGAACAATATATTCCTTTGTTTTTTTGTTGCCTTTAACGATGATCTCTTTTACATGAAATTTTGCAGAGGAATCCAATGGCGGTTTTGCAGTAATGCCAAGTATCGCATTTTGGTTTTGCGCCTTGGCAAATGGGCAAAGTAAAAGCAGCAAGGCACAATGGAATATTTTTTTGCGGCTTAGCATTGCTTCGTTACTGCATAAAAAAATGTAAGTAAAAATAAATGATATAGGTGAATTGAACAGGAGGAGTGTATCAACAACTAAATATCAAGATAGTTCATCAGGTGGCGATAGTTGGTATGTATTTCGTTTTCAAAATTTTCATTGCCAAAATAATAGATCACATCGTAGTCATACCTTTCAAAAGTAGCTACAATAGAAGCGATCTCTTTTTTATTGATATGTATAGAAACTGTTAGCATGCCTGTTTCAGGATGTACCATAGTGTTAAGGTGCAGTATCGTAGCATCATTGCTTTCTACAATTCGGCTGATCTCGGAAATGGCAAACTGGCTGCGTTCCATTTCAAGCACAATGATACCGCCAATTTCATTAGTGCCGGCAAAATTGCCCAGTGCTTTTAAGAGGTCTGTATTGG
This sequence comes from Chitinophagales bacterium, assembly GCA_038205215.1. Lineage (GTDB taxonomy): Bacteria > Bacteroidota > Bacteroidia > Chitinophagales > Chitinophagaceae > Ferruginibacter. The sequence goes on along the minus strand of JBBRCB010000027.1, from coordinate 15,330 downwards.
TGATTACGCCCGCCAATTCCCGTTCTTCATTTATAACAGGCACAACAGAAGTATCATGCTGGTTACAAAAAGTAACTGCGGTTAAAAAATGTTCATTGTCATGTACCGCTGCATCGATAAAAGTGTCCTGCATTAATTCAATCGGCATCTTTTCTTCTTCAGCATCCAGGAGGTCTTCCTCGCTTATTAATCCCAGATATTTTTCATCAGCAACAACAGCGAGATGGGTGACACGAAAATCATTGATCAGCTGTAAAGCTTTGCTTACCGTATCCTGCAGTTTTAAGCGGGGGATATTATTGTTTATAAGCTCAATGGTTAACATGCTGAAATTAAAGTTTACTATCAAAAAGATAACGAATACACCACATTAATAGTATACAGACAAAAAAAATTATAAAACTGTTGCAGCGGGTGTTTTTAATTTATTTAAGAACTCGCCCAGTATCTTATTGAATTCCTGAGGTACTTCCATCATGGGAGCGTGACCGCATTTATCTACAAAGTGCAATTCACTGTTGGGGATAAGGCGGTTGAATTCCTTTCCTACAAACGGTGGCGTTATGGTGTCATTGTTTCCCCAGATAAGGCAGGTAGGCTGTTTAATCTGGTTGAGTTCTTCTCCCAGGTTATTTCGTATGGCGCTTTTTGCCAAAGCGATGATCTTGATAACTTTTAACCGGTTATTGGTGATCTCAAAAACTTCATTCACGAGTTCATCAGTAGCCAGGTCGGGATTAAAAAAAGTTAGTTGTGTTTTTTTACGAATATATTCTTTGTCACCGCGTTTTGGATAACTATCGCCCATACCATTTTCAAAAAGGCCTGAACTGCCTGTAAGGGTAAGCGATTTTATTCTTTCCGGGTGTTTTAAAACATACACAAGCGCCACATGACCGCCGAGCGAATTACCGAGTAAATGAATATTATTATAGTTACGGTGCTCAATAAAACGCAGTACAAATTTTTGTAAACCACCTACAGAAGTATGCAAAAGATCCAATTCCAATAAAGGCAATAGCGGAACCACAACTTTATGGGTCTTGCTAAAATGCTGGATAAGGTCCTGAAAATTACTTAATGCACCAAATAAGCCATGCAACAGCATTAACGGTTCGCCTTCACCTTCTTCTATAAATTTAAATTTACCGTCTTGTTTTATTTCGTAACTCATTGATTTGTTAAATGGTTGCTGATTCTTTAGGTTTACACCATGACCTGCAAAATACGTTAAATAAAATAAGCTTTAAAATTAATGCTGTATTTTGTTACTGATGGTATCGAAAAAAGTTTCCAGCGCTGCAAACATATCTTTAAAGATAGGAATTACTTTTCCAAAATTGTTGATCACCACCGGCCCCCAGGGCTGAACAAAACTATAGGTTTGCGAAGCTTTGATCGTTTCAGGCTTCACCAGGTTCACTTTTTCGGCATAGAATAAAAAAACGCTTAAAATGATAATGTATAAAGCCGCGTAAAAAACAATACCTCCTAACCTGTTTACCCAACCCAGCAACACCATTTTAAAAGCATTGTCAATTAATTTGCCTCCCCAGTTCACCAATAATACCACTGCAAAAAATACCAGCGCAAAAGATAAAACAGGTAACCATTTTACAGCAACATTTGTGCTGTTGCTGAGCCAACCTGCAACAACAGACGAAAATTTTAATGCCGCCGCGATACCGATTATAAATGCAATAATGGAGAAAAGGGCAATCACCAATCCTTTTTTGTAGCCTTTAATGCAGGCCAGTATGATCAGTATGGCAAAAATTATGTCAATCATTGTTGCGGATTTTGATTAGGCATCCGGCACCGGTTTGCAACAGCCTGTTTTATTTACTCAATAATTCTTTTACAATATTGCTGATGGTTTTACCATCGGCCCGGCCCGCTAACTCTTTGCTGGCAACACCCATTACTTTTCCCATATCTGCCGGTGAAGCAGCACCGGTAGCTGCAATTATTTTTTCCACGATGGCTTTTATATCAGCTTCGCCTAGTTGCTTGGGCAAAAATCTTTCTATGATCGCCATTTCTTCTTTTTCTTTTGTTGCAAGGTCTGCACGTCCCTGTTTTTCAAATATGTCCAGGGAATCTCTTCGCTGCTTCATCATCTTTTGCAAAAACTTTTGTTCCGTGGCTTCATCAATTTCGCCATTGGCGCCTGGTTCAGTTTTCGCTTTAATGATCTCTGCTTTGATAGCCCTCAGGCTACGCAGTGCTGCTTCGTCTTTTGCTTTCATGGCGTCTTTCATTTCAGCCATTATTTGTTGTTCGAGTGCCATAGAAATATAGTTAATTGGTTAATTTGTTTATTAGTGGGGCATAGTTCATGGTTCTTAGCTAATGGTTGGTTGTAAGAGTGCATTGCTATCAACTATTTATTCTCTTTCAATTGCGTTGCCCTGAATTTATCAAAAAAAGATTTCGCAAATTGTTTCATATCATCACTCATTTCCTGTTGCTGTGTGGCTCTTTTAAAAGTATCTGCCATACTCATCAGCATCTGGTAATAAAAATCTGCCATTTCATCCACCATCATGTCTTTCGTCCAGAGGTCAATGCGCAAGGCGGTTTTATCGGCGCCATCCCAAAACGCGATACACATGGCTTTTGCTTTTTGTGCCATATCCGCAGCACTATCGCTGGCTACCCAGCTTATTTGTTCAGGTACTTTATTAGGATCCAGTAATATGTCAATTTTAATGCTCGATTGATTCATAATAAATGCAAAAATTTGAAAAGGTCAGTTAAGAAATTACCGCGAAGTTAACCTGTTTATTAAAAAGAAGTGCCCGCAGATTTTACAATGGCTTTCCATAGGGATTGCGTGGTGTTTGCTCCACCATACAATGCTGCCTGTTGCTTGCCTTTTTCTATAAGCCCGTTGCGCCTGCTTTCGTCTTTAAAAAGAAGCATCATCTTTTCGGCGATATCATTAAAGTCATTGGTATTGCTATACAATACTGCATCAGCACATAGGTCCCGCATCGCTTCCATATTCCCTGCAATAACCGGCACTGCGGCCTGCATTGCCGCGGGTATCGCTCCGGCAAAATTTTCATAATGCGAAGGATAGACCAGGGCATAAGCGCTCCCGGTAATTTTTGCCAATGTTGCTGTTGGCAGCTTTTCCAGCAGTTTAACTTCGTTCCTGAATTTGAAAGTAGCAAGGCTTTTGATCAATACATTATCTGATGCTGCGGTGGTGGAGGCGATAACCAGCTGCATATTGCTTTTCTGGCGCTTCTTAAAAAAAGAAAAGGCTTTTAACAGGTTGACCAGGTTTTGCCGGGGTTCAATGGGGCCGGAATATAAAAAATATTCCAGGCCTTCGGTATAGCGCTCTTTAACTGCGTCTTTTTCCTGCCAGGTTGCGGGTTGGTAGGCGTCGCTGGCACCACAATGCACGATATCAATTTTACCCGCATCTATTTTGTAAACAGCAACGAGCTGTTCTTTTAAAAAAGGGGTTGCGGTGGCAATGGAAGTCGCAGCAGCTAAGCACTTCGGGGTATTTTTTTTATAGAAGCGTAGCCAGTTGCCAGCATATAATTCCGGGTGCTTTAAAAAAGACAGGCCGTTTATTATAATACATTGCGGTATTGCAGTGCGCAGAGAACAACAGCCCACACTTATAAAAACAGTTGCTTTATGTTTACGCAGGATTGCAGGTATGGTATAGTTAAGCCGGTATTGCAGCAATAAAGGATTTGTTGGGGCCGATCCTGCAACTACTGCAAAACTATTGGCAGCAGTAATATACTTTTCATTAAAATCCTTATCAACAATATAAATGAATTGGTGCTGCGGTTGCTGCAATGCCAGGTACGAAAAGTATTCCAAAAGAAGATCATTGGTACCAGTAGGGCCTACTGCCGTAAAGCTTGTATTAACTGCAATGATCATTTAAAATAAAGGAAGGTTGAACTGTAACAGGATTAACTAAAAATTAAGCATTAAAAAACTATTTCAGCATTTTTACTTTTACAGTTTCTATTCTTGTGTCGCTCACATTTAAAATATCAAATTCATAATTCCCGAAAATGATCCGGTCTTTTTGTTTTGGTATGGATTCATTATTTTGAATGATATAACCCGAAAGCGTTTCCGCGCCTTCTTCTTCGGGGAACTGGAGTTTGTATCTTTCGGTAATATAATCCAGTTCCAGCCTGCCGCTGAAAATAAATTCGTTGGCGCTCAATTGTTTTTCAACAAACTCTTCTGTATCGTATTCGTCTTTAATATCACCAAAGATCTCTTCTAAAATATCTTCCATGGTAACAATACCGGCGGTGCCTCCAAATTCGTCGATGACCCAAGCGATGCTTTTTCTTTCTTTACTGAATTTATTCATCAGGTCGGTAGCGCTCATGCTTTCGGGTACTGTAGGGATGGGCAGCAATACTTCCTTTACCGTGGCGGGGTTTTTAAACAGGTCGAGCTGGTGGATATAACCGGTAATGTTATCAATATTATTTTCATATACTACCAGTTTGCTCAGTTGGGTTTGAATAAATTTATTTTTTACTTCTTCAATGGAAGTAGTGCTGCTTACCCCTTCTATTTCCCTGCGGGGCACAAGACATTCTCTCAACTTGATCTCGCTGAGCGATAACGCATTCTCAAATAATTCTTTATTTATTTCTTTGTTGTCTTCTTCTTCATGCCCCTTGCTTTGCTGTAAAAAATGTTCGAGGTCGATCTTGCTGAACACTTCTTTTTTTTCATTCAGCTTTACATCGAATAAATGCTTTAATGTCCATTCGGCTACAGTTACAAAAAAAGCCGCGAAGGAAGATAATAGCCAGTAAAAAAAACTGGCGATATAACTGATGATGCCATTGCTTAAGATCTCGTTATTCCTTGCCCTGAAAAAAGCCTTGAACATAAACTCAACAAAAAGCAGGATGAGTGTAGACAATACTGTTTCAAAAAGCAGCTTGATGTATTTTACATATTCAGATAATGAAGGGGATAATTTTAAGGCCAGGTAATTCCACATCGGCGCAAGCATGCTGCCGATGAGCAAACCATATATCACCAATACTACATTGATGCCTACCAATGTTGTACCGATAAAACGGGTAGGTTTATCAGAATAGGATCCCCATATCTTACCACTGTAAGTACCCTGCTTGCGGTTTAATTCAATTGAAAGTTTATTAGCAGATACAAAAGCTATTTCTATACCGGAAAAAAAACCGATGAGTAATAAAGAGCCAATAATTGCTATGAGTGCCGTCCAGTCCATACTATAAAAATAAGGAAGAAAAAACAATTCAACTCTAAGCCGGTCTTAAGTTGGGCCGAAGATGTTATTACGATTTTATAAATCCATCCACGATGGCGGTGGCTATCTCGCAGGCGTTCTGGAGATTATCATTAACTACTACTTTATTAAAATGTTCTTTAAAAGACAGTTCATAAGCAGCTTTATTTACCCTTGCAGCCAATGATTCCGGTGTTTCGGTGCCACGGCCCTGTAAACGGTTCTTTAATTCATCAACAGATGGCGGTTCTATAAAGAGACTTAAAGAGGTATTGGGAAATTGCTGCTGTACATGAATAGCACCCTTTACATCGATATCTAAAACTGGGATCTTATACTGCTGCCATATTTTTTCCAATTCGGATTTTAAAGTGCCGTAATATTTCCCTTCATATACCATTTCCCATTCCACAAATTCGTTTTGCTGGATTTTTTGTTTAAAAGCATCTGTACTCATAAAATAATAATCCACCCCATTTTTTTCTATACCTCTCGCTTGCCTGGTGGCAGCAGAAACAGAAAAAGCCAGTTGCGGAAAATGCTGCATGAGGTGCCTGGTGATAGAAGTTTTACCAGCCCCGGAAGGTGCGGTGATAATGATGATCTTATTTTGATACAGGTGCATATGCAAAGAAAATGTTTATTTATTAATGTGGACTAAAATGCAATACCAGCGGAACTGTGGTGGCTGTACTGGTGAGGGTTAGTTCAATAGCCGATAGAGATGTTATAGCATATTCATTAATTGTATTTTTTGAAAAAGGACTGAGTATAAGTGTTTTTTCATCTTCAGTAATTTCATAAGTACCCAGCACCGTTTTCCTGTTGCCGAAAGTGCTGCAGTAGTATGTGTTGTCATTATTAAATGTCCAGCTTAAAGTGGTCAATGCGGCTTCCATTTTCACTGCTACTGCAGAATCTTCTTTGCTGATAAAACTCTTATCGAGCGGTGAAAGATTTTCTACCTGTACACAATCCCATTTTTTAACCAGGTAATTTTTGGTTTTGTTTTCACATGAAAAAAGTAAAACGGTGCCCCAGCAACTTATGATAAGTGAAAAAACTTTCATCGTAACTATTTTTTACTTATATACTTTTTTACCTGTTGCTTAAATTCTTTTAATAGCAGCACCCAATTGCATCAATCGTTCATCTATATTCTGGTAACCCCTGTCGATCTGTTCAATATTCTGGATCACGCTTTTACCTTGAGCGCTTAAAGCTGCTATCAGCAATGCAACGCCGGCCCGTATATCCGGGCTGCTCATGGTGATACCCCGTAATTTTTGTTCTCTCTCCAAACCGATTACAACTGCACGATGAGGATCGCATAAAATGATCTGCGCACCCATGTCGATCAGTTTATCTACAAAAAATAAACGGCTCTCAAACATTTTCTGGTGAATAAGCAAACTGCCTTTTGCCTGTATCGCTGTTACTAAAACAATGCTTAAAAGATCAGGTGTAAAGCCGGGCCAGGGATGATCATAAATGGTTAATACGCCACCATCCATATATTTTTGTATCTCGTAAATTTCCTGCGAAGGAATGTGAATATCATCCCCGTTAAAATTCATTTGAATGCCCAGCTGCCTGAATTTTTCAGGGATCACCCCCAGGTGATCGATGCCCGCGTTTTTTATGGTGATATCACTTTGAGTCATCGCAGCAAGGCCAATGAAACTGCCCACTTCAATCATGTCGGGCAGCATGCTGTGCGTGGTGCCACCCAATACTGTTACGCCATCTATCGTTAATAAATTACTGCCTATACCTTTTATTTTAGCGCCCATATTATTGAGCATACGGCAAAGTTGCTGCAGGTAGGGTTCGCAGGCTGCGTTGTAAATAGTGGTAGTGCCTTTCGCTAAAACGGCAGCCATCAAAATATTTGCAGTGCCCGTTACGCTCGGTTCATCCAGTTGCAATGCAGTGCCCTGGAGTTGTTGGGCATCCAAATGAAAAAAGCCATCTTCATGATAGGAGAATTTAGCGCCTAATTTTTCAAAACCGATGATATGGGTATCCAGTCTGCGGCGGCCGATCTTATCGCCTCCAGGCTTGGGTATGTATGCCTTTTTAAATCTTGCCAGCATTGGGCCTGCCAGCATTACAGAGCCACGCAGCTTACCGCTTTTTTTGTGGAATGCTTCGCTGTGTAAATATTCGACATCAACATTATCCGCCTGGAAGATGCAGGTATCCCTGTTTACCCTGTTAATTTGCACATTCATTTCTCCCAACAGGTCGATCAACAGGTTTACATCAATAATATCAGGGATATTTTTAATGGTTACTTTTTCAGCCGTAAGCAATACCGCGGAAATAATTTGCAGCGCTTCATTTTTTGCGCCCTGCGGGATAATTGTACCTGAAAGTTTTTTGCCACCTGTTACTTCAAATGAACCCATACTTTTTTTATTTCATTAATTAAAACGAATTACACGAATTGAAAGGAATTAAAGCAAACGTAAATAAAAAAACCTGACGTTTATAAGCATCAGGTAATTATTTCTTAATTCTTGTAATTCGTTTTAATTCGTGTAATACTAATATCTCTTCTTAAAATTACGGTTATTATTCCTGTTGTCTCCACCACCCCGGTTATCTCTTCCGCCGCCCCTGTTATCCCTTCCACCGCCGCCGCTCCTGTTATCTCTTCCCCCTCCGCCATTATTGCGGCTGCCAAAATTTTTGCGGTACTGCCCACCACTGCGTGCTGTGCCGTAATCATCGTCACTACGGTTATCGGTGCGGTGTTTTACAAACGGGCGGGTATTAAATTCCAGTTCCCCATGGGTTATGGCAGTTAATTCGCTTTGAATATTATCATCATGCACTAACTCTTTATGCCAGTTGCTATAGGTGAGTTTCATGTAATAAGCAATAGCGTTTGCAAAGCCCTGTTTCTTTTCAGGGTTTTCTTCTTTGAGCGCCTTGTCTATTATTACTTCAATATTTTTGCCTAGGTGATTGAATTTCGGGTATTTCTTAGGGTAAGCAAGGACATCTGGTTTTGCCTTTAATGTTTCCCTGGTAGGAATGGGATAGGGGCTTTCTACATCCAATGTAAAATCACTGATCAAAAAAAGATGGTCCCATAATTTATGACGGAAATCTTCTACATTTTTTAAATGAGGATTCAAAAACCCCATTAATTCTATCACGGCATAAGCATTTCTCTGGCGTTCTTCCTTATCCTCTATAGTGAGCAGGTATTCCACCATTTTTTGAATGTGGCGCCCGTATTCTTTCATTATAAGATGGTTACGACCCGTGTTGTATTCCATTTCATCTACATTAAGCATAGTACAAATATACAGCGTTAAAGCCAACGAAACAAGCTGCTGTGCTATGTCCCGCTTTTGGCTGACCTTAAAAAATATAGTTTACAAAATATCAAAGCAACCAGTGCGCCAATACTGTCGGATAGCCAATCCATAAGATCATAACTTCTGCCCGGGATAAAAAATTTCTGGATCACTTCAATAGTATAGCCCCAAACCACTGCTGCCAGCGCCAGTTTGATACAATAATGCCATTTTTCTTTTTTTGATAAAGTCGATTTTACTACCGGTTGCATAAAAAGAAAAGCTAATAAGGCAAATATGCCTACATGGATCAGTTTATCATAACTGATCTCTATCATCCAGTTGTCGACTTTAGGCAGATCTTCACCGGGTATACAACATAAAACGAGTACAACAAAAAACCAGGCAATGCCTGGAATAAATTTTTTGATCCCGATCTGTTTGAAAGGCGAATTATTTGAAGTTGTCATTATTTACATTAAGATACCAATGCAGTATAAGCGTCTGCATTTAGTAAAGCTTCCACAGTGTCAACATTATCTACTGTCATTTTAATCATCCAGCCGGCACCATAGGGATCGGTGTTCACTAACTCGGGTTGTGCTTCCAGTGCGGGGTTTACCTCTGTGATCATTCCGCTCACTGGTAAAAAAAGGTCGCTTACTGTTTTTACAGCTTCCACGGTTCCAAAAACTTCTTCGGCGGTAAAACTTTTACCTTTTGAATTAATATCTACATAAACAATATCCCCCAATTCGCTTTGGGCAAATTCGGTAATACCGATAGTGGCAACATTGCCTTCTAATGAGATCCATTCGTGGTCTTTGGTGTATCGTAAGTTGGCGGGGAAAGTCATTTGTTATTAAGTTGATAATTTAATTAATTAGGCTGCAAAATAAAGTTTTTTCGGTTACGATGGATAAAACGCGGAGAAAAGGAGGTAAAGAGTTAACGGTGAGGAAAAACTTAAGCATTTCATTTGCCTGCGTAACCTCATTTTCTCTTTTTCTCTGCGCTGAATTTACTTCACCACTTCCATTTTCATTCTTACATCACCGATAGGCCTGTCGCCCGGCGCTGTTGGAACAGATGCAATTTTATCGACCACGTCGATACCGCTTTCAACTTCTCCAAAAACGGTATAATTCATATCCAGGAAAGGGATGCCGCCAATAGTTTTATACAGCTTCCTTTGTTGAAGTGGTAATTTCCTGCCCATCTGTGCTTCCATCATATTCAGTTCATCATCGCTGTATTTTTTTCCCTGTGCAATATAGAACTGGCAGGCGCTGCTTGCTTTTTCAGGGTTATTGTCTCTTGCAGCTGCAAGTACCCCTTTTTTATGAAATAAACTAGTCCTGAATTCGGCCGGTATCCTTTCCATGTCTGAGCCGCCGTTACCCAGCATCGCGCCCTGCTCTGCATGCTTACTTAATGGATCACCGCCCTGTATCATAAAACCATTGATCACCCGATGAAATAAGAGGCTGTCATAGAAATGCCCTTCCACCAGTTTTACAAAATTATCGCGGTGCAGGGGCGTAGAATCATACAACCTGATCACCATTACCCCCGAGTCTGTAGTGATTTTAATTCTTATGCCGGGGATCTTTTTAGCTACCACTGGTTTAACAGGAGTTATTTTTTTCACTACCACCGGCTTCTTTTTTACTTGTGCTTTTTTTACCTGGGCCGCAGCATTAAATGTCATTAATAAGGATAGTACTACTGCAAATACAAGTTTTAATGTCTTCATAAAATAATCAGTCAATGAATTTTTGATTTTGAAAATATAAGAGGATATGGTCTTTTAAAAAATTTTCCTGTTCTATCATTACAAAGCCCGGCAATGGTTTCATTTGTTCAAAATGCGGCCAGTTATCTTCATCATATCCCGATAAAGTGTAATAACCGCTGGCAGATAATATGGTACATACTGCAATATGCATCAGGTCCTGTTTTTGCTCTTTGGTAAAATCCTGTTTGCCACTGCCCAGTTCCTGGATACCGATGAGGAACAGTACGCCATCCATGTCGGGTTTTATCCCAAAACGCTCTTTTAATTTGATACGGAGCTTCAGCCACCTTACCTGCAGATCATCTTTTACGTGTTGCATGAGGCGCAAATTTAGGTAATAAGTTCTGTAGGTTTATCTTTGCCAAAATCATTCGGTAATTTTTTTAAGAAAAATATAGTAAAAACAGATGTTACAGGTAAATTTTATCCGTCAGAATACCACATTGGTAAAGGAAAGATTAGGTGTGAAAAATTTCAGTGACCTCACTGCTGTAGACAAGGTGGTGGAACTGGATGAAAAGGTCCGCCGGTTAAAAGTAGAAAGTGAATCATTACAGGCTTCCATCAATGCGGCCAGCAAGGAAATTGGCATGCTCATGGGCAAGGGTAGTAAAGCCCTGGCAGAAAATAAAAAGCAGGAAGTTGCTTTGCATAAGTCTTCTTTACAAAATTTAGCGCAGCAGCTAACTGATACCGAAAAATTGCTGCATGATGAGATCATTAAACTGCCCAACCTGCCGCATATATCTGTTCCAAAAGGCAAAACGCCGGAAGATAATGAATTGGTAAGGGAAGGCGGTGTTAAACCATCACTTGCTCCAACTGCCGCACCGCATTGGGAGTTGATCAAAACCTATGGCCTTGTTGATTTTGAAACAGGCGCAAAGATTACCGGGAGTGGGTTTCCACTATATAAAGGCAAAGGAGCAAAATTGCAAAGAGCGCTGATACAATATTTTTTAGATTACAATACAGCCGCAGGCTATACAGAATATTTACCACCGCTGATGGTTAATGAAGCTACCGCTTATGGTACAGGGCAGCTGCCCGATAAGGAAGGGCAGATGTACCATGTAACTACAGATGGGTTTTACCTGATACCTACCGCGGAAGTACCGGTTACCAATATTTACAGGGATGAGATTGTAAAAGAAACAGATCTGCCCGTTATGATGACAGCCTATACGCCCTGCTTTAGAAGGGAAGCCGGAAGTTTTGGAAGCGATGTAAGGGGATTGAACAGGGTACACCAGTTTGATAAGGTAGAGATCATTCAATTGGTACATCCGGATAAAAGCTACATAGTGCATGATGAAATGGTGCTGCATATTGAAAAACTATTACAATCTTTAGAACTGCCTTACCGTATTTTGCGGCTATGCGGTGGAGATATGAGTTTTACCGGTGCACTCACTTACGATTTTGAAGTGTATAGCGCTGCGCAGCAAAAATGGCTGGAAGTAAGTTCTGTAACTAATTTTGAAACCTTCCAGGCCAACAGGATGAAAATCAGGTTCAGGGACGAATCGAATAAAACCCAACTGCTGCATACCTTAAATGGCTCATCATTGGCGTTACCGCGTATTATGGCCGCGCTTTTAGAAAATAACCAGGCCGAAACAGGTATTACCTTACCTAAAGTATTGCACAATTATTTTGGCGCCGCAACAATCTGTTAACAAAATAGCAGCCCCGGTTTTTGTTAACTTTTATTGAAACGGGTTATATTTATAATTCCATTAAAACTAAAATTAAAAAGACAGATGAAAAGAACATTTACAGTAATCGCATTGACGGTACTGGTGTGGGGCTGCGCCCATAAATCAACACCAACCACCTCGGCAACCGGCATATCTTCCAATAGCGGTAGTGTAGTTAATACCCCTTCAACTCCCCCGGTTAAAACCGAAACGGTAGTTACCAGCACTGCACCCGTAGGATCTGTACCCTCCACTCCTGCAGGTACGAGGACACCGGTAGAAGGATCTACTACCAAATCACCCGAAATGCTTGGCCAGTCCACCTTTAATGCTAAATGCAGTAAGTGCCATGGTTTAAAAGTTACTACTGATTATACTGCCGACCGTTGGATAAGTATTATGCAGGTAATGGCAGGAAAAGCGCAGTTGGATAATACCGAAAAAGAAAATGTGCTGGCTTATGTAAAAGCCAATTCAAAAAGATAACCGACATTCTTTTTATTAATTATATAAATCATACCCGGTGGAATGTTCCATGGTATGGTTTTTTTTATGGGGGTAATAAATATCCTGTTAAAAATTAAACCCCGGGTAATTAAGACAGTCTTAACCACGTTATTTGTCAGCAGCTTAACACTACAACATTTTTATGGCAGTTTCCAACCGTTTAAAGAACCAGCATTTATTATGGCGTGCGGGCTTTGGTCCCATGGCCGAAAATGCAGCGGACCTTGATAAAATAGCTCAAAAAGATCTATGGGCGTTATTATTGAAGACCTCCTCCAAAAAGCCTGGGAAAATAGAAGTCGCCCAAAACCTTGTAGATGGTTTGTACAAGGGGGTGCAGGAAGTGGCAAAGATGCAAAAACCAGATCTGACCAACGAACAGAAAAAAAAGATCAGGGAAGAGTCGAGGGAGGACCTCAAAAACTTAAATATACTTTGGCTCGAAGAGATGATCAACAGCGAAGCGCAGCTAAGAGAAAAAATGAGCTTATTCTGGCATGGCCATTTTGCCTGCCGTGTGATCAACAGTTATTTTCAGCAGGAGTTATTGCAGATCATCAGGGAAAATGCGTTGGGGAATTTCAAAGACATGCTTATGGCGGTAAGCAAAAGCCCGTCGATGCTGCAGTTTCTCAATAACCAGCAAAATAAAAAACAGCATCCCAATGAAAATTTTGCCCGCGAGGTAATGGAACTGTTTACCATGGGCAGGGGAAATTATACCGAACATGATGTAAAGGAATCGGCAAGGGCTTTCACCGGATGGGCCTTTGGCTTGAATGGAGAATTTGTGTTCCGGCGCTTCCAGCATGATGATGGCAGTAAAACTGTTTTAGGTAAAACCGGGAATTTCAACGGCGAGGATATCATTAATTTATTGCTCGAACAAAAACAGACCGCCAAATTCATTTGTAAAAAGCTGTATAGATTTTTTGTAAACGACAACGTGGATGCAGAAAAGCTGCAAATGCTTGCAGATGGCTTTTATAAAAGCGGCTATGATATCAAAAAATTGATGGAGGATATTTTTACCAGCGCATGGTTTTATGACGAAAAGAATACCGGCACTAAAATTAAATCACCGGTAGAATTGCTGGCAGGCATCAGGCGTTTATTACCGATGGAAATGGAAAATGACCAGGCGCAGTTATTGTTTCAAAAAACATTGGGGCAGATATTATTTTATCCACCTAACGTTGCCGGCTGGCCGGGAGGTAAGAACTGGATAGACAGCAGCAGCCTGATGTTGCGTTTACGGATCCCGCAGATTTTATCTGCCAATGATATCATGGATATCATGCCTAAAACAGATGATGATGTGCAGGGTGGTATGATGGAAATGACCGCTAAAAAAATTAAAGAAGTAACAAAAGGCGGTACGGCAAAAATAGACTGGGTACTGGTAAGTAAAGTTTTTGAATTAGTGCCCAGAGAAAAATTATTACAAAAAATAACAGAGACAGTATTGCAAACTAAAACCCATGTTAATGATGGCTTGATTGAAAAATACCTGAATAACGAAAGCAGGGAAAATTTTATCAAGAGCGCTGTTATAAATCTTATGAGCACACCGGAATACCAGTTGTGCTGATCAACTTATTACTTATAACTTTCTATTATGGTAATCAAACGTAAAGAATTCTTACAGGTCGGTTCATTGGTTACGGCTTCTTTTATGCTGCCGAAATTTTTAAAAGCATTTGAAAAGCCGATGATGGTACCTGCCGGCAATAAAGTGGTAGTGGTGATCCAGTTCAGCGGGGGCAACGACGGCCTTAATACCGTGATACCGGTGCGCAATGATATTTACTATAAAGAAAGGCCAAGGCTGGGTATTGAAAAAGATAAATCATTACTAATAACTGATGAAGTGGGATTGAACCCGGCGTTGGAAGCTTTTAAAGGATTATATGATGACGGCAGTTTGGGTATAATAAATAGTGTAGGTTATCCCAATCCCGACAGGAGCCACTTCAGGAGTATGGACATCTGGCATAGCGCCAGTGCAAGCAATGAATATGTAAATACGGGATGGGTTGGCCGCTACCTGGATGCACAATGCAAAGGCTGCGATAAACCTACACAGGCGATGGAACTGGACGATACACTCAGCCTGGCTTTAAAAGGAGAAGACAGTAAAGGGCTGGCATTTAAAGACCCTAAAAAATTATTCAACAGCAGTAACGGTAAATATTTTAAAGATATCAATACCAATCACCGGCAAGGAGAAGAAACGATTGATTACCTGTATAAAACGATGAGTGAAACCATCAGCAGCGCTGATTATATTTACCAGCAAAGCAGGGCACATCCTACCAGTGAAGTGTACCCGGGAACTGAATTGGGAAAAGACCTTAAAACGATCGCGTCACTTATTTTTTCTGATATCAACACCAAGGTCTATTATGTTTCTTTGGGTAGTTTCGACACACACGTGAACCAGGAAGGGCAGCAGAAAAGATTATTCACTGAATTAAACGATGCCGTAAAAGCATTTACCAATGACCTGAAAAAGAACAACCGTTTTAATGATGTACTGATGATGACCTTCAGTGAATTTGGCCGCAGGGTGTCGCAGAATGCAAGTGGGGGTACCGATCATGGTACTGCCAACAATATGTTCTTTATAAGCGGTGGCTTAAAGCAGAAAGGTGTTTTAAATGCGATGCCTGACCTGGGAGACCTGAATGAAGGAGACCTGAAACATAAAGTTGATTTTAAGAACGTTTATGCTAC
>JBBRCB010000026.1:0-50976 GCA_038205215.1 Chitinophagales bacterium | reverse complement strand
GATACCGCTTTAAAATTATTATCAAAGCCCGATAAAGTACAAGCTCCCGTTGTGGGTAACGCACCAACCGTAATTGATCTTCGCCCATACGAAGTACCATTTTTAGCCCTCACACCAAACCAGTAAGTGGTATTTGCATTTAATCCCTGTACCAGGTAAGATGTGCCTGCAGTATTGGCGATCATTGACATACTATCGCCTTTGAGCTGCATGATATCATAAGATGTAGCGCTGCCAATAGCACCCCAGTTCAGCGTTACAAAACCTTCGCAGGGAATACTGGCAGTAACAACAGGCTGGCCAAGTACCGTAAAATTATAATCACTCTGGTCCGTGTACACGCTGCTGTTACGGCTCACCCTTATTAAATAATTATTTGAAACAGTGGCAGGAACTGTCCAGTTAAGTGAACGTGCCGTAGCCGCTACAGTGGTATTGATATTTATCCATGTACCTCCATTATTAGTAGAATAATCAACAGTAAAAGTATTGGCCTCATCGCCATAAGCGGTCCATCGTATCGTTTCGGTTTGGCCGGGAACCAATGTTTCTCCGCCAAAAGGATATTCTACTGTTATGCCGTTCATATCCATTTGGTAAGTGAGTACATATTCCTGCGGACCCTGTGGTATTGCAAACGCGTTTACATTCATCAGGTAGTTACCGGCAGCTGGTGCATCGATCACCACCTGTTCAATATTGTTTTTATGGTCCGCTCCTTCGATTGCAGTAACATTAATATTACCCGGACTGGAATTTAATATTAAAGGAAGGTGCGTAGTAGTTACCGGGTTATCCGTTACCGTTAAATCCAGGTCATTAACCAACGCAGTTGCAGCTGCAATACTCGCTGGTGCATCTGCCCAATACAACATCACTTTAATGCGGCGAACGCCTGCAGGAATAGTAAGCGGGAAAGAAGTATTGGCGGTGGAACTGATGATATACTGGTTGGCTTCCATCGCTTCAACAGCCTTCCTGATATTCATTAAGCCAAATCCATAAGTATAATCAGGGCCGGCATTACCAAGGTCTTCAGCAGTATTGCACATTAATGCTTTTAGCAGCGCAGCCTTAGGATTAACGCCGTGTAACTGGTGGTACCGTTCATTTAATAAAGCAGCAGCGCCTGTAACTACAGGTGTAGCCATACTGGTTCCAGAACTCAGTCCGTAAGCATTATTAACCTGTGTAGAATTTACATTGGTACCATTGGTCACGATCTCTGGTTTAATTCTCCCATCCATTACCGGTCCGCGGCTACTGGTAACCGAAACAATATAGGTTGACCCAACAATATTGCCTACCGTGACCACATTCTTCGCGGTCTGCCATCCTGACTTTATCGTAGCGAACGAAAACGGGTAAGGGCTACAGGTAGATAACCCGTCATTACCCGCGGCAAATACATGCAGCACTTCATCATAACTCTTCATCTGGGCATCAACATAGTTGCTGGTAATATCATATACACCTTCGCCGGAACAACCGGCATTCGCGGAAGTGTAGGAATTATTGCTGACCACCATATTGTTATCGGTAACATATACCGGTGTGTTGCTGATAATATCATTGAACCATTGGCTGATAATCGTTGACTTTGGCGCCATGCCCTGGTAAAGCGGGTTGATGATACCTGCACCGGCTGTTGTACCCGATGTATGTGTTCCATGACCCGAAGGCGTACTGAATACCCTGTTGATCAGCCTTCCTGAAAAATCAAGATGTGTAGAGATATCTGAATTATCGCCAATGCCAATACTTATATTTTTACCACGCAGGTTTCTTCCAAAAGAAGACTGGACGCTGCTGAAACCATGCAGCGCAATATCATTGTTGTTGAGTGCTGTTGCATTCAATTGCTGCAGGCTGATATAATTCACAAACGGTAATGCTGCAATGCTGTTGATCACAGTTAAGGAGGCGGGACTGATAAAAATAACAGTTGCGGGGTCAAGCTTGTTATGCACGATAAAAGCGCCCGCTTTCTTTAACTCCTCTTCAGCCGTTTTTTTATTTACTGCCGCATGGCAGGTAACTGCGATTAACTCACCACCTGTTTTAGAATTATTGATATAAGTAAGGGTTGATGGATCGATCTTATAAAAAGCGGGTACCGTGTTGACAGAAACAATTTTATATGCGGCTGCCATTGAAAGATCGAAGTTTTCAGGTAATGCAGAAAAGTATGCATTCCCCGGAATATAATCGCCCAGCTCTACTCCGGCATTTTTTAATTGCTCCCTTGTTTGTAAGGTAGGAAGGGCCGAAAACTGTATCAATGAAAAAAAATGATCCCCAAATAACGAAGGTTGCAGTGCGGCTTGTGTGAGGCTTTTCCTGCTTACATTATTCCCCGTGGTAAAGTCTCCTTTGGTAAAATGAACGGGCACATCGATGTCTTGTGCGGTTAACAAAAGGGAGCAGCAAAGGCCTGCGGTAAGCAGGATGATGAAGGGGAAATTTTTCATTTATCTAATTCAATTGGATCTTGCCTGTTTTAATGGATAGTCAAAAATATACAGAATATATATAAAGACAGCCGGAACAGTGCTTTTGTTGCCTTGATAACGTAGAAATCTGCATTTGATTGCCTTTTTTCCACATATCGTATATTTGCAGCCGATGAACCTGGAGCTGTTGCTGAAAGAATATGCGAATGACCCCCGCTGTTTTAAAATAGTGGATGGGATCAGCATGTCTAAACCGCAGCGTTTGCACTTGTCGGGGTTGCTGGGAAGCGCTTCTCAATTCGTGATTGCAGCTGTTTTCAACCATCCCGCCGCCAGCCAGCTGAACCACCTTATTATTTTACGTGACGCCGAAGAAGCGGCTTATTTCCATAATACTTTAGAGAACCTTACCGGCGCTTTGAACCTTTTTTATTTTCCTTCTTCTTTTAAGAATAAAAAGAATTACAGCCTGCTTAATCCCAGCCATGTGATGTTAAGAACCGAAGTTCTGACAAGGCTTGCGGGTGGCACCAATAAGAATATCATCATCACTTACCCGGAAGCATTGTTTGAAAAAGTGGTGTTGTCAACAACACTTTCTGAAAATATTATCTCTATCAAACAAGGTGATTCTTTGGATGTGAATGGCATTCTTGGAAAATTTGTTGACTATGGTTTTGAAAGAACAGATTTCGTATATGAGCCCGGGCAGTTTGCCGTACGTGGGGGTATCCTTGATATTTATTCTTTCGGTAATGAAAAACCGTACCGCATAGAATTATTTGGCAACGAAGTGGACAGTATCAGGATCTTTGACCCCGAAACACAATTGAGTGAAAGAAAATTACTGCAGGTAAACATCATTCCCAACGTAGATATTTTACAGAATGAAACGGGTGAAAAAATTTCTTTTATACAATTTCTACCGGAGAATGCTGTAGTGTGGAGCGAAGACTGGCATTTTATCAAAGAGAAGATCGAACAGCAGGAGGAGGACTTTGGTATTTGGAACAGCGAATTTGGAAGCCGGCCAAAAGTTGAAGACGCTGAAGATGCGCTAAGCAGGAAAGATTTTACTGAAAATGATATGGTAGGGGCTACAGCAATTGAAGAACAAATACAGCCAAGGCATATTATAGAATTTGGCAGCAAAGCTTATCTCCAAAACAATGTTCAATATTCAACGATCAATATTCAATATTCAATAAAAGACCAGCCTGCATTCAACCGCCAGTTTGAAATTCTCATAAAAAATTTAAAAGAATACGAAGCGAAAAAGTACAATATCTATTTGTTTGCAGAAAACCCTAAACAGTTAGAAAGGCTGCATGTGATCTTTACTGATTTGAAGGCCGAGATCAATGTAGTGCCTGTTCCTACGTCTATCCATGAAGGTTTTATCGATGATGATTTGAAAGTGGTTTGTTATACCGATCACCAGATCTTCCAGCGCTACCATAAATACAAAGTAAAACAGGCTTTCAGCAAAAACAAAGCGCTTACTTTAAAAACATTGAGGGAATTACAGCCCGGAGATTATGTAACGCATATCGATCATGGCGTGGGAGTGTACAGCGGCTTACAAAAAATTGAAGCGAATGGAAGATTGCAGGAAGCGGTGAGGATACAATACAAAGATGGCGACCTGCTTTATGTAAATATTTCTTCACTACATAAAATTGGTAAGTACAGTGGTAAAGAAGGATCAATACCTAAAATGAATAAACTGGGTAGTGATGTGTGGAGCAAACTAAAAGATAAAACAAAGAAGCAGGTAAAAGATATCGCAACAGACCTTATAAAATTATACGCACAGCGAAAGAGCCAGGAAGGTTTTGCATTCAGCCCCGATAATTATATGCAGACCGAACTGGAAGCAAGTTTTATCTATGAAGACACGCCCGATCAGGGCAAAGCTACAGAAGATGTAAAACGCGATATGGAGAAACCATCACCAATGGACAGGCTGGTTTGCGGTGATGTGGGTTTTGGTAAAACAGAGATCGCCATTCGTGCCGCATTTAAAAGTTGTTGTGATGGTAAGCAGGCTGCGGTACTGGTGCCTACAACCATTTTAGCCTACCAGCATTATAAAACTTTTGGAGAAAGATTAAAGGACTTCCCGGTTACGGTAGATTTTATCAACCGCTTTAAATCATCCAAGGAAAAAAAAGAAACCCTTCAAAAATTGGCAGAAGGAAAGATTGATATCATCATCGGTACACATGCATTGCTGGGTAAAGATGTAAAATTTAAAGACCTCGGCATAATGATCATTGATGAGGAACAAAAATTTGGTGTAGCGGCAAAAGAAAAACTAAAACAATTAAGGGCAACCGTAGATTCACTCACACTAACGGCAACGCCAATCCCAAGAACATTGCAGTTCAGTTTGATGGGTGCAAGGGACCTTAGTATCATCAACACGCCACCACCTAACCGGCAACCGATACAAACCGAAGTAATGGCATTTAATGAAGATGCCATTCGTGATATTATTTATTATGAAACAGAAAGAGGTGGCCAGGTATTCTTCATTCATAACAGGGTAAATGGTTTGGCTGAAATGAAAGGATTGATACAGGGCCTTTGTCCGGACCTGAGCATCGCCTTTGCGCATGGGCAAATGGATGGGGATGAGCTGGAAGATACCATTCTTGATTTCATGGATAAAAAATACGATGTGCTGGTATGTACCAATATCGTGGAGAGCGGGGTGGATATCGCTAACGTAAATACCATCATTGTAAATAATGCGCACCAGTTTGGGTTAAGTGATTTGCATCAATTAAGAGGAAGGGTGGGCAGGAGTAATAAAAAAGCATTTTGTTATTTGTTGGCACCGCCCATGAGTACGTTGCCTCCTGACAGCAGGAAACGATTATCAACTTTGGAACAATACAGCGACCTCGGCAGTGGTTTTCAAATTGCGATGCGAGACCTGGATATACGTGGCGCGGGTAATATGCTGGGTGGTGAGCAAAGTGGTTTTATCGCAGAGATCGGCTTTGAAATGTACCAGAAAATTTTAGATGAAGCAATCAGGGAATTAAAACGTACCGAGTTTAAAGAATTGTACAAAGAAGAGATTCAGCAGCAGGATGATTTTGTGAGTGACTGCAGCATTGATACTGACCTGGAGATATTGATTCCGGACAGTTATGTGGAAAGCATTACGGAAAGATTGAGCTTGTACAGCCGTTTAGATAATTGTGGAAATGAAAAAGATTTACAGGATTTTTATAAAGAAATGGCCGACCGTTTTGGGCCAATACCTCCGCAGGTAGAAGATCTATTTACTACGGTACGCTGTAGGAAATTGGCGGTGGAGTTGGGTTTTGAAAAGATGTTTTTAAAAAATGAGGTATTGAAATGTTTCTTCGTAAGTAACCCCGACAGCCCCTATTTCACCAGCAATACTTTCAACGGCATATTACAGTTTTTACAGAAAGGTACTAATAAAGCCAAACTGAAACAGGTGGGCAAGAATGGCATACTGATCGTACAGGAGGTAAAGACCATGAATGATCTTTATGAGTTTTTGAAAAAGATGATGCAAAGTATTTCTCTATAAATTTGTTTTTAGTTAATGCTCCTGCTATAATTTTAACTGCATGACCAAAAAACAATACGGCCTGTTTTCGCTTCCAGTAATTGTTGCTGCACTTGGCTTTTTCGTCGACATTTTTGACCTGTTGCTGTTTGGTGTAGTGCGTAAAAGCAGTTTTGCAGATTTAGGTTTATCTCCTGCTGAAATTTTATCAAAAGGGGAATTCACGCTCAGCATACAATTGACCGGCATGGTTATCGGTGGTATTACCTGGGGTATAATCGGTGACAAATTCGGCAGGTTAAAAGTTTTATTCGGCTCTATATTATTATACTCCATCGCCAATATTGCCAATGGCTTTGTGCACGATATCAATTGGTATATCGTGATCCGTTTTATTGCCGGTGTGGGACTGGCAGGAGAATTGGGCGCGGGCATCACATTAACAGCGGAGATTTTACCCAAAGAAAAAAGAGGCCTTGCAGGAACGGTGATTGCGACCTGCGGTGTATTTGGCGGTATCACGGCGGCTTTACTATCGAAAGTAATCCCCGACTGGAGGACCTTGTATTTCATTGGCGGTGGTATTGGTATAGCCTTATTGGCATTGCGGGTATCAGTTGCAGAGAGTTCCATGTTTTCTTCCCTGGAAAAAACCAATGTACAGCGCGGTAATTACCTGCAGTTTTTTACCAACAAACAGCGTTTTTACCGGTATGCAAAAGGGATATTAATCGGAATGCCGGTTTGGTATTGCATCGGCATACTCATATTTTTTGCAGATGAATTTGCAAACCGGATGGGCATCAAAGGCATTACACCCGGCAATGCTATTTTATACCAGTATATTGGTTTGGGTTTCGGGGATGTAACCGCAGGATTGATCAGCCATCAATTAAAAAGCCGGAAAAAGGCATTGTATATTTTTTATAGCATCTTCATCATTTTCATACTGCTTTTTTTTACACAGCAAAACAGTTCGCCGGCATGGTTTTATTTTATATGCACAGGCCTTGGATTTGGCTCGGGTATTTCAGTATTATATATAATTACCAGTGCGGAGCAGTTTGGTACTAACTTGAGGGCATCTGCTGCAACATCAATAACCAATTTTGTAAGAGGGTTTACGCCTTTGCTTTTATTGATTTTTAACCAGCTTAGAGGTTATACCGGTTACCTAAAAGGTGCATGGTTAATAGGTATAGCGGTTATGATCATTTCATTAACCGCATTATATTTTACGAGGGAAAGTTTCGGAAACGATTTGGATTTTACAGAAGAATGATTACAAAACTCATTCTTTCTTCATCACCAGCTTTTCATTCATATCATCCGTTACCTGCTTTTTAAAGGAAAGCAGTTTTGAATAATCGGCAGCTGCGATTATTCTTTCTTTAATTTGCAGCGCTGCATACACTGACACTGTGCGGGTTGCCATATCCCATTTGTACACACAGTTGTATGTTGCAAAGGAAAAATTAACTGATTTGTCTTTTGGTAAATTTTCAACATTAAATCCCTGTGCAAAATGGTATACCGTTGTGTCGATAGATTGATACGGGTAAGTAAAATAATAATCACTTACTCTTTTTTCCGTCTCTGGAATATCTTCATTAAAAACCCGGTAAAGCCTTGGTTCAAAAAAATACTTATTACCCGCTTTAAAGGAAAAAATTTTTTCGTAGGCCATTTTTGCATCAACAGTATATGGATTGCCCTTACCTGCAGATGTAGTAATATCAAGTATATCCGGTTGCTTCCATTCATTTGACATGATAAAATATTTTCTCTTTTCATCATCTTTCATGTCATGAAAACGCATTAATAAAATATCCCTGCCTTCACCCTGCAATTTACATGACGTAACGGCTTTGGCCTCGCCTTCATCGGTAACATCGATATTTGTGCGAATACTTTCAGTATTATTTTTATAGTTGCTTTTAGGGGTATTTACCAATACGCCGCCATTGTCGGTTATCATCACTCCCTTACGGTTTAACGTTGTTTCATCCAGGTATGAAAAAGGCAAAGTGGTACTTGTACATTCCAGCCAAACTGTATCCTTTGGTTGTGGGATACAAAGTAAAAC
The DNA here is from genome assembly GCA_038205215.1 of Chitinophagales bacterium. Lineage (GTDB taxonomy): Bacteria > Bacteroidota > Bacteroidia > Chitinophagales > Chitinophagaceae > Ferruginibacter. Next base: position 42,884 of record JBBRCB010000026.1, on the reverse strand, counting down.
ATGGTTAAAATCATTCATTGGAAATTTTTCATCAACGTTTTTATACTGATAATCACGATATATTATTATCAGGTTTGATTTTATACCCACTGCATCCAAAGCAGATTTGAGGTAATTACTCAATGCCTTACAATCGCCATACTTTTTTTCATCTACAAAACCTGCAGTAAAGGGCCGCCAGCCGCCAATCCCTAATTGTATGCTTACATACCGCATATTATTTTGCAGGTACCGGTAAAGTATGGCTGCTTTTTCAATATCAGTTCCGGCATTTTTTACCATGTCGGCATAAAATAATTTTCTATCGTCTTTTAATTCGCTTGTCTTCTGGTATAACTTATTTATCCAATCCCCGAAATTTTTCCAGCTTGTCATATCACCGTCATATTCATCTAACTGAAATTTATTGGGTGCCAGCAAAACTTTTGGAATATAATTTTCAGAAGCGCCGCTATGTTTCTCAAATTTATAAGCTGTAAGATTCTTCGTGTCCCACCTGTACAAGTCAATATTTCCTTTCTTAGTAATCTCGGGCTGATAGTTACAATTTAAAATTTTATAACGAAAAGAAAGATCAGCCGGTGCTTCCACTTCAAATACCGAATGCTGCACTGCCTGGTAGGGTATTTGGAAGTAATTAGATGGAAAGCTAAGTATCCCTTTGAATTTTATTGAATAATTAAACTCAACTGTTATTGGATATGATGGCGCCGCAACGTCAAAGTAAGTTAATTTACCTTCCGGCACCAGCCCTTCACCATAATTTAATGAAGTCATTTCCTTTTTTGAATAAGTATTCTTTTTCTGGCCCAGCAGGTCATACACTTTTATTTCAGCATCATCAAGCACATGAAATTTATCCGAATGGAAGAAAAAATCAAGCTCTTCCTTGGCGTTATCGTTTAATATGGTCACTACTTTGTGCACCTCCAGTTTAGCACTATTTAAATCTTTTAGTGTAAATTTTGTATACTCATCCCTTATTACCATATCTGCAGCTTTTTTTAAAGAGTCGGGAATGGTAAGGGCAGAATAAATATCAAGTTGGGCATTTGCACTAACTGCAATAAAAAGTAAAACACCTATGCTGATTACATTTTTCATTGGTAATAGTCTTATTTTTTCTTTAGTACAATTCTTTCATCCAATACTTCGTACATTTTTTTAAAAAATTCTTTTATATATGGATAACTTTCTGCTGCATATCCCGGGGCACTAAAGTCAAGGGTAAAACGAAACGAGATAATATTATCATCAACCTGTGTTTGACGGATCAATACTATACTCGTATCCGGCAGCAGCATCTTTACATTTTTAGGCAGGTCGCTCACTGTAAAATTTTCCGGCAGCACATAAGATCCTGTAATTACAAATTTTTTAGGATAGTCAAAATCGATATCCATTACCCTGTTATCTTCCACAAAGGGGTTTTTACCCATGCCTGTAAATAAGCCGTAAGGCAAAAAGAAATATCCGCCGCTGGATTGTATAGCACCACTGAATTGTATATTCTGTTCAAATGGCAACAATTCATCTTTTTCATTTTTTACAGATATGGAATCTACTTTGATGGCTATGCCTTCATTATCTTCCAGCAAGGATTTTAACTTCGAACTTTTATAGGTACTTTCCCTGATATTCCTGGCATATCCTGCAGCGTTTAATGTAGCATTACCCGAAAATTTTGCGTCTGCATCCAATCTTACAGTAAAAAAAATCCTGCTGGAATATTTACCATCGCTGTTAATTCCTACAACGCCGCCCTGGGCTTTATCAACCACCAGGGCATTGGTGTATAGTACATCATAGGGTACTTCATCAAAAGAATTATATTTATCAGCAGCATTCATTATATAGCGTTTATCCCCATCTGATACATAAGCCATCACACAATTAAACTGGCGTAAAAAAGGAAATATCGTATTGATTGCACCGTTTTCCTTTGTACTCGCCAACAGTGGTTTGGCATCCACATCTGCATTTTGCAAAAGGCGGATGAGGATAAAATTTATATCGGCGATACCTGCATTCTTTTTATCCCATGCATCTTTAATGCCATTATCGGAATATATACCATAATTATCGTTCCATTGCATATTGCTTTGCACATACTTATAAATTATCCTGATTTTTTCCCTTACCGTTTTAGCATTACTCAATTGCATTTCCAAATCATCAGTACCTTTTACTTTCTTTTTAAGCGCTCCTCCAAAATCCTCATCATCCATCAGTTCTTCAATAATTTTGGTCCAGGTACCTTTCTCATAATAATAATTAGGTGCATCAATTTTCGACAGTTGAAATTCTACCCTTTGTAAATAAGTATCTCTGCCTGTGCTGTAAGGTTCATCTTTCAAGCCAGGGACATTCCTCATGATATACCAGGCACTTTTATACTTGTCCTGCTTGCTTTCCATCTCCTGCCGCTTGGTCATTTGCACAGTGAACTTAAAATATTCCGGTATGAAAAGGTTGTACGCGCTATATCTTACAGGAATACTTTGCTGAAAATTCCATGCAGGTATTGTGCCGAATGATTTTTTTGTAAGCTTGTATTTATATTCAAACACGGTTCCAATCCTTACGTCGGGCAGGGCGAATGAAACTTCGGAACGTTCTTTATCAATTTGCTTATTAAAAATCGATTTCTTTTCCAACGCCGCTTCTACTGCATTCCCACTGCCATCAAGGTTAACAGACACGCCACTTATATTACTTATATCCTGGTTACGGTTTTTGCTGTAGTAAGCCATTTTTACCTGGGCCCTGTTTAAAGCGCTTGCTTTTAAGACCTTTATTCTTACCCGGTAATTTACTTCAGCCAGCCAGCCAATATTCTCCACGTATGCAAATTTTAGTTCGCCTACATCTATCAATACGATTGCTTCGGCTCCCGGGTCAAAATCGCAATCCTTCATTTCAAGATCAGCTTTATCAACCTGGCCAAACGAAGGAAGTTTATCCTGTGCAGTGGATGATAAGCACAGTCCTATCAAAAAGGTTGTAAAAAGGGTATATAAATTCAATTGCCGGATTTTATTAGTAGGGTTAAAAAAATAAAAATAGTACTTTTTCTGCTATTTGAACTATCGTATAAGGAGCAAACTTTGTCTTTTATCAATTATATTTCCCCTGAAATCAATGCCATTTGCCAGTACAACATACACACCACCCGGCTGGTTTTGTCCCTGCCACGTGCCATCCCAACCTTTATTATAATCGCTGGTAGAAAATATTAATTGCCCCCAGCGGTTAAATACCCTGAGGTAATTGAATTGTTTAATACCAACAGGCGTACCCCTGAAGACATCATTCTTACTATCTCCATTGGGTGTAAAGGCATTGGGCAAATAGATATCGGGGCCTTTATAGATATTCACCGTTACATCATCATAGCTTTCACAACCTTCTGGTGTAAACGCTTTTACAGTAAATGTTTGCGTGGCTGAAAGTATAGCAACAGGGTTAGCAATGGCAGGATCGCTTAGTGGTGCCGCAGGAGTCCAGGTATAATTTAAACCACCTGTAGCATGCAGTGGCACCGGCTGGCCCGATGCTGCAATGGTATCTTTCCCCGCAAATACATTCGTACTGAAAATGGTAATGTCGCCGGTTAAAGAATCAGAAAAACAACCATTGGCTGCCGTGGCAAATAATTTTATTTTATAAATACCGTTGGCGCTGTAAGCGTGCTGTGCATTTTGTGTAATGGCTGTTGCGCCATCACCAAATATCCATTTCCATTGGGTAACTGTTCCCGAATTATCCACCGCTTTAAAATCAACAACTGCATTTTTACAGGCGTTCTTAAAGTTTATCGTTACGTTTGGATTGGGATTAACAATGAAAGTTTTGAAAGCTGTATCACTTAAACAGCCCGTGCTGCTTGTTGCAACCAGCTTAACGGTTGGCGATCCCGGGCTAAAGCTGCGGCTGCTGTTTTGTGAAGTACTAAACTCGATACCGTTATATAACCACGACCATTTATTTACCAACCCGCCGGTTACTTTGGAAGAGTCGGAAAATTGTACCGGCAAACCATTGCATACCGGGCTGCTATAGCCGAAGTTGGCAATAGGTTTACTACTGATCACGATGGGTTGTTTTAAAGTATCAGATGCACAGCCTTTTGAGTTATACACTACCAATTTAACCGTATCATTTCCCGTAATGGTATAAACCGCAGTTGGATTTTTTTGTGTTGATAAACCGCTGGTACCTAAATTCCACCACCATTGATTAACGGGCGTACCATCTGACGTATAAGACGAATCGGTAAATGTTGTAGTGGTGGCCTGGCAAATAGTATTGTATTTAAAATAGGCAGTGGGTTTGTTCACCACGAAAACATTTTTTTGTTGCAACCCCATGCAGCCGTTACTGCCATTACTTGATGCTGCAAAGAGTACCAGGTGATTACCCGGGGATGGAAAAGTATACGTTGTATTTATGGTGTTTGTAATAACAACGCCGTCAATATTCCAGGCCCTGACTGTGACCGGATCAGTACTTGAAACAATGGTACTGAAAAAACTGGTGGGTGAACCCAAACAAACCGAATCCGTAAATGTAAAATCAACTACCGGCCTGGTATAAATGTGAACGATCCTGGTTAAGGTATCCGACTCACAACCTTCCAGTGATTTTACAACAAGCTTTACGGTTTTATCTCCACCGGTGGCATAAGTTGTAGTTGGATTTGGCTGGGTAGAGGTAATGCTGTTACCCAAATCCCAATACCAATTATTGATAGTACCATAGGCCGTTTTAGAGGTATCAGTAAAAAGGATTGGGTTTATCTCGCAATTATCATCTGTAGTAAAACCAGCAATCGGTTTACTGCCGATCAATACTATTTGTGTATTGGTGGCTTCGCAGCCGTCTGCTCCAATAACCCTTTGCTTTACCGTGTCGTAACCTGCAGCAGTATAAATATGCACCGGGTTTAGGTTAACGGAATCTATCGGGTTGCCATCTCCAAAATCCCAATAGAATTTTGCGATGGTTGTAAAGGAGATGGTAGTAGTATTGAAAGTGATCGGTTCATTAATACATCTTTTTTGTGTTGGGCTGAATGTGAAAGCTGGATTCAATGCTGTTTTAAATCCCTGGTAATTATTTAGTCCGCCGGTACTGCCGGTAAAACCCCAATATACTAAAGGGTTACCACCAAAAACAGTGCTTACAAAATCCCTAACAACGCTTACTCTTAAAACACCGTCTACTGAGGCTGAAAAAGTTTTTGTTGTGGCATCCCATTGAATGCGCAAAGAATGCCACACGCCATCTTCTATATTATCGTTCCCGCTTAAAGCTGTAACAGGGCCAGCGATATTATTTGCAGTACTATGGCCGATGTCACCATTAAGCTGTATGGCTATATGATCGTATGTGGGATCGTTGTTACCTGGATTTTGATACGTATCAACAGTAACTCCAACTGCAGGACTAACACCTTCATAGCCCAATCCCCCGCCCGAAGTACCCACACTCGTGCTGATTGGCTGCAGCACAAATACGATCCCGTCAGCACCGCCATCATTAGGGAATCCGGCTGCGCTGAGAATGACATCAAAATTAAAATCGAAAGATTGTGTTAGGTCGATCTTTATATTATTCCATACCGAGCCGCTCTGGGTGTTGATCGCCTGTGTGAGCCGGTATTCGTTACAGGAAATTTGAGCAGCATTGCCATTAACGGTATATTGCGCCAGGAGGGTTTGGCTGATCAGTATCGATAGTATAAAACTTAAGCATTGCTTTACTCTCCCTTTAATCATGCTATAAAATTAAATCTATTCAGTCTTATTAACCACTTTGATAAAAAAAAGGCTACCTCTAAAAGAGATAGCCTTTTACCTGTAATTTTTTATTAATCCCATCCCTTTTTAGCTACACCATCTGCCACAGCTTTCACTGCACTGGCTTCGCTAAGCATGGTGGTCATTTTATTGCCTTTTCCATCATGGCCCTGTGCCATATAACCGCCACGTGAAGTTTTAGTAATAACTGCATCCTGCAGGGGAACATTTTTCTCTTTAGTTTTCATGCAGTAGGCTGTAATCATGTTACTCATTGTTGTTGAATTTATAGTTAGTAATAATGAATGAAGTAATAGCTTCAGGCTACAAGCTACAGAAAATAGCGGATTTACCAAAACCAGGCCCTTTTAAGCATATGGATATTCCACATAAAAAGCCTCCTCTAAAGCTCAGCAACCAGACCCTCATATTATTTTAGTTCAACATTTAAACCAGGTTTTTCTTTAAGGTAGCTGCATATTAAATAGCTGGTGCAATGCTGACAGTAAAAGCGGAAACCCTTTTGCTTACAGGCTTTTGTGAGTTGCTTATGGGCAAACCATAAGCATCATGACGGTTTAAAACCGTCCGGCGCCTATAATAAAGACGGGGACCTTTGTCCCCGTAAAAATTGAATAATTTATGTGATTGAATATCTTGATAACTTTTCCGGATCGTTTAAGTTTAATGGCTGGAATTCGCTGCTTTTACACCTGTTTTTAGTTTTCAGAGTTCCCGGTAACTTCATAGCGCAGGTTATTACCATCGATCACTTCCTGGTAATAAACGCCCGTCGGGGATAAATAATATTTTTCCTTTTTTAGTATTACGGTTTTAGAACCTTCAGGCAATTTATCAAACCTTGTCCCTATTTCAGGGAAAGCATTATCCTGAACAGTAGTATGGTTGTTTACAGGAGCAGTTGGCTTATTAACCTGTTCTTCCTGGTCAGTGTTCAACACCCCGTCTGTGCCAACAACTTTATAGGATAATTTATTTTTATCACTGATCTCTTCCTGGTAATAGGTACCACCTAATTCATAATATTTCACACCATCGATCACATTTACTTTAGCTCCTGCAGGGAGCTGTTTTACAGTAGCGCCTAGTGGTGGTGCAATAACTTCGTAACCACCACCGCTGTAAGTACGATAATAAACCCCTTCATTATAATAATAAGGATTAGGGCCTACATAGAAGGGGTAATATCCTCTTGGTAAAATATTGATGCGCACTCCAAATGAAGGCCCATAATGTACATAAGCATAATGAGGCCTGTAAACAGGGCGATAAGTATAAGGCCTGTAGTTGTAATTATAAGGCCTTCCAATGTTTACAGAAATATAAGGGCGAGATGGCCTGTAGTTATAAGCATAGTAAGAGCTGCGGTACCCACGGTCGAAATGACGCCGCTGGGCAGTAACATCAGTAGTGACTACCAGCAAAAACGCAATCGTTAACATTGCCAGGGAAATTTTTTTATTCCATTTCATAAAAGTAGTTTTTATTAAGACATTGAAGTTACTAAAATGCTGCGCTTGCAAATTAAAAGTCCCTTTTTTTAACAATTGAATATTTACGGCAATAAAAAAGGGTTGAATATTCAACCCTTTTAAAAAATTATTTTAAAAAACTACACATCAATTTTTGCATACTTGGCGTGTGTTTCAATAAACTCCCTGCGTGGTGGTACTTCATCACCCATCAACATGCTGAATACACGATCGGCTTCTGCGGCACTTTCAATGGTAACCTGTTTAAGCGTTCTTGTTGCAGGATCCATTGTAGTTTCCCACAATTGTTCCGCATTCATTTCTCCCAAACCTTTATAGCGCTGGGTATTTACACTATCATCTTTTCCCTGCCCGAATAATTGTATCAATCCTCTGCGTTCCTCATCCGTCCAGGCATATTCCTGTTCTTTCCCTTTTTTAACCAGGTACAAAGGTGGTTGTGCTATATAAACATTTCCCTGTTCCACTAATTCTTTCATATAACGGAAGATAAAAGTAAGGATCAAAGTAGCAATATGGCTTCCGTCCACATCAGCATCCGTCATGATGATCAGTTTATGGTAACGCAGTTTGGAAGTATCCAATGCTTTGGGATCTTCAGCTGTACCGATCTTAACACCCAATGCTGTAAACATGTTCCGGATCTCCTCGTTATCATAGATCTTATGTTCCATTGCTTTTTCTACGTTCAGGATCTTACCCCGCAAAGGTAAAATCGCCTGGAAACTCCTGTCACGGCCCTGCTTGGCTGTACCGCCCGCCGAGTCCCCTTCGACTAAGAACAACTCACATTTTCCTGGATCTTTATCCGAACAATCCGCCAGTTTACCAGGTAAACCGCCGCCGGTGAGTACACTCTTCCGCTGAACCATTTCCCTTGCCTTACGCGCTGCCGCCCTTGCCTGTGCTGCTAATATTACTTTTTGAATAATGGTCTTCGCTTCTTTAGGATTTTCTTCGAGGTAAGCTTCCAGTACTCGGCTTAAAGTAGAATCTACCACTCCCATTACTTCACTGTTGCCCAATTTTGTTTTAGTCTGCCCTTCAAATTGCGGCTCGGGTACTTTTACAGAAATAATCGCGGATAAGCCCTCCCTGAAATCGTCTCCTTCAATCACCACTTTTGCTTTTTCAAACATCGCCTGTTTTTCACCATAGCTTTTAAACACCCTGGTGATGCTGCGGCGAAAACCTGCCACATGCGTACCGCCTTCAATGGTATTAATATTATTTACGTAGCTGAAAATATTTTCCTGGTAGCCTGCATTATACACCATGGCCACTTCCACCAACACATTGCTGCCTGCATCAAGCCCTTCACAATAGATCACTCTAGGTATCAAAGGTAAACGGTTGGCATTTTTATCGATCATCTCTACAAATTCCACGATACCACCTTCACTGTAAAATGTTTTGCTGTAGATCTTCCCATCATCATCAGTTTCACGCATATCGCTGATGTGGATAGTGATCTTCCGGTTTAAGAAAGCCAGCTCCCTTAACCTGCCTTCCAGTATTTCACGGTTGTAAATACCCGATGTAAAAATGCTCAGGTCGGGCCAAAACTGCACTTTAGTGCCATGCTTGTCGGAATTGCCTATTTCTCTTACAGGATATTTTGGAATACCGATACTATATTCCTGTTCAAATATTTTACCATCGCGGTTAACAGTAACATGAAGTTTGCTACTTAAGGCATTCACACAACTTACACCTACACCATGCAAACCGCCGGATACTTTGTAAGAATCTTTATCAAATTTACCACCCGCGTGCAATACAGTCATTACCACTTCCAGGGCACTTCGGTTTTCTTTAGTGTGCATCCCTGTGGGAATACCACGCCCATCATCTTCAACTGTGATGGAGTTATCTTCATTAATTATTACGTTGATATTTTTACAATGGCCCGCCAATGCCTCATCGATAGAGTTGTCTACCACTTCGTATACCAAATGATGCAACCCCTTTACACCGATATCGCCAATATACATGGCGGGACGTTTACGTACGGCTTCCAGGCCTTCTAAAACCTGTATACTATCGGCTCCATAACTGGCTTTCTGGGATGCGGTTCTTTCTACTGTTTCTGTACTCATAAAATGGGTTAACCTGGCTTTATTTTTTATAAAATCGATTATCTGCAAATATACTAAAATTAAAGGGTTAAAGGGCACGTGAACCGGCTTAAAAACTGTTAATTAAAGATAACTTTTCCACAATACCATTGTTAGCGGAATGCGGAAAATCCTGCGAAGGTTTTATGATGATTTGACCATGTATTCCGGATGCACTATATTTGCATATACAAAGATGACAGCACACTCCGACATATTAGAACTGGCCTACCGCCAGCCGTTGATGCAAAACCAGCTGCAGTTATTGATGCATAAGGAAAAGCAGATACCGGGCAGCGTGAATTATTCCATAAAAAGGTACGCGAAAGAACCACAATGGAATATTGATGATATGGGTATGCTGATCTATCATACAGAAAAAAATAATCCCGAAAGCAACTATATACAACTGAAGTTTTGCGTAAGCGGGAATGTGTACTGCCGCGAAAAAAAGACGGAATGTGACTATTGTAAATTCAATTCCTCTAAAACCTGTGTAGAGAAAGTAGACAGTGTGGATGTGCTGAGTTTCAGTTTCTCCCCTTCTTACCTGAAACAGTTTACCAGCGGCAAAAAAAATGCTACCCTTTCAGACAATGTTCTTTCGTTTGATCATACCGTTTCTTTTACAAAAACACTTCCATTGTGCGGCAAAACAAGGATGGCGATAGAAGCGTTGCTGAATCATACCTATACTGAAAGTTTAGAAAACATTTTTCTAAATGCACAGACGCAGATATTGTTGCTTTATAGCATGGATTGCATGATGGGGGATCATGACCACCAGGAAAAATTCAACTGTAAATTTTTGGCCAACGCAGATGACCGTGAAAAAATAACCAATGCAAGAGCAATATTGTTGCAGCATATCGGTGAGCCATTGACCATTAAAGCGCTAAGCCGTAAAGTAGCGATCAACGAATGTTATCTTAAAAAAGGATTTAAAGAATTATTTGGTACCACTATATTCGATTTTTATCAAACCCAGAGAATGGAACACGCCAAGTATTTATTGTATGATAAGGGCCTTAGTGTAACCGAAGTATCTTCCTTATTGGGCTACTCTTCCATTTCCCACTTCAGCACAGCATTTAAAAAACACACCGGAATTAAGCCCTGCGAGTTATTGTTGCGCTAATATTTTCTTTCACTCTTTTTATTAATGCTGTTACCGATTGCGTAACAACCTGCCGGCAGATCATTTTTTTTTGATTGCAGCCGCCGCCGCCTAAAAAAATTACCCACGGAAGCCTAAGCACCAGTGATGGTACACCGGCAGCAAGCGGTTACCATTAGCCGAAATTAAACCGGGTAAAAAACAGCTTAGCTGTTTTTTACGCATGCCTTGCCTCACAGCTAAAGCATTGTATTATTACCATAACAAATGATGAGCAACCAATAAATTTTATTCTGATAGAGAACTATACCGAAGTAGAAACTTTAATCCTGCTACTACACCCCATTCATTAAAAGAGCGTGTAGTATTTCACTTTTAAAAAAATCATTCCATTGTTGCAGCCGCCTGCTTCATGAACGGCTGCAAAAGTACTTTCGAATTATCTTTTCTGACATTGCTCATACTGCCAGATGATTTTCCTTAGCAGGTCTGTCATCATTCTGTAAAAGAATTGCCTTTTCCCCCGCTGAAATACATAATGACAATTCTGTGATAATTCTACTTTTTTGGTGAACCAACTTTGTGTAAGAAAATAAAAAAAATGAGAAAATATTACATTGTTTTAGCAGCTTTATTTGTAAGTCCGGGTCTGTTTGCACAGTTACGCTTAACTGACTCCTTAAAAATAAAAGCATTAGACGAAGTGGTTGTAACCGGTCAGTACAAGCCACAATCATTAAAAAAATCGGTTTACCAGGTAACAGTAATTAACCAGGAACGCATAAAACTAAGTGCTGCAACCAACGTACAGCAGGTGTTAAACACTCAATTGGGTTTTCGTTTCAGTAGTGATAATACTTTAGGTACCACGGATGTACAGTTAATGGGGATGACCGGAAGAAATGTAAAGATTTTATTGGATGGTGTGCCATTAATTGACAGGGGCGACACAAGGGAAAGCCTGAACCAGGTAGATGTTAATACCATTGAACGTATTGAAATTGTTGAAGGCCCAATGTCGGTTTCTTATGGTTCTGATGCATTGGCTGGTGTTATCAATATCATTACTAAAAAGCATATCGCAAATAATCTTTCTGTAACTGCAAGAGTTCAGGAAGAAACTGCCGGCTCAGAATACTATCCTTTCAGCGATAAAGGCGTGCATATGCAAAATGTGGGTATCAACTACAAAAAAAATAACTGGATTTTTTCTGCTGGCGGCACACATAATGATCATGATGGTTTTGGCGGTGACGATTACGGCAGAGGCAAAACCTGGAAACCAAAAGAACAATGGTTGGGCAACGCAAAAATTGGTTATGCTAAAGATGCCTTTAATATTTATTACCGCATAGATGGCTTGGACGAGGACATTAAAAGCAGGGGCATAATCAATCCTAACAATAAAGCTTTCGACCAGCAATATATTACCAAAAAAATGGCGCACCAGGTTCAGGGTGGTTATAATTTTAACAGCAAAATTCAATTGGCAACCATTTTGGCGTATACAGATTATAAACGCCAAACAAAAACTACTATTCATGATTTTGAAAAAAATACAAACGAATTAACTGCAGGCCCCGGCGAACAGGATATTGCAAAATTCAACAGTTTTGTTTTTAGGAATACGTTACAATATCAAATCACCAATAAAATTGCTCTGCAGCCAGGTATTGATATTAACCGTGAAGAAGCAAGTGGCGAAAGAATTAATGGCAACCCCGTGATTACTGATTACGCCGCTTTTGTATCTGCGGAAATTAAACCTACCGATAAAATAAACATTCGGCCCGGCTTCAGGTTTATACATAATTCAGTTTACAATGCGCCTCCTGTTATTCCTTCAATTAACAGTAAATTTATATTAAACAATCATTTAGATATTAGGCTTGCTTATGCCTACGGCTTCCGTTCGCCGGCATTAAGAGAATTATATTTCGACTTTGTAGATGCCAACCATAACATTGTAGGCAATCCTGATCTCAAGGCAGAACACTCCAATAGCTTTAGTGGTTCATTAAATTGGGTAAGTTCGCCCAAAAATAATTTACGCCACAGTGCATCATTAACGGGTTTCTTCAATCAATTTAGTAATCAAATTGATTTTGCCCAATCCGCATCAAACAGCAATGAGTATACTTACTTTAATGTTAACGAAGCTAAAACAACCGGCGGTACATTAGAGAACAGGTTTGTATGGAAAAACCTGGATGCCGCTGTTGGGTTTTCTTATATCGGTTATTCACGTAAATTATACGATGATAAAGATTATATAAAATTAGACAGCAAAGAATTTTTATGGAGCCCCGAAATCACTACTGCACTTAGTTACAACCTGGCTTCATTAAAAACCAAAATCAGTTTATTTTATAAATACACCGGTGAAAAGCCTCAGTATGTTACCGGAAAAAATACTTCCAGCCAATCAATACTTTATATTGCTAAAATTGCTCCTTATCATCTTGCAGACTTTACAGTATTTACTGCTGTAAATAAATTTATTAGTATTAATGCAGGCGTTAAAAATATTTTCGATGTAAGCAATGTCAATAGTACAGCAACGCCGTCAGGTAGTATTCACAATGGCTCGGGTGCTTTATCTGTAAGCTATGGCCGTTCTTACTTTTTAGGATTTAATTTCCAATGGAATAAATAACCTGCTTAAATAAAAACAAAAAATAATTTATGATACGTTTACAAAAAATAATTTTAACTGCAACAGTCGCAGCAGCATTTACAGCGTGTAAAAAAGATGTTGACCCTGTTATAATTGTTCAGCCATCAAGTGGTACGCAGGTGGAATTAAGTGGTATTGCAGCGGGTGAAGCTGGGAGCGCCGCAGGAAACTCCGTTTACCTGGATCTATCGGCGGACAAACAAACTAATTCGCTGCGTGCAGGATGGGATTTAGGTTTTTACAGTGGTGCAGACTTCCGGGTGATTCTAAATAACAGTACCAGTGCGGGTGCAAAAGTTTTAGCCGCCAATGATCTTACCCAGGTAGGTGTTGCAGACACTACTGGTTTGGTATTAGCTACCAGCCAAACTAATCCCTTACCGGAGCAATTGGTTTGGTTTGATAATATTGGTGGCGATTTAACCAAAACAGTGATACCTGCGGTATCAGCAATTGATGCAGAAAATAAAGTGATTATTTTAAACCGTGGTACAGGTGGCGGTATTGCTGCAAGGCCATGGATAAAATTACGCGTATTGCGTAACTCCGGCGGCGGCTATACCTTGCAGTATGCAGGTATACAGGAAACTACCTTTAAAACATTGCTTATACCAAAAGATATTTTATATCACTTCAAATTTATTTCTTTTGAAAACGGTATTGTAAATGCCCAACCAGAAAAAGAAAAATGGGATTTAGTATGGAGCTATTCTCTTTTTGAAACCAATTTTGGCGCAGGTGCAGTGCCTTATAATTTTTCTGATTTGATTGCAGTGAATTATTTATCCAATGTTATGGTGGGTGCTAAAGTGTATGCTAGTGCAGCAACTGCCACCAGCGCCTATGATGCTTTTAATAAAGACAGTGTTGCAAGTACTACGTTAACCAATAATCGTTGGGCAGTAGGCAGTGGTTGGAGAAGTACGCAACCGGCAACAGGTACTAGATTGGATAGATTTTATGTAATTAAAGATGCCGCTGGTAATTATTATAAATTCAAGTGCATTGATATGGGTATCAGCGATGGCGGCACAAGAGGTAAACCCAAATTTAAATATGCATTGATCAACTAACCCGCTTTTTCCGATATCAAAGCTGTTACCCAACCGGAGCAGCTTTTTATTTTAAATTAATTGCGATCTTGTTGTATGGCTTTCCCAAAATCAACACAGGCAGGTATTAAAATGAAAAGCATCCACCAATCGGTGGATGCTTTTTCTTGTACGAATTTTCGCCAAGCACAAATAAATAACGGCTTTTCAGAGATAGATTTTGTTCGGTTTTGTTGGATAATGGATCGATGATTTCCTGGATACGGATTTTAAAAACGGAACTGTATATTGAATCTAATATATATAAAAAATGTGACGGGAGTAAGACTACCCCCGTCTTTACCCTAATAAAACCCTAAACCAGCAAAAAATTAAAATGTATTTCTTTAAATAATTTATTCAATGGTATTGGAGACTTAAATTTCAATGGTATTGGAAAACTGCTTAATCATATATTTAGAAATTTGCAATAAAGATTTTAATATAAACTTCAATCGCAAAATTACTTCGACCGAATGTTTACCAATATTATGCCAATGGGAATAAATGTGGATAAGTCACCATAATTATTAATGTTGCTGCAGCTTTCACGAAGATTTACTATAAATGCCTGTATTTCGCATACAAAAAATCGTAGAATTCCCTGCGGCTAAAAACAGAAATATACGCAGTTGTTATTGCAACAAAATTTTAGGGTAAACTATAAACTCCTGAACTATGTATCCGGCACACCGCCTATTTTATTACCTTTGCAGACTTATTTTTTAACCCCGCGGAACATTCCGCCCGATCAATGACCGGAATTATTATGGCAGGCAAATACAAAGAATATAACCAGCTGAATCTACCCTCCATCGGGGAAGAGATATTGGCAAAATGGAACCAGTCACATGCTTTTGAAAAAAGCGTTGAGTTGAGGGATGGTAAAACGCCCTTTGTTTTTTTTGAGGGCCCTCCAAGCGCCAATGGCATGCCGGGTATTCATCATGTGATCAGCCGTACGCTGAAAGACCTGGTTTGCCGGTACAAAACCATGCAGGGTTTCCAGGTGCTGCGCAAAGGTGGATGGGACACCCATGGTTTGCCCATTGAGTTGGGGGTAGAGAAAGAATTAGGTATTACCAAAGAAGATATTGGCAAAAAAATAAGCGTAGAAGACTATAATAAAAAGTGCCGTGAAGTAGTGATGCGCTTTAAAGACAAATGGGATGACATCACGCAAAGGATGGGCTATTGGGTAGACTTAAATAAACCCTATATCACTTTTGAAAATAACTATATTGAAACACTGTGGTGGTGCCTGAGTGAGTTGTATAAGAAAGGCTATTTGTATGAGAGTGTGAGCATACAGCCGTATTCGCCTGCTGCCGGAACTGGTTTATCGTCGCATGAATTGAACCAACCGGGAACTTATAAAGATGTAAAGGATACGAGTGCCACCGTGATGTTTAAAGTAATTCAAAATTCAAAATTCAAAATTAAACATGTTGATAGTGATGTTTATTTAATGGCATGGACAACTACACCCTGGACCTTGCCTTCTAACTTAGGATTAACAGCGGGACCAAATATTGATTATGTTTTGGTAAAAACTTTCAACCCTTATACCCATCTTCCCATAGATGTAATTTTAGCAAAAACATTACTCAGTAAATATTTTAAAGCTGAAGGGCAGAACGGTGATTTCGAAAATTATTCTGCAGAAGTGAAATTAATACCCTGGAAGATTGTTGCAGAATTTAAAGGAAAAGATATTGAGGGTGTCGAGTATGAACAACTGCTTCCCTCGGAAGCCAACAGTTTAGAAAAGATACACGAGATCACTCCAGGTGCGCAGCCGTTCAGGGTTATCCTCGGAGATTTTGTGACCACAGAAGATGGTACCGGTATCGTACACACAGCTCCTGCTTTTGGTGCAGATGATTACCGGGTTGGTAAGAAAAATAATTTAGGTATCTTAACCCTGGTTGATAAGCAGGGAAAATTTATAGATGGTTCGGGTGAATTCAGTGGCCGTTATGTAAAAGATTATAAAGATGAAAAAGGTTATGTTGATGTGAATGTAGACATCTCCGTAAAATTAAAATTAGAAAACCGTGCTTATAAAGTTGAAAAATACGAACATAATTACCCCCATTGCTGGCGTACTGATAAACCCATTATTTATTATCCCCTTGATGCATGGTTCATTAAAACTACTGCTGTAAAAGACCGGATGGTTGAATTGAATAAAACCATCAACTGGAAACCCGCCGCTACAGGCACAGGCCGCTTTGGTAACTGGCTTGAGAATATGGTGGACTGGAATTTGAGCAGAAGTAGATTTTGGGGTACCCCATTGCCTATCTGGAAAACCGAAGATGGTGAAGAAGAAAAATGCATCGGCAGTATTGAAGAATTGAATACAGAGATAAGAAAAGCAGCTGAAGTTTTAGGAGGAGAAACGAATAAGCATTATTTGCACGAGGGTATTTTAGACCTGCATAAACCATATGTAGATGATATCATGCTGGTTTCCGCAACCGGCAAACCTATGAAACGTGTACCCGACCTGATTGACGTTTGGTTCGACAGTGGCGCCATGCCTTATGCGCAATGGCATTTCCCTTTTGAAAATAAAGAACAGTTCGCCAAATCTTTCCCTGCAGATTTTATCGCAGAAGGTGTTGACCAAACAAGGGGATGGTTTTATACTTTACATGCATTGGGCGTGCTGTTGTTTGACTCTGTGGCTTATAAAACCGTTGTTTCAAACGGGTTGGTTCTGGATAAGAATGGCAATAAAATGAGCAAACGCCTGGGCAACGTGGTTGACCCTTTTGAAACGATCAGTAAATTTGGTCCGGATGCTACCCGCTGGTACCTGATCACGAATGCATCGCCATGGGATAGTTTAAAATTTGATATCGGGGGTATACAGGAAGTGCAACGTAAATTCTTTGGTACATTATACAATACTTATCAATTCTTCGCTTTATATGCCAATGTTGACGCCTTTGCATTCAAACAGCAGTACATCCCGTTGAAGGAGCGGCCCGAGATTGATCAATGGATTTTGTCTTCCTTAAATACTTTAATAAAAAATGTTCAGCAAAGCATGGATGATTATGAACCCACACAGGCCGGCCGTGCTATTGAAGAATTTGTTGACTCGCATTTAAGCAACTGGTATGTGCGTTTGTGCCGCCGCCGTTTTTGGAAAGGTGATTATGAACAGGATAAGATCTGTGCGTATCAAACTTTATACGAGTGTTTAGAAACATTATCGTTACTGATTGCACCTATCGCTCCGTTCTTCGCAGATTGGTTATTCATAAACCTGAACGAAGTAAGCCAACGTTTCCTGGAAGGTTCTGTTCACCATATACTTTTCCCAAAATCAAACGAAACAGTTATCAATTCCGACCTGGAAAAAAGAATGCAGCTGGCACAGGATGCTTCATCACTGATATTATCCTTGCGCAAAAAAGTAAATATCAAGGTACGCCAGCCTTTGCAAAAGGTTTCAATACCGGTTATTGATAAAGAAATGGTGGAACGGATAAAATTAGTAGAAGACATCATTAAAGCAGAAACGAATATCAAGGAGATCGAGGTGTTAGCAGACGATAATAATTTTATCCGCAAAAAAGCAAAAGCAAATTTCAAGACGCTGGGTAAAAAACTGGGTGCCAGGATGAAGTGGGCTGCTGATGAGATCATGAAATTTGACAACGCCACAATTGATAAAGTACAGGAAGGCCAATACCTGCTCAACCCGGCAGCTGCAGCTGGAGAAGAAGCCATTTATATTACGGGGGAAGACCTGGAAATATCTACTGATGAGATCCCGGGTTTTGAAATAGCCAATAAAGGTTCATTAACTGTGGCCCTGGATATCGTTATTAGTAATGAATTGAAAAAAGAGGGCGATGCCCGCGAGTTTGTGAACAGGATCCAGAATATCCGTAAAGAAAGTGGTTTTAATCTTACTGATAGAATTATTGTGAAAGTATCGGCAAATGAGGGGTTGCAAGCGTCTTTTAATGAATATAAAACTTATATTTGCGCCGAAATTTTGGCAGATTCCTTAGAGTTTTTGCCTGTAATTAACGATGGTAACGCTATTGAAATTAACGAATCCATTGTAAATGTGAACGTTATAAAAAAAGGAAATTAACATGGCAACTAAAAAGAAAGCTGCTAAACCAGCTACAAAAAAGCCGTCTAAACCTGTTAAAGCAGCTACTAAAAAACCTGCGCCCGCTAAAAAGCCTGCAAAACCAGCCCTTAAAAAGGCAAGCAAGCCCGTGGCAAAGGCAAAACCTGTAGCGTCAAAAGCTAAAAAACCGGCAGCTAAACCAGTGGCCAAAAAATCGGCCCCGGTTAAAAAAATTATCAAACCAGTTCTAAAAAAACCGGTCACCCTAAAAAACCCAGTACAAAAACCTATGGCAAAGAAAGTTGAAGTAAAAAAAGCGGAAGTGAAACCCGCCCCTGTCAAAACTGCACCTCCGGTAAAATCCATTGCTACAGTAAAAGCAAAGGATATTAAAGTAGCGCCGCCAAAACCGCTGGTGTTACCAAAAATAAACACCAAAACATCACGTAAATACCTGCCCGATTTTACTAAATCCGTATTAGATCAGCCGAAGAATGATCCCGGAGCTCCGATTGTAAGGTATAGTGATTCTGACCTGACTGAATTCAGGGAACTGATACAGCGTAAACTGGAATCTGCGAAAAAAGAACTGTCTTACCTGCAGGGATTGATTACCCGAAAAGATGAAATGGGTGGCGATAATGATGATGCCCGCTACATGACTATGGAAGATGGCAGCATGAGTATGGAAAGAGAACAGTTGAGCCAGATGGCCAGCCGCCAGATCACTTTTATTGATCACCTGGAAAAAGCTTTGATGCGTATTGAAAATAAAACCTACGGTATTTGCCGTATAACAGGTAAGCTGATAGATAAAGCCCGTTTACGTGCCGTACCTCATGCTACGTTAAGCATTGAGGCCAAAATGGGATCTGTAAAGTAATAAGTTATTAGTTATTAGTTAGGGAGAATGAGTGGTCATTCTCCCTTTTCTATTTTAAAAAAGGGTTACTTATTATGTATTGATTGTTTTATCTAGTCCGTGTTAGTGTGTGAACCCCTGGCAAACCATGTTTAGAACAGTTATTTACAATGTAAGCGGTTTACAAAAAGCAAAAGCCCTGTACATCAGTATTAGGGGTAATCAACTCGATTTTGATGAACCTTTTTATGTTAGCTTTTATTTCAATGGCTACGAACCGGGACTTACATCCCGAAGATGATTCCACTACTAAAGGCAATCAAACATCTGCATACTGCGCTGTCAATGACATTGAAAATTGTGTAAAGCAACTATTAAAAAAAGGCGCTACCGTTCCAGAAAAAGTTAACGATGTAGGCGTCGGTATTAAAGCTTCAACCGTTATCGACCAATGGGGAATGCCGTGGTGTTGATTGAAGGTGCTAAATGATTAACTATTATCGGTTACAGTTTAAAAAAATATTTAACTGCTTCAGTAATGTCAAGCCTTTGATGTTGCAGTAAAATTTCACCACATTTTCCGGCCAGCTGGCAAGGTGAGATTTAAAGCCCCCTTTAAAGAAATTTTCTGGTGGTTATTTGTACCCGCCATAATAAGAGCAGGGCCTTGATTTGCCAATTTTTCTTTTGTCATTTCGCCAGGCATTACCAAAGCAACATGGCCGGGTTTTGTATCATCAAGGTTTTTACAAATGGCGATCACTAACATTCCCATGTTAGCAAGGCTTTGCGCCTGTTCATAAATATTGTTGCCCTGTAAAATTTTCCATCCGGCGTTTACAGCATTCCGAGAGGTTAACCAATCAAATGGCACATTTGTTAACAACTCCTGTTCATGTTCGGGAGACCTTAGTATATAAATATTCAATTTTTTACAGGCTGCTGCAACAAAGGCACTGCAATGGGTATGAATACCTGCTGTTGTTTCTGGTTTATCTGCCTCGCCTGTTTGCCAGTTTACGTGATTACCTGCTATCTAAAGGTTTTCTACATTTAATGCCAGGTAAAATATTTTTAATTTATTGCCATTGTGATCAATATCAATGGTGTTGGCATCCCTGGTATTATTCTGTTGTTTTACCGCATTTGGCCAATTATCTTTTTCAACAAATTTTATTTCCCTTTTCGTTTATACCTGAAGGTGATACCTGGTGCCTGTATGCAATACCACCATCAGTTATTTTAATTTTGGGCTGGCAATCAGCATCATAAAAAACAGTAGTGTTAACATAATTGAGGCAAGGTCTTTTACTTTCAAGTACAAATTTGAATAAAGGGGTGCCTTGATAAGAATACTCTTCGATCCACAAGAGTTTAGTGACGCCCCGGCTGGGGTTTACGCAATTTTGTTTTGCTTTATTATCAATTAATTGATTGACGCAGGGAGGCAGTTGCTGTGAAAAAGCAAAGGTACCGGGCCACAAAATTGCTATAAAAATATATCTATGCATGTTGTTGATAGCAGGGTCATATTTTGATATAGGTTATTATTGCCTTTTTAGCTTTTGGCGTATGCAGTTTTTTTCTTTCGCTATCCGTGTATTCGTGTGTAAAAATTACTTTATTTCCACTAAACTCAACTTTGTAGATTGCAGTAACACCTAATGGCGATGGCATAGAAGTGTTGGTGATACTGATTTCATTGCCATTCATTTTCCAGCTGGAAGCCGATAATTTATTGAAATCTATTGGGCCACACCTGGTGGGGGATTTCATAATTTGTGTTTTATTGGCTTCAAAAATAGTTTGTAATTGTGCCATGCACGGCCACATTTTTAGCTGCATAGAAAGTATATCTGTTTGTTTGTTGTCATTGTTTTCTATTACATTACTTAATGTTTTCCATGCACCCACTATACTTTGTGCAAATAAAAAATTTGTGATGGAAATAAACAAAAGTGTTATTAATAATTTACTTTTCATAAATATTTAATCTATCAGTTATTAAAAATTATTTTTCCAAGTGGTTAGCAAATTCTATTGCAATGCAAATGATCTGTTTCCACCGTTTTGAACTAAAAAGTTTTTATAATCGTTGCCTTCACTTATCATGCTTAAAAATTATTACCATTAAAAATCTATTTAGGTTTCATCTTAATTTTGTTTTATTGTTTTGGGTGGCAGTGGTTGCGGATTGATAGCCCCGTTATTAAATTGCCTTGGTGCTGTTGAACTTTTTTGTTTTGGTGGTAAATTTTTAATGTTGTTATTCTTTAAAGAATCCCCTGGCGCGATTGCACCTGCAGCAGGACGTGTATCCATATACTTTTTACTTTTTGCCAATATTTCCTTTGGATTGCCAAGTTGCACATCGGTAGTTTCATTTATACCCGTGAAAGTCCAAAATATAACGCCACGCTCAAATACCTGATAGCCACTTTGTTGAGGAAGTTGCTTTATACCTGTGTTACCCGGGTTTTGATTGGGTTGTTGTTTGAGAGTTTGGTCAACAAAATCAGAAACAGGATAGCCCAGTTGCCCCTGCTCCCACTTTTGAGCCGCCCAGGCATCGTAAATTTTACCCTTTATAACAAAGGCTCCATATGCTGCATTCCAATAAATAAGCCCATGTTCAAAAATTTGAAAATATCCTTTTCCATCGGGCAATAATGTTTCTGATTTTTTGGGCCAGCCCAATCCTTTCGCAATTCCGCCAGCATCAGCCCATTTGGTATAAATTGGCCCTTTAGTAATATAAAATGCTTCGCCGGTGGGAGTTGAATAAATATACCCGTGATTGAATATTTGGTAACTGCCGTTTAAATATTTAGTTTCACTTGTCTCTGGCCATCCCAATAATTTATTGCCAAGATTATTATATAACTTACCTATGATATTACCCTGGCCGGACGCAATCCCTGTTTTGTTTGAATAAAAATAATAAGCATCATTTCGGTATGCTTTTATAAAATATCCATCGCCATCATTGGTATTGCCCGGAACATGAATTGCTAATTTGGTATTATCCGTACCATACAAAGTAATGCCACCAGTAAATTTAACAACATCCGGATTATTGGTATTTAGCGTTATCATTTTTTCTGCGGCTATTTTTTGATCGAGATAAGTACCGGTACAACCCATTTCAAATTTTTGATTAGAAGGAAACCTGCTTACGCCAATTTGGCTATAAAATAATTCCAAGCCTTTTTTATCTAAATCTGTAAGCCCTGTTTGCGCACCCATACACGCGGGACAAGCTAAGGACTTACAGGTAATAACAGGTTTACTTGTGTCGATTGCCATACTCTTTATAAAGCTGCTATATTCCATAATAGAACAATAATCATAAGCACCGTGTGATGTGCCATTATCTTCAATTTGGAAATTATGTTTTTGATCATCTGTGATATTGCCCATATTAATATTAATAAAATTGTCACGGTCTTTCCGGCATTGCTCATGAAACACTCCGGCCGAATGCATTAATTCATGACATAAAGTATACTTACCAAAACGACCTGTGAATAATTTTACTATTTGTACACCACCCTGCTTCCCTACCGGTGAGCTACCGCCCTGGGTACCATTCAATACTATAATGGATACATAATCCTTTTCTGCTTTTCTTGGATAAAAAATTAAGCCCGTATTTGCGTTCATATAATCTAAAGCATCCTTAACAATTGAACAACTGCCGGAGCTATAAACAGAAGGTGCTATCTCAACAGGAATCATGCCATTTTCCCATTTATAATTATTGCTTGAGAACACGGCATGAGAATCATCCCTGGTTACTGAACAGGTTTTACAATTTGGATTATCCTGAAAGTATCCTTTTTTTACACTGATGTTATTGGGAGGGGGATTTTTGGGTATCAAGATATCGCCATTTAAAACATAAAAATCTCCATCTTCCTTTACGTAATAGTCTTTAAAAGAAGGGTCGCCCGGCAATTGCAGTTTAATAATTTTAAAATTTGTTGAAATATTATTTTGCACAGGAGCATTTGATACCGCATTTTGGGGCGGCTGGCTTTTCAAATACATTTTGTTTATCTGGGCATACATTACCAAAGAGGTGCAACTGAGTAAACACAAAATAAATAGTATCTTTTTCATTGTAAATTAATTTTTAATTGATCGAAATAAATTAAGTGATGGTGAAATATATTGACGGTTATCGTATGTATGAGTTAGCATTTATCTGCGCCGACCCATTGGTACCCACTGCCTGTGCTTTGATATTTATTTTTAAATACCCATTGCTCCCGCTTGTTCCAATTTGTTTAACCACGGCCACCAGTGCATACACTTCCCTGTTTTCCATTTGCGCTTTTATTGCAAATACTTTTCCATCCAACTTTTGATCTACACTGGAATAATACCCAGCATAGTTTTGAGCATTGCGCACTGCATTTTGTATCTGGCTGTTATTTTGAATCTGGTTAAACTGTGCAATTGTAAGTTTTGTAAGTGCTACTTCTGTTTCGTTGGCATCAGTCCATTGCATTACCTGGTCGCTGGTGTGTTCTGTCCAGTAGGTAACACTGTTGTTATTGCGTGCAAATCCCGGTGTGATCAGGAAATAAGTATTTTGTCCATCTGCGGGTGCAAAAAACATCAGATCTACCGATGCAGGAGATTGTGCAGCATCACCCATCCCCATAACGGTTCCCGTTAGTACGTCTAAACAATTTCCATACAGCCCATTATTTTGGTTACCCCAGTTTCCCGTGCCGTCATTATTAACGGTGGCTGCATTATTAATTGGTAAATTCTGGTCAGGTAAATAGTATTGAGGATTAGAAGCACCCTGATTATAACCGTTGTTGTTATTCTGTGTATTGTTATTACCGGATCCCTGACTGCCTGAATTGTAATCATTATTACCCTGGTTAGAGCCATAATTACCATTATTGGTATTATTAGGATAATTATTGCTGTTTAGTGAATCATTATTTCCGGATGAATAATTATTATTGTTATTACCTGGATATGCTCCCGCCGTTGTACCGTTATTAGCAATAGCATTTTTACCAAAATTATTTTTGGCTTTGTTCTTTACATCGCCGGCTAGTTGTTTGGCATCATAAAATAATTGCCTTGCCTTTAATAAATAAGGTTGAAAGACAGCTATTAAAGTTGTGACCCTGTTAGCCGTATTATTGACTTTTTGGGCAATGTTGGGCTTAGCATTATTTTGCTGGGCAAAAATTGTGTTGGAAATAAACATTCCAATTGTAACCATTAAAATATTTCGCATAAAGATTGTTTTTACAAAAAAAACAATCTTTACATTATAATTTACCCGGTTTTAGTGAATGGAGAGTTTGAATAAACCAATCACACTTTTGTAAATAATTTTAAGAAGTCTTCCTTCTTATTTCTGCTGAGCGAAATAATTTTATCATCCGTCATTATTATTTCCCCGCCATCACCCCGTACGTATTGCTTAATGTAATTGAGGTTTATTACAAAAGATTTATGCGCCCTGAAAAAAGTATTGTCTTCGGTGAGTATTTCATCAAAATTAGACAACGTTTTACTCACCAGGTATTTTTTTCCATCGTTCATAATTACGTGGGTGTAGCAATTATCTCCCTCCAGGTACATAATGTCATTTATTTTTACAAAGAAGAGCCCCTGTGATGCAGACAATGCAATGGTATCTTTTATTTTCTTTTCCCTAAAGAGTTGCAGGTGGGTTACCTGTTCTCTTACGGTGGTATCTTTTTCATTTTGAAATTTTTCGATGGCCTGCTCCAGTTCATACCTGTCAACAGGTTTCAGTAAATAATCCAGCGCATTTAAGCGGATAGCTTTTATGGCATACTGATCATACGCTGTAGTAAATATCACTTTAAAAGGTATGGTTTCAAATTGTGATAGAAACTGTAAACCATTCATCACCGGCATTTCAATATCCAAAAAGATTATATCGGGTTTAAAATTTTCCACCATAGCTTTTGCCAATGTACTATCGGTCGTATCAAAAACAATGGCTACATTTTTAAATTGCCTTTCTAGCTGGTAACGCAATGTTTTTATGCAATGCATTTCATCATCAATTATTGCTACTTTTATTTTAGTCGTATCCATCTTACAGTTGATTTTGGGATAAATAAATATTCACCCTCGTTCCGGAAGCCTTTCCCTTGTTATCATAAAGGTCTTCAATTTGCACTTTTGACCGTGGGTCGTACAATAAAATTCTCTGCATGGTGGCTGCAGTACCAAATGAATTGCTTTCTTTTATTTTTTCAATTTTTTCTGCAGCTTGTCTTCCTATTCCATTGTCCTGTACAATTACCAACACTCCCTCATCATATTTTTTTACAAATATTTCCAGGTAACCCCCCGATTTTTTTCCTCTTAGCCCATGCCAGATTGCATTTTCAGCAAATGGCTGAATGATGAGCGGTGGTATTGCTATTGCAGTAGTATCTACTTCAGCACTGATGCAGACACTGTAATCAAATGCGGCTTCAAGCCTTTTCGATTCCAGTTCAAGATATAATTTAAGGGCATTCAATTCGTCGCTGAGTATTACTGTTCTTTTTTGACTATGTTCTAAAATAATACGCATCAGCCTGCTAAAATCAGTAAGGTAGTCGCTGGCTTCGTCTCTTTTATTTTCAATAATATAACTATTAATACTGTTGAGTGTATTGAAAATAAAATGGGGATTCATCTGGCTTCTTAATGCCGACATTTCTGATTCCATCACTTTCTGCTGCAATAAAGATTGTGTATGCATACGTTTAAATCTTTTTTTATTGATAATAAAGATGCTTAAAACAATGGTGGTAAATAATAAAAGCAGGAACCACCATCGCAACCAGAAAGGTTTTGCAATAATAAAACTGGTATGCAATGCGGGAATGTTTTCATTCTTAATTCTTACGGTAAGGTTGTATTTACCTGGTGCCAGGTTGGCAAATGAAATATAAGAGTGACTATCAGTGGATACCCATGAGTTACCATTGAGTGAATATTCAAGTGCAACAACATCGCGGCTGTCAAAAGACAATAATCCAAAAAGCAAACGGATATTATTTTCCTGATAGGAAAAAGAGTAAGCTGTATCCAATTGCAAATGGGTATTAAATAACTGTACATCTTTAAGATAGATCAAGCCCCTGTTAATCGGGCCTTTTATAGCATTACTGTTCCAGGTGTAGTAGCCATTTTTATAAGGCAAATAAATATTACCCGATTTATCAGTACTTAATAATCCCTGTGGCGACACCGGGAAACCATCTGCTGCTTTAAACCCGGTAAATATTTTAGTGCCAGGATCATATTTGCACAAACCGTTATCAGTGTTGATCCAAAGAATACCTTGTTTACTGCAAAAGGTCCACCAGCAATTATCGGAGGTTAAACCATCGCTGGAACTGAGCCGGGTAAAACTTTTACGGTCATAATTATATTCGATCAGTCCGGCCTGCAAATCGCTTAACCATACATTGCCGTTACCATTACCCGACATGTAAATTATCGCCGCAGCGCGTTGCGAGGGATTTTTACCAAGGTTGTAATGGGTAGTTTTTTTTGTGGTAATGTCATAAACATAAACACCGTTAAATTCTTCTGAATACCAAATGGAATGAGTAAGACTGTCGTAGTACATTGTATTAATTTCAACATTCTGCCGGTGAGGCATTCCTTTCTCGGGAACAAGTGTGTTGGTGGTAGTATCATATTTTAATATGCCCAAATCAACAGACCGCACCCACAATGTTCCCTCCCTATCAATTAACATATTGCGTAAGGTAAGCGTAGGTTGAGCCGCCGTTCTTCCGGCAACGGGTATTGATATTGTTTGATTGGTAGCACTATTGTATTTATAAAAATGTTCGTCGTCATTTAAATAACAATTTCCGTCTTTTCCTTCTGCAAAATACTGGTACTGCACCTTAATAATTTTATTGGCAGCACCGGTAACCGGCTCAATAGTATTATCTGCTTTTTTAATGAACGTACTATAATCAGGATAGGCTGTATTAAATAAAAACTCATTGGCCGTTGGAAGCTTAAATACCCGGTACACTTCGTTATAAGGCGTTAAAGAAAAAAAGTGAAACGGATTATCAAAAGATATTATTTTTACCAACCCCATATCGGTACCCAACCATAAAAAATTTTGATACCGGAAGATGGCCTTCCCTTCAGCAACATTGAATGGAATTGAATTTACAGTGTCAGGATCATTAAGCAAATAAGTTGTTTTTTTTTGTTTACTGTTAAAAAAAACAATCGTGTTTCCCTGGGTGTATACCAGTGTATCGCCGCCATAAGGTATAATGCTGCTGGTGAATACATAATGATGCAATGTTGCCGGGGTTTGATAGGGTGTCCAGGTATTTTTTTTACTATCAAAACAAATAATACCGTTGCCATAAGTACTCATCCACACATTACCGGCAGTATCTGCATAATCCAGGTGAAGGCTATAAAAATCAGTTTCCCCATTGTAATTATAGTACTTGAAAATTTTTAAACGGGTATTTACACTAAACAAACCATAGGTACTTAATACCCACAGCTCATCAGTATTTTTTTTTTGTAAGCCCAACACGATAACACGTTGACGATTGGCATTGGCAGGAGCTACTTTTGCAGCATATGCGGCCCAGCCACTACTCTTGAATTGTTTTGTTTCGGGGTCAAATATCAGCAGCTCATTTTTAGTACCTACCCAAATTTTATTTTCATTATCATCGCAGATAGCGCCAAAACTTATGCCCTGTTGCGGCAGTACCGACGTGTCGGGTGCATAATTACTGAAATTATTTAATCGTTCGTTGTACAGGCTGATACCTGCGTTGGTACCAATCCAAAGCCGTTTCCTGGTATCAATAAAAAGCTTCTGGATATTATTATCAGCAATCGAAGCCGTATCGGGGGGATTATTATAAAATCTTTCAAAGGTATTGCCATCAAACCTGTTGAGCCCTGCTGTAGTAGCCACCCATAAAAATCCGTCTTTATCTGCAGTTAAACTGGTAACTCCACCGCTACTCAGCCCGTCTTTTTCAGTATAATATTTATACTGAAAATTTTGAGCATGGGCTATAAGGCCAATTCCCCACAATAATATCGGCAGCGCAATTAATTTCATTTACTACAATAGCGGGGATAGAAAAGTTTTTTAAAATATTTTTTGTCTTGAACTTTGAGTAAGCTAAGAAACAATATTTTTACAACATTACATACCACAATCAACGAATGGTATATATCAATAAGTGAAATCCGAAGCCCGGTAGCCTATACCATTTTTTCAAGAGCAACGGGCAGTTTAAATAGCACCCTGTTTCAAAATAGTTTTAACTTTATGTTTCACTACGGTAAATTTAAATTTTATGTTACAGAAACAATTGGGTACGCAGGGTATTACAGCATCTGCATTAGGTTTGGGTTGTATGGGGATGAGTGAGTTTTATGGCACTACCAATGATGAAGAAAGCCTGAAAACGTTGCACCGGGCTTTGGATTTAGGTATTACATTTTGGGATACTGCAGATGTTTATGGTCCACATCTTAATGAAATATTATTAGCCAAAGCATTAAAGGGCATACGAAATAAAATTACACTGGCTACCAAATTTGGTATCATTCGTGACCCTGCTAATCCACAATCAAGAGGATTAAGCGGCAAGCCTGAATATGTAAAAACGGCTTGTGAAGCCAGTTTAAAAAGATTGGAAACGGATGTAGTTGACCTGTATTACCTGCACCGTGCAGATCCCCATACCCCAATAGAAGAAACGGTGGGCGCTATGGCTGATTTAGTGAAAGCAGGAAAGATCCGTGGCATTGGTTTATCTGAAGTATCGGCTGCCACTATACGAAAAGCCCACGCCGTTTACCCACTCACAGCAATACAGAGCGAATATTCTTTATGGACCAGGGAACCGGAAGACGGCATATTGCAAACCTGTAAAGAACTGGGTATTGCTTTTGTTGCTTACAGCCCTTTGGGCCGTGGCTTTTTAACCGGGCAAATAAAAAAGTTCGAAGATTTTGAACCCAATGATTACCGCCGTTTTTCGCCAAGGTTCCAGGGAGAGAATTTTCAGAAAAACCTGGATCTCGTAAACCAACTGGACCAGCTGGCGTTGCAAAAAGGCTGTACCACTTCCCAACTGGCACTTGCATGGGTAACCGCACAGGGCGATCATATCTTCCCGATCCCCGGAACCAAAAGAATCAGGTATTTAGAAGAAAATGCCGCCTCACTTAATGTTCATTTTACATCAACCGAACTGGAAACCATAAACGCAATTGCACCTCGAGATGTTGCCGCTGGCTTGCGTTACCCCGAGCAAATGATGCAATCACTGAATGGATAGGCCTTATAAAAAATACCCTCTCAACGGTATTGGATAGTCCCGGTTCAATGAGTTCTTTTACAAAAAGAAAATCATGAGATACCTTTTATTCGTTTTACTGCTTTTTTCAACAGTAGTTACTGCCCAAATAAACGACAAAGAGCTGAAAGAAAATATAGTTAAGCTGGACAGTTCAACAGCGCGGCTAAATGCATCCATGAAAGAACATACGCGGGTAAGAGATTCCCTGGATATGGTGGAATTCAACCGCCAGAATGAACTCAACCTCAATTCTTTTATGGCCGCCCGCAAAGAGCAGGAACGTAAAGATATGCAGCGGATGTACTGGAGGCTAGGTTTCGGCATATTGATGTTTGCAATATTAATAATTGGAATGAGGAGAAGAAAAAAACTGGCAGCTAAAATAAAATAGGGTTCATAAAGGAAATTTATAAATTAGTTAAAAAACCTTACTTCACTTCCTGCATATCTACCAGCCTCTTATAAAATCCATGCTGCAACAGCAGGCTGTCGTGTGTTCCTCTTTCAACAATTTCACCTTTTTGTAATACTATAATTTCATCTGCATGGCGAATAGTAGATAACCGGTGTGCAATTACGATGGAAGTGCGGTTAGTCATTAAATTATCAATGGCATCCTGAACCAACCGTTCGCTTTCTGTATCTAATGATGAGGTGGCTTCATCCAGGATAAGTATCGGGGGATTTTTTAAAACTGCCCTTGCAATTGTCATGCGTTGCCTTTCGCCACCGCTGAGTTTACTTCCCCTGTCGCCAATATTAGTATTATACCCATCTTCTTTTTGAACAATAAAATTATGTGCATTGGCAACTTTAGCGGCCTGTTCAATTTCTCCCTGACTGGCATTGTCCATTCCTAAAGAAATATTATTAGCAATGGTATCATTAAATAAAATTGGTTCCTGTGTAACAATACTTATCAAACCCCTTAATGAACGTAATGAATAATCTTTAATGTTTATACCATCCACTAAAATTTCGCCGCTGCCTGCGTCATGAAAGCGTGGCAAAAGGTCGGCAAGTGTAGATTTGCCTGCCCCACTGCTACCCACCAGTGCTACGGTTTTTCCTTTCGCTATTTTTAAATTGATATTCTTTAAAATAACAGCATCTTCATACATAAATCCAACATCCTTAAATTCTATACCGCTTATAAGTGTTTCAATTTTTTTACCATTAGGATTATCGTCTACGGTTACAGGTGCATTTAAAACCTCTTCTATTCTGTCTATGGCAGCAGCCCCCTTTCGCATATTACTGAACGCCGTAGATATCGATTTTGCCGGATCAATAACGCCATAGAACAATCCCATATAGGTTAAAAATAAAGCGCCGTTCAAACCCAGTTGTCCTCCTATAACCAATCTTCCCCCAAACCATAATATACCCGCAAATATGGCCACGCCCATCATTTCACTGGTTGGCGATGCAAGGTCCCTGCGAAAACCTACCTGGTTCCTCGCATGCTCCCAATCGTTACTGATACCCCCAAATTTTTTACGTAACAACCCTTCTACATTAAAAGCTTTTATTACCCTTAATCCGCCCAGTGTTTCTTCAATTGTCGATATAGTTTCGCCGCCCTTTATGGCAATTATGCCAGATTGCTTTCTTAATGACCGGCTGATTCGCCCAATTACAAGACCCATTACCGGGATGCATAACAAAATAACACCGGTAAGCAACGGGCTGATATAAAATAAAACACCCAGGTAGATAAGAATAGTTAACGGGTCTCTCACCCATCCTTCTAATGTACCCACAACAGACCCTTCTACCTCTCCCACATCAGTAGTAATACGGCTCATCAAGTCACCCTTACGCCGTTCTGTAAAATAGCCAATGGGTAATTCTAATATCTTATTAAAAAGATCTACCCTGAAATGGGTTACAATGCCGTTTTTTATCGGGCCCATTACCCTGTAGGATAAATAAAGAAATAAATTTTTAAAAAAAATTGAAATGATGATAAGTATACAAACCATGCCCAGCGCATGAATTTTATCGCCACTATTAATTAAATGCTCCAGTTGTTCATTTACAAATTTAACAATTGGGTTGGAGGAAGAGGGCGCTTTGGGTAAGCCCGTTGGTTGTACGCCAAATATCAGCTGCATAAAAGGTAACAACATCCCTATTGACAAAACTGAAAAAACAATAGAAAGAAGAATAGACACAAAATACCAAACGATAGAAGGCTTGTATCGCCTCAAATAATTAAAAACCCTCGAATATTTCTTCATCTGTAATAAATAAAAATATAAACGGCAAAGTAACTAATTTTACAGTTATTAAAGCTCAAACATTATGTTAGAAGGTAAAAGACAGAAGCAGGTGGCAGGCCTCATCAATAAAGAACTCAGCGATATTTTTCAGCGGCTGGGACTGAATATGATGGATGGCGGCATGGTTTCAATTTCGGGTGTAAAGATTACCCCCGACCTTTTTGATGCCCGCATCTATCTAAGTTTTTTTAAAGTAAAAGATAATGATGCCGCCTTAAAAAAAGTCGAGGAGCAGGCGCATGAAATAAAAAAAGAATTAACGGGAAGGGTAAGGCACCAGTTAAGGAGTATGCCTAAATTGACCTTTTATATTGACGATACGCTTGAATATGCAGAGAAGATCGAAAAATTATTCAAAGAAATCAATAAAGAGAAAGGTGAATAGCTGATATTTCAGGGCTCATAGTACAGTCTTATAATCCCTACTTTTTTGACTGACACGAACCATGAACTATGAACTATCAACCATGAACCATGTACCATGTATCTAACCTTTGCCTGGAGGTATTTTAAAGCAAAAAAAAGTGCCAACGCGATAAATATAATTGCATGGGTAACAGTATGGGCGATTGCACTCGCCACCTGCTGCCAGGTTTTGGTACTGAGCGTTTTCAATGGCTTTGAAGGATTGGTAAAATCTTTGTACGCTTCCTTTTATACCGACATCAGGATCATCCCTGCAAAAGGAAAGACTTTTTTGCTTACTCCTGCACAATTAACACAGATCAGGCAACAGCCTTTTGTTCAAAATCTTTCTTTGATCGCTGAAGAAAAAGCCCTGTTACAGAATACCGGTGCCGATGAAGCGCAAACGGTTATTTATTTAAAAGGCGTAGATAACAATTACAGCAGCGTATCCGGTGTGGCTTCAAAAACAAATAAAGGAAAATTTAATACCGGCACCATTGATGAACCGGGATTGGTTTTGGGATCGGGGATACAATACGCAGTAGGGGTAAGCTTAAACCCCGCTTTTGAAACGGATAAGCTTACCGTGGTACTCCCAAAAAAAAATGTTGCCGGCAACGATCCGCTGGAATCATTAAGTGAAGGCAATGTTATCCCTACAGGAGTGTTCACTATCCAGCAGGATTTTGATAATAAATATGCTATTACCAATATTGATTTTGTAAAACGGCAAATGGGACTGGATTCCAACGAATACAGCGCTGTTGAATTAAAATTAAATAGTACAGCAAATATTGCAACGGCAAAAGAAAAATTATCGGTATTGATCGGCGAAGGTTACCGGGTACAAACATTATACGAGCAAAATATGAGCCTGTATAATACAATGAAGCTGGAGCGCTGGTTCATCTTTGCTGTGCTCACGCTGATATTAATCGTAAGTGCTTTTACTATGGTAAGCGCTTTAACGATGCTGGTGCTGGAAAAACAAAAAGATATCAGTGTATTGCAAAGTATGGGCGCCAGCCGTTCAGCCATTTTAAAGATATTTTTAAGTGAGGGGCTATTGTTGGGTGGCATTGGTGCTGCAATGGGAATCATAATGGCCATTGCACTTTGCCTGCTGCAATTGAAGTATAAACTGATCAAAATAGGCGGCGGTTCATTTTTAATAGACTATTATCCCGTGCAATTGATTGCCACCGATTTTTTATTGGTGGCTGCAACCGCAACGATCATCGCGTTTGTGGCTTCGTGGTTCCCTTCGCGCAAGGCTGCCGGACAGGCTTTTGAATTAAGATAGCAATTCGTTTGCCCATTGTTCCTGTAGCAATAGTAAATCTCTTAGCCCAGTGTCTTTAAAATTTCCAATCCTTCGTTCCATTGCCAATGGCCTGATGCAGCATTGATATGACCTGCCTTACCAATATTGATGAATTCGCTGCCCCAGTTCGCTGCGAAATATTTTGCTCTTTCCAACGATACCCAAACATCATCTTCGCTGGCCACCACTATAGTTTTAAAATCAATTTTGCCTGTTGGTACCGGGCTAAAGCCAGTTGCGGGGAAAGTATACACCGGGTTTTCAATATCACTGGGTGCTACCAATAAAGCGCCTTTAATTTTTTTATTGCATTTTTTTGCCCAATGTGCAACAGCTATGCAACCCAAACTATGGCTAATTAAAATAACGTTAGAAAGGTCATAACCCGAAATGGCTTCATCAATTGCCGTTATCCAGTCGGTGCAATCGGGGGCGTCCCATTCCATTTGCTCAATACGTTGAAAATTACCTGCCGAATGTTCAAAAAAAGTTTGCCAGTGTTCCGGCCCCGAATTGCCCAAACCGGCACAATGAAATAATTGGTCATAACAGTAAATTAAAAAGAGTTGACTGCGGAACAATCAACTCTTAACGTATCAATAAAATAAAATCAATAATCCCCCATCGTCTCCGGCAGTTGAGCCAGGGCCTTTGCCAGCTGTTCATCATTGGGTGCAATCCCGTGCCATTCGTGGCTGCCTTCCATAAAGTCGACGCCTTTGCCCATGACAGTATTCATCAAAATAACAATGGGTTTTCCTTTACCCGTAAACGCTTTTGCATTATTGAGGCCGGCAACAACTTCATCCATATTATTGCCATTCATTTCCAGCACATGCCAGTTGAAAGCTTCAAATTTTGAACGTAAACTATCCAGTCCCATAATTTTTTTAGTTGGCCCGTCAATCTGCTGGCCATTCCAGTCAATAGTGGCAATTAAATTATCTACGCCTTTATGGGCGGCAAACATGATCGCTTCCCAGTTTTGGCCTTCATCCAGCTCTCCATCGCCATGCAACGAGAAAACAACATGGTTATCCTTATTCAGTTTTTTTGCCAAAGCAGCGCCAATGGCAACACTCATCCCCTGTCCCAGCGAACCGCTCGCCACCCGAACACCGGGTAAATGCTCGTGGGTAGTGGGATGCCCCTGCAGGCGGGAATTTATTTTTCTAAAAGTTGCCAGTTCCTGGATTGGAAAATACCCGCTGCGGGCAAGGGCACTGTAAAATACCGGTGAAATATGCCCATTACTCAGGAAAAACAGGTCTTCCCCCATCCCATCCATACTAAAGCCCGGGTTACGCTTCATTATATTAAAATAAAGGGCGGTAAAGAATTCTGCACAGCCTAAAGACCCACCCGGATGGCCACTTTGAACTGCATGAACCATACGCACGATATCCCTTCGTATTTGTGATGCTATTTCTGGTAAACTGTTCATTTGGATGATTAAATTATTAAACAATTGAGGTGCCTGTAAAAATCTTTTTTCGGTGCAAACCTACTTTAAAACAACTGATAGAAAAATTAAAAAAACAACCGTTATTTAAATAGTTAATAATAAGTTTATAATTTCTTCGTTATTTGATAATCAAATCCGGGAAAAACCATTTTCAAAAAATCTCCCGAATTAATCTATCAGGCAACTTTTTACAGTAAAGCGGCGTCTTAATTAAATTGTTCTAAGTATTTTTTAAAATATTAGGTTTACTTAAAACATATTTAATACTTTTGTACCATATTGAATGGTTGCCATTAAATAACATGAATGGATAATATCTTACTTAGTGCGTCCCTGGCTTTTTTAATAACTTTTTTTGCAATACCTATAGTGATACAGGTAGCTAAGGATAAAAAATTATTTGACGAGCCTGATGAACGGAAAGTTCATAAAACTGTTATCCCCACTTTAGGAGGCCTGGGCATCTTTGCAGGTTTTATCATTGCTACATTAATGGGTGTTCCTTCCGGCATAACTTCCGAATTGCAATATTTTGCAGCCGCCACCACCGTAATTTTCTTTTTAGGACTTAAAGATGATATCCTGGTGCTTTCTGCCAGTAAAAAATTTATAGGCCAGCTTGTTGCGGCAGGCATTGTTATAAAGTTTGGAGGTGTTCAACTCAATAACATGCATGGTTTTTTAGGCATTAATGAAATACCCCGCGTTGCAAGCATTGTACTCACTATTTTTACTATTATCGTTATTACCAATTCTTTCAATTTGATTGACGGTGTTGATGGCCTGGCCGGAAGTCTTGGGCTGTTGACCACGCTGGTATTTGGCATCTATTTCTATTTTGCGGGACAATTGGCTTATGCTGTTATGGCATTGGCACTGTCGGGCAGTATCATTGCATTTTTAATTTATAATTTTTCCCCGGCTAAAATATTTATGGGTGATACCGGCTCGCTCTTATTAGGGCTGGTGAATTCCATACTGGTAATCAAATTTATTAATGTTGCGGGGTTCCCTGCGCCTGGCAAATTTGCACTGGAGTCATCACCTGCAATTGGTTTTGCCATTTTGATGATCCCCTTGTTTGATACGCTCAGGGTTTTCACTTTACGTATTTTAGACCGCCGCTCTCCTTTTAGCCCGGACAGGACGCATGTACATCATTTTTTACTCGATATAGGTTTCAACCACCGTATGATAACATTCACCTGCGTAGGTGTTAATATCGCCTTTATTGCAGTTGCCTATTTTTTACGCAGTTTAGGCACTACCACAGTTATAGGCATCTTGCTGGTTTCAGCCTTTGCTTTTTTGGGTATTATCTATTATAGCCGCCCTAAAAATAAATCGGTCATTAATGAAACTGCAATCAGTAACAGCACAATCATTAAAACACGCAAAATACTTTCACTGGCTCCTGAAAGTGTGGAAGCTGACTAATACCTGCGGCACCTGCTTTTATAAATTCCTTCTTAAAAATTAGATAAACCTTGATGCAGCCATGCAAATCACGGTTCTTTTTTATAGCTTTGCAGCCACTTAATAATTTTATATTATGGCCGAAGGATTAGATAAAATACTCAGTGACACCGAATCAACAATGAATAAAGCGCTTAACCACCTGGAAACAGAACTGGTTAAGATACGTGCCGGAAAAGCCAATCCTGCGATGCTGGATGGAATTATGGCCGATTACTATGGCAACCCTACAGCCATCAGCCAGGTAGCCAATGTTTCTGTACTGGATGCCCGTACCATTTCTGTACAACCCTGGGAAAAAAATATGCTCCAGGTAATTGAAAGAGCGATTACTATGGCCAATATCGGTATCAATCCTCAAAATGATGGTACTGTAATCCGTTTATTTTTACCACCACTTACAGAAGAAAGAAGGAAAGAACTGGTGAAGCGCTGTAATGGGGAAGGTGAACAGGCCAAAGTTGCCATACGAAACATACGCAGGGAAAATATTGAAGCCATTAAAAAATTACAGAAAGAAGGGCTTAGCGAAGATATATGTAAAGATACCGAAAAGGAAGTGCAGGATACTACCGATAAATTTATTGCAATGGTTGAAAAACACCTGGCTGCAAAAGAAAAGGAGATCATGGCCGTTTGACCAGGTTCAAAGTTTTAAGTACTAAGTTTTAAGTACAATTCCGAACCAACAACCCAACTTATTACTATTAACTTATTACGCTCAACTTTTTTATTATGCAGTCTGCAAGGGAAACATGGTTCTTATTAATATCTGTTCCTCTATATGCGATATTGATAGGTACTGAAATTCTGTTAAGCAACTGGCAGCAAAAAAAATTCTATTCCCTTAAAGCTACGCTACAGAATATTTACCTTACTTCGGTTAATGCAGGATTAGACCTATTGCTTCGATGGGCATTTTACATCAGCGTACTTACCTGGAGTTATAACCATCATTTTTTTACAATTGAAAATCACTGGCTGTATTGGTTTCTCTTATTCATTTTAGAAGATCTTGCTTTTTATATTGAGCACCGCATCGATCATTATTGCCGCATATTCTGGGCCGTGCATGTTACCCATCATTCATCAGAAGAGTTTAACCTTACCACGGGTTTCCGCTCCTCGGTATTACAACCGGTATACCGCTTTATCTATTTTGTTCCCATTGCATTAATGGGTTTTGATCCACTGGATATTGTTTTTATGTATTCCATTACACAGACCTATGGTATTTTGGTACATACACAATACATTATTAAAATGCCCCGCTGGTTTGAAGCTATTTTTGTAAGCCCCAGCCATCACCGCGTACACCATGCCAGCAACACAATTTATTTAGATAAGAATATGGGCATGTGCCTTATCATCTGGGATAAACTCTTTGGCAGTTTCCAGGAAGAAGTAAAAGAACAACCGGTTAAATATGGACTGACCAAACCTGTAGCCAATCACCACCACCCGATGAAGATCATCTTTCATGAATGGCAGAATATAAGTAGAGACCTTACTAAGAAATTACCTTTAAGCACCCGGCTTAAATATTTATTCATGCCGCCAGGCTGGAGCCACGATGGCAGCAGTAAGACCGCAAAGGAGATGAGGAAAGAATTATAAAATAAATTCTATTTATTCCGGATTGAAAATGACAAAACAAAAACTGCAGTTATTTTCACCAGTTTTATTATTGCGGCCACTGTAAAAGAAAAATGATCGCTGAAAAATTATTTCTTCCTGTTGGCAAAATACACTCCAAACAAAATAACGCCTAAACAGGCTACCTGTTTCCACCCTACTTCTTCGTGGTACAATATACCCCACAATATTGCCACTACCGGTATGCCGTAAGTGACCATCGAAGCAAAGATAGCACCTGCCCTTTTTACCAGCATATAAAAAATAATGGAAGCGATAGCTGTGCCAAAGATACCCAGTATTGCTGCAGCGGTTGTTGACCACAGCACCCCTGTATCATTGAAAGGCAAATTAAAGTACCCGGTAAAAAACAATACAATTAGTGCAGGTATAGCATTCAGTGTCAGCGCTACCGCTGCTATTTGTAAAGAGCCTATATCTTTTAAATTACGCTGCACCATATTTACATTGAAGCCATAAAAGATCGTGGCCAGCACCACAAATGAAACATATATTAAATTCTGGCTTTCCTGCATATGGCCCTTGCTGAACAATAATAAAATACTACCAGTAAAACAAATGAGTATACCAAAGATCTTATTGGCGGTGGTTTGGCTTTTAAAAAATAAAGCCCCGGTTATAATTACAAAAATGGGAGTGAGGGAATTCAATGTGCCTGCCAGTGCGCTGTCGATACCTTCTTCTGCAATACAAAATAAATAGGCAGGCAATAAGCTGCCCAGTACACCACTCATGAAAATGATAAAGATCTTGTGTTTGGGTATCCCCTTAAAATATTTGATTGCAGAGGGTAATAAAACGATACCGGAAGAAAGAATGCGTAACGACGCTACCTGGTAAGCCGATAACTTTGTAAGCCCTTCTTTCATTAAAACAAAACTGCTGCCCCAGATAATGGACAGTAAGATAAAGATCAACCAATTTAAAAAGCCCTGTTTCAATAAAAAAAATTTAAGGGGCAAAGTTGCAGGTTTTATAACAAATTACCTGAGCTCAATATTTCTATTCCACAATTAGCCAACAATACTTGCTTTAATTATGATTTTTATATAGTTTTAGACCACCCTATTCAATTTCATTATTTTCTAAACTTAAAACTTACCATTATGGGATTTATCAGGGAATTCAAAGAATTTGCAATGAAAGGCAACCTTGTAGACATTGCTGTCGCATTTGTTATGGGGGGTGCCTTTGGAAAAGTGGTGACTTCTTTCACTGAAGGTATTGTTTCTCCATTGATCGGTATGATCGGAGGTACAGATCTAAGTAAAAATGGGTGGACAATCAAAGATGCAGTTATGGATGCTTCGGGTAAAGTAACAACAGAAGCTGTTGTTGTTAAGTATGGCGACTTTTTAACAGCAATCATCAATTTTATTATTGTTGCCTTAGTAATGTTTTTAGTGATCAAAGGTATTAACAGTATGAAGAAAAAAGAAGAAGGCCTTCCTGCCGGACCATCTTCAACGGATGCCCTGCTGATGGAAATAAGGGATGCCTTAAAAAAATAAGCAGGATTGATATAACTTTATAAAAGCATTGGCTGTGTTATAACAGTAATGCTTTTTTTATTAAACCGAATTGTATGAAACAAATTGTATCAGCAACAGTATGGGTAATTGCGGCTTTCAATTTGCATGCACAGGATGCTACCGTAAAAGGGTTACAAAGTTCCGCCAGTAAAGAAGTAAAAAGTGCCGAAAAAGATGGCTGGAAACGTAGTGGCACTTTGATCACCAATCTTAACCAGGGTAGCTTAAGCAACTGGGCGGCAGGTGGCGAAAAAAACACGCTGGGGTAAACGCTATTTTCAATTATGGCATCAATTACCGTAAAGGAAAAAATACCTGGGATAATTACTTCGACCTTGCATTGGGTTTCCAGGATGCCAGCAGCTATAATAAATTCCGCAAAACTGATGACCGCATTGATATCACCAGTAAATATGGCCACCAGGTTTCTAAAAAATGGTATGCCGCCGCATTGGTCAATTTCAATAGCCAGTCGCTGGAAGGCTTTGCCTATACCGATACAGTCAATACCAAAATATCCAACTTTTTAGCGCCGGGTAAATTATTGCTGTCACCCGGCATGGATTACAGGCCCAATGATAAATTTTCGGTATTCATTTCGCCCGCAACAGTAAGATGGATCTTTAAAAAAGATCTGGATTTTTATGCGATCGATAAATTTGGCGTGCCCGCTTTTAAAAAAATCTATACCGAAATAGGCGCTTATCTTACTGCGAAATATAACCAGCCCCTGGCTAAATGGGCTACTTATACCGGCAGGTTGGATCTTTTCAGTAATTACAGGAGAAATCCACAAAACATAGACGTATATTTTACCAACCTGCTCAGTATGAAATTCAATAAATGGCTGGGCACTGCCATTAGTGTAGATATTGTTTATGACGATGATATTATTAAAAAAATACAGCTGAAGGAAATACTGGGCGTTGGAATAACACTAAAACTGTAAGATAATTGTGGAATAGTTGTACCGCTATCTTGATTAATTATTGATATTTTTGCCCTCTTCCGCTATAACGGGAGCCTTTTTTTAATAACAAATACTCACAGCGTGAACGCACCATCTTACCAGATAAAATTAGATGAATTTGAAGGGCCTTTTGATCTCTTGCTTTTCTTTATTGAAAGAGATGAACTCGATATCTATAATATTCCCATCACAAAGATCACCAATGACTTTTTGAATTTTATACACCAGGGCGAAAAACTCAATATTGAATTGAGCAGTGAATTCATTTTATTCATCAGCACACTCATGCGTATCAAAGCAAAAATGTTATTGCCCCGCAAAGAGATAGATGCATTAGGTAATGAAATTGATCCAAGGCAGGAGTTGGTGAATAAGATACTGGAATATAAAAAATTCAAAGAAGCTGCTGCACAGATGGCAGAGATGGAAGCGATACGGATGATGATCGTGAAGCGGGGCAACGTGCAAAAAGAGATCGCACAGATCGGTGAAGAAGCCGGTGAAGGCACCGAAATACAGGCTGTTACCCTTTTCAAATTGATGAAGGCTTTTGAAAGAGTGGTTCAAAAATTACAGGAACGTAATAATAAACCCGTGCATACCGTGGTGCAGTACAATTACACCATGGAAGGCACCAGGAGTTTTATGATGGACATTTGCAGCAAGGAAAAAACATTGTCATTCGAAAAGATATTTGAAGTTTGTGAAAACCGTATCCACGCATTATTCCTCTTCCTGAATATGCTGGAAATGGCGCAGGGCCGGTATATCAGTCTCCTGATAGGTGAAGGAAGAAATAATTTTATTGTAGAATGGAACGAAACCCGGGAAGAAGATATTGTGGGGCTGTTACCAGATGACAATCCTACACAGTGGAATTAAATACATCCCCTATTGCGAGGGGATTTTTGTTTGACACAGTAAAGATTCAATCGTTTTGTTGCCAGGCCCAATAATAGTTGTTGCCAAAAAAGCGCAACAACACCGAAGGCGAATTTTTTTCCTCCGTACCTCCGTAGCAATGGCTTTTGCCCGACGCGAAAAACCCGCAATTTTGGCATAAAAATTTAATGGCATTTTATTTGATGTTTAAACATTAAATATACAATTATGAACACGATACTTTTTAAAGCTGCCGACAGAGGCTCGGCAGATTACGGCTGGTTAAAACCAAATTATTATTTCAGTTTTGGCCAGTACCACAATCCTGCAAAAGTACATTTCGGGTTGCTGCGGGTATTGAATGACGATTTTATTGGTGGCGGTGGCTCATTTCCTACGCATCCGCACGAGAACATGGAAATCGTTACCATTCCTTTTTCGGGGGCATTGCAACATAAAGACAGCACCGGCGGGCAAGGCACCATTAAGGCAGGTGATGTACAGATCATGAGTGCGGGTACGGGTGTGCAACATTCGGAAGCCAACGCTTCTGCAACAGATCCTGTTACTTTATTTCAAATATGGGTATTCCCAAAAGTAGAAAATATAAAACCCCGTTACGATCAAAAAACATTTGACAGCAACGACCGGGTGAACCAATGGCAAACCGTGGTATCTCCCCTGGAAACCGACAAAGCTTTATGGATAAACCAGGACGCTAAGTTTTCTCTAACCAAATTAGAAGCAGGAAAAACTTTAGCCTATACCAATGCATTTGCTGGCAATGGCGTTTTCCTGGTTGCTATTAACGGTACAGTAAAAGTTGGTGATATTAATCTGAATAAGAGAGATGCCCTTGGTATTTCCGGTGCGGATAATTTTTCAATAACTGCAAATGAAGATGCAGAGCTGTTGGCTATAGAAATACCGATGGGTGTTTAAAGCATTAGGGTTGACAACCTTTAATTGTTCAATAATAAATAGTTAACAGGATTGGCTTTACAGATTTATCAATATAAGTTTTTAATTGGGTTAAAAATGCCGGTGCAACAGTAGGGCAGCCCCAGCTTTCGCAAATAGGAAATGGTGCTGTTTCTTCATTGGGTACGCAGGCATGTGCGTGCAATACCACGAATCGGTTAAAGGCTTCACTGTTACTGCTATCGAGACCATATAATTTAAAAGCCAGTCCGAATTTACCCGTGTATGAACCGCCGATCTTATAT
>JBBRCB010000025.1:0-53393 GCA_038205215.1 Chitinophagales bacterium | reverse complement strand
TTTTACACTGCCTTAACCCCAAAACCAGCCTAATTTTGGCTAAATTTGTATTGTAATTAAAGATCATTTTATGATAAAGACAGGAAACACCGTGGTAAGCATTTATACAGAGATGACGCCTAACCCGGAGACCATGAAATTTGTGGCCAACAAATTATTATACCCCGGCAAGAGTATTGATTTTGCAGATGAAGCGAGTGCCGGCCCTTCACCATTGGCGCAGGAGTTATTTACTTTCCCATTCATTAAAGCCGTTTTTATAGCCAGTAATTTTGTTACGCTTACCAAAACGCCGGATATGGAAGACTGGCAGGATGTGATTCCTACCATCAAACAATTTTTAAAAGATTACCTCGAAGAAGGCAAGGCAGTAGTAAATGAAGATGAAGTGGCCTCGATGAAAACACCCAACAGCAATGAAGTGAATGCCGATGATGATGACGTGGTAAAACGCATTAAAGAATTACTCGAGAATTATGTGAAGCCTGCCGTTGAAATGGATGGCGGCGCCATACAATTTAAAAGTTATGAGAATGGTACCGTCAATTTAGCCATGCAGGGAAGCTGCAGCGGTTGCCCATCAAGTACCATTACACTAAAAGCCGGTATTGAGGGTATGATGAAAAGAATGATACCTGAAGTGAAGGAAGTGGTGGCGGAGGCGGAATAGTGCCCCCAACCCATGAAGGGGAGCTTTAGAGTAAAATTATTTGAGCATCTTTTTAAAAAAAGATGCTTTTTTATTTTTTTGACCGAGCGGTATTTCTTTGTTCATCTTCATTGGTGTCGTTCGCAGAACCCAGTGTGCCCTCTTGTACTTTCTCAACTTTACCAAACTTTTTATTGAAGCGAAGATTGCAGTATCTTAAGATAAACATTTTGCTGATGCCAATACGGCAATCTACTGGCATTTACAAAAAGATGGCGTGCTGTTAAATGTCGGTGATACTATCACACAGGGTCAGCATGTAGGTTACAGTGGCAATACAGGTTACAACGCTTTCCCGCATCTGCATTTCCAGGTACAGGATATGAACGGCAATAATATTGCCACCCTATTTTCAACAAAAAAGCAATTACCTAAGCAGAAATTTTTCCGCATTGAAGGAACAGAAAACTTTAAACTCAAAACCGTAAACTATTTTCTGCACTTCCACGCCCAAAGCATTAATAAAAACTGCAGGGGAAATAATCTTGCCCACAAGGC
The DNA here is from genome assembly GCA_038205215.1 of Chitinophagales bacterium. GTDB lineage: Bacteria > Bacteroidota > Bacteroidia > Chitinophagales > Chitinophagaceae > Ferruginibacter. Next base: position 52,186 of record JBBRCB010000025.1, on the reverse strand, counting down.
CCATTGTGGCAGGCAATAGCCATTACTCAAACAAAACCCATTTTGTATCATCACAATATGAGCGGGTATAAAGGCAACCAGCATGGCAATGATGCCTATGGCTGCAAGCTGCCGCGTTCTTGTAAATAAAAAAAGTACACCTAAAATAATTTCTGCAGCGCCGGCAAGCTGGTTAATTAAAACATGGTTGGGCAGGTATCCGGGAATAATTGCATAATAATTATCGGGGTGCAAAAAATGATTGATACCCGCTCCAATATAAAATACAGGGATCAAAATTAAACTTATTTTTTTAAACATCCGGCTGTTAATGGTTACCCTTTATTTGATATACGGTAAGTTAATACAATTGGTTAACAGCAGTTCGTTTTATCTTTACAAAAAACTTTTTTAAAGGATGATCTCCATGAACCGGGTATTGCTGATTTTGCTGTCAGGGCTTGTTTACTTACCCGGTTGCTCAGTAAGCAACAACCCACAGCGTGCACGGATAAAGCAATTACAAAAAGGCAGTATTAAAGAGGATACGAGTTTTGTATACCGTCTTCCTTTTGAAAATAATAAAAAACATTGGTTGGTACAAGGCTATTTCAGCAGCTATTCTCATAAAAACAGGGCAGCACTCGATTTCAAAATGAAGCGGGGTACTACGATCTCTGCGGCACGTGATGGTATTGTTGTTCGGGTAAAAGAAGATGGCAATAAAGGTGGCTGGAATAAAAAATACCGTCCTTTCGGGAATGTGATCGTGATTCAGCATGCTGATGGCAGCAGGGCAGGTTATTGGCATTTACAATACAATAGTGCATTTGTGCATGTGGGTGATACCGTTAAACAGGAACAGCCGATCGGCCTAAGCGGAAAAACAGGGTACACTTTATTTCCTCATTTGCATTTTATCGTTTGGCGCTTTGATGATAAAGGGCAATGGCAACAGGTTGGTACCAGGTTTAAAACCAGTAAAGGAATATCCTATCTTCGGCCCATGCGGCGCTACAGGAATAAATATTAAGTACATTTAAAAAAAATAGTTTGGATTTTCAACTGATCTACCACGACTTTATTGCCGGGATGAAGGAAACAGGCTGGCTTGAATATATCGCTGTATTTGCCGGCATCACCAGTGTTTGGTACAGCCGAAAAGAAAACATCCTCGTTTATCCTACGGGTTTGCTTAACACTATTTTTTATATCTATTTAAGTTTAAAGGGAGGCCTGTTGGGTGAAGCCAGTGTAAATTTTTATTACACCGTAATGAGTATTTATGGCTGGATAATGTGGAGTAAAAAAAACAGCCAGCATGAAAATGTTATTAAGATAACAAAAGCATCAAAAAAAGAATGGCTCTATCACCTGTGTTTCTTTGCTGCATTTTATGTGGTATTGTATATTGCTATTAGCTGGATGAGCAGCAGGGGTTATATTAAAGGAGCCATCCCATGGGCCGACTCTTTTGCCAGTGCTACTGCATATACCGGCATGTGGCTGATGACAAAAAAGAAAGTAGAAAGTTGGTACTGGTGGATTGCGACCAATATAGCATCAATACCATTGTACTTTGTAAAGCATTATGTTTTTACAAGTGTGTATTATGTAGTGTTGCTGGTAATGGCCATTTGGGGATTATCGGAATGGATGAAAAGATCAAAATTAAATACAACATGAGTTACTGTACATTTTCCAATGCCCTCGAACCCGGCGAAAAATCGATACATAAAATTTACCACGATACCCATTATGGTTTTCCTATTGACAGCGACGATGAGTTATTCTGCAGGCTGGTACTTGAAATTAACCAGGCAGGCTTAAGCTGGACCACTATTTTAAATAAGCAGGAGAATTTCAGGAAGGCTTATCATCATTTTAATATTAAAAAAATAGCTGGTTATAAAGAAAAAGATATTGCACGTTTATTAAATGATGCCGGCATCATCCGCAATAAATTAAAAGTGAATGCAGCGATTGAAAATGCAAAGGCAATTTTAACTTTGCAGAAACAATTTGGCTCATTCAAGAACTGGCTGAACCATCATCACCCAAAAACAAAAGAAGAATGGATGAAATTATTTAAACAGACCTTTAAATTTACCGGTGGTGAAATTGTAAATGAATTTTTAATGAGTACGGGCTATCTTGCCGGTGCACATGATGACATTTGCCCGGTATATAAAAAAGTAATTAAGGCAAAGCCGATGTGGAGGGAAAAGGAAAAGGGTAAATAAGTTATATGAAGTAACCAGGTAAAGAATGAAAAAAATTGTCATCATAGGACCAGAGAGTACAGGTAAAAGCACGTTGTGTGAAAAGCTGGCGGCACATTATCAAACGGTATGGGTAAAAGAATATGCCAGGGAATATCTTTTAAAGAACGGCACTGATTACAGTTTTGAAAATTTGCTTGATATTGCAAAGGGACAACTCGCCGGTGAAGAATTAGCAGTACAGGGTACAAAGTACACAGGCTCTACTAACCCTAAACAGAAAACCGAAAACCGAAAACCTGTATTCATCGACACCGACATGTACGTTATGAAAGTATGGTGTGAATTTGTTTTTGGAAAATGCCATCACTGGATACTCAACCGGATCGTGGAAAGAAAATACGATCTCTACTTATTATGCAATATTGATACGCCCTGGGTAAAAGATGAGTTGAGGGAATATCCCGATCTTGTAACAAGGCAGCAACTATACCTGCACTATAAAGATATTATGGTGAACCAGGATGTGCTGTGGATAGATATTAGCGGTAACTACGAAGAAAGATTGCAGAAAGCCATTGCGGGTGTTGAAACAATTTTGTCAGGCGTCTGACGGCCTGGAGCCGTCTTGACGCCTAACGGATCAATTCGGCTATATCGGGGTCGCCTTCTAAAAAGCCCATTTGCCTAACAATAGCATTGGCTCTTGCCGCAACATAATTACTTAATGGTTTTACAGATAAAAGTTTGGGATTGGGTAAACAGGCCGCTATCTGCGCCGCTTCTATACGGGTAAGATCTTTTGCATCTTTATTAAAATATCTTTTTGCAGCAGCCTGCACACCAAAAATGCCACGGCCCATTTCTGCAATGTTAAGGTAACGTTCCAGGATTGTCTTTTTCGTCCAGCCGGTTTCGATAGTAAACGTAAAAAATACCTCGGGGCCCTTGCGAAAAAAACCTCCGCCCTGGAAAAGAAAAATATTTTTTGCCGTCTGCTGGCTTAACGTACTTGCACCGCGTACCTTATCCGGGTGCCGTTTATTGTATTTGATCGCCCGCTTAATAGCTTTCAGGTCAAATCCATCATGATCAGGAAAGGTCTGGTCTTCACTTGCAATTACTGCCAGTTTAATATTGGGGCCCATCGCAGCATAACTGATATAATCTCTTGCCAAACCATTGCCCTGCAATACACTGCCCACCTGCGTTAATGTTACGGGAGGATTGAAGATGAATCCTGTTAAAAAATAACAGAAGAATATGATGTAGATGGTAAAAATGATTTTCCATACAAGAATAACAATTTTCTGTATTGCTGCTATTTTTCGTAACGCTATAAAATATACTATGGCAACTACAGCCACAACAACTATCAAAATTAAAAACCGTTGCCGGAACTCTTTTATCTCACTGGCACCGGAGAAGTTGGTGAATACAAAATACAGGAACCAACAGGTATGAACAATAAAAATAACAAGGAAGATCTTTTTTATTACAGGCCAGTAACTTTTCAAAACAGGTATTTATTATTTCAGGTTAAAAAAATTTTGCAATATAAATGTTAGTTTTTGTTATTGTCCATATTCATATAGACCAGTTTATATTTTTTGCCGATGGGTAAACCGCTGCTGCCACCTTTAGCCATAAAATAACCCGCCGTGCCCAATGCCGCTGAAGCGATCAATAGTGGAGCGCTGAATTTTTTTCTGTCCACCAGGTAAACAACACCGCTTGCTACAGTAAGCAGCGCACCTCCGCCCATTAAACTTGCGCCACTGCCCCTGGTATTAAACCCTTTTTTTATCGCCTTACCGATCGCCTTTACCTGATTGTAATGAAATTTATACCGGTAACTTCCGGCTGTATCAACAATATAAGTACCAAAAGTAGTGGGCAGGTACCGGATGATGAATTCCTGCAGGAATAAAGTGTCGTTCTTTATTCCATTGATCAATGCACTGATATACGACCCGCCTGTAGTAGTGATATCGATATTGGTGCCCGCATAAAAGGTCCTGACGGTTCTGTTATGTTTTTTTAAAATAATAAAATCGGCTGATTGCGCACAACAGGAAAATGAAAATAAAAGCAGCAGGGGTAAAATAATCTTCATCGTACAAAATAAAAAAGCAATAACATAAAAGGGAGTATCGACTGTTAATGTTTTACCAATGTATATACAATACCGGTTAAGATAACAGCGCCGAACACCAGGTATAAAAAGCCTGATATACGGTTGATCAATAAAATATTTGTATTACTTAATTTTTTTCCCAGTTTACCTGCACCCAACACCTTGCCTACATCTGCCAGCATATTTACTGCAAGGCAGGTAACAAATATCACGATACGCTGGTCAAAATTATAATCCGCAGAAAGCGAAACAGCCATCGCTACCCAAAAAGCTATAACTGCCGGGTTTAAGGTATTGATCAAAAATCCAGAAGTAAAAATCGCGAAGTAATTGGTCTTCTTTTTTCCCGTTGGCGTGATCACATCACCTGCGATCTCTACGGGTATTTCTTTAGGCGTTACTTTTTTTATGAAACCAAAATAAATGCCCATACCCAGCAGGAATAAGCTGCCTGCAATACCAATAGGCACTTTAAAATTTAATAATGATTTTACCGCTTCGCTGAAACTGTTGCTGAGTACTACCCAAATGATATCACTCAACCAAACACCGGTAATAAAACTGAACCCGCCACGCCTGCCATGATTGATACTTTGCTTAATGATAGTAAATATTACAGGCCCTACTGAAAAGATCAGCAGTAAACTAATCGCCAACCCTTTAACGAATGCATCAATCATTAAATAAAAATAAGAAACCAAAGTTAAATATCAGCACCAATGGTCATTTATATGGTGGTTAATACATTTCGCAGATACAATAAATATACCGGCAATTTTTATTGGAAAATTGAATAATGGCAAGAAGGAAATTCTGTCGCATATTGATGCAACAGTCTTTTATATTGTATGCTTTACCGTTATGTGTTTAATACCAGACCAGCTACTGTAATTTATCCTCAATTGTATTGTAATTACCTGGTATTCCCCTGCGCACTAACCAATTCCCCGTTTAAAAACTTCTGCCAGTCTTCCAGCATTTTACCTTTTAATACACGCGGAAATTTGTGCTGCCCGCCTACTTTACCTTTTGCTTTCATAAAATCCATGAAGCGTTTTTCGGGCATCACATCCACGATCACATCTTTTAATGCATGTTTGCGTTCTACTTCATAATCATCATTCAACTCTTTCAGTTTACAATCAATAAGTGCTGCCAGCGTAAGCGCATTTACCTTATCATCTGTTGCAACAAACCAATGGTGTGCAAAAAAGTTACCGTGTGGTATGCCTGCAACTGTAAATTCTGGAATAGAAATGTTTAACTCTTCACTCACCATTTCAATGGCTTTATTCATATTGTCTACACTCAAATGTTCCCCCACCAGGCTTAAAAAATGTTTGGTCCTTCCGGTGATGATGATCTCGCTTCTTTCTGTATCTGTTAAACGAACCGTATCTCCAATGGCATAACGCCAGGCACCCGCATTGGTACTTATTAAAATAGCATAATCTTTATGCTCTTCTATTTCGTGGATCATAAATGTTTCAGGTTCATCTACCATATTGCCTTCGCTGTCGAAATTATGATCATCAAAAGGCACGAACTCGAAAAAGATATTATTATTCAGTGCCAGGTGCATGCCTTTTGTATCCTGCCGGTTTTGGTAGGCTAAAAACCCTTCACTTGCCAGGTAAGTTTCTATATAAGTAATAGGCTTGCCCATTAGTTTTTCAAATCCTTTACGATAGGGTTCCATCGCTACGCCGCCATGCACATAAAAAGAAAGGTTAGGCCATATCTCGTGTATATTATTGAGCTTGTACCTTTCGATCACTTTTTCCATGCACAATTGCAGCCATGCAGGCACCCCAACAATAAAACCAATATCCCAGTTAGGCGCACTGGCCACGATCTCTTCCAGTTTTTTTCCCCAGTCTTTTTGCTTGGCGATCTTTTTGCCGGGCTTATACAATCCCAGCCCCTGGAACCAAAAAGGAATATTTTTTTGCTGGATACCGCTAAGGTCACCCGCGTAATAAGTAGGGCCTTTTTGTAATTGTGTACTGCCGCCCAGCATCAGCCATCCTTTACCCACTGCTGCCTTGTTCACATGCTGGTACTTGGTGAGGCTCAATAACTGTTTGAAGCTGGTGATCACGTTGCTCCGGATCAGCTCTTTGGTGATCGGGATGAATTTACTGGTAGCATCACTGGTGCCACTGCTCAATGCAAAGTATTTGATCACGCCTGGCCAGCAAACATCCGGGATACCATCTTTGGCTTTATGCCACCAGGCATCATAGATCTTATTATAATTATATGTGGGTACCAGTTGCTGGAATCTTTTCCCGGGATGGCGGCTCAGTAATATATCATCAAAGCGGTAGCGCTGGCCAAACTCGGTGAACCTTGCTTTGCGTAATAATTTCTTCAGCACTTTTAATTGCTGGCGGCGGGCATCGCTCACTGGCAAATTAAGTGCCCGGGCAATCGAGGCGGGCAGTTTAATATCAAATATGGCCATTTATTTGTGCAAGGTTATATACAAATATAATCTAAAAGCCCCACCTATCCTTTGTCAAAAAGCAGGAAAATGGAGAAGATTTTGAAAAAGAAAGACCACGGACGACGGACGATAGACCACGTTCAGAATTATTGTCCGTCGGATGTTATCTGTCGTCAGTCGTCCTTGGTCATTCATCCCATCAGTTCTTCTAAATAATACCTAATTTTATATTCTAAACTATTAACGAAATGAAGAAATTTTTTTTAGCGATTGCCTTATCGGTCTCCTTACTCAAAGCCAGCGCCGATGAAGGTATGTGGCTGCCCATGTTATTGGGCGAACAGGTTTATAATGACATGGTGAAAAGAGGATTGAAACTCACCAAAGAGCAACTCTATTCTGTCAACAAATCTTCTCTCAAGGATGCTATTTTAATATTTGGCGGAGGCTGTACCGGCGAGATCGTAAGCGACCAGGGCCTGATCTTTACCAATCACCATTGCGGGTATTCGGCAATTGCAGGCGCCAGCACGGTAGAGCATAATTATTTAACCGATGGCTTTTATGCGTATACGCGTGACCAGGAGATTAAAAGTACAATAACCGTTCAGTTCCTGGACAGGATCATAGATGTGACCAAAGATGTAGAAGATGCGGTTAAAGGTTTAAGCTGGGCCGACAGGGTAAAAAAATTACCCGAAGTATTTAAAAGCATTACGGATAAAGTAGAAGATAAAGACAATGCACTGGCCGGAAGGGTGTACAGTATGTTCAAAGGCAACCAGTACATCATGTATGTGTATAAAACTTATCGGGATATCCGCCTGGTAGGGGCACCACCCGAAAGCGTGGGTAAATTTGGTGGAGATACTGATAACTGGGAATGGCCACGCCATACCGGCGACTTCAGCGTGTTTCGTGTGTATGCAACCAAAGATGGCAAGCCCGCGGACTACAGCACTCAAAATATTCCGCTTAAACCAAAACATTTTTTACCGGTAAGTATTAAGGGCTTTAAAGACGGAGATTATGCTATGATCTATGGTTATCCCGGTGGCACCAACCGTTACGAGACCAGCTATGGTATCAAGTTAAAAAACGAAATTGAAAATCCGTCTCTGGTAAATTTACGCGACATGCGTTTGAAATATATGCATGAGCAAATGATCAAAGATCCTGCAGTAAAATTAAAACTATCCAGCAGCTATGCCGGTATTGCCAATTACTGGAAATTTTATGATGGCGAAACAAAGCAGTTGATAAAATTTCATACACAGGAACAAAAACAGGCTTATGAAAACAGTTTTGCTGCATGGGCAAAAGGCAAGCCCGAGTATGAGAATATCTTTAACGACTATGCGAAGAACTATGCATCCTGGACAGCTTATAGTAAGATGCGACAGTATTTAAATGAAGGCATTGCCGGTTCGCCACTTGCTGCCTATGCCGCTTCGTTGATATCACTGGAAGACAAATTATTAAAGCCCAGCACGCCTTCAGCAGAACTTAAGAAAGCTGTTGAAGCGGCTACTGCAAACCGTAAGACATTTTTGGAAGCGGAAGACCTGCCAAGTGATGAAAAGATAGTGGCCGCTGTTGCCATGATGTATTATAATGATATTGATAAGAACCAGCACCCTGTTGGTTTTTTCGAAAGCATGAAAGGTACTTTCGGCAGCCTGAAAGAAGAAAGTACTTTTAAGAAATGGGCAAGAGAACTGTTTGCAAATACAATGATCCTGGATGATAGCAAATGGTCGGCATTTGTTGCAGAACCCACTGCAGCTGCATTGCAGGCAGACCCTGCTTTTGCTTATGCATCAGCATTTATAAAAAATTATAACAGTAAATATTCGTCTTTGTATGCTGCATTTGTAAATAAAAATAACGAGTTGGGCAAAGCGTATATGAAAGGTATCATGGAAATGAACCCTGCGGCGGTTAAAAAAATGTACCCCGATGCCAACTTCAGCATGAGGGTAAGTTATGGCAATGTAAAAAGTTATAATCCCCGCGACGCTGTACATTACGATTATGTTTGCACTGCTAAAGGCATACTTGAAAAATATGTTCCCGGCGATTATGAGTTCGATCTTCCCGCCAAACAAATTGAATTATTGAAGAAAAGGGATTTTGGCCAATACATTGACAAAGCTAAAAATGATCTCGTGGTAACTTTTATCACTACCAATGATATCACCGGGGGTAATTCAGGTTCACCGGTAATTGATGCGAACGGCAACTTATTAGGCCTCGCTTTTGATGGCAACTACGAAGCCCTAAGCCATAAAATTGCTTTTGATAAAGACCTGAACAGGACAATATGTGTTGATGTACGTTACGTATTATGGTGCATTGATAAATTAGGCGGTGCTTCTAATATCATTAAGGAATTGAAGCTGGTTCGATAAGAATAATGAATTATTTCAAAGCCGCCCTGAGCATGCCGGGGCGGCTTTTTTGTGCTAATTAACCAGTATCATATTTAAAAGAAATTGCAAATAACATAATATCACCAACACCGGATTTTTATTTTAAATTTGTTCAAGCGTTACTAAATTTTCTATACATGAACCTGAACAAACTCCATCAAAGAGTAGCAGCTGCTCTTTTGTTAGTAGCCCTGGTATGTGGTCCTGCTAAAAATTTTGCACAACAAAAAGAACAGGTGCTCCATAACTTAAATAGGCTTTTGGTGAACACGGTAATGGAAGATCTTTTCACGCCCCCCATCGCAAGCCGGATCTATGTGTACCCCAATATCGCTTTTTATGAATGTATCAGGCTGGATGATCCTTCTCTTCCAACATTAACCGGGAAATTAAACGGGCTTAAAAGCCTTCCTGCTTTACCCCCAGGTAAAACCGTAGATAATTTTATTGCTGCTTGTGCTTCTTTTTCTTTTGTGGCACAATCGCTGGTAGGAACCGAATATAAAATTGAGAACTGGAGAAAAGCATTCACCGATTCCCTGATGCTGCAGGGCGATACCACCGTCATCAGTAATTCGGTACTGTATGGTCATATTGTTGCAGACAGTATCATCGCATGGACAAAAGCCGATAATTACCTGAAGTCAAGAGCGATGATACGTAATGTGATCACACACAAGCCCGGCGATTGGCAACCTACTCCGCTCGATTATGCACAGGGGCTGGAACCACACTGGAATATGATCAGGCCGTTGACCTTAACCACTCCTGCACAATTCTCCCCGAAAGAAAAACTGGTTTTCAACATGTCGAAAAATTCCATGTTTTACAAAACCATGATGGCCTCTTACAATATCATTAAGAATCTGGATACGGTTCAAAAAGCAACTGCTTTGTACTGGGATGACAACCCGAATGTATCGGTTAATATTGGCCACCTCAATTATTTTATTCATAAGATATCTCCCGGAGGCCACTGGATGATGATCACACAACAGGCCTGCGAACAAAAAGGCGTATCCATCACCAGGTCATCACAGGCATATGCACTTACCGCGATAGGAATGTTCGATGCCTTCATCGGTTGCTGGGATGAAAAATATAAGACTAATCTTATCCGGCCAATCACGATCATCAACCGTGTTATTGACCGCAACTGGGTTCCATTTATTCAAACGCCGCCTTTCCCGGAATTTACCAGCGGGCATGCTGTAGTGTCTAACTCCGCTTCTGCAATATTAACTTCATTGTTGGGCGACAACCTTACTTTTACAGACCGTACAGAAATTCCTTTTGGCCAGGGAACAAGAACATTCAATTCTTTTTACGAAGCTTCGATACAATCCTCTACCAGCCGCGTATATGGCGGTATCCATTACCCCGAAACAGCCCGTATCAGTATATTGCAGGGCAGAACCATCGGCAATTATATTGTACAGCTGCTGTATCCAAACGCGCCCATCAAATAATGATCATGCTAAAATTGTACCGCCGCTATTGTTGCTTCTTGGTGCTTTGTGCAGCCTTTCTGTATAGTAATGCTCAGCAAAAAAAGTTTACCCTGCTTCCTTCCTCATCCACCGGTATCACTTTCAGGAATGATATCGTGGAGAATTCTACCATGTTCATGTACCTGTATGAAAACCTGTATGCGGGCGCGGGTGTTAGCATTGGCGATATCAATAACGACGGCTTACCCGATATCTATTTTTCGTCTACGCGTGGCTACAATAAATTATACCTTAACGAAGGCAATTTTAAGTTCCGGGATATTACAGCCTCAGCGGGTGTTGATGGTGGCGACGGCATCAAGACCGGTGTGAACATGGTTGATATCAATGGCGATGGCTTACTCGACATCTTTGTGTGCAAATCAGGATTCAAAGACCCGAAACTGCGCAAAAAAATGCTGTACATCAATAATGGCAACTTAACTTTTACCAATAGGGCCGCGGAATATGGTTTGGAAGACGCCAGCTTTACGATACAGTCTTATTTTTTGGATTATGACCACGATGGAGACCTTGATGTATTTTTCGTTAACCACCTCGACGATTTCGGTAAATCAATGACCATCCCTGCAAGAATGGAAAACGGTAAACTGGTTTATGTAGAAGATACTACCACAGTGTACACCAGCGACCGGCTGTACGAAAACCGTGGCGGAAAATTTGTTGACGTTACCAAAAAAGCAGGATTGATCACGCATGCTTTTGGATTAAGCGCTTCAGTTTTTGATTATAACGGTGATGGCTGGCCTGATATTTATGTAGCCAATGATTTTAATAAACCCGACTTTTTCTTTGTCAATAATAAGAACGGTACTTTTACCAACCAGCTTACTGATCACTTAAGCCATACCAGCTTTTCCGCAATGGGTTCTGATATTGCCGATATCAACAATGATGGCCTCGAAGATATTTACGTAGTGGATATGGCGGTGGAAGAACCGAAAAGACAAAAACAGTTGTTTGCTGTAAACCAGAACTACGATAAGTTTAACCTGATGGTGCAATTCAATTTATTTTATCAATATCCAAGGAACAGTTTACAGTTGAACAATACCGACGGCACTTTCAGCGAGATCGCCAATTACGCGGGTGTTGCCGAAACAGAATGGAGCTGGGCCCCTTTGATCGCAGATTTTGATAATGACGGGTGGAAAGATATCTATGTTACCAATGGCATTAAAAGAGATATTACCGACTGGGACTATAAAGTTTTTATTCTTGATTCTATTATCAATTCGATGAACAGGGGCCAGAGCGTTGACCTGGATAAATGGCTGCAAAGCATCCCTTCCGTAAAAACGAAGAATTATTTTTATCATAATAACGGTAGTTTAAAATTTGATAAATACACGGATAACTGGATGGATGAACCGGGTTCATTCTCCAGTGGAGCGGCCTATGCAGATTTGGATAATGATGGCGATCTTGACCTTGTGGTGAATAATGTAGATGATGAAGCTTTTATTTTTAAAAACAACAGCAGCGACAATGCGGCCACATCAAATTATTTACGGTTCCGTTGTATAGAGGGTGGTACTTCAAAAGAGGAGTTATATGGTACAACCGTTAAATTAACGGATTCGAAAGGGCAGGTGCAGCTGCAGCATTATAACCCGCAACGTGGCTTCTTATCTTCTTCAGAACATTTTTTACATTTCGGTACGGGTACCGAAAAAATTATTCCGCGTGTTGAAATTACTTTTCCTTCTTTGAAAAAAATAATTTTAGAAAATGTAAACGCCAACCAGGTTTTAACTGTTGCAGAATCCGATGCAAAGATCATTCCTGCAGCACCAGCAAAAAAACAAACCCTGTTTACTGATATCTCCAGCCAGAATAAATTAAAGTACAGCCAGGTAGAAAATGAATTTATCGATTTTAAAAGAGAACCGCTGATTCCCTATAAGTGCAGCCGCAAGGGGCCCTACTATGCTTCAGCAGATGTGAATGGGGACGGCAGGGCGGATATTTATATCGGTGGTGCCGCAGGCATTGGAGGTAAATTAATGACCCAGAATCCTGATGGTTCCTTCACTGAAAAAAAGCAGGCTGCATTTGCTGCCGATAAAGCCTTTGAAGATATGGGCGCTGTATTCTTTGACGCCGACGGTGATAAGGATAATGACCTTTATATAGTGAGTGGTGGCGCAGAATTTGATGCCGGCAGTAATTTATACCAGGACCGTTTATATTTAAATGATGGCAAGGGGAATTTTACTCGGGCAGCAAAAGCCTTGCCTGCAGAGGGTTTTAATGGCTCCTGTGCCATACCGCTTGATTTTGATAATGATGGCGATCTTGATCTTTTTGTGAGCGGCCATGTATTGCCCGGGAAATTTCCCCAGGCCGATAACTGCATGTTACTGCAAAATAATAATGGCATATTCACCAATGTGACCAATGAAATTGCAAAGGAATTATTAAAACCTGGTATAGTGAACTGTGCAGTATGGGCTGATCTTGACGGCGACGGAAAAAATGAATTGATCCTTTCGGGTGAATGGATGCCGGTAACTGTTTTTAAAATGCAGAATGGTGTATTTAAAAAACTACAGCAAACGGTAAGCTTTGTTTCGCCTGCAACACAACGGGATACTGTTATCAGCCTCGATGAATTCAGCGGTTGGTGGTACAGTTTAAAAACTGCTGATATAGATGGGGATGGCCACCTGGATATTATTGTAGGCAACAGGGGTACCAATTGTTCTATTAAAGGAAATTATTATAATCCCGCAACAGTATATGCAAAAGATTTTGATGGCAATGGAAGTTATGATGCAGTGCTGGGTTATTACAACCAGGGAAAATGTTACCCGTTGTTTAGCCGCGACCAGCTGATTGACCAGATGCCATCGATGAGAAAAAAATTCATTCGGTATAAGGATTACTCCGGTACCACGCTGGATAAATTATTTACTGAAGATCAGCAAAAGGGCATGGACGTATATAAAAGCAATTTCTTTGAATCCGGTGTGTTGCTGAATGCAGGCAACGGCGCTTTTCGCTTTGTGGTATTCCCCGAAAAAGCACAGCTTTCCAATATCAACGATATGGTGATCGATGATTTTGATAAAGATGGTATAAAAGATATCCTGGTTTGCGGCAATACCAACGATCCGGCAGTAATGGTGGGTAATATTGATGCAACGTCGATTTTAATGCTGAAAGGAGATGGGAAAGGCGGATTTACTGCAGTATCCCATGGTACTGATGGATTAAAAGTTAGGGGTGAAAGCCGTAAAATGGTCTACCTAAAAGAAAATAATCTATTGGTGGTATTGAAAAACAGTGCGGCGGCACAGGTATTTATGATAAATAAATAAGTGGTTATCGAATATTGTACAACTTCCAAAAACTAAAAGGTTGCAGATCTCTCTGCAACCTTTTATAATTACAATATGGTTTAGCTTAAGCCATAAATGCATGGGCCATTCCCAAGATCGACGCAATCATGAGTACGCATTTCCAACAATATGTCTTGTTCATGTTTTTTGATTTGATGTATGGATGCAAAAATACAGCCCGTAATACTTAATATGGCGTTAAAGCTGGGGATAGAACGCGTTTTGAACGGATAAATCGGCAGTAAGTACCCTGTTTTTTTAGGTTTAGGATTATTAAGACAATATTATTAAAGCTGCCCCGTTACATACAGGCTAATATTTTGTACTATGAATAAACCCAACCGACTAATGACCAATCCAATATTACAGGTAGTAAGAAATTTTATAGGGAAGCTTCGCCAAAATCCTGATGTTTATCCTATCCGGTATTACAAAAAAGGAAAACAGTTCCGTCGCAAATGGCAGGGGCCGCTTGTAAAATAACTCAATCCATTCGGAAATTACCGGTAGCGATAAATCAGCAAAAATACGCTTGACCGGAGTTCAGTTGAATTGTAACTTTAAGTTCTAAATCCGATAACATGAAAAAGATCCAATCATCCCACCCCACTGCATTTGCAGTTTTAATCAAAACTCTTGGTGTTGTACTCAACAGTTTTTTTGAATCCGGTACCAACAGGGATTTTAAAAGATTAAAGAATTTTATTGCTTCTTAATTGCCTGGCCTATTTCCAGTAAAGTTTAATTCACTCGCAGGATCGAGATAAAACATCTTTTTCCTGCTCTAACTAAACAAATACTCCACATCTGATTTACTGAACGCCTTAACAAAGCTGGCATCATCGGCCACTAATTCGCTTACCAGTTTACGCTTGCGCTCCTGCAGTTGCAAAATTTTATCTTCAATAGTATTAAGGCAATTGCTACACGATTAAAAACTACTAGTTTTTCTTTTTATTCAACGGGCACATAAAAAGAACTATAGGGACTAAAAAGCAAGTCATTATTAATATTCCAAAAATTCAATCCTCCAACCTATTGGTTCGAAACCGAAGATGACCGTGGGAGCCAACGATATAAAAAGCAAATAAACTAAATCCAATAAGTACTGCTACTATTGATGATACAATTTTCATGAAGTTTGTTCCTGGCCATTGTTGGTATCGGTGATTTTTCTCCTCCCCGGGTGTTCTCCTTATTTATGTCAAATGGAAAACTATTTCCTATACCGAACGCACAGGTCGTGTCTCGTGACAAACAGGCACCATATCATACAATGATTTACTTTAAGTTAATAATTCTGTACAATGATTGGATCGCTATGTTAGATTAGCGACAAATGGTTAACGCAGCAAGTTCAGCCGCTGGTTAAGCGACCAGGCCCTCGGGAGGGAAAATACATTAATTGAGAAAGCGATGGAAGATCCACGGTGGCCGAAGATTTGATAACTTACTTTTCTGAATTTATTACAATTAATGGTACATTTAAAAATCATGTAAGCATTAATCTTACTGCTTATTAAGTACAAAAAATAAAAATCATGAAATATCGAAAACTTATCAGGTCAATTTTATTATGTAAGAATTTCTATATTTTTCATAGTGTTATCTTCTTAAACATATTTAATCCATTGTATGCAACAAGCAGTCCGAAAGATAATAGTGATAGAGAAACAGTCATCGCAATGATAGAAAGGTTAATACCGGGTAAATCAGATTTATTTATTCTAAAAAATATTACCGGAGATGGAAGGGATAGTTTTCATGTACAAAGTCAAAACAAAAAGATTCTTATTGAAGGCACCAACGCGTTAGCAATGGCAAAAGGGTTTAGTTATTATCTGAAAACATATTGCCATAGCAATGTTTCGTGGTATGCAAATGAGCCCGTAGTAATTCCAAAAACTTTACCCGAGATTACAAAACCTATAGGCGAATCGTGTCGGTTTGAGAATCGGTTTTTTATGAATTACTGTACCGCAGGTTATACAACCCTGTGGTGGAAATGGAATGATTGGCAGCGGTTGATAGACTGGATGGCGCTAAATGGAATCAATATGCCGCTTGCCATTCAGGGCCAGGAATATATCTGGCAAAGAGTATGGAAGAAATTTGGCATGACTGATCAGCAAATCCTTGCTTTTTTTACGGGCCCTTCTCATTTACCCTGGCAGCGAATGGGGAATCTCGATAGATTTTTAGGTGCACTGCCGCAAAGTTTTATTGATAACCAGTTTTTATTACAAAAGAAAATTTTACAACAGGAAAGGGCCTTTGGGATGAAACCCATTTTACCTGCGTTTGCAGGACATGTGCCTAAAGATTTAAAAACTTTATATCCAAATATTAAGATCACAGATCTCGGATCATACGAAACAGGCCCGGAGAATGATGCCTATTTTTTAGATCCTATGGATAGCATTTTTATACAAATACAAAAAGCTTACCTGAGCGAACAACAGCAACTTTTAGGAACAGATCATTATTATGGAGCCGATCCCTTCAATGAAATGGATCCTCCGAGCTGGGAGCCTGATTACCTGGCAAGCGTTTCAAAAAATATTTATAGTGGAATGAAAGCAATTGATCCCGATGCAGTTTGGGTGCAGATGGGCTGGACATTTTATTATGACCGCAAACACTGGACTAATCCACGTTTGGAAGCTATGATAAAAGCTGTACCTCAAAACAGAATGATCTTGCTGGATTATTTCTGTGAACGAAAAGAAGTTTGGCGTTTAACAGATGGATTTTTTAGTGCCCCTTACATTTGGTGTTACCTTGGCAACTTTGGTGGCAATACCCAACTGGCTGCTCCTCTTTTAAATGTATCAAAAATATTACCGGAGGCAGAACAAGACCCTAATAGAAGGAACATGACGGGTATTGGTACAACTTTAGAAGGTTTTGGTGTAAATGATTTTATATATGAATGGTTATTTGATTATGCGTGGAATATAGATGCAGGGGATGCCAAACAATGGATAAAAGATTACGCTGACACCCGCTGTGGTAACCAGGATCCGGTTGTAGAATCAGTATGGACAAAATTGTTGCCCTTAATCTATAACAACCAGGTTTCCGGTGTTGGGCTTGGTAATATAATCCAATCAGAGCCTATGTTGAAAGGGCATGGTCCCTATTCCTCATTTAGTGATTATGATTATAAATCTTTAGCGAATATTTTACCTGCTTTTTTATTGGCAAACTCAAAATCAAAATCGGGCAATAATTATTTAAGAGATTTGGCACTGGTCGAAAAACAGGTATTGGCTAACCTGGCCCTTTCCTTCAGGGATACTATTGCAAAAGCCTATTATGCAAAAGATGAAAAAACATTCCAAAAATATACAGGGCTGTTTATTTCTTTATGTGATGATGTGGACACTTTGGTATCTACACAAAATGATTTGCTTTTAGGAAACTGGATAAACCAGGCGAGGGACTTTGGCTCTACAGAAGCAGAGAAAAATTATTATGAAAAAGATGCCCGGGTATTAATAACAACATGGGGCGGCGAAGGGAATGGAATTACTGATTATGCAGCTAAAGACTGGTCTGGCTTGATTTCAACCTACTATAAAGGACGATGGCAAATGTTTTTTAATTTCTTGCAGAATACTATAAAAGAAGGAAGTGCTCCTGATATGAAAACTTTTGATAAGCAAAGAGCAACTTTTGATTGGCAATGGAGTTCTAAAAATCAGTCAGTGGAAAGATTCATTTCAAAACCATCTGAAAATACATTTAAAATCTGCGAAGATTTGTATAAGAAATGGGTGCTCTTTCTTTAATACAATTCTATAAAAGAGCATCAAAATAAAAAATTTTAGATAAAATAAATAAATACAACGTTTGATCAAAAGCTGGAGTATATTTATAACAACGCGGTTAAGGCTGGTTTATGTGCCAACCCCGAAGACTATTATTATTCCCAGGCGAAATTTTATTATGATGGAACAGATCCTTTCGGAATGATTACACATTATTCAGGAAATTAGCAGCGGCCTTTGGCTATTCGCTGGTTAGGAAACCAGGCTATAATAATTGCCCGCATCAATTGTTGATACGCCAACGCTTAATACTTTATTTCGATACCAACACCGGCGCGTTATTCTAACTAAACAAATATTCCACATCAGATTTGCTCAACGCTTTAACAAAGCTGGCATCATCGGCAATTAATTCACTGGCCAGTTTACGCTTGCGTTCCTGCAGTTGTAAAATTTTATCTTCAATAGTATCGATACAGATCATCCTGTATGCAAAGATATTTTTCGTTTGCCCGATACGGTGGGTACGGTCAATAGCCTGTTGCTCCACGGCCGGGTTCCACCAGGGATCCACTATATATACATAATCGGCAGCAGTTAAGTTTAAACCCACGCCACCCGCTTTTAAGGAAATTAAAAATACCCTGCACTCATCATTGTTCTGAAAATTCTGGATGGCTTTCTCCCTGTCGGTTGCAGAGGTACTGCCGTCAAAATATTCAAATTTTATACCCTGCTCAGTCAATGTTTTCCTTATCAGCGACAGCATACCAAGGAACTGAGAAAATACCAATGCCTTGTGTTCGCCGATATTTTCGGTAATCTCCCTCGCCAGTTCATCCAGTTTAATGGAATGATTGGGGTATTTATCTTCTTCATTTAAAATGGCCGGACTGTCACATATCTGCCGCAGCTTCATCAGGCCCTGTAAAATTGTAAGCTGTGATTTATTGATGCCCTGCTGGTCGATCTCCCCCAATATCTTGCTCCTGTAAGTATCCCTGTATGCTTCATAGATATCCCGCTGTGGTTTTTCCATCTCGCAAAACAAAATTGTTTCTGTTTTATCGGGCAGGTCTTTGGCCACCTGTTCTTTTGTACGGCGTAAGATGAAGGGATATAATAATTTCCGCAGGTGGTCTTTCTGTTCCTGCTCGCCAAATTTATCAATAGGCGTTGCAAATTCATTTCGGAAAAATTCCATGCTGCCCAGCAGACCCGGGTTTAAAAAATTCATCTGCGCAAAAATATCAAAGGTATTATTCTGCAATGGGGTACCGCTCATGCATAACCTGTTTTTTGCTTCCAGCAAACAAGCCGCCTTGGTTACTTTGGAAGAAGGGTTTTTTATCGCCTGGCTCTCATCCAGTATTACGTAATCGAAATTTATTTTCAACAACAATTGTATATCGCTGCGCAAAGTACCATAAGTGGTGATGATGATATTTTGCTTCTGCAGGTCTTCGGCACTGCGGCTGCGCATACTGCCGTGATGGATATGCCATGTCAACGTGGGCGTAAATTTTTCTACCTCGTTCTTCCAGTTATATATTAAGGTGGTAGGACAAATAACAATGGCTTTCAACCCCCCTGTTGATTGTTTGTAATGATGCAGCATGGTGAGTGCCTGGATGGTTTTACCCAAACCCATGTCATCAGCTAAAATACCGCCCCAGCTTACATCATTCAGGTAACTGAGCCATTGAAAGCCTGAAGTTTGGTAAGGCCTTAAAATGGATTGGAGGTGATCGGGTGCAGCGATCTCCGGAATATTCTTGAACTCCCTGAGCCGCTCAAATTTTTCATCCAGTTCAAAACTTAGCTCGGTCTCATTCCTGTTCTCATACAACTCATCAATAACACTCATATGGTATTTCGAGAGGCGCAGGCGGTTACGGTGGTCATCACCCACTTTAAACAGGAGAGAATACCGTTTCAGCCATTCATCCGGTAATATACCGAGGCTGCCATCACCCAGCTGAACAAAAGACTGTTTATTGACTAATGCCTTTTTAATATCATCAATGCCTACACGCTGTTCGCCGAATTCAATTTCCACTTTGGCATCAAACCAATCCAGCCCGCTGCTTACATGGATATGTGTGTTGGGTTTTGCCGTGTTGAACCTGAAATTCTTCAGTGCTTCAAAACCATATACCGGCACTTTCATTTCCTTCATCGCGTCCACGAACAGGAAGAACCAGTTGTTGCGCAGCACATCTGCGCCTTTTAATACCAGGCTGCTGTTATCATTGGGCCTTACAAACATGGAATGAAGGGCTTCCAGTTTAGTGATGAATTTTTCTTCTGCTTCTTTATTACGGTGAACGATCAGTATCTTATCGCCATCGGGAATGGTGATCGTTTCTTTGTCGGCTGCTTTTGTTTCAAAACCCTGGTAAGTAAATATGGGCTGAAACACCAGGTAGTCGCCTTTTTCCTGCAGTTGCAGTTTCACTTCCGGCTCGCCGCTTTTTATTTCTCTTATTAAACTCTTATCAAACTCCACGTGGTATTCCCTCGTTAACGGCATGATCACTTTCTGCATTTTTTCGGCCCAATTCTCTTTACTCAATTGGATATTGCCTTCCTTTATAAACTTCTCTGCCTGCAACACATCTTCCGACCTTTCCCAGAGGTACAATACTTTATCATGTAAAAAAACAAGGCTGCTGTTGCATTCGTTATCCGAAAACGGTATGATGTTTCCCTGCATCTTTACCGTACAGGCGATCTCGAAATGGCTGTTCTTTGCCAGCACTTTAAATACCGGTGAAATAAAATGATCGCTTATTTCTATCTCTTTTAAATTTTCTGTTTTAAAAACTTTTTTCCCGGGCAGGCAGAAAATAAAATTATTTGCCGCCTGCTCTTCAAATAATTTTTTAAGCTTGGGTTGAAGGTATTCCCCCATCAGGCTCCTGGTTTCTTCCGGCAATTCATCGCCATCGGTTTGAATGATGTTTTCCCAAATACCGCTGAAAGGAGAGTTGCGGTCGAGGTATTTATTTATTTCACTCACCTGCAATTTGCGTACCTGCTGCAATAATTGTTTATCATCTTCGCTGAACAGGTCGGTATTCACAAATTTAGCCAGGTCAAGTTTTTCCACTTTACTGGTGAATTTTTTATTCTCTTCATCTGCATCACCCTGTATGGCATCCACGGTAAAATAAGGGTAGGTAGAAGCATTGAAATTAAATACGACACCTAATTTTTTTTCCGGAACCGCCTGCACCAATGTTTCTTTTTCTTCTTCTTCAATAGGGCTGAGAAAAACTTCTGCTGTTCTTGTGCTCACAGCGGCCGGGGCAGCTACACGTTTAATAGAAATATCCAGTAGTTTTAAAAATGGCTTACCGTCTTTATAAGTGAATTCAAATTTACCCGCAAGATCATCGTCGAGGCTATACCCGTACATCTGGAGTAATTTATTTTTTTCTTTATCCCAGTTACGGATGGTATCAAAATAAAAAGGGCCGTAAGAATTCAATAACTGTAAAAACAACATGGTCTTGTGTTCGCAAAGCGGGTGCTCGGCTTCATCGCATTTACAGGAAGTATCAAAATTACGTTCGTCATTTTTTTGAATGACTAACGGGTAGGTTTGGCCGTCGTATTCCAGTTCCGCTTCTACTCTTTCGTCTCCCGCCTTTAATATATTGGCTTTAGTGGTACGTAATATATTTTCCGCCTGCTCATAAATACCCGGTGATGAAAATAATTTGATCATCTTGAGGTCGATATGTTTCATCTTTGCCACTGTATGCCGCTGGTTGTACCTGATGGCGGCATTGCCCAGCATATTCTTATCGATCATCTCCTGAAGGCGCAATAATGCAGCAGCTTCATGGCGGCAGATATCCCCTAAATTATACGGGCAACCGCAACGTACCGAGATCGTTTTAGCGTCAGCGTATTTTTGAATATACACTTTGTAAAAAGTACTGTAGCTGTCATCTTTTACACGAAATACTACGCTGCCCATCAGCTGATCATGCTCTACCAGTTCTACGAATCCCATGGCCTGGATCTTTTTTCCGCGGCGGATCACTTCATCAGAACCATTGTTGTACACGTATTTAATAAGGTGGGATAATGCCATTAAAAATTTTGGATTGCCGATTTAGGATTTCAGATTTTGATGAGGCTTTTGCCGGGGCCACTCTGAAAAAGGCAATTTGCAAAAGTAAAGGAAAATAACTGAGCTTTTGGCGTAAAAAGGAAAGTTTATGAGAAAAATCACCCAAAAATGTACAGGACCGGGAACTAATAGTTAAAATTGTTTTACCCTACAATTAATTTTCCTTCTTTGTACAACACCAGTACGTCGGCAGCATCAGGCGTTAAACAAAAATTAATGTCTTCTATTAAACCAAAACGTTGTACCAGGCGGTGGTAATGGGTAAGGTTAGGCGCAAATCCGGTAAGGTCATGTTTATTACTTTCATATAACAGTTCTGCGGTTAAAGAGCTGTCGCAATGAATGGAAAAATATTCTTTTACTTTACTGATGACCGCTCCTGCAAATAAAGTATCTTCTATATTATAACGGTCTTTCCAGCCCGCACAGCCCAGCACTACATTTTTATTTTGTGCTGTTATAAATTTACACACCGAAGAGAGGTTGGGAAATGAACCACTGATAATAGTATCGGCATTATTGTCCAGCGCCATTTGCAGTAATTTGGTGCCATTCGTTGTGGTCAGTACCAGCGTTTTGCCTTCGATGAATTCCCTGCTGTATTCCAATGGAGAATTACCGTGCTGCAAACCTTCCGCCACCTGGCCATCTCTTTCTCCGGCTGCAATGGCATCGATCCTCTTACTGATCTCGATCGCTTTAAAAACCTCGTCTACCGGGATGATGCATGTAGCACCATTTTTTAAAACTGATGCAATAGTAGAAGTAGCCCTGAACACATCGATGATAACAACGACCGCATTTTTAAGATCGTATAAATGTAAGAGCGCTGGCGAAAGGCAGGTATATAGTGAAGGTTTATTTGTTGGCATTGGGTAAAATTAAATCAATATTGTTTTCCATTTTTGGGTTTCAGCATATTCTTTTATGATCGAATTTCTTTTCAGTAGTAATTTTTCTATATATTTTTTAAGGTAGATGGTATTGAAAAAAATTCCTGCAGCACCATAGGGACTTTCAAACTCCACGATATCGATCATGATGGTACCATTATCAACAGGTTTAAAATGATGCTCATGCCTGAAGCTTTTAAAATCTCCTTTTTGCATTTCATCCACAAAATAGCGTGGTATTTCCATTGCACTTATTATAGAAGTGTGGTGCCTGTTTTTTAAAAGATGACGTGCCTGCCATGTAACCGTTTCATTTAAATTGATTAGGCCTGTAACTGTGCCGGCAATCGCATCTTCACGAGTACCCGCTGTAGAAATTTTATGCAGGTTAATGCTGCGGCTGAGGTCAAATACCCTTTCTGCGGGGGCTGCAATGAATGTTGTTAAATGGATCTTTGGCATTGTTTTAATTGATAATGAAGAAATGAATAATTGATAATGTTTTTACTTTAACCCTTTTTCAAAAAAAGAACACTATGCGAACGGGAAAAATTATCAATTAAAAATTTATCCATTATACAAACGGCACTTTCACCACTTTAGCCTTCAGTAGTGTATTCCGGATACTGATATAGATCTCGCTGTCGATAACGGCATACCTATTATCTACATAACCCATGCCAATGGCTCTATTCAACGACGGTGACTGTGTGCCCGAGGTAACTTTTCCTATGATGGTACCTTCGAAATCTTTGATATCGTGATCATGACGTGCAATACCTCTTTCCTGCATTTCAAATCCAACGAGTTTTTTTGTAACGCCTTTCGATTTCTGTTTTTCGAAGTAATCGCTATTGGTAAAGGGTTTGCTGAATTTTGTTATCCAGCCCAACCCTGCTTCCAGTGGCGAAGTGGTATCATCAATATCATTTCCATATAAGCAAAAGCCCATTTCCAAACGCAGTGTATCCCTTGCACCTAAACCGATGGGTTTGATGCCGGCAGTTTTTCCCGCTTCAAAAATGGCATCCCATATTTTATCGGCATCGTCATTCACGTCTTCAAAGTAAATCTCCACTCCACCTGCACCCGTATAACCGGTTGCGCTGATCAAAACATTTTTGACCCCCGCAAATGTACCTTTTGCAAAAGTGTAATATTTTAAATTCATGATGTCAATATCTGTTAACGTTTGTAATATCCTGGTGGCATTGGGGCCCTGTATAGCAAGCAGGCAGGTTTTATCAGAGATGTTGTGCATCTCCACTTTTTTATCATTATAACTACTGATCCAGTCCCAGTCTTTTTCAATATTGCTGGCATTCACCACTAGCATATAACTTATATTTTCTTCTATACAGTATACCAAAAGGTCATCAACAATACCACCCGTAGTATTGGGCAGGCAGCTGTATTGTGCTTTGCCATTGGTTAATTTAGAAGCGTCGTTCGTTGTAACTCTTTGAATAAGGTCTAATGCATTGTCTCCTTTTAAAATAAATTCACCCATATGGCTTACATCAAATACACCTGCATTGTTACGCACAGTTGCATGTTCATCGTTAATGCCACTATAAGATATGGGCATATTATAACCTGCAAACTCCGCCATTTTTGCACCCAGTGCAATATGTTTTTGTGTAAAGGGGGTATTTTTCATGAAGTAGTAATTTTTTACTGAACAGCAAATGTAAGCTGTTATTTTATTGTACCCAACCGCAGGTATACAGGAAAGATGATTTCTCTTTTTTCATCTTCGCCCCATAGCGATTTTACCGCTGCCATTACCGTATCAACAGGACTGAAATTATTGGTGGCAATAAATTTTTGCAAAGCGCTCCATGTATAAAGGTACCCTTCCAGTTCCTGCAGCGACCAATACAACTTTATAGTAAAGCCTGGAGTATCTATTTCGGAAAAAGGGAAAGGGATAGCCGCGTAATGATCATCCACGTATTTTCTTTCTGCATCCCAGTAATCACCCAATGTTTTGAAATGATAATTTTCTATAACCTTGTCGATCGCATCAGATATCCGAAGTAAGCTGTAGGTCCAAACTGCGATCACCGCACCGGGTTTTGCAACGCGGTTAACCTCTGCATAAAATTTTTCAAAATTAAACCAGTGTAATGCCTGCGATACGGTCAATAGGTCAATACTTTCAGCAGGCAGGTCTGTTTGTTCGGCCGGTTGTAAAGAATAAAAAATATTGTCTGATTTATAAGCATTATCGAGTTGCTTTTGGCTGATATCTGTTGCAAAAACGGTAATAAAATATTTGCTGAGTTCTTTCGCGGATTGCCCGTTGCCGGTACCACAATCCCAAACCATTTTATTTTCTTTCACAAAGCCCATAATATAACGGAACAGTTCTTCGGGGTATTCCGGACGGTATTGTGCATATACCGATGACTGACTGGAGAAATTATCTTTCATGTGTTGCTTTCGTTTACCAAATATAAAAAGAGTCCTGTCAAAAATGACAGGACCGTTTGTGTTTCAACTTCAACTCAACTATCGAAACGATTTTATATTAATTTTCAGCTAACAGGTCTTTGATACCTTCGCACATATCTCTTATCCTTTCGTAAGCTTCTTCTGTATTTTCCTCCTTATTGAATTTTATTTTGAGCCTGCCTTCGCGTGACCTGATATAGACCCTGCTCTTATCATCGAGTGTTACCGTAGCATTTATGTCACCGTGGCCGCTGTAATTAAAACGCCCGTTTGATGCTGTGCAGGTTTTGATATAATTTTCAACCGCTCCTGTTTTACTGTCATCATACCTTGCAGACAAACGGTACTCCTCCTCATCTTCCTGTATCGAGATTGAAATATCGTCGTGCTGATGCAGGCAGGAGGAAAGAACGCTACTTAAAAATAAAGCAACTGCTAAAAACAAAAACCGTGCTTTCATGTGTTGTTATTTTAAATGAATGAATGGTTTAAGTTGATATGAGCTTAATTTATTCCCGGTAAAATATTTACGCCCGGCATTACTATTGCACCCAGGTTTCCCGGGTCGATTCCCTGTATACTTCCATTGCTGTTCTCAATTTTATTCTTTTCATTTTCAAGATGTCTTTCGATGGAATCTTTTTGCTGTTGAATCCTCCTGTCAATGGAATCGATTTTCTGTTCTTTCCTGTTATCAATAGAATCCTGCCTTCTCTGTAAAGAATCTTCAATAGTATTATACCTGTAGGTGCGTTTATTATTGCCCTGTTTTTTCTTATCCCTGTCATTCCAGCCATCGGCTCTTCTTCCGTCGAGAGTGTAAAGGCCATCTGCCTTCATTATATAGTCAACGTCTGATTGCCATTTGATACTTTGATCTCCGTCATAATAATCGTTTTCCCAGTCATTATTCCAGTTTCCTGCACCAAAATGCACATGCCCGCTCTCCACATTGCTACTAACTTTTATTTGTTTTCCAACAGGAACATACACTGTAATCACCACCATCTGATTACGGAATTTATCAACTTTATTTATTGCAATCCCTTTATCCAAGAGCAGGATAGAATCTTGCTGCAGTGCATTAAATTTGATAAGATTTGCAAGCGTATTAGCATCCTGCCTGTCATAACCCCTCGACATTTTTTTAATAGTTACCTGGAAGCTATCAGTAGTAGATCTTTCAATTTCTATATTTACATTTCTTACAAAAGCTGTATCGTCATCAATTAAATTTTCGAAAGGTTCAAAGCGCACCCAGTTACGGCCATAGAATTTTTTTGTGAACGGTGAAGATGATGTTACCAATAATTTATTTACTGCGGGGTTCGAAAGGCTGACCACCTGCTCATCCAGACGGCTGCTTGATTTAAAATCCTGCGTTACCGTTGCAATAAGCATGATGATACAAACCCATCCCAGCGTCCACAGGCTACCGAAAGTGAGGCGCAGTATCTTACTGTTGCTTTTCATCTTGGCGATCTTTCTTATCAACCAGGTAATGATACCGATGATTGGCACTGCGATGAATAACACCAATGTTCCCCAGGCATAAAAATTCTCCCATGAACCTTTTAGTATATAATCTTTAAGCGGAAAAACACCTATTGAAAAAACGCCCAAAGCAAATAGGCCCATCACCAAACCAAAGCATACACAACCAATAATGAAGTAAGCAAATATCTTGGCGATCATTGCGATTACATTGCCCAGTCCGCCGCGGCTGCGCCTGCTGAAATTCTGTACATCGCCTGCTACTGCTTTTGCTTTGTCGCTGATAACACCGGATGCTTCTTTACCAAAGCCGGAAGCTTTTTTACCAACGCCTTTCATCTCTTCTATCACCGAATTCTTGATTGAATTCATATCTACCTTTTCACCTTTCATTTCCAGTTTTTCAGAAGTGGTTACAGCTTCAGGTATCACAATCCATAAAATAATATACACTATCAAAGATGTAGGGCTGAAAGTAAAACGTATCACATCACCGAAATCCCAAAACCCACCCCAATGCCCCCAGCGGCTGAGGAAAGAAAGAAAGGGTAATAGGAATAATGCCCTTGGTATCCATGGGTTGATACCAAAATAATTTCCTATGCCACTGCATACGCCGGCGATCATCTTTTCATCAGGGTCTCGGAACAATTTTTTTCTTGTGCCCCCGATTTCAGCGCTGGCCTTACTTGGTACTGCTATCCACATAATAATATAAGTGAGGAACCCGATACCTGAGAACAACAGTACCACGAATATGATCCTGGCAATAACCACATCGATATTAAAGTAGTTGGCAAGGCCGCTGCATACTCCACCCAGTACTTTATCATTTTCATTCCTGTATAACCTTTTGTGGCCGGTATTGCTGCTGCCAGATTGTTGTTGGTAATTGGTTAAAGCTGCCGCAGGCTGTTCGTCATCCCTTGGTTCAAAATCTTCGGGACGGCCGATACTCTTAATGATGGCATTGATATCATCATCGGAGATACAGGTAGCGCCCTTGGTCAGTCTCTCCTGGAAAAGTTCACCGATGCGGCTTTCAATATCATTAATGATCTCTTCTTTACCTTCTTCATTGGCAAAGTGCCGGTTAAGGCTATCGGTATAGTCTTTTAATATTTCAAAGGCGGTGGTTTCTATTGGTACCACACGTCCCTGGAAATTTATATTGATTACTTGTTTCATGGCTAAATAGTTTTTGTTTCGTGAGTTGATAGGCTTAAAAAACAAATCATGGCTATACTTTTTGCTAGTTAAGGGTTGTTGAAGTTGTTGTTAAAGTTATTGGTGGCATCCACATCGGTCACAGCTTTTACTGCGTTGGACAATTCATTCCATGTTGATTCCAGTTCTTTATAAAAAGCTGCGCCTTTGTCCGTAAGCGAAAAATATTTTCGTGGCGGGCCGCTGTTACTTTCTACCCAGCGGTAGGTTAAAAACTCTGCGTTCTTCAGCCTCGTAAGCAGGGGGTAAAGGGTTCCTTCCAGTAAGTTGAAATTGGCTGCTTTCATCTTGTCAATAATGTCCGAAGGGTAGGCCTCCCCCTGCTTAATCACCGAAAGGATACAAAATTCCAGTACTCCTTTCCGCATCTGGCTGGCTGTGTTATCAATGTTCATGGCTTCTTGATTTTAAAATTCATGGCTATACTTTTATGACAGTTCAAACCGGTTTATCCCTATCACATCACAAAGATAATGACATTTTAGTACTATGCAACACATAATACCATATTTTTTATAGTAGTGGGTTCTGGCTATTAGCCTGTTTTGCACAGAAATCACGCCAGTAAAGGATTTCAAGGGAATTGGAGAAATGTAAAAAAAATTACTGAATGTATAAATGGCCATATTTTGGGATGAGCGGCGGGAATTGTGCGTGTTTAAAGTAGAAAATGGCCACGCAACTGCCTTTGAATGTCTCTGCGATCGCTGCCCCTCTGTTTACAAACTGCCTTTTTTCTATTTGCTTCTGACATTCGGCCTTCTTTAAGTAGATTTATAGTCATGAAAAAATGTCTCTCCTTTCTTCTATCTTCTTTGCTCCTTGGCTTTTCTGTAGTAGCTCAAAAGACCGACAAAAAACTATACAGCAAAGTAGCCGAACTGTTACAGGGCTTTAATGGTGATGTGGGTGTATATATTAAGGACCTTAAAAAAGACAGGGTTGTTGCGATAAATGCAGATACTGTTTTTCCAACAGCAAGTATTGTGAAGATCCCGATCCTTATCGGCGTGATGGATAAGATAGAAAAGAAAGAACTGGAATACCATCAACAACTGGTTTACCGTGATTCTTTAGGGTACAGCGATTTTGATGTTACAGCTAACTTAAAAGATACCGCTAAAATAGAATTGGCTAAAGTGGTTTTGCTGATGTTAAGCACAAGTGATAATTCTGCCAGCCTGTGGTTACAAAAATTATCCGGTGGTGGTATTAGGATAAATAAAATTTTAGACAGTACAGGGTTTAAGTCAACAAGAGTAAATTCAAGAACAGCAGGAAGAGAAAATAACCGCACACAATATGGCTGGGGACAAACAACGCCTTATGAAATGGCAACACTGATGGAGAAAATTTATAAAGGGGAAATAATCAATGACAGTATTTCTAAAAAGATGATCCGTTTACTGGGCCGCAATTTTTGGGATGAACAGGCCTTATCACAAATACCTGTTGATATTTTTGTGGCCAGTAAAAACGGTTGTGTTGATGCCAGCCGCAGTGAAGTATTATTAGTAATGGCCAAACATCCTTATGTGTTCAGCATCTTTACTAAAAATAATAAAGATCAGCAGTGGAATGACAACAATGAAGCATGGGTACTGGCAAAAAAATTATCGGCTTTGTTATGGCAGTATTTTAGTAAATGACGTTAGCTGTTACAATGATTTTGGATAAACACAAACTCCGGGTGTAAAAACAGGAGGGTGATTGGCGTATTTATCTTATTGGCTCCCGCCTTGTAAGCGTATTGTTGCAGCTGGACTGTTAAAGTATTTATAACAACCGGTGGTAGCAGCTCCAGTGGCACTGGCTTTGTAATATTATTAAAAAAGAAACTGATTATGAAACCTTTTTTACTTATTACTGCCACTATTTTTTTATTGGCTTCCTGCAAAACCAGCAAAGATTATTTATCCCGCGCTGGTGAAGACAAGACTTTATTTGACATCGTCAAGACTTTAAATAAACACAGCAATGATGATTCTGCTTTTCGTGCGTTACCGATTGTTTATGAAAGGGTGACACAGAACCACCTTAAAAAAATAAGCAATTATAAAAATTATAAAGAGATCTCCCGTTGGGATAAGATCATTGAAGAATACGTTACGCTGCAACAAATGTACGAGGCCATCAGTAGTTCGGGTACGGCCAGCAGTTTGGTACATCCTGCCAACTATCAAAATGATATTTATGAAGTAAAACAATCCGCTGCCGAAGATTATTACCAGCTGGGCGTGACCTTATTACAAAGCGACAGGAGAGATGATGCCAAAAAAGCCTACAGTTATTTTAAGAAAACAGATAAATATGTAGCTGGCTATAAAGATGCCAAAAATAAAATGGATGAAGCCTATAAAAATGCGGTGATCAATGTGGTAATCAACCCTGTGCAGGACAACTCGTTCTTCTTTAACACCGGCTGGGGTAATTATGGTTACAATTACAGCAACGAATATTTTCAACAGTCATTGATCAGGGAGCTGGGGGGAACTTACAGCAGCCGTTACCCTGCAAAGTTTTATACCGACTGGGAGGCAAGGCGCGACAATGTACAGCCTGATTGGGTAATTGATCTAACGCTGCGCAATATGGATATACCAAGGCCTGTTAGTTATACTTACAGCCGTAACGTGAGTGCCCAGGTTGAAAGCGGCAGAGACAGCAGCGGTAAGATAAGGTATCAAACAGTTTTTGCCACCATTAATATTACCAAACAATCTTTTACAGCCCGCGCACAGATGGATGTAAACATAACTGATGTGGTGAGCCGCAAAAATATCAGCTACAATACTTATAGCGACGATTACAGGTGGGAACAGGAACGTGCTACTTACAGTGGTGACAGCCGTGCGCTCAGCAGCAACTATTGGGCGATGATCAACAACAATTATGGTGAACCACGTAAAGAAGAAATATTAAATGAATTGTACCGTAAGATATATCCACAGGTAAAGAACAGGATCACGTACGCAGTGGATTGGTAAGAACTTCGAACCCCAAACTAAAAGGCCTTTGCATATAGCAGGGGCTTTTTTATTTCACTATAACATAAGCCAGCCAGCTCATAAAATAGGCCAGGCCCGTCATATACAACAATTGGATCACCGGCCATTTCCAGCTGCGTGTCTCTCTTTTTACTATGGCCAATGTGCTCATACATTGCATCGCCAGTACATAAAATATGAGTAAAGATAAACCGGTGGCAAGGTCATACACCTTAGTGCCGTCGGGCCTCACAGCGGCGGCCATTTTCTGCCGAAGCGTACTGTTGTTGTTATCTGCGTCTTCGCCAACACTATATAAAGTTGCCATGGTGCCTACAAACACTTCCCTTGCTGCAAAAGAAGTGATCAATGCGATACCAATTTTCCAGTCGTAACCCAGGGGCCTTATTACGGGCTCAATTGTTTTGCCCAATGTTCCGGCGAAAGAACTTTGTAATAATGCAGTTTTACGCTGTTTATTTAATTCTTTTGCCTGTAATGGGTTATCAGCAACCAGTTGTTCATACCTGGTGGTTACAGCGTGCATTTTTTGGGGCGGCCCATAGGTACTTAAAGCCCATAACAACAAACTGATCACCATGATCACTTTACCGGCATCAAACACAAATATCTTTGCTTTCTCTATCATGGTGGTTAACGCATTGTTCCATCTTGGGCCACGGTATACCGGTAGTTCCAAAATAAAAAAGCTTCGTTCGGTGCTTTTAATGAACCATTTTAACACCCATGCAACGATCAATGCCATTACAGTACCTAACAGGTAAAGGCCCATCATCACCAGGCCCTGCAGGCTTAAAAAACCAAAATATAATTTAGAAGGAATGATGAGTGCAATTAAGATCGTATACACAGGGAGGCGGGCACTGCAACTCATCAGGGGCGTTACCATAATAGTTAACAGCCTTTCTTTTTTGTTTTCAATATTGCGTGCACTCATAATGGCAGGCACGGCACAGGCAAAGCCACTGATCATGGGCATTACGCTTTTACCGTTGAGGCCAACTTTGCGCATAAGCTTATCCGTTAAAAAACTTATCCTTGCCATATAGCCGGTATCCTCTAACAATGTTATGAGCCCAAATAATATCATTATCTGCGGCACAAAGACGAGGATACCACTAAGCCCTGCAACAACACCATTAATCAAAAGATCGCTCCACCAGGCCTGTGGTAAATGGTTGCCCAACCAGCCGCCAAGCTGCCCGAATGTCCACTCAATAGCATCCATTGGAAATTGTGCTACCCAAAAAACACTTTGAAATAATAAGAACAGTACGGTGAGTAAAATAATATATCCCCCATAACGGTGCAGTAAAACGTTATCCAGTTTTTCTGTAAATAATGTTCTTTGCAGTGGATCTGTTTCCACTACGGTTTGTTGCATGATATGCTTAATGCGGCCATAACGCTGCATGATCTCTTCCGCCTGGGTTTTGGTAGGATTGAATTTATTGTCGGTCTCAATATTTTCGATCATTTGCTGTGTGGCGGTGTCCAGCAAAAAATGTTCATGGTTGATCAGGTAATGTACGGCCCTGTAATTACTGAAATCCGGGAAATGTTTTTTTAATGCGGTGATGGGCGCTTCAGCAATAGTATTCATATCAATAAAATCCCTTGCGGCCATATGTTGCATTTTTTCGGCCACAATTTCTATTGCTTTTTTAAGCGGTACAATGCCTTTGTTCTTTCTTGGATTGATGGAAACGATCGGTACGCCGAGTTCGCGTTCTAATCCCGGTATATCTATCTGGGTTCCTTTTTTATTCGCCAGGTCCATCATGGTAAACGCTACCACTACCGGGATTTTCAGGTCAATGATCTGGGAACAGAATAAAAGATTACGTTTAAGGTTACTGGCATCAGCTACCAATAAAACCATATCGGGTTTAATGGAATCATCCTGGTTGAGTAATACTTTGTAAGCCACCCATTCATCCGATCGTTTGGGATAAAGGCTATAGGTACCGGGCAGGTCGATGATCGTAGCATCAAAGCCGGGAGAAATTGTGGCAGTGCCGGTCTTTTTATCAACAGTAACACCTGGAAAATTACCCACCTTTTGATTTAACCCGGTAAGGGCATTAAAAAGAGATGATTTTCCACTGTTTGGATTACCTACTAACGCTATGTTTATTTTTTTAACCAAGGTTGTCTCGTACAAAATTAACCCCATTAAATGGTTTGCGGTTACGAAATAGGAAACATGGTTGATGCGATAATGATGTCTCCTAAAAAATAATCAGCCTGAGTTTGTGCAGGGCAGATTACTTCTAAAAAAACCGGTTAATTCATTTTTTCATAATACCTTTTTTTTTGGCAATAATTTTTGACATATAATTTAGCCTTTTAGGCACTGGCTGAATTATCTTTGCCTCACCTCAATAAATGGTTAATATGAAACGTATCGTTTGGCTAGTTGTAATAACAGCCCAGTTTGCCACTGCACAAAAGTTAAAGAAAGCAGATAAGGTCATCCTCGCTAATCTTCAAACACATATTGGATATTTAGCCGATGATAAATTAGAAGGAAGAAGAACGGGGAGCGCAGGAGAAAAACTGGCTTACGATTATATCAGCAGCGAATTTGTAAAAACGGGTCTAACCCCAAAAGGAGATAACGGAACTTTTATTCAGGATTTTGAAGTGAACGAAGGCAAACAGGTCAACCCTTCCACGCATTTAATCATCAACGGCTATGACCTGGTTATGGAGAAAGATTACTTTCCCTTTATTTTTTCACCCAATGCTGCATTGGAAGCTGCACCATCGATGGCATTAAGAGAAGCGGGTACTGTTTGGTTTTGGGACCTTAAAGATAAACTCGAGGAAAACAGGAACAATCCTCATTTTGACCTTACCGATATGATAAAAGCAAAAACCAATGATGTTGCCGGGAAAGGTGCTACCGCTTTGATCATTTTCAACAGCTCCTCCATTACAGATGACCTTAAATTTGAGCCCAAAGCAAAATCAGCATTGGTGCATATCCCGGTATTGTATGTTACGCCGGCTATCAGGAAAAAATACCTGAATGATGAAACCGCAACACTGGACATTAAGCTGAAAGTAGATATTGGCGATAAAAAAAGAATGGGGCACAATGTTATTGGTTATATCAATAACGGTGCTGCCAACACGGTTATCCTCGGTGCCCATTACGATCACCTGGGTTATGGAGAAGACCATAATTCTCTCTACACCGGCGCCATTCCCCAAATACACAACGGGGCAGATGATAATGCCAGTGGTACCGCTGCACTTATCGAGCTGGCTAAATTATTGAAGGCATCAAAATTTAAAAACAATAACTATTTGTTTGTTTCTTTCTCGGGAGAAGAGTTGGGTTTATTTGGCAGCAAATATTTTACCGAACACCCGGCTATTGATCTAAGCACTGCCAATTACATGATCAACATGGATATGGTAGGCCGCTTAAACGACAGTACGCATGGACTTAGTATTGGTGGTTATGGCACTTCGCCCGGTTGGGGCCAATTGCTTACCGAAAAAGATAAATTCTTTACTATCAAGTTCGACAGCAGCGGCACGGGCCCAAGCGATCATACGTCTTTTTACAGGAAGGATATACCGGTATTGTTTTTCTTTACGGGTGCGCACAGTGATTACCACAAACCAAGTGATGATGCGGATAAAATAAATTATACCGGTGAACTGCAGGTAGTAAAATATATTTATAACGTTATTGATGCCGCGAATAAAAAAGGGAAATTAACTTTTACAAAAACAAGGGAATCAGCAACTACAGGC
The DNA here is from genome assembly GCA_038205215.1 of Chitinophagales bacterium. GTDB lineage: Bacteria > Bacteroidota > Bacteroidia > Chitinophagales > Chitinophagaceae > Ferruginibacter. The sequence continues at coordinate 17,345 of JBBRCB010000025.1, read as the reverse complement.
AGGAACAGTTTTAAAGTGAGCCTGGGTATCATGCCCGATTATACTTATAGCGGAGCCGGTGTAAGAGTTGATGGTGTAAGCGACGGAAAGGCTGCGCAGAAAGTAGGTATCAAAACCGGGGATATTATTATACAGTTAGGGGATATTAAATTTACCGATGTACAGAGTTATATGGGAGCTTTAGGTAAATTCAATAAAGGTGACGCCACAAAAGTGAAAGTGAAAAGAGGAAATGAAGAATTGGTTTTTGATATTATATTTTAGCCCCTCTCAGCTTGCGCAGCATCTTGCCGTAAATGGTGACTGGAGCTATTGGATCATGCTTTTTATTAGAAAAGGACTATTGAAATTTTAAAACACAAATTCCCCGCCAACAGGCGGTTTAGGGGTATGAAACTTAAGATCGACAATGAAACATTAGCGCAGGAGTTTTTTGAAGACTCGCTGTTGTTAGGCATTGTGGCTCCTATCAAAGATTACCAGTTCAGCTGGCAACTGAACCAGATACTCGGTTTTAATTTCAGGATGAATAATGATTTCGAGATCCAGCTCAAGAAAAAAGAGCGCAAATATTTTTTCGCTATTTATGAATATGCGGTGCCTTCTACCTGTTTGGTGCATTATTTGTACAACAACCAGTTTGACGGGGAGTACTTATTGCCTGAATTTAAGCACCTTGATTTTTTATGGCTGATAAAAGGCCAAGCGGTATCCCCTGAAGAATTAAAAGCATTGATGCTGTCCATCCGTTCATTACCCGGTGTACAGCTGGTGAATGAAATGACGAATGAGAAAATTAAACATAAGCAGCATTTGATTTTTTAATGGAAATATGAGTGGATAATGGAATAGTGGACAATTGATAATATTTTTAGTTCATACCGCATAAGATCATCGCAATACTATCCGGCTTAAGGAAATTATCCATAATAAATTATATCATTATAAATTACTTTTTTTATGTGGGAAGAAAAAAAAAACACACTCTATAAAAAATTCGAGTTCAAAAATTTTGCCGATGCTTTTGCCTTCATGACAAAAGTTGCACTTGCCGCAGAAAAAATGGACCATCACCCTTTATGGACCAATGTGTACAATAAAGTAGAGATATGGCTAAATACCCATGATGCCGGTGATATTATAACCGATAAAGACAGGAAACTATCTGCAAAAATTGATGCGCTGGTTTAATCCTTTACTATTACCCGTTTTTCATGTACAGCAATAAAAACGCCGATGGGTGTGGCAAATTTTTCCAGGCCATTTTGTTTTAAAATTTCCTGCACATCCGCTACAGCATTTTTATCAACAGCAACCAATAATCCCCCACTGGTTTGCGGGTCTGCCAATATCGCTTTTTGGTAATTGCTGAGTATACTTATCTTTTCTCCATAACTATCCCAGTTGCGGTTGGTACCGCCGGGTACGGATTTTTGATCTACATAATTTTCTATATCGTTCGTGATCACCGGGATTTTTTCAAAATTTATGACCGCGCTTAAACCGCTGCCTTCTGCCATTTCAACCAAATGGCCCAATAAACCAAAACCCGTAACATCGGTCATGGCGGTAACGCCTTTTAATTTACCAAAAGCTTCACCCAGTTTATTCAGTAGCATCATTTGCCTTGCAGCTACACCAATATGTTCTTCTTTTAAAATACCCTTTTTTTCTGCTGTTGTCAAAATACCAATACCCAAAGCTTTGGTTAAAAATAAGGAATCGCCTTCCTTCGCCTGGTTGTTCTGTTTGATGTTTTCAACAGATACCAAACCATTTACAGCCAAACCAAAAATTGGTTCCGGTGAATCTATGCTGTGCCCGCCGGCCAAAGGAATACCGGCTTCTTTGCAAATGCTCCTGCTGCCTTCAATTACTTTTTGGGCAACTGCGGGAGGTAAAACATTTATTGGCCAGCCTAAAATGGCGATCGCCAAAATGGGTTTCCCACCCATGGCGTACACATCACTGATAGCATTAGCCGAAGCGATCCTTCCAAATTCAAAAGGATCGTCAACGATCGGCATAAAAAAATCCGTGGTGGAGATGAGTGCAGTACCATTACCCAGGTCGTATACTGCAGCATCATCTTTACTGTGATTGCCTACGATCAGTTTATCGTTATCAGGCATTGCGAAATTGCTGGTTAATATCTCATCCAGTATTTGTGGCGATATCTTGCAGCCGCAGCCGGCACCGTGAGAGTATTGCGTTAATTTAACCTCCCCCAACCCCTTCGACAGAGGGGCTTTTGGACCAGGGGAATTTGAGTCCTCTTTATTCATTGTTACTTTGTGTAGTTTTTTTTTCTTCGTTACAATCTACGCAAATTCTCCCCTTTTCGGGGGAGTTAGAGGGGGTTTTTTCTTCTTCTGAATACAATCCCCGAACTTTTTTGCATATCGCCGCTAAACCTTATTTCATAACGGTCTGGGCCATCATACACAATCAGTAAGCCGGTATTCGGTGGCAAACTGCCCAATGTTTCTGCATACATCACGATCTGGATACTGTCGCCGGCTTCCCTGGTATTGATCGTTTTATTGACCGCGTTAGTACTCAAGCCAACCCTTGGCATAATCACCTTGCCATTCATGATCACACTCACGGTATCGCCATCTACTTCACCATTATCATACAATGTTAACACCAGGCTGTCTGATTTAAAATATAAAGCCTGTATATTTTCTACTTTTCTTTTGCCTGCATCTACTGCTGCTGTGGGATCAACAGGATCCGGCTTCTGTACCGCAGGTTTTATTACAGGAGGAGCATTTTTTGCCACTGCAGGAACTTCTGTTTTTGGTGGAACAGGTTTATTGATCACTACAGGTGGAGTTATTTTTGGCGGAGCGGGAACAGTTTTTACAACCGCGGTTTCATTTATTTTTGGCGGAGCAGTTTTCGCTACTGCTTCTTCAGGTTTTTGTATTGCCGGTTTTGTAACTATTGTTTCTGGCGGAAGTTTAGGGATGGCTGTTTTAACAACCACCGTATTGGCTGGCTTTATAGTGTTGTCTGTCTTTTGCTTTTTTGCTTCGATCACGATCAACTGTTCTTCTTCTGCAGTCGCCATCGGTTTTAATACAGCAAGCGCTGTTTCTGCCGGTGGGGTATCTTCTTTTAAAAAGGTTAAGTTTTTTACGAGTCCTAATTCCTGTAAATGCGGTATCAGGGCACTTTGGCTGTAATCTTTTTTTCTTTCCAGGTGAACATAACCGGTATTCGGGCTAAAATCTCTCGTACGGTTGGTTCTGAACATACCTGCTAAAACCATTACCGTATCCTTAAGGGTAAACTTCAATACATTTTGCATATGTATACCCTTCGGTGGCTTGATAGGATAGTTATTGGCAATCAATTCCACATCTTCAGTGGTTACTTCATTGCCTTCTCTCTTGATCTTTAATTTTTTTACGCCATGGTATTCCTTGTCATCAAGGATAAAATACGTGTGGGAATACCCGAATAGTTTTCCTTTCTCTTCACTGATCGCAACTTCGTAACGGTAATTTTTTTGAGAGGTATCATTATACATGAACCCTTTCCACAAACCGGTAATGTCCATTTCCGACACCGGGGTGCGTTGTGCAAATAATTGAAAAGAATAAATGGTTAAACAGGAAACCAATATTATGTACTTACGGCTTGACATGCTAAAATATTTTGGGTATTTGTAACAGTATCAACGCCGGAACAGGGGATTTTATTTAGTAAGGCCGGAAGATTTTCCCTGTTTTGCAGCGCTTTATTGTATAATTTATCGTAATAAGTCAATAAAATCCGGAAACAGCCCTTATGATCATTTTCCAAAAGATGATTAATAGCGTTCTTTGTCTCTAATCCCCCTAACCTTTTTTGTATGCGTATGATGGCATTGACCAGTTGCTCTTTGGGGAATTTTCCATATTCTTTGCTGATATGACCCAACCGTTCTTCAAAAGGTATATCCAAAAAATATACCGGGCTTTTACGCATCGTATACCAAAGCGGCATAGGTATCTGCAGGTTGCCAATGCGCTGGCTTTCGTCTTCGATATAAATGCTGGTTGATGGTTGATGGTTGATGGTTGATGGTTGGCCTTCACTCAACAAACAACCGGCATCGGACAACTTGTCTGCCAGTAAATTCTCAAACATCTCCTGTTTGGGTTGCGGCGCTTCGCCCAGTGCGCCAAATGCAGAACCTTTGTGATGGGCCAGTGCTTCAAGGTCGATCATTGGTTGTTGCTGTGTTGCCAGTTGTTGCAATACCAAAGTTTTTCCACTTCCGGTATAGCCGCCGATTATTTTAAAAGCATATTGCTTTTCAAATTGCAGCAGCACCCAATTACGGTAGGCTTTATAGCCTCCCGCTAATGTATACACTTTAAAACCATACAAATCTAAAAGCCATGCAACACCGGCGCTGCGCATGCCGCCGCGCCAGCAGTGAACCAATACGATGTTTTCTGTTTTGGGATTACCGTTTTCAGGTGGTAGTGGGTGGTCGGTGTTCTTTAACCTGTTTGTAACAATGTCTTCTACCTGTTCAACCATAGCCTTCATCTTCACACCAAAATAATCGAGGCCGATCTTTATTGCAGCCTGCTTACTTAGTTGTTTGTATGCTGTGCCTACAACTTTTCTTTCTTCATCAGTAAATAAAGGAAGGCTGATAGCGCCGGGTATATGCGCATGTGTATATTCGCCCGGGCTGCGTACATCAAAAACAGGACGTTGTTTTGCAGTTTGTAAAAATTCTTCTATGGTTAGTTTTTGAATTGCCATTTTCTGTATTGCTAAGTTACACAAACCAAAAACTAAACTATATTTATTCCCGTGATTAAAATATTTAAACAGCTGTTACCGCTTTTTGTAGTTCAATTTTTTACCTGGCTGGCTTTATTTGCCTTGTGGATCTATGCAACGCCGGTAATTACACGTTATATTTTTAATACCACTGATGCCGAAAGCACTGCCTTTGAAAACGGCACCACATGGGTAGGTATTTGTTTTGCATTTTACAGCACGCTGGCGGCTTTCTTAGTATTTACAATCCCAAAAATACTCCGGTATATTTCCAAACAACGTTTACATGCTTTTGCTTTATTGATTGGAAGTATTGGTTTATTACTCCTTTTTTTAATAAAAGAAAAATACTTTTTATTGGTTTCATTCAGCTTTATCGGTATTGCATGGAGCAGTATCAGCAATGTACCTTATACTATTATCAGCAGTATTGCAACCGAAGAAAAAATGGTGACGTATTTTGCGGTGTTCAATTTTTCTGTTGTAATACCACAGGTAACTGCAGCATTTTTACTGGGGTATATCAACAAGCATTTTTTTAAAGGCGAAACTATTTATATCATGTTGGTAGGGGGTTGTTCAATGTTACTTGCCGGCATCATTATGTTTTTTATAAAAGAAAAGAGCGCCGGTCAGCGCTCTTAATTATTAATCTTTTAATTATTCATTATTATCCATTCATTGAAGTCAAAAACTCCGCATTATCTTTCGTGCCTTTCATATTCTTCAGCAAAGTATTGATCGCTTCTTCAGGATTCATATCCGCCATATGCTTGCGCAATACCCACATACGCTGGAAAGTATCTTTGTCCAGTAACAGGTCATCACGTCTTGTAGACGAAGAAACAATATCAATAGCCGGGTAAATTCTCCTGTTGGATAATTTACGCTCCAGTTGTAATTCCATATTACCGGTTCCCTTAAATTCTTCAAAGATCACCTCATCCATTTTACTTCCGGTATCTACTAAAGCTGTTGCAATGATGGTAAGCGATCCGCCATTTTCTATCTTACGTGCCGCACCAAAAAATTGCTTTGGCTTTTGCATGGCATTCGCTTCCACCCCACCACTTAACACTTTACCACTGGAAGGTGCCACTGTATTGTGTGCCCTTGCCAACCTGGTGATACTATCCAATAAGATCACCACGTCGTGACCGCATTCTACCAGGCGCTTGGCTTTTTGTAAGGCGATGGTGGAAACTTTTACGTGCTTTTCTGCGGGTTCATCAAAGGTAGAAGCGATTACTTCTGCTTTAACGCTACGTTCCATATCTGTAACTTCCTCTGGCCTTTCATCTACCAGTACAATCATCAGGTAACACTCAGGATGGTTTTCCGCAATTGCGTTGGCCAGTTCCTTTAGCAACATGGTTTTACCGGTTTTTGGCTGGGCTACAATCAATCCACGCTGGCCCTTACCAATAGGGGTAAAGAGGTCCATAATACGCGTACTGTAATTGTTTGAGGTGGTAGTCAGGTTTAACTTTTCAAAAGGGAAAAGTGGGGTCAGGTAATCAAACGGCACACGGTCTCTCACTTCATCCGGACTTTTACCATTAATGGTTTCCACCTTCAACAGGGCAAAATATTTTTCTCCTTCTTTCGGCGGACGAACCGATCCATACACGGTATCTCCGGTTTTTAATCCAAACAACTTTATTTGTGAAGGAGATACATAAACATCATCCGGCGACGAAAGGTAATTGTAATCGCTGCTCCTTAAAAAACCATACCCATCCGGCATCATTTCTAATACGCCTTCGCCAAGAATGATACCATCGAATTCGATGTTAAACACCTGGTTGTCGCGGCGTTGCTGATAATTTTTGCTGGGGTATTGATTTTGCTGATCCCTTTCGTTTTGTAATAACTCAGGTTGTTGCTGTTGAATATCTTCTTCCTGTAAAAGAGAAGCAATGGCAGCAGGTATGGTACTTTGTTCGCTGGTGATGGGTTGTAATTCTTCTTCATCCTCATCATCTTCCGGTTCCACTTTTTTAACTACTCTTTTTTTGTCAGCCGCGTGTTCGTTTTTCTTAAAAGTTTTGTGCTCGGTGCGGGGCTCTGCTTTTGGTTTTTCCTCGCTAACAGTAGCTTCCTCGGCTACCACTACCGGTGCAGCTTTTACTGTTCGTTTACGTTTTGGTTTTTCCTCTTCGCCGCTGGTTTTGGTTTCTGCACTCATAATGGATTGGTTGTCCAGGATTTTATAAATAAGTTCCTGTTTATCTATTTTTTTAAAATTGGGAATAGCAAGCTGCTCTGCAATATCCTGCAACTCAGGAACGAGCATGTCGTTCAGTTGTAAAATGTCGTACATAAAAAAGTGAAAATGATTTCTTTCAAAAAATCTAGTCTTAAAAATCTGAAAATGTAATTGAGAATTATAGTTAACGGAATGGGACTGTCTGATGCAGTGAATGATTGGAAAGACCTTATCAGCATGATTCCAACGCAATATTACGCTGTTTTTTTATAAAAATATAATTTTTTTAGTTGTGAAGCCCACGGTTCTACCCTCTGGCACGAGCCATGGTATGGAATATTAATAAGCGCCAACAGTGATGATGGTGGCGGAACTCAGTTCAAAACTAAGCCTTATATTTTAACTTTTGAGGTAAAAAATCAAGGCCTTGTTAAATTTGCAGGCGCCTGCTTAAATAACACCTGGAGTAAATTATATCATTTAAATACCGGTACCCTCCTTATAATACCCTGTTATCCATTGTTTGCCCTGCCTCAAAAGCAGCTACATTGGCCATAGTAACTTTAGCAATTTGAGTTAATGCTTCTTCTGTAAAAAAGCCCTGGTGAGAAGTGATAAGCACATTCGGAAAACTAAGCAGGCGCATGATATCGTCATCCTGGATGATGTTTTCTGAAAGATCGTTGAAAAATAATTTCTCTTCCTGCTCGTATACATCAAGTCCCAAATACCCGATACGACCCGTTTTCAGGCCATTGATGGCTGCGGGGGTATTGATGAGTGCCCCCCGGCTGGTATTGATTAACATTACGCCTTCCTTCATCATGGCAATGGTTTGTTCATTTACCAGGTGACGGGTTTGTTCGTTGAGAGGGCAATGAAGTGAGATGATATCAGCCGTTTTAAATAGGTCGATCAGTGGTAAATACTCAACCCCCTTTGCTACCGTTGGCGCATGTGCCACCATATCGAATGCCAACACCTTGCAACCAAAACCCAGGGCAATATCACAAAATACCTGCCCGATCTTCCCTGTTCCGATTACCCCAAATGTTTTGCCATGGAGGTCGAAACCGGTTAACCGTTCCAATGAAAAATTACCTTCTCTTACCCTGTTATAGGCTTTATGCGTTTTACGATTAAGCGTTAAAATTAATGCCATCGCATGTTCTGCCACGGCATAGGGAGAATAAGCCGGCACCCTTACTATGGCGATATCATGTTCTTTTGCGGCGCCAAGGTCAACATTATTAAAACCTGCGCAACGCAATGCAATCAGGCGCACACCCATTTTTTTTAATTCACTGATAACAGCAGCATTTAACTTATCATTTACAAACACGCATACGACGGAACAGCCGGCTGCAAGGTTGGCTGTTTGTTGATTGAGCTGGGCCTCAAAATAAATAATTTCATGGGCCGTAACATAATGGTCAAAAAACTGGCGGTCGTACGACTTGGTGGAAAAGAAAGCTATTTTCATGCAGCTAAGATAACCAAATGCCCCTACATTATAAAAGGGAGCAACTTGGTTTAACAAAAACTGCTCCGCTGCGAAGTTGTTATAACTGTTGATGATATTGGATGGTGCCCCCTGGTAGCTAACCGATTTTACTACACCTTGCACGGCCGGAAGAATTCAGTCAAATTTGATTAACGTGAATACGATCACTAAATGCTGATTATCTTTGCCACCCTAAACAAACCGATATGTTTAATAAAAGAGTGCGGATAAAAGAATTGCTGTCAACGGAAAATGCCAACTACGAAGCAACCGTGATGGGTTGGGTACGTACCTTCCGCAACAACCAGTTTATTGCGTTGAATGATGGAAGCACCAATAACAATTTACAGGTGGTCGCCGCCCTGGGATCTTTTGATGAAGCCTTGCTAAAACGCATTACCACCGGCGCCTGTATTAAAGTGATGGGCGAAGTAATCCCTTCATTAGGCAAGGGCCAAAAAGTAGAATTGAAAGCGGTTTCGATTGAAATATTGGGCGACAGTGATGCTGAAAAATTCCCTTTACAACCTAAAAAACACAGCCTGGAATTTTTAAGGGAGATTGCACATTTAAGATTTAGGACCAATACTTTTGGCGCTATTTTTCGCGTTCGTCACTCGCTTGCTTACGCGGTGCATAAATTTTTTAATGACAAGGGTTTTATCTATTTGCATACGCCCATCATCACCGCCAGTGATGCAGAAGGCGCCGGAGAAATGTTTAGAGTAACCAGTTTGCCCCTTGATGGAACTGCCCCAAAAAACGAGGATGGCACCATTAATTATAAAGAAGACTTTTTTGGGCGCAGCACCAATTTAACCGTTAGTGGCCAGTTGGAAGGCGAACTGGCAGCCATGGCTTTTAGTGATATCTATACGTTTGGCCCCACCTTTAGGGCAGAGAACAGCAACACAACCCGTCACCTGGCAGAGTTTTGGATGATTGAACCCGAAGTAGCATTTAATGACCTGGAAGATAACATGAACCTTGCGGAGGAATTTATTCGTTATATAATTAAATACGCGGTTGACAATAACAGGGAAGATATTGAATTTTTGGCCCAGCGCTTAGCTGAAGAGGAAAAACAAAAACCACAACAAGAACGCAGTGACATGGGGTTAATGGAAAAACTCGATTTTGTAATTAAAAATGATTTTGAACGCTTGACTTATACCCAGGCGATTGCTATTTTAAAAGATAGTAATCACAACAAGAAAAAGAAATTCCAATACCTTATTGAGGATTGGGGCGTGGATTTGCAAAGTGAACATGAGCGCTACCTGGTGGAAAAACATTTTAAGAAGCCGGTGATCTTAACAGACTATCCAAGAGACATCAAGTCGTTTTATATGCGCATGAATGATGATGGAAAAACTGTTGCGGCTATGGATATTTTGGCACCAGGCATTGGAGAGATTGTTGGCGGATCACAAAGGGAAGAGCGCCTTGATAAATTATTGCAACGCATGGAAGAAATGAATATTCCTGCAAGTGAACTCGCCTGGTACCTCGATACCAGGCGGTTTGGCGCCTGTCCGCATGCCGGTTTTGGTTTAGGCTTTGAAAGGCTGGTGCAATTTGTAACCGGGATGGGTAATATCAGGGATGTCATTCCTTTTCCGCGTTATCCAAAGAGTGCTGAATTTTAAAATTTGTAATACCTATAAGCAAAAAAACCGGCGCCAGGGCGCCGGTTTTTTTATGAAATTTCGTTTAGCCGGCAGGGCTAGCAAATTTTTTATTTACAGGCAATGTCTCTGCAAAGAAGTTATCAATTGATGATAATTTTATGTTCGCCGTCTTCGGAGCGAATATGCTTACTTTTTATCCTTCAGTGAATGAAACTTTAGAAGTTTGGTACCCTGGTTAGGAATGAAGTTATTCTTTTATCATAACGGCTGCTTAGTTTTTTTTGCTGTGTCGCTGAGGGTTTTCGCTGTATCATTTATTAATCTTACCGGAATCACCTGCGAAATCCCGACGTTTAATACACCTCAAATTGAAAGCAGGTACTAAGGGGAGCGCTGTTACACGTTTTGGGCCACAAGGGTATCCCGTTAAAAGATAATTAGCGTACCCGTTTCCCTAAAAACCAATTGCCTAAATTATTGAGCCCACCTGTTTGCAACGCTTATTCATGAATGCATAGTACAGGAATATGAGTATGGTAAATCAATTCCTTTGTGTGACTTCTTCTGAATAACTTCTCCAGCAAGTGGTGTTTTCGTGGTATCACAACCAACAGGTCGAGTTTGGAATGTTTAATAAACCAGTTTACTCCTTCGGTAATTTCACCGGCTTCAATAGAATGAAAAGTGGCCTTTACTTCTTTCAATAAATGATTCATGATAAATCCTTCCTTTTCTTTCAATGGATCGGGGTTGGTACCATTGTCCTGGATGTTCATTACATGCAATTCGGCATGAAAATCCGCCACAAATTTTTTCAATAACTGCACCGGTGTATTTTTTTGAACGGTGAGGTAGTCGCAGGCAAAGCCGATTTTTTTGATGGGTATAAAACTTGCCATTTTGGGTATTACCAGCAAAGGGTAATTTAATTCATTAATGGCCTTGATGGTATTGCTGCCTACAATCAAACGGGTAAGGGCATTTTTTCCGGATAGCCCCATCACCACTAAATCAGGCTTTAACTCATCACAAAGATTATTGAGCCCAAGGTGCAGTACATTCATCTCTGTTCGTATATGAATGTTGATGGCATGACTCAGTTTGCTAAGGGTATTCTCTTTTAATATTTCCAGTTCATGTTCGGCTGCCTTTTGCATTTCAGCGATATCGACTACCGGGTAGGCAAATTCACTCAGGGCAATGGGAATTTGGTAGGCATGGTAGAGCCAGACAGTGGCACCATAAAAGGAGGCGAATTGACCCGCGAATTCTGCAGCATTGGACGCTGCCTCGGAAAAATCTACCGGCACAATGATGGTTTTCATATTCAAGTTTTTAGTTTATAAATGTATAATTAAAAAACTGCAATTGGTATGATATGCATCATCTGGCGAAATGACATCGCTGTTCCACTTTTCCCCGCAGAGATGGATTGAGAAAAATAAAAGGGTAACAGGCTCGATGCCAGCTGGTAACCGTTGGTATTATGCGCGGTTACAGTTTGCGCAGCCGGTTAACCGCTTCTTCGAGTGTGGCTTCCTTTTTTACAAAACAAAACCGCAACACCTGGTGATCGTCGCCATTAACATAAAAGGCAGCAGGGGGTATGGCGGCCACTCCATATTCCTTTGTAAGGCGAAGCGCAAAATCCCGTTCGCTATCCCCGGTAATTTTATCAAAGCGGTACAATTGAAAATAGCTGCCATAGGAAGGCAATGGCTCAAACCTGGTACCCGACATTAGTTGTTGAAAGTAATCCCGTTTTTGTTGCACTTGTTGGCCCAGTAAAAGGTAGTTATCCTGTTGTTGAATAAATGTTGCCAATGCATATTGCACCGGGCTGTTGCAGGAAAAACAATTAAACTGGTGCACTTTACGAAACTCGTTCATCAATGCCGGAGGGGCTATGCAGTAGCCAATTTTCCAACCGGTGCAGTGAAAGGTTTTCCCAAAAGAAAAGCAAACAAAACTGCGGGCCAGCAGGTTAGGATAACGCAATATGCTTTCGTGCTGTTTACCATCGTATATAAGGTGCTCATATACTTCGTCGCTAACAATCAGAATCCGGGTGTCTTTTACCAGCGCTTCCAATGCCACCATATCAGCCTTGCTTAAAATGCTTCCGGTTGGATTATGTGGTGAATTAATAATGATCATCGCTGTTTTAGCGGTGATTTTTTGTTTTACCAGGTTCCAGTCGACACCATAATCGGGGAATACCAAAGGAATAGTAACCGGTACGGCGCCGTTTATTTTAATAGTGGGAATATAGCTGTCGTAGGCGGGCTCAAACACTATCACTTCATCTCCCGGCTGAAGTACGGCCGTAAGCGCGGTGTAAATGGCGTAAGTGCCGCCGGGTGTAATGGTGATGCTTGTTTCCGGGTTAACTGGCGCGCCATATAACAGGGCTATTTTTTCGGCTATGCGTTCCCGTAAGCTACCCAGTCCATGCATGTGAACATACTGGTTATGGCCCTGCCGCATTGCGTCATTAACGAGTGCAATCAGTGCTTCACTCATCATAAAGTCGGGATACCCCTGCCCCAGGTTGATGGCATTGTGTTTTGCAGCCAGGGCGCTCATTTCGGTAAAAATGGTGGTGCCCACCCGTGGCAGCTTGCTTTTAATTGATGGATACAAGTGTTGAATATTTTTTAATAAAGTTATTTGTTGATTGAAATAACCAGGTTGGTACAAGATCAAAAGTACATTGTTATAGGATATCTATCCCGCCAGATATCCTTTTAATGGAGTTGGCCATTTTACGCTTCCATAGCCGATACCTCATTTTCAATTTCCCAGTGAAGGTTCATACCCTGCTTACTATGTTACCAGGGCGCCCGCAACACTATAGAACGATTAAATATTCATCTCAATGCACAGTGAAAGTACTTTTATAACTTTCGTATCCCGGTCACAAATGATAGTATTTTTTATCATAGTCCCTGAGGAACTTTAGTGCATAGTGGTGAAGCGCAGTGGAGCAATTGTCAGCGTGTTCAGAAAGAATTGCCCACCTTGTGTACCGGCGCGATTTCGCTGTAAAGTTAGTTGAATGAATCTCGGAAAGCCGCCACTACTCCCCATGCTGCGGAGGAATATTTTTTACGCTCCGTACTGCGTGTTGTGTCCCAGCGGGGTTTTCGTTGTACGAGGTTCAAATAATACCGAAGTCACCAGCGAAACCCCGACGTTAGGGAGGCTGCGAAATTATGCATCATTGCGATGGACAGCTATCTTCGAAATATGCATTCAGAACGAACGCACCCTTTTGTCAATTATTGTCCATTTACGCCAGTTCCCAGGCGATGTCTCTGTGAAGCTGTTCACTGCATACCGCAAAGCAGCCAATATATAGCCGCGCCCCGGAGCGATTACTTATTTACCCTTTGTATTGCGTATTGATTATTAACGGGATGCAAGCGTGAGGGATTGCAGTGGAAAGCCCACAGACACGACGTAGGAGTGGCGAGGACTTGCAACGGAAAGCCCGGCCCCCGATGCAATTGGGGGGACACGCCCAAATACCAGGCACAATGACACCATCATTTTCAACCATGGCTCCTCTATCCGACGGAGGATTTAGAAGGCATTTTTTTAATGCTGATCAGCAATAACAATAATGGGCAACACCAGCCTATTTTAGACAGTATTCCGGTGGTTGTTTGGTATTTCCTTGCATTGGGGGCTGGGATAGCATTAACGTTGCCTTTAACGGCAGTTAAGCCACTGCCAAAAATGTATTCCACAATGGCACTACTATATTGCGGGTAGTACTGTTTCAGGGAATCGGTATGGTATTGCCAGTACCCTTCGCTTCGTTGCTCCCGTGTGATAACTGGTTCCATGCTAGGATCAAAAAAATACCACTGCCCCGCTACTTTAACTTCAAGGGCATAATGGTGTGGAAAACCAAGACTGCGGTAGGTGTACCCGTTGGCTTTTAATATGGCCATCATAACTGCCACTTGTTGCGAACAGGCGGCGTTGTTCTGCTGTAAAATTTTAGCGGGATGTACTTTACAGGCCATGCCTGAATCTATTAGTTTACCAGTTATAGAAGCAATCCAGTTTTGACGTAGCTTAAAATGCGCATACCCATGGTAGAAACGTTTGCGGAGAATGGCTTCCAATTCGTTTACATACTCATACGAATTGGCAGCTAACTGTTTGCTACCGGCGGCTGAATCGAGGTGCGACTGGAGTTTTTCAAGCGAATTGATATAGGCGAGGTGCGGGTCATAGGTTTCGCGCTGGTTGTAAGTGCTTTCAGAAAATAAAGATGCGGTAAAAAAATTAGGCAATAGCAATACTATTGCCAATACAATTAAACACATCCTGGTTATTACCTGCTTTTTCAAACCCTGTCTTTTAACACTAAACGCATTAACCTGGTTTGTATTGCGTTTGTTGGCGCTGCTACGGACGCCTGCAACAACAACAGGCAACCGAATTACGGGTTGCCTGTTTAAAAATTAATGTTGTTTAGTAAAGGTTGGTGAAGGCATAAACCTTGTCCGTTAGCCTTGGACAGTCCCCATCCGCCAATTGAGATTTACTAACTAAACGATTTTGTTTTAAAAATAATAAATGAAAAACTACAAATATTTTTCTCCTTTGTTTCTTTTTACTTCGGCCACATATTCCTTAATGGCCTGCTCTTTGTCTTTTTTGCAAATTAGCAAAACGTCTTCCGTATCTACAATAATAAAATCATCCAGCCCCTGCACCAACACCAACTTTTTGTTGTCGGCATGAATCATATTTTTGGTGGCATCAATAATCATCACATTGCTTCCGGCTACTGCATTTTCAAGGTAATCTTTTTCAAGATTATCGTAGGCACTGGCCCAGGTGCCAAGGTCGCTCCAGCCAAAAGAAGAAGGGATAATGTACACATTATCGGCTTTTTCCATAACCCCGTAATCGATGGAGATATTCACACACAATGGATAAACTCTTTCAATGGCTTCTTTTTCAGCGGGCGTATTAAAATTCGCTTTTTCAGCATCAAACACTTCGTGCATTTCGGGCAAAAAGTTTTCAAAGGCTTTGATGATGTTCTTTATCTGCCATACAAAAATCCCTGCGTTCCATAAAAAATCACCGCTGGAAATAAAGGTTTTAGCCAGTTCTTTATCGGGCTTTTCTGTAAAGGTTTTTACTTTATATACATTTTCGCTAACCGCCAGTTGCTCGTATTGGATGTAGCCATACCCGGTATTGGGGTGAGTAGGCTTAATGCCCAGGGTAACCAGCGCTTTGATATTGGCGGTAAAATGCAGGGCCTGCAGGCAGGTTTTTTTAAAATTTTCCGGCTCTAAAATAATATGATCAGCAGGTGCGCAAATTAAATTGGCCTCAGGATTGGTTTTTTGCAGTTTGTACGAAATGTAGGCAATACAAGGGGCCGTATTCTTACGCGAAGGCTCGCATAAAATATTGGCTACAGGTAGTTCGGGCAATTGCGCTGCCACAATATCTTTATACTGTTCGGTGGTTACTATATAGATATGATCTTTCGGAATAAAAAGGGTAAACCTGTCGTAGGTTGCCTGGATCAATGTTCTGCCGGTGTTTAATATATCAAGGAATTGTTTTGGAAAATCGGTCCTGCTCATCGGCCAAAACCGGCTTCCAATTCCCCCGGCCATAATGGCTACGTAATTGTTCTTAGTCATACTATTGTAAGGTGTTTTAATGCTTTTGATAATCTTCAGCGGTTATCGTGCCATCTTAATATTGCCAGCGTGAACATAATAAACTCTCAGCGGCCAGCTGCCATAATTACATAATCCCTACTTTAATGATATCATGTAAATGAATGATGCCCTGGTACAAAGCGCCCTTTACTACCACCAACTGGCTGATATCCCTTCCCTTCATAATTTCCAGCGCGTCTACGGCGAGCATATCCTCCGCTACCGTCACCGGGGATGCCGACATGATATCGCTTGCCGTCAGCTGGTCGAACCCGGTTTGTTTCTCCAGCATCCGGCGAAGGTCGCCATCCGTAATGATGCCAAGGATATGATGATGTTGATCGGTTACCGCTGTAACCCCCAACCGCTTTTTGGTCATCTCTACAATTACGCCCCTGATACTTTCCCCTGGTTTTACCGCCGGCTTTTCGTTTTGGGCGGCCAGGTCGGTTACCCTTAAAAACAGCCTTTTGCCCAGCGCCCCGCCCGGGTGGAACCTGGCAAAATCGGCGGTACCAAATCCCTTCATCTCCATCAGGCACACCGCCAGGGCATCGCCCATTACCATTTGGGCAGTGGTACTGGTGGTAGGTGCCAGGTTATTTGGACAAGCCTCCTGCTCAACAGTGGTATTGAGCACAATATCACTGTGTTTCGCGAGAAAGGAGTTGGTATTGCCAACAATAGCGATGAGGGTATTGCCAAAATTTTTAACCAGCGGTACCAGTACCTTTATTTCCGGGCTATCGCCACTTTTACTAATAACGATAATTATATCTTCTTGTTGTACCATGCCCAAATCGCCATGGGTGGCGTCTGCCGCATGCATAAACACAGCAGGGGTACCGGTACTGTTTAGGGTGGCCACTACCTTTTGGGCAATGATGGCGCTTTTGCCAATACCACTCACCACCAGCCTGCCTTTCGACTGTGTTATCACCTGCAGGGCACGCTCAAAATCGGCATTGATGGATTTCGCCAGTTGACTAATTGCTTCTGCCTCAAGCTGAATGGTACGTAATGCGGTTTGTATGATAGAGGGCTGGTGCATTTATGAAGCAGCAAACCTACTTCAATTCACCCACAACACAAAGAGTAAGGGAATTGACAGGTGGAGGTTGGGGGTGGAAGGTTGATAGTTGAAGGTGGATAGTTGAAGGTTTGTGGTTGAAGGTTCAGAGTTGAAGGTTGATAGTTGAAGGTTGAAGGTTGAAGGTTTGTGGTTGATGGTTGATGGTTGATGGTTGATGGTTGATGGTTGAAGGTTTGTGGTTGAAGGTTGAAGGTTCAGAGTTGAAGGTTGATAGTTGAAGGTTTGTGGTTGAAGGTTGATGGTTGATGGTTGAAGGTTCAGAGTTGAAGGTTGATAGTTGAAGGTTGATAGTTGATAGTTGAAGGTTGAAGGTTTAAGGTTGAAGGTTTAAGGTTGAAGGTTGAAGGCTTGTGGTTGAAGGTTGAAGGTTGATAGTTGAAGGTTGAAGGTTTGTGGTTGAAGGTTGAAGGTT
>JBBRCB010000024.1:0-54486 GCA_038205215.1 Chitinophagales bacterium | reverse complement strand
CAACTCATAAATATGCGCAGGTTTTTCCTACCTCAAACTTGCGGCAATATTTGTAAGTTATTAATAGTTATTTGTTTAAAAAAATAAACGCAGTTGGTATTTGGATAATATTTATTGCGGCAATGCAACTCGGTATTTTTTATTATATGATCGTTCATACTGGCTAAAGCTTCGCTGTTCTCACTCACAGTTTGGTGAGCAAAGCGGCTTGGTATTTTAAAGATATTATTTTGCCCCGGCATTTCATAATGTTGAGGTAAATACAATTGTTAATCTAAATCTAAATGGTCGAGCGGACTGATAATTTGTAACACATCCCTGTTGGTTACATGTAAATATCGCAACGTGGTTTTTAGGTCATTGTGGCCCAACAATTTCATGATCATCGTTACATCAGTTCCCTTATCCAGTAAATGAGTGGCAAAACTATGCCGCAATGCATGCACGCTCCCCGGCTTTATTACACCGGCCTTTTTTTTGGCAGCCTGTAATATCGACTGCAGGCTCCTGCTGCTATAGGGTTCATCATCCTGCTGCCCGCAAAAAAGATAGCCTTCTTTTTTGGGGCTATACGCCCTGAAATATTCACGAAGCATCACCAGCAATACGGGGCTCAACGTGGTTACCCTGTCTTTTTTTCCTTTGGCCTGCTGTACTAATATCTGCATGCGTTTGCTGTCGATCTGCCATACTTTTAAACGGGTAACTTCACTTACCCGCATGCCGGTACTGTAAGCCAGCATCAGCATCGTTTTGTGTTTGATATTGTGTGTTTGTTTTAAAATTTTGGTGATCTCATCCTGGTTAAAAAAATGCGGGTTTTGATGCTGCTTCTTTGGCCGCGGTACTTCCCAAAATATTTTTTCATTGTGTAACACCTGTTCGTAATAAAATTTCAACGCGTTCATCCTGCTGTGCAAGGTATTTTCGGTAAGCTGCAATTTCTCGTAACAGTATACCAGGTAGCGTTTGATATCTGCTGAACTAAGGTTATCGGCTGCCTTGTTTTTCAACAGTACCAACAGGCGGCTCATCTCGCCCGTATAAGTTTTTATGGTAGACGCACTATAAGCTTTCAATTGCAGCATTTGTTCCATGGCTGGTAAAATATGGGCATTCACAGGCAGAATGCCGGCTTTATTATAAGTGTACGGTTTATAAGTGCTGGCTGCCAGCGGAGCCGTTTTTGCAAAAGTTGAAACTAATGGCTGGGTGATCAATTTATTTTTTTGTTCAAGGTATTGGCGCAAATGCGTGTTTTCAATTATGGCTCTTCCGCCTATGGCCTCAACAACGCGGTTATAGTTAGCTTTATTCAGCGGGAGATACCAGCATTTATGGGTTTGGCTCCATCTTAAGCCTGTTAATTTTTTTACGGCGCTGTGGAAAACAGCATTATTACGAAAATAGATGCCAATACATTCGGTATGCCGGTGATGGAGCGCTTTTAGGGTTACGGTTTCCATCCTTAAATATAATACAATATTTACTCAATTCCAGCGAAAAAAAATCCCGGCTTATCAAACCGGGATCTTTTAAAAGCTAAGTATAACAGTATATCAATTTATCAATGTAACCATTCAGCAGTCCTCATCAATTTATCCCGTATTTCTTTTTATACTTTTCAAATAACTGGGTTTGTTTATTGCTGAGTTCTACCTGCCGGCCCTGTATGAACGCGTAACTGATGAGGTTACTTTTCATGTCCAGGATATCACCATCACTTACTACAATATTGGCGTCTTTACCGGTTTCAACAGAACCCGTTTTGTCATCGATGCCTAATATTTTGGCCGCACTCAAAGTAATTGCAGTCAATGCTTCTTCTTTAGTAAGGCCATTGGCGGCCGCAGTGCCTGCATTGAAAGGAAGGTTGCGGCTGCGGGTATTTTCATCATCATCATTCAATGCAAATAATACACCTGCCTGCTGTAATATGGCCGGTGTTTTAAAAGGCTGGTCCACGTCGTCGTCTACCATTAGGGGTAAGGAATGTAATTGGTCGAGCACCACTGCGATATTATTTTGCTTTAAGATGTCGGCGATCTGCCAGCTGTCTGCGGCGCCTTCCAGCACTACATCAAAGCCAAACTCTTTTACAAAGTCAACGGCTACCAGCATTTCCTTTACAATATTGCAATGGATAAACAGTTTTTGTTTTTTATTGAACAGGCCTTTTACCGCTTCATATTTTAAATTGGTATTGTCGTGGCCGGGTGCTGCTAAATAGGCTTTCGCTTCCCTGAAAAAGTTTTTTACATTTTCAATTTGATCCAGGCCTCGTTTTACTGGGTCAACAGGCGGTGTTTGCTGCGGCCCACCAAAACCACGCCCACGGGTACGTGCTAATAAGGAAGGCATTCGGAAATGCAGGGCGCCATCCATTTTATACGCCGCATCTTCCCAGTTCCAGGCATCCAGCTGCACTACGGATGATGAGCCGGATACCAGTCCGCCGCCGGGAACAGTATTGGCCAATAAAATACCACTGGTGCGTAACGTATTGATCACTTTACTGTCTGTATTGTAAGCTACGATGGAACGTATGCTGGGGTTGATCTCGCCGATCTCTTCGGCATCAATGGTTGCCCTTACTGACGGTACTTCCACCAATCCTATTTCGGTAGAAGTTAATATCAGGCCGGGATAAATATGTTTGCCTTTGCAATCAATGAGCCTTCCTGTAGTGGAGGTATTGCTGCCTACTTCGGTTATCTTACCGTTAGTGAATACCACGTTGCCATTTTTAATTACCTGGCCATTGCCTACATGTATAGTAGCATTGGTTAAAGTAATGGTTTCTTTTTGCGCAGGAGCAGGAGACATTGTTTCCTGTGCTTTTGCTATGATCAGCCCGCTAAGAGAAATCGTAAATAAAAATATTTTTTTCATGTCGTCAGTTTTAAAGATTAATTATTGTCCATCCAGTTCATCCGCATCAACGGCCAATAAACCCAATCCATGGTAATGATCCATACAGCTGTTGATCAGTTCCAGTCTTGGCCTGGGGCGCTGGAAATTGCCTTTTGCCCCACCGGGCATATCCGAAGATTTTTTAAGGGCCGCTAATTTTTGAATCAGCCTGGCTTTTTCTGCCTGGTTGCGCTTGCGCAATTCCATATCCTTATCCCTGTCGAAATAAACAATGCCATCAACAATGGTCTTTTCTGCATTGGCATAAACGCTCAACGGGTTATCACTCCATAAAACAAGATCAGCATCTTTACCCACTTTAATGCTGCCGACTTTATTATCTACATGCAGCATTTTTGCAGGGTTGATGGTAACCATATCCAATGCTTCTTCTTCACTCATGCCGCCATACTTCACGCTCTTGGCTGCTTCCTGGTTTAAACGGCGGGCCATTTCCGCATCATCCGAGTTGATGGCTACATTCAAACCCACTTTGTGCATGATGTAAGGATTGAAAGCAATGGCATCTACCACTTCCATTTTATAATTCCACCAGTCGCTGAAGGTAGAAGCATTGGCGCCATGCGCTTTCATCTTATCCGCAACTTTATACCCTTCTAAAATGTGGGTGAACGTATTTATGGTAAACCCGAAATGCTCTGCCACTTTCATCGTTTCATTGATCTCGCTTTGTACATACGAGTGGCAGGTAATAAATCTTTTCTTATTCATGATCTCCACCAGGGCGTCCAGCTCAAGGTCCCTGCGTACAACCATTGGCGTGGCAGCTTTCTTTTTATTATTTTCTTCAGCCGCCTTCCATTGCTTCTGGTAGTCGCTCGCTCTTTGAAAAGCATCCATCTGCACTTCTTCCACACCCATCCTGGTATCAGGAAAACGAATATTGCCTTGCGAACTGGAACTGCGTTTTACATTTTCTCCCAATGCAAATTTGATGAAAGGATCGGCACCTGCAAATTTTAATGCTTCTGCATTGGCACCCCAGCGTAATTTGATCAGCTGTGTTTGCCCGCCAATGGTATTGGCCGAGCCATGCAGAATATGCGAGGTAGTAACACCACCGCTTAACTGCCGGTAAATATTGATATCATCGGGGTTAAGGTTATCGCCGATGCGTACTTCAGCAGTTACACTTTGCCCGCCTTCATTAATGGAAGCAGCGGCAATATGCGAGTGTTCGTCAATGATACCCGCTGTTAAATGTTTGCCCTTACCGTCTATGATCTTAGCAGCGGCATCTGAAAGATTTTTCCCGATGGCGGAGATCTTGCCGGCTTTCACCAATACATCTGTTTCTTCGAGCTTGCCTTCTTTTTCGCTGGTCCACACGGTGGCATTTTTTATGAGCAGGGTTTCTTCTTTAGGCATTTCTTCCCAACCAAAACTTATAAAAGGATAAATTACTTTTCCCAATACCAATGGCGTTTTTGTTTTTACACTATCTGCTTTTGCTTCCAGCGCATGGTCAAAACCCGCCGACCAGGTAAAAGTATTGCCCGCAACATCTCTTCCCATACCATTCCAGGTAGTACCATTGGCCACACCGCTTAAAATGGTTTCTTTGGCATCCTTGCCGCGGCCTTCGGTATAACTTAATTTTACCAGTTTACCATCGTAACTATATTTACCGGTGAGTGTATCAGCACTGATAAAACTGGCTACGCCGCCATCCTTAAGGTCAAGTGTAAACGCTTTGGCATTGCTGGCCGTATATTTGTAAGCACCTTTCACATCATACCAGCCCTCTTCTTTTACAGCGTTCTTGATTCCCTGTGTCCAGTTTTGAAATACGGTGGTCTTCTCCCCAAATATTGGCCCTGAGGTAATAATGAAATTGGCGATCTTGCCATTGTCCAGGCTGCCGATCTTATCGTACAGGCCTAATAGTGTGGCAGGGGTTTTTGTCAGCGCTTCCAGTGCCTTGCTTTCTGTTAAACCATATTCGATGGCTTTGCGAAGATTTGGCATAAAATCCGTAGCACTGGCCAGGTCGGCAGTAGAAAGCGCAAAGGTTATGCCTTCTTTTTCCAATGCAGCTGCATTGCCGGGAGCGAGTTCCCAATGTTTAAGGTCGTCCAGGCCTACAAAGCGCAGGTCGTTGGGATCATCCACGTCCATGGCTGCGGGGTAATTCAAGGTAAGGATATACGCGGCTTTGGTAGCTGCAATTTCTTTAATGCGCTGGTATTCGTTACCGCCAGCTTTGATAATATATTGCACACCAAATTCATCACCGATCTTATCGGCACGCAGGTCGTTCCATTTATCATTGGCGTCGAATACCTGTGGTAAGCTTTGATTATCGTTCCAGCTTTTTAATGAAAGGTTGGTGCCTTCTTTAGTCCCGATGTTTATTGGTAGAGATTTATACCATTGTGCATCTAAATAAGTCTGGCGCAATAAAGCGATCATGCCCATCATTGAATTGGGATAGCTCTGGGTGGAAGTGCCTTTGCTGAAAGAATAAAAAGCAGCGGCCCTGTCTTTAATGACAGAGAAATTATCGGGTTGCGAAGCCAGCGAAACAAATGGTCCTGTGCCGCGGGCAATACCATCTTTCTGGTGCGTTAACACAGCGCCAAATCCCAAATCACGGAGGGCTTTTGCTTTGGCATCATCGCCGGTAAACAATTTAAAGCCTTCGGTTTCGCTTTTAATGGCCTGGTTCCATCCAAATGCGCCCTTGGTATTGGAACTGATTTGCTGTACTCCAAAAAAACCTCCGCCGGTTTGCTGGCGCTGTGGTGTAGCAATACCGTAATCGCTGAAAATATCGATGAAAGAAGGGTAGATATATTTACCCTTACAGTCAATCACCACAGCGTCTTTGGGAAGGGTAATGTTGACCCCTATATTTTCAATCTTGCCCTGCCTGATCACGAGGCTGGCATTGGATAAGGTAGTTTGGGCATCTTTTACAATAGTGGCATTGGTAAAAGCATAGCTGCCGTCTTTGGGATTGGCTACATCATTAACAGGAAAAGTGGCCTGGGCATTTATTTGCAGGGCAGTTATTACCATTGCAAATACCAGAAGCGGCCATTTAAATTTTTGCATGCTAAAAGTTTTGGTATAAAAAAGAATGAGCGTTAAAAATAGCGAAACTATTTATTGCAGGTGCACCATTGATGTAATTTTATTAACTTAATAAGAGGGTTGACAACCTTTTGAAGGTTGGCAACCCTCTCAACTGAACAATCCTTAATTTTGTGCCGATGCCTATCGCCTCTTATATCGACCATACGGTTTTAAAACCTACAACTACCATCGCCAACGTGGAAAAACTATGTGCTGAAGCTACCCAATATGGTTTTGCAGCAGTTTGTGTTCCGCCATTATTTGTAAAAAAAGCTAAAGAACTTGTTGCCGGAACGCATGTTAAAGTTGCAACAGTAATAGGCTTTCCCTTTGGCTATTCCGCCATAGAAGCCAAAGTAGCCGAGATCGTACTGGCCATTATTGACGGTGCTGATGAACTGGATATGGTAATTAATATCAGTGCTGTTAAAAATAAAGACTGGCAATTTTTAGCCTACGAACTCAATACAGTGATGCCGATTATAAAAGGAAAAGGAAAGATCATAAAAGTTATTATTGAGAGTGGCATCCTTACTGATGAAGAGATCATTACCTGTTGCGGTATTTACGGGGCGGCAGGCGTGGATTTTATGAAGACCAGTACGGGTTATGCCGAAAAAGGCGCCAGCGTTGCAGCGGTGCAGCTGATGCGGAAACATTTGCCCGCGGCTGTAAAAATTAAGGCGAGCGGTGGGATAAAAAATTATAGTTTTGCCCGGGAGCTGATTGATGCCGGGGCCGACAGGCTGGGATGCAGCAGCAGTGTTCAAATTGTTAAAGAATCCGGCGAATAAATTGATGGAACAGTTTTTGTAAAATTTATGAAGGGTACTGGTATGAAGATTAAGATATATCTATTTCTATTGACTTTTTTTCAAGTGATTTCTGTATTCGGCCAGGATGAAATTAGTACAGATACAACAGTATTTCTAATTCCCCAATGGAAAAAGGGAGAATTACATAATGTCAAATTTACTGCTGCTACAAACCGCAGGAGAGCAGGAAAAACAGCTCAGTATGTATCAGCTTTCGACGCCTCTTTTTTTGTTAAAGAAGCCGATTCATCGGGTTTCATTGTTGAATGGGAGTATAAGAAATGTACGCTGGCTGAAGGGGAGGATAATATTGAGAATTATATTTTGGCAGGGATATTAAATACTAAATTAGCATGTAAGTTTAGTATTACAGGAAAATTCCAGGAATTAATAAATGCCGATGAAATAAGAGTTGTGACTAACAGGAGCATTGATAATTTAATATCCCGCAGCGTATCGGATCCTGATATGAATCTGCAATATGTGGCCGCTAAACAAATCATTGGTTCGCAATTAGGATTGGAAACTGTAACGCTAAAAGAAATAAATAGCTATCATTTTTTATTCGGATATGAATACAGGCTCGGTATAGTTCAAAACAAGAAAGGAAAAATGACTAACCTGTTTGGAGGGCAACCACATAATGGGGTTCAAAAAATTGAATTAAGCAGCATTGACAATAAAAAATCAATTTGTGTGATTGAAATGAATAAAACTGTTGACAATGAAGTTTTAAAGAGTCAGGTTGTAGCCTACTTTAAACAATTGGCAATCCAAACCGGTAAACAACTTACTGCTAACTTTGAACAAGGTAAATTGGAATATTCAGAAAAAGTAGTACAGCATATTGATTTTAAAAAAAGTATCCTGCTAAAATCAAGTTTTAAAAGGATATTTAATATCGGTATTGAGGAACAGGCGACAATTATTGATATAGAAACTATAGATTGATTTAACAGGCCTAAATAATAAATACAAATGCGAAAAGGTATAATATTGTTTTGTAGTTTCATTGTTATTGCCGTTACTAAGGCACAGACAACTGACTCCACAATTACTGGAAAAGTTATCGTAACTAAAGATCCCAGGCTGGATATCCTGGCTAAACAGGAAGCGGATTTCAATAAAGCCACTGTTGGTTTAGGCACCAGGGCGGCAAATGGTTACCGTTTATTGGTGGTGAACAGCAACGACAGGGTGTATGCAATGAAAGTAAGGGCGGCGTTGCTGCAACGCTTCCCCGAAGAAAAAGTATATATGACTTTCCAGGCACCTTTTATAAAATTAAAGTTTGGTAATTTTATAGAGAAGGAAGACGCGGAGAAATACAGGAAACTGGTAACGGCATATAAAATCGTTAGCAACAACATTTACCTGGTGTCCGAAATCGTTGAAGTGAAGGTGGACAGGAATAAAGACATCAACGACGACTAAATTAAATTAATGATGTAATTTGAATGGAGTTTCGTTTTTTGAAACTCCATTTGTTTTAAAAATAAAAAGGAAAGATTTTAAGATTCAATAATGACGATAAGAATTATTTTAACCGCTTCGCAGTGAAAAATGGTTGCCACTAATACACAAAGTCACGAACCTGCCTGCGGGCAGGCAGGTTAAAAAAGCAAAGCTTTTTCTTTAATGTCTTAGAGCCTTCGTGGCTAAAGTTATTTTTAGTAAAAAAATTGCCCGACTTTTAAAATAATTTTAAACTGATACGCTTTTATGCTGAAAGAAAAAATACAGGAACTGGCAAAATTGTACAGTGATGAATTTATAAACATACGCCATCACCTGCACGCAAACCCCGAGCTGAGTTATAAAGAATTTGAGACGTCAAAATTTGTGCAGCAGCAATTGCAGGGCTGGAATATTCCTTTTGAAGTTAAGGCAACCACGGGTGTGGTTGGTTTGATACAGGGGAAGAACCCGGGTAAAAAAATAATTGCCCTGCGTGCCGACATGGATGCATTACCTATTGTAGAAGCGAATGATATTCCCTATAAATCTTTACACGAAGGCGTGATGCATGCCTGCGGCCATGATGTGCATACCACCTGTTTGCTGGGCGCCGCAAAAATTTTAACTGAATTAAAAGAAGAATGGGAGGGAACAGTAAAATTGATCTTTCAGCCGGGTGAAGAAAAAAATCCCGGTGGGGCCAGCCTGATGATCAAAGACGGTGTATTGGACAATCCGAAGCCGGAAAAAATATTCGCTTTACATGTACATCCCGGTATGGAAGTAGGGCAGTTAAGTTTCAGGGGTGGTATGATCATGGCGAGTGCCGACGAGATCTATATTACAATCAAAGCAAAAGGAGGCCATGCGGCATCACCGCATTTAACCGCGGATACTATTTTAATTGCAGCCCATTTGATCGTTAGCTTACAACAGGTGGTGAGCAGGAACAATAATCCTTTTAATCCTTCGGTATTATCTATTACTGCTTTTAATGGCGGCAATACCACCAACGTAATTCCGAGCGAAGTGAAATTAATGGGTACTTTCCGTGCGATGAATGAAGAATGGCGTTTTAAAGCACATGAACTTATAAAAAAGCAAACACGTGAACTCGTAAGCGCCATGGGCGCCGAAGTGGATATATTAGTTGACGTAGGTTATCCATTTGTTTTGAATGATGAAGTATTGAATACCGCTTCCAGGAAAAAAGCAGAAGATTATATGGGTGCTTCCAATGTAACGGAAACAGAATTAAGGATGGGGGCGGAAGATTTCGCTTATTATTCGCAGCAGATGCCCGCTTGTTTTTTCAGGTTGGGCGCAGGCAATAAAGAAAAAGGGATCAGCAGCGGCGTACATACGCCAACGTTTAATATTGATGAGGGAGCAATAGAAGTGGGGATGGGGATGATGGCATGGCTGGCATCTTCATAAAAGGAATAGAAAATACGATAAGGTTTTCTAACTTAACGTGTTTTTATAATTAGCCTTATGATTAGCGCAAATAAAATGACAAATCAGTAACTGTTAGATTTACTTTTTTGCAGTAATTTTTTCCGGAGGACACTTCATGGGTAGAAATTTTGATAGTACGGTTTGTATCGCTTGCCATAGGTACGCTTCGTGCTCATTCAGGCTCTTTAAAAATATATTGTTCTTCGTAATCTATTTCAAATGCTTTTAATAGTCTTCGGTATTCTTCCAGGAAGTTTTTTTTCCTGTGGTGAATTTCCAGGTTTTGTAGGTACCGGATCACCCTATCCACGTGGCTTTTAGAATAAGGAAAAGCACCATGACCTTCCTGCCATGCAAACGGTGCTGTACAAAAATTATTTTCTTTTATCCCTGCCCGTTCTGGTCAGGCGGGCATTTACTGCTTTCTGTTTGTACATTTGGAGTCAGCGCGGAGACATACTGATGTGGCCGCATGCCAATGAAAATATGGATATGATCAGGCATGCTGTTTACCTGCAACATCTTGTGGTGGTTGAGTTGAAAGATACCGGTAATGTATCGATGTAATTTTTCTTTCCATTCGGGTTGTATCATTGCTTTGCGGTATTTTACGACAAATACAAACTGGATATAGGTGTTGGGCACGTGATTTTTTTTACAATATAAAAAAATTGATCTACCCGTTCATGCGGAACGGGAAAAAATACCTTGTTTTTTTCTTCACAGCAAACGTTCCTCTCAAACGCAATAAACATCCTGTTTTTCTATATACGGGATATTCCTACGGAACAAAGATGTAAGTTTTTGGTTAACGAAGTATTTATGTGGGTTAATCTAAATGATACTTTGTATCTTCATCAGGCACAATTAATGCTCAATAAAGAAGTAGTGCACAAGAGTGCGACGCCAATGAAGCTGAGCTAAGCACTTCGGGTGGGCTTATAAAAAATAAAAACAAAACGATGAAAATAGCTTTCCATGGTGCTGCAAGAACCGTTACCGGTTCCAAACACTTACTCAGTTTAAAAAACGGGAAAAAATATTTGCTGGACTGTGGCATGTTCCAGGGCCTCGGTAAAGATACTGATGCGATGAACCGGCAGTTTGGTTTTAATCCTGCCGAAGTAACTGCACTTATTTTGTCGCATGCGCACGTAGATCATTGCGGCTTAATTCCTAAACTGGTTGCCGATGGGTTTAATGGAAAAATTTATAGTACGCCTGCCACAAAGGAATTGTCGGCCGCATTGATGGAGGACTCTGCCGGCATCCAGGAAAATGATGTGAAGTATGAAAATAAAAGAAGGGCACAGGAAGGCTTACCCTATTTAAAACCTTTGTATACTACAGACCAGGCATTGGTTGCCGTGGATCATTTTGTGACGGTGGAGTATGGCAGCTGGTTTACTATTGATGAAAATATCGACGTGATGTATACTGACGCGGGGCATATCATCGGCAGTGCCGCCGTGCATTTAAAAATAAAAGAAGACGGGAAAGTTACCAGGTTAACCTTCAGCGGGGATGTGGGCAGGTACCGTGATGTGATCTTACGGCCGCCGGCCGAATTCCCACAGGCGGATTATATTTTACTGGAATCCACCTATGGTAATAGTTTACATGATAATGCCAGCACAACACCCGACCAGATACTGGCATGGATAGAAAAAGCCTGCATCCAGAAGAAAGGTAAACTGATCATGGCGGCATTCAGCGTAGGTAGAACGCAGGAAATTTTATATGCATTGAATCAACTGGAAATAGAAGGAAAGTTACCTGACCTGCCTTATTTTGTTGACAGCCCTTTGAGTGTTAAGGCTACACAAATTGTAAAACATTACCCGCAGTATTTTAACAGCACTATTCAGAAAGTATTGCAGAATGACGATGATCCTTTTGGTTTTAAAGGATTGAAATTTATCGAGTCTGTTGATGAATCAAAGATGCTCAATTTCAGGAATGGCCCCTGCGTGATCATTTCAGCAAGTGGTATGGCCGATGCAGGAAGAGTGAAACATCATATCAGTAATAATATTGAAAGCAGCCGCAATACCATTTTAATGACGGGTTATTGCGAACCCAATTCATTGGGTGCTAAATTGCAGCAGCCGGGCAGGAAAGAAGTGAATATTTTTGGTGTTGCCCACGAGATCAATGCAGAGATCGGCAGTATAAGAAGCATGAGTGCACACGGTGATTATAATGACCTTTGCCAGTTCATCGCCTGCCAGGATCCCAAACAGGTGAAGCGTTTATTTTTAGTACATGGAGATTATAACGTGCAGCAGGATTTTAAAGACCGGTTAATAAAAAAAGGTTTTGATGTAGATATACCCGAGATGCATAGTGAAACGGGGTTGGCGTAATCTAAGACCTATAAGGTTTTTAAAACCTTATAGGTCTGTTTAAAAACGTTCTACCTTAAACGCACTGGTATTAAATGAAGTTGTTTTATTCTGTATAATCTCTGTTACTAATTTACCTGTGCCCGTTGCTTCGGAAATACCCAGCATGGCATGGCCGCCTGCGATCACTACATTATCATATAACGAATGTTTGCCAATATAGGGTAAGCCATCGGGTGTTACAGGCCTTAAGCCATTCCATATTTTATCTGCGGGTGGAAAATCTATTTTTAAACCTGGATAAAAATCCAATGCGGAATCATAGATGCCCTGCATTCGTTTTACCAATACTTTATTATTGATACCGCTCAATTCCATGGTGCCACCGATCCTTAATTGATTTCCCCACGGTGTGATCGCACACCTGCCGTCCACCAGTATAGCGGGATACTTGATATTTTTTTCAACAAAGGGATAAGTATAACTGTACCCCTTACCCGGTTGTAGTAATAATTTTATCCCCATCATTTTTGCAACAACAGGCAACCAGCTGCCTGTTGCCAATACCATTGCATCAGCAGTAAATTTTCCTTTATCAGTAATTACTGCGCTGATCTTTTTGCCCGTTTTCTCAAAACCGGTTACTGTACTGTGAAGCTCAAGCTTCACACCCTTGTTTAAAAGATAATTTTTTAAGGATACCATCATCTTACCCGGATTAAAATGACAATCATCCTTAAACAATACCGCTCCTGCAACATTCACTTCTACATTAGGTTCCAGCTGTTGCACCTGTTCTTTCAGCAGCCGTTCTACTTTCAGCCCAAAAGCTGCTGCGTCATCGGCCATATGAAATTCATGGTCTAATGTTTTTTGCTGTTTACACATCATCAGGCAGCCGATAGTTTCCATATCGAAGTTGTCGCCGATATCATTGCGCAGCTCATCCACTAATTTGCGGCTTAACTGTAGCAAATCATTTAAGTGCGGGGAATTTTTTGCTACCGTTGCGGCATTACTGCTCTTCCAGAAATGGTAGCCCCATTGCATAAGATCAAGGTTTAACCTTGGCTTGATATAAAAAGGAGAAGTGGGGCTGAGCATCCATTTCAATCCCTGCGAAATAATGCCGGGGCTTGCCAGCGGTACAAAATGGCTGGGAGAAATATAACCCATATTGCCAAATGAGCAACCATCTGTAATATCGCCTCTTTCAATTACCGTAACGTTATGCCCGGCTTTATTTAAATAGTAAGCACTGGATAAACCTATAACACCACCACCGATCACAGCTATATCACTCATAGTTAATTATTAATTTTTACGTCTTTAATTTTTGTGGGCAACCAAACCTGCATAGGGTTACTACCACGGTTACACCAGGTATAATAGGGGATTGCTTTTACCTGCTGTGTTACGGTTGTAACTGAATTGCCCTCTGCAGTAATATTTACAACGGGCAAATTACTAATTAATGCGATTACATTTTCATCTTTCACTTTAAAATTTTCAGCAGTAAAAACGGCATTCAGGGGCATGATCATATTCCATGCTTTGTCTTTGTTATCCGCGCCTTCAAAACAATATACCAAGGGCCCACGTTGTATAGCCATGCGGTCGTTATCCTGTTTTAATTCGCTTCTCGCCATGACCTTTTTAATTTCCAGGGGGATAGTCATCTCAACGGCGTCATTATTTTTCCATTCTCTTTCTATAACCGCATAGCCTTTTTCGTTGGTATAGTTAACAGCCATTCCATTTATTTTTATAATCAATGTGGAAGCGGTATTGTCTGAAAAATTATATAAACCGCCGGGCGCAGCTATGCCGTTTACAAAACCAGGGATACGGATATGCATGGCGTACTTCATTTTTTTAGTGAGGCTCATATTTATTTTTACATTGCCATCGAGCGGGTAACCGGTTTGCATGGTTAAGCCCACAGTTCCTTTCGGAAGACCGATGGACACATTACTGCCTACAAATAAATTGACCCAAATGCCTTTATCAGTTTGTGCATAGATATAGTTACCCAGTGAAGCGATCAGCCGGGCAATATTCGCCGGGCAGCAGGCAGTGCCAAACCATTCTCTTCGGCTATGCCTGCCGTTAGAAGCAAGCGGGTTGCCATAAAAAAAGCGGTCACCATCCAATGATAAACCATCGAGTGCGCCATTATATAAACTTTTTTCCAGCACATCCATGTACCTGCTTTCACCGGTGAGCGCATTCATGCGTTGGTTCCAGAACACCATGCCTACACTGGCACAGGTTTCACAATATGCGTTCTCGTTAGGCAGGTCATAATCATTGCTGAATCCTTCATTGCCCCCGCTGCTGCCGATACCGCCGGTGATATACATATTCCTGAACACCACATCTTCCCAAACTGTTTTCATTGCATTCATATAGCCTGCATCACCGGTAATTTCAGCTACGTCTGCAGCACCGGTGTACATGTACATCGCACGCACTGCATGACCGGTAATTTCTTTCTGTTCTTTAACAGGAACCACATCCTGGGCATAGGCGGTATCTTTCCAGTCCGTCCAGGTATACCCTTTGGCTAACTGATGTCCCCGCTCGCTCAACAACCAGTCCGATAATTTAATGTAGGCACTGTCGTTAGTTACTTTAAATAATTTTACCAGGGCCAGTTCCAGTTCCTGGTGCCCGGTTACCCAATCTCTTTTACCCGGGCCAAATAGTCCATTAAAATGATTGGCCCATTTGATTGCAACGTTTAAAAATTTTCTTTTACCGGTTACATTATAATAAGCTACTGCCGCTTCTATCATATGGCCGCAGTTGTAATCTTCATGCATGCTCATATCAGTATAACGATTTTGCGGTTCATTCAAAGTATACATCGTATTGAGGTAACCATCGGGCTGTTGTGCCGCAGCGATCTTATCGATCCATTCATCAGCTTTTGCTTCCAGTGTTTTATTGGGATGTGTTTTTAAAGAATACGCTATTGCTTCCAGGGCTTTGTACACATCACTATCATCATAAAAAATGCCTTCGTGTTTTTCGCCTTTTTTGCGGGCCACTTTTTCAAAGTTTCTTATGCGGGCTGTTTTCACTTCTGTTTGATCGATACAAACTGGTATCGTTACTACAGCTACTTTATCGATCTTGGGTTTCCAGAAATTATCAGTGATATTTACTTTGGAAAAATTTATAAATTCAATTTTTTCCGCAGATGTTTGAGCAATCATTATTAATGGCACTTGCATCAATACAATCAACTGGATCAATTTTTTCATGGCGGCAATTTTAATTTATATGCAATTTATGCGTTAGTTTAATATCGGCCGATGAAGTTCCGATCATTATTTCATAGTCGCCGGGATAAACAATATAGGCCTGTTTTTGGCCGTCCCAGTATTCCAATTCTTTTTTTGTTACCAGGAAAGTAATATTTTTTGAACTTCCTTTTAGTATATCTACCCTTCTAAAGCCCTTTAATGCGCTTGTTGGTTCACCCTCCTGTTTATTTATTCTTCTTATATACAACTGTGCCACTTCATCACCGTCAAAACTACCGCTGTTGGTAATTTGAACACTGCAGGTAAAATTATTTTTCGTTCCGGCTATTACCAGGTTGGAATAATTAAAATGAGTATAGCTTAAACCATAACCAAAAGCATGCAGCGGCTTTCCCGTAAAATACCTGTACGTTCTTTCTTTCATTGAATAATTATCGAATGCAGGTAAGTCGGAAGTGGATTGGTAAAATGTAACGGGTAATCTGCCGGAAGGATTGGTATTACCAAAAATGATATCAGCAGCAGCGTTACCGCCTTCTTCACCGGGATACCAGGCCACCAACACAGCATCGGCAATTTTTTCCACTTCACCCAATGCAATGGCGGAACCTGTGGTAACAATAACGATGAGGGGCTTGTTTGTTTTTTCTCTCAGCTTGCGTAAATATTTTAATTGTGCATAGGGAAATTCAATATCTTTTTTATCACCACCGGCTTCGGATAGATAGGCGTCGCCGTTCTCTCCTTCTAATAATGGTGACAATCCCATTACTGCAATTATTGCATCAGCGTCATTCAATTGCCAGTAAATATCCTTCATGCTGGTATCCGTTAAATTACAGCCCTGGTTATAAGAGATGATTGTGGAAGCACTCACGGCACCGGTGATACCTTCTACAAAATTTACAATTTTAGATGAGTTGCCATTGTAGTTTGCCATCAACACATTGCTCACATTTGCATTGGGGCCAGTGACCATAATATGGTTGATATTTTTTTTAAGTGGCAGCACATTATTTTTATTACTGAGCAATACCATTGATTGTACCGCAGTTTGCCGTGCCAGAAGACGATGAGCGTCATTATCTACAACGCTTTCATTAATTTTATTAAAGGGATTTTTATTCGCTGCATCCAGTAACCCCAATTTAAATAGCGTCGTCAAATTTATTTTTAAAGAAGCATCAATTTCCTTTTGTGTAACGAGCTGCTTATTTAATGCGCCCTTTAATTCTTTTAAGGTATTACCGCATTCCACATTTACATTGGCTTTAATGGCAAGCGCTGCGGCTTCCTCACCGGTCTTTAAAAATTTATGGTAACGGAAAATATCATCCAATGCCCAGCAATCGGTTACAACGTAACCTTTAAAATGCCATTCATCGCGTAAAATATCCTGTAATAAGAATTTACTGGTACAGCAGGGTAAACTATCTGTCCGGTTATAGGCACACATCACGCCACCGACTTTTGCTTCTGTTACTAATGTTTTAAATGCGGGGAGGTAGGTATTCCTGAGATCGTTGTCACTAACTATTGCATTGAATTGGTGGCGCAAAGGTTCGGGCCCGCTGTGTACCACAAAATGTTTGGCACAAGCCACGGTTTTATAATAATTGGGATCATTGCCCTGCATGCCTTTTACAAAAGCAGTACCCATTTTACCGGTGAGGTAAGGATCTTCTCCATAGGTTTCATGTCCACGGCCCCAGCGGGGGTCGCGAAAGATATTGATGTTGGGGCTCCAAAAGGTCAACCCTAAATATTGCGCCCGGTTATTGTTTTTTACCGCGGCATTAAATTTTGCCCTTGCTTCATCACTGATGGCATTAGCGACTTTATAAATTAAAGCATCATTAAATGTTGCGGCCATGCCAATAGCCTGCGGAAAAACCGTTGCCCTGCCTGCCCTTGCCACGCCGTGTAATGCCTCATTCCACCAGTTGTATTCAGGAATATTTAGTCTTTCTACACCAGGGGAATTGTATAACAGCAGGTTTATTTTTTCGTCTGTGGTTAATCGCTTGATGAGATCATCCACTCTTTTATCAATAGATAAAGAAGGATTTTGAAATGCGTATTTGTATTGTGCAGCACCTGAAATTGAAAACAGGAATAACACAATAAAAACAAAATGTCTTTTTAAAGATTTCATTCAACATTAAATTATTTCAATCTACATTTTAACGCAGAGAAAAAGAGATAATGGGTTTTTTCGCAGCGAACTCAGCGTAATCTCTGCTACTCCTTTTTCTCTGCGTTTAATAAAAACTACAGCACCTGGAATCCCAACGCATAAGGATCATCGTCTGTATCAATAGTAATTATATTCTGTCCATAGATTTTTGCCCAGCCTTCAATACTGGGCCGGATAGCCGCTTTTCCCGCAAGGGTCAATTCTTCTTCAATCCTCCCAATGAATTTACTGCCAATGATACTTTCATGAATAAATTCTTCTCCAGCTTTTAATTTACCTTTGGCATACCATTGTGCCATTCGGGCCGATGTGCCCGTGCCGCAGGGGCTGCGGTCGATGGCTTTATCACCATAAAAAACGGCATTTCGTGCAGTGGATGTTTTATCCAGTACTGCACCTGTCCATAAAATATGGCTGCAGCCTTTTATTGTTTCATCCTCAGGATGTACAAATTTAAATTTCGCATTGATGTTCTTTCGTAATGTTCTTGCCCAGCTGATCAGTTTATCTGCCGGATAATGTTCCAGGCCATTAAAATTTTCCTGCACATCAACTATGGCATAAAAATTTCCACCGTAACTCACGTCAATAACTAACTCACCTAAGTCAGGACAGTCAACAGTAAGTTCCGTTGCTGCTAAATAGGAGGGGACGTTAGTCAGCCGAACAGATTGCACCTTTCCATGTTCTTCCTGGTAGGAAATGTTTACCAGTCCCGCAGGCGCTTCCATTCTTACAATACCCTTTTGTTTGGGTTGTATCAAACCCGCTTCAATGGCAATGGTAATGGTACCGATGGTGCCGTGTCCGCACATGGGCAGGCAGCCACTGGTTTCGATAAACAATACGGCCACATCATGCTGTGGGTCATGCGGTGGATATAAAATGCTCCCGCTCATCATATCGTGGCCACGGGGCTCGTACATTAATCCTTTTCTTATCCAGTCGAATTCATTTAAAAAATGCTGGCGTTTTTCGCTCATGTTACTACCCCGCAATACAGGGCCGCCTTCTTTTACCAGGCGAACCGGGTTACCGCAGGTATGGGCATCAATGCAATGGAATGTTTGTTTCAAGTTTTAATCTCTTTTTACTTTATAATTTTATCTAACCCCTGCAAAGTTTTTTTTAACGCTCCAGGAATTTGCCGCAGTTTTGATAACCCTCCGGTAGTTTATTAACTATGCTAAAAATTCATATTCGGGATCAATTGGTTGTTCGTGATATTTGATAAATTGTTCCAGCCCTCCAAAGATATCCAATACATAGTTTCTTTCAAGCCTTGTTGGCAGGTTACTCAAAAATATTTTGTAAGAGGTATGTGGCCAGGCGGCTAGGGACTTAACAAACCTGTGGTGTACAGGATTTGCATGAAGATAGTGTACTACTTTACAAAATGAATTCGCAGTGGTAATTTCTTTTTGCTTCATATTCTGCATAAATAGACTTCCTTTTCGGTGATATACCTTATTGAAAGATTGCGTATAACTATTTAAAAAATTTGAATACGGCTTGTTCCCTTTTTTAATTATAAAATCCTGCACGGAGAGCTCGCCACTTTCATTACCGTTAAATATTTTTTTAGCCTTTATTTGTGACTCAAATTGAACCTTTAATTCCTCTTCTGGTTTAAGCTGTACCAGGATATGAAAATGGTTTGGCATTAAGGCGTAGGCGAAAATTTTAGAGGTTGCAAAAACATGTTTCATCAGCAGGTGTAAAAAGAAATCATAATTTCTCTGGTCAATAAAAAGATTTTCATTTCCGTTGGCGTGGTTATATAAATGGTAAAAATTCCCGGGCTGCATAATATGAACTCTTTGAGCGTTTTTGATACCTGCTCTATAGTATAAGTCTTTAATAACCCTCCAGGAGTTGCATCCTAATATTTTATAATTATAAATTTTAAATAGTTCCTGTAAACTCTTGGAGGGTTTTTTGTAGCCGTTATTTTTTACAGTGTATAAAATAACGCTCCAAGAGTAGTAATAACCCGTGAGGAGCAGAAGTTGAGCAGTCAGGAACGTATTTATTTTTTTACTGCAACACCCACCATACTATCAGCCGTGCCATAATATAAAAAATATTGGTGCTTAAAATACACCAGCCCTTCAATGAAAGTGGTGCCTGATTTATATTGGCCGTTTATTTCATGGGGCAGATCTGGCTTAATGAAATAAGTGTTACAGCGATCCAATAATTTTTCAGGATGCCTGGCATCAAATAATGCCTGGCCGCCACAGTAAATTCCTTTGGGTAATGCCGGATCCGCATCTTCGTTCTCGGCATTTTTACCATTGTACAATAAAACGATTCCTTTGCTGGTTACTATCGCCGGTGGGCCTGGTTCTACGATTTGGCTGTCGAACATTTTTTTACGGGCAGTAAGGATCGGTATTAATTCCTGCTGTTTATCGGTTAGTGGTGTCCAGTTAACCAGGTTGGTGGAAGTGGCCAGGTAAACAGGGCCTTCTCCCCAATACATCCAATACCTGCCATTTATTTTCGCCGCAATAAATTTCCCGTTCTTTAACTGCGTAACTACGGACCCAGATTTACTCCAGGTGTTTAAAAACCTGCCGTCATAGGCTTTTAAAAATGCAGGCCCCTGTTTTTTCCAATGTAAGAGGTCCGAAGAGGTTGCCACGCTTAATCTCGCCACGTCACGGTTCCAGCTCGTGTATAGCAATACGTAAGTTCCTTTTTCAGTCTCTACTATCCTTGGATCTTCACAACCACCTGGGTAATCATATTTGATAAAGACGCTGCTGTCGGGATATAATACCGGCTGTGTATTTTTTTTAAAATGAATACCATCATCACTTACCGCAAGCCCGATCCTGGAAGTGCGCATACCAATACCCACGCCGGGCACATCTTCGGCTCTGAACAAAACATATACTTTATTGTTCCTCGCAATGGCAGCAGGATTAAAAACATCGGCTTTTTGCCATTGAACCAACTCTTTTTTTATGGGGCAGTTGAACAGGTAAGTAGCGTCTGCCTGCATGATGGGATTTTCCGGCGGTTTTACAAATTTGCCCAGTTGCCAGGTTTGGCCGGTTGAAGGCTGGCCCGGAGTTTGGCCAAAAGCAACTGTGCTAAACAGAACCCCGATGATTAAAATATTTTTCATAAATTGTCGTTTTCACGCACTGATTTGAGCTGTTAAGCATACTATTATTGAAGGTTAGCCGTTTAACTTTGTATAGTTACGAAAAAGATTTATAAACAATGGAGCAATACGGAAAGATTTTATTGATTGCCATGCCGGCGTTCCTGTTACTGGTTTTATTTGAGAAGTGGTATGGCTGGCGCAGAGGTTACGATACAGTGCGCAATTTAGACCTGGTGTCCAGTTTAAGTTCGGGCGTTACCAATGTTACCAAAGATGTGCTTGGTCTCGGCTTTGCTATTATATCTTATCAAACCCTGTTGAAGCATTTTGCTATTACAAGTATCAAAGCCACCTGGGTTACTTACGTGATCTCATTTATTGTGCTTGATTTTGCAGGTTACGTCGTTCACCTGATAGACCATAAAGTAAATTTTTTCTGGAACAGTCATTTAGTGCACCACAGCAGCGAAGAATTTAATTTAGGCTGCGCATTGAGGCAGAGTATTTCCGTGTTTGTTAAACTGTTCGTGATCCTTTTATTACCTGCCGCAATCCTGGGCGTTCCAAAAGAAGTGATTGAGGTACTCGCACCACTACATTTGTTTGCACAGTTCTGGTACCATACCAGGCATATCGGTAAAATGGGATTTTTGGAAAAGATCATTGTTACTCCTTCCCATCACAGGGTACACCACGCCATCAACAAAGAATATATTGATAAGAACCTTGGGCAGATCTTTATTATCTGGGACAGGCTTTTCGGCACTTTCCAGGAAGAACTAAAAGAAGTTCCACCAGTATATGGTATTACAAGGCCTGCACAAACCTGGAACCCGATAAAAATAAATTTTCTACACATCAGTTTGCTCATCAAAGATGCATGGCGTACAAAAAGTATTAAAGATAAATTCCGCATCTGGTTCATGCCAACGGGATGGAGGCCTGCCGACGTAGAAGAAAAATATCCTGTTTATAAAATTGAGGACATTTATAATTTCAGGAAATACGATTCGGTTGAAACAAAACCTTTATTGGTTTGGGTATGGATACAATTGCTGGTATTGTTATTAATGGTAAGTTATCTTTTTGGAAATATTGCCAGTATTGGCACACCGCTGATCTTTATCTACGGCCTGTTCATTTTTGTATATGTGTATGCATTCGCCGAATTAATGGACGGCAACAAATATGCGCCTGTTTGGGACCTGGTAAAAAGTATATTTGGCATTTCCCTTATTTTTTTAATGGGTGACTGGTTCGGCAGCAATCATTTTTCTGCAGCGATCAGCTATGCATTACTTGAATATTTTGCACTATCTTTTTTTGTTACGCTTTGGTTGATGCAACAAAAAGCAAGGATGATCAAACAGCAGGTAAATGTTCGCAGCGAAGCTGCTTAACAGCACCTGGATTATAAAGCAGGCCTTGTTGCAATACCATCGTTAATTATCTTAAGTACTGTTTCTCTTTCTTCTCCCACCAATGTTAACCTGGGCGCCCGTACCGCTTCAGAACCAATGCCCGCCTGGGTTTCCGCCAGTTTTATGTATTGTACCAGTTTGGCATGAATATCGAGTTCCAGTAAGGGCATGAACCAACGGTATATCTTTGTTGCTTCAGCGATCTTTCCGTCTTTAACCAAATTAAAAATAGTAACTGTTTCCGCCGGGAAGGCGCAAACCAAACCTGCAACCCAACCATCGGCACCAAGGCAAAGTTCTTCCATAGCCAATGTATCCACCCCACATAAAATTTTGAAACGATCCCCAAAGCGGTTAATCATTCTCGTTACGTTGGTTACATCGCGGGTGCTTTCTTTTACGGCCTGTATATTTTTGCACACTGCCAGATCGGCGAACATATCCAGTGTTATAGCAGTTTTATAATCTACGGGATTATTATAGATCATTATGGGCAGGTCGGTGGAATCAGCAATGGTTCTAAAATAGGTAACCGTTTCCCGGTGATCTGTTTTATAACGCATAGGGGGCAGTGCCATTATACCTTTTGCGCCCCAGGCCTTTGCATATTCGGCCTGCTGCAAAGCATCCTTTGTAGCGCCTTCAGCAATATTTAATATTACTGGAACCTTTCCCGCAACTTTTTCAACGGCAAATTTTACAAGGGTTTCTTTTTCATCAGTACTTAACACACTGGCTTCTCCCAATGTACCGCCTAAAATGATGCCGTTAACGCCTGCAGCAAGTTGTGCGTCAAGATTTTTTTTGAACAAGGGGAGGTCTAATGTATCGTCTTTAGTAAACTTAGTTGTTAGTGCTGGAAAAACGCCGGTCCATTGTATGCTCATGTGTATTATTTTATGAGGCGTAAAAATAATACACATCAGCCGTTTTTACAAAGGAATTCTGGAACCTGGGGGGGCAACACTTTTTTTATCCGTGTACAATAGATAAATTACAGTGTCATTTTTCAGTAATTAACGGTCAAAGTCTATGAAAAAAATAGTTTTCATCATAGTAATCTTTTTACTTCCGGTTACAAGTTTACTACTCTCCTGCAACCCGGGAGACAGCAATAAAAAAGAAAATAAAGCTGAAACTGAAGATCGTAAATGGTGGAAAGAAGCCGTGGTATACCAGGTCTATCCCCGAAGTTTTAAAGACAGCGATGGCGATGGGATAGGAGACCTGAAGGGCATTATTTCAAAACTGGATTATATTAAGAGCCTCGGTGTTGATGCGATATGGCTCAATCCCATTTATTCTTCTCCCAATGATGATAATGGATATGATATCAGTGACTACAGGAATATCATGAAAGATTTTGGTACGATGGCAGATTTTGATGAGTTGTTAAAAGGTATGCATGACCGTGGTATTAAACTGGTGATGGACCTTGTAGTGAACCATAGCAGCGATGAACATGAATGGTTTAAACAAAGCCGTAGTTCAAGAGCAAGCCCTTACCGTGATTATTATCATTGGTGGAATAAGGAAAGGGGGACGCCACCGCCCAGGTATAGTTTATTTGATATCAATCACGATGCCTGGAAATATGATACCGTGACCAATGCATACTACCTGCATTATTTTTCCCGCAAGCAACCCGATCTTAACTGGGAAAATCCAAAACTGCGTAATGAAGTATACGACATCATGAAGTTCTGGTTGAATAAGGGTATCGATGGTTTCAGGATGGATGCTTTTCAATTTGTTGCGAAGGATACCAGCTTCCCGGTTTTTCCTGTGGGCTATGAAAAAGATTTTACAAAATATTATGGCATGGTGGCGCCCATACATGAGTATATCAAAGAAATGAATAGGGAAGTGTTTAGCAAGTATGATGTGATGAGTGTTGCCGAAGGTGCAGGCAATAATTTTGACGATGCTCATAACCTGGTTGATGCCGAAAGGAAGGAATTGAATATGGCTTATGCATTTGATGCGGTTGACCTTGCCAGGCCGGAAGGATACAGTATTATACAACTCAAAGAAATTTTCTCTAAGTGGGATAGTGCCTTTGCCGAAAAAGGCTGGTTATCTATTTATCTCGCC
Organism: Chitinophagales bacterium; assembly: GCA_038205215.1. GTDB lineage: Bacteria > Bacteroidota > Bacteroidia > Chitinophagales > Chitinophagaceae > Ferruginibacter. The sequence goes on along the minus strand of JBBRCB010000024.1, from coordinate 30,296 downwards.
AACCACGACCAGGCAAGGCTGGTGAGCAGGTTTGGCAATGACAGTGCTCCGTTCAGGGAAGTTTCCTCTAAAATGTTGTCTACTTTTTTAATGACGATGCGTGGCACGCCATATTATTATAATGGCGATGAACTGGGTATGACTAATATCCGTTTTGATCATATTGAAGATTATAAAGACATGCCTACCCTTAACGAGTACCAGCACCAGAAAAATATTGGGGGAGATATGAAAAAATTCATGGAAAAGATAAAGTTCAGCTGCCGTGATAACGGGCGTACGCCTTTTCAGTGGGATACTACCATTAATGCAGGATTTTCAACCGGCAATCCCTGGTTAAAAGTAAATCAAAATTATACCAGCATTAATGCAGCAACAGAAGAAAAGGATGCGGGTAGTTGTTTAAATTATTTCAGAAAATTAACGAAACTGCGTAAGGAAAACCCTGTGTTGATCTATGGTAAATACAAGCTGCTTGATAAAAATAATCCTGACGTGTATGCTTATACACGGGAGCTCGGCGGTAAAAAAATGCTGATCGTTTTAAACTTTAGAAGCGGGGACGTAACAATGAATACAGGAATTGATTTGAGCGGAGCGAAGTTGCTGCTCCATAATTATTCATCAAATCCTCAAGCTGAAAAATTGCGGCCATACGAAGCTGTTATATACGAATTAAACTAACGCAATGCAGGCACTATACAATTTATAAATTTCAATTATTAATTACAGCGAACCGCCCTCCACCAATAAACATTCTGCGGTAAGTTCCTGTATAAAGGTGCTTCCCCCAAGGCAGGCCATCATGCTCGAGAATGCCAGCTTCCCTAATTTATACCCGCTGGTTTCTATATAAGTAATTTCTGGGTGGTACAATTTGGGCGCTGTACCATTGCTGATGGTTATTACGCCGATATCGCCAGGTACGGCTAATCCTTTCCGCTGTATTACTTTCATTACGCCAACCAGGATTTCATCGCTCATACAAAAAACTGTATCGGGTTTTTCTTTCAAATGCTTTAGCATGAGTGCTTCTGCCTCCGCGGTACTGGAGGCATGGTCTGTGATCAATTTTATTTTAGTTAATTTTTCGTTGATGGTTTCGCTGAACGCTGCCAATCTTTTCCTTGTCATTAAAAGATGCGCATTGCCAAACAGTCCGAGCACTTTTTTCTTCTTTTTATTTATAATGACTGTTGCCGCCATGGTTGCTGAAAGCGAATCAGCAACACAAACCTTATTACAGTTATTGTTTTCGGGAACCTTATCAAAAAAGATTACTGGAATATCCATTTCCTTCAGTTTTAAAAAAGGCTCTATGTTAGTGGTGTCGGGAGATATGCAAACGAATAACCCCGTAATTCTGTTTTGACGGCATAGTTTTAAGTTGGTGATCTCAATGGCGGGATCGTCGCTTGATTGAAGGATCATTAAGGAATAACCATTTCTCCGGCTGTCTTCTTCTACTGCTGCAATAAAGGCGTTGTAAAACCAATTGGAGATAGAAGGAACAATGAGGCCAAACAATTTACTGTTGCTGGTGCGTAAATTAATGGCATTGGCATTAGGTTCATAGTCTAAAGTAGTTGCCAACTCCACTACACGCTGTTTGGTTTTATCAGAAATATCAGGATGGCCCTTGAGCGCCCTGGAGATAGTGGAAATACTAAGTCCGAGTATTTCCGAAATCTTTTTCAAAGTAGTATTATTCATAACGTTGCAATTGGTAGAAAATAGGTATTTGAAAAAAAATTTGCACAGCAACCGTTTTCGCAAACAATTCCGCAAACGTTTGCATCAAATTTAAGCATTTAGTGTGTAATTGATACATAATTAAATGTAGCTTTAATCGGAAATTTAGTTTTTTTTCAACCTTTTTGATTGCTTTGTGTTATATTTTCTATATAAAGTATTCTCAGGGATGAATGAATTTACGTTTTTCTATTAATCATTGTTCATACCAAAAACCAAACGATTATGCTTCTTGCTATTATGAGGAAAGCTGCTATGCTCCTGCTGGCAGTAATCGGGTTTACAGCTTTTGCTAAAGCCCAAACGGTTACCGGCACAGTAACTGATTCAAAAGGAGAACCTGTTTCTGGGATTTCTGTCACAGTTGTAGGATCTACCAAGGGAACTTCTACCAACGCTCAGGGCGTTTACACCTTAAACGGTGTTGCTAATGGGTCAGTATTACTTTTTACTGGCACTGGTTTTAACGCTTTAAAGGAGAGAGTTACTGGAAGTACCGTTAACGTTAGTTTAATTACAAGTGTATCTAATCTTAACGAAGTAGTAGTGATAGGTTACGGTACTGCCCGCAGGAAAGACGTTACCGGTTCAATTGCTTCTGTTCAGGCCAAAGACTTTAACCAGGGTGTTATTGCGGCACCGGACCAATTGCTTCAAAACAAAGTAGCTGGTTTGGAAGTTACCAATACATCTGGTCAGCCTGGCGCTGCAACCACTGTTAAGATCAGGGGTAATAACTCCATCAGGGCCGGTGGCAATCCTTTATTTGTTATAGATGGTGTTCCACTGGACGGAAGATCTGCAAGGCCAAATTTTGGAACGGGTGTTTTCGGATCTACCCCGGATGCCAACCCATTGATATTTGTAAACCCTAACGATATTCAAAGTATTGATGTGCTAAAGGATGCGTCCTCAGCAGCCATTTATGGTTCACGTGGCGCTAATGGTGTAATTGTTATTACAACAAAAACCGGAAGTTCCGGCCCCTCCAAACTGGAATTTGGAACCGCCTGGAGCTTTAACGCCGGGTTAATGAAAAAATATGAAATATTGGATGCAGGTGAATTTAGAACTGCATTGTCTAAGTATGCAATAACAGGCCAGGATAAAGGTGCAAGCGCTGATCCTTTTAAAGAACTGATGAATAAAAAACTTTCTCAAAATTACAACCTGGCATTAAGCGGTGGTAATGAGAACGGTAAATTCAGGGCTTCATTCTTGGCGTCGTCATCTAATGGCGCTTTCAAAAATTCTCAACTGGATAAATATGTAGGTAATTTTAGCGGCCAGTATAAAATGCTGGATAAAAAACTTTCTTTAGGATTTAATCTTACTGCAGGTCATACCACCGAAGATATTATCGCCGTATCCAATACTGCAGGTTCACAAGGTAATATTATCAGCTCTGCTTTACAATGGAACCCTACAACTGCCTTTAAAGATGCGAATGGATTATTTGTTTACCCTACAAACGGATCCGGAAACCCATTAGCTTTATTGGATGGGTATAACGATGTGGCTAAAGTGAATTCTGTATTGGGTAATATTAGCGCGGCTTATAAATTAATGGATAACCTGGAATATAAATTTTTATACGCACTGAATAACAGTACCGGAGAAAGAAATACCAATATCTACGGATTTTTACAAGGTTATGCCGGCTTATCAGGGCAGGGTTTCGGCGCTGTTTCTACCCAGCAGCTGGTTTCTCAAACATTCACCCATACACTTTCTTATAAAACTGAGCTGACTAAAATGCTGAGTCTGGAAGCTGTTGCGGGTTTTGAATACTGGAAATCTGATTTCTCCAACAACTCTTTTTCTGCTTCAGGATTTAATACCAACCTTGACCAGGGTACTAAAATAAATATTCCTTATACTTCGATGTTGCAGGATGGCAGAACACAGAATGCTCCTTCAATTTATACTGACCCAACTACAGAGTTGCAGTCTTATTTCGGAAGGGTTGGTTTTAACTACTCTGATAAATATTATTTATCTGCTTCGGTAAGGGCTGATGGTTCCAGTAAATTTGGTGCCAATAACAAATACGGTTACTTCCCTGCAGTAGGTTTTAAATGGGCGATCAGCAATGAAGACTTTATGAAGAACAACAGTACTTTATCTAATTTAGCATTGAGGGCTTCATGGGGTATCACCGGTAACCAGGAATTTCCTGCCGGAGCAGCACAGGAGCAATTTTTATTTACGCAAAACAATACGGTTAGCCAGATCAATGTTGCTAACCCCGACCTGCAGTGGGAACAAACTAACTCTTATAATATAGGGTTAGATTTTACCAGCAAGAATAGCAGGATCTACGGTAACATAGATTATTATTACAAAAATACCAGCAAGATATTATACCAGAGTACAGCCATCCAGCCGGCTCCTGCTTCAGTGTATTTTATTAACCTTCCAGCCAATCTTATTAACAAAGGTATAGAAGTAAGCTTAGGCGCTTCTGTTATTGAAAAAGCTGACCTTACCTGGGATGTTAGAGTGAACTATTCTCATAATAATAACCTGTTAAAGAATTTTACCCAGAATGGACAGGACATTAAGATCCTAACCGGCCAGATCAATGGTCAGGGTGTATCAGGTACTTTAGGTCAAACGATTACCAACAATCAGCCGGTTAATGAATATTACCTGAAAGCATTTGGCGGGTTTGATGCGAATGGCAACCAGATCATCGGTGCTAATCCTGGTGTTGCCGGTAACCCTAATCCACAGGACAACTACGGTTTTAGCTCCACGGTAAGGTTTAAGAAACTTACTTTCGTGGTGAACTGCGGCGGTGCTGCAGGCTTCCTGATCTACAATAATACTGCTACCAGTGTTACCAACATCTCTGGTATCTCCAATGGCAGGAACATTGATAAAAAAGCGTACAATTCTGCAGAAAAAACAAGTAGCCCCGTTGGTGCTTCTACAAGATTTTTGGAGAAAGGCAACTTTTTTAAACTTAGAAACGTTTCTTTCTCGTATAATATTGGTGATGCAGGAAAGTATGTAAAGAACCTGAATGCTTTTGTTAGTGCAAGTAATCTTTTTGTCATCACTAAATTCTCAGGATTTGATCCGGAAGTTAATGTCGATAAAAGCAATAATAGTTATCCATCAAGGTCAATTGAATACATCCCTTACCCAACAGCCAGGGCGATATCATTTGGTTTCAAATTTTCATTATAATTTATAAAATCAAAGTTTTATGAGAAAGTATAAAAACATTAAATTCTTTTCTCTTCTGTTAATTACAATGGTGAGTTGTACTAAATTAGATGAGAATCTAAACAGCAGGTTGACGAACGGTCAAACTGCCAATGCCCTCGGCGCAGCCGGCGTAGGATTATTATTACAGGGCGCGTATGCCGACCTTGGTGGCCCATTTACAGCACAGGACCTGTTGTTCTGTCTGGAAGAAAATGTTTCTGATGAAGCATTAGTACCAACGAGAGGTGGCGACTGGGATGATAATGGTGTATGGCGTGTATTGCATAACCATACCTGGAATGCTGACCATGCTTATGTATTAAATGTATTCAACTCTTTAAACAAACTGAATTTTGATGCAACCAATGTGTTAGGATTTTCACCATCTGCTTCACAAGCTGCACAGGCAAGATTTTTAAGAGCGATATCTTTATATTATCTACTCGACCTTTACGGTCAATACCCTGTAAGAAATCCAGGCGATAATTTATTGAATGCACCAACAGTAAAATCAGGAGCTGCAGCATCACAGTTCATCATTGATGAATTAGTTGCAGCTATTCCAAACCTGCCTACTACCGGTGGACTGGGCGTTGCTACAAAAGATGCGGGCAATACGCTATTGATGAAAGCTTATTTGAACAGGGGCGCATGGAATAACAGGGCAACTCCGGCTTTTGCGGATGCAGATATGCAACAGGTGATCTCAATCGGTAACAGTATCATCGCCAGCGGCAAGTATACTTATATGAGTGAGTATTTTAAAAACTTTGACGCGTTAAACAGCTCGTCTACTGAAAATATATTTACCATCATCAACAACTCCGGATCTTCTTCAAATGTTAGTGACGTTCGCAGTGAGTGGTGCAGGACCCTGCATTATAACATGGAAACCAGCACTAACCCCAATGCGGGATGGAATGGATTTACCACCATCAGTGATTTCTATAATAGTTTTGGAGCGGTAACCCCAATGGTGGGTGTTACTGGTTTTGGTGCAGATAAAAGTGGCCGTTATGCAGATACAGCAGTTGATTCAAGAATCGGCGGAAGATTTTATCCCGGTGTAACCAATGCTTCCGGACAAAGGCCGGGATTTATGATCGGGCAGCAGTATAATGAAGCAGGTACTCCTTTAAAAGACAGGAAAACACCGGCTAATAATTTAGCATTTGATCCTGCTATCGCAGCTGATATGAAAGAAACAGGCGCTAACCTGGAAATTACAGGTATACGTGTTGAAAAATATGGCCCTGACTTTACTAACGGTTCAGCGTACTATCAGGGTAATGCAGGTAATGATGAAGTGATCTTCAGGTATGCAGATGTGGTGTTAATGGTTGCTGAAGCTAAATTACGTGCTGCTGCACCCGATGCTGCCGGCGCTTTAGCATTGGTTAATACTTTAAGGGTTGCCAGAAAAGCAGCTCCAATGGTTGCTCCACTGGTATTGGCTAATGCTGCAAACGTGGAAGATCCTAAAACATTATTGGCAGAAAGAGGCAGGGAACTATACTGGGAAAAAGTAAGAAGGACTGACCTCATCCGTTTTGGAATGTTCCTTAAGATCTGGCAATATAAACCAGCAGATGATCCTAAGTATTTAGTATTCCCTGTGCCCAGCCAGGCATTGGCAGCTAACCCTAACTTAGTACAAAATACGGGCTATTAATAAACATGTTTAATCATATTATATTCTAACTTTGGGAAAGGTCAAATTTAATTTGACCTTTCTTTTTTTTGTTACTTCCTGTAAATCATTTATGATGAACCTGTGTACCAGATGTATTGTTGTTTGTTGTTTGTTATTTTTTAATTCCTGTAAACCAAAACATGAGCCTGCTTTATTTGAACTGGTTGATGATTCCGGCATAAATTTCGTTAATGAAGTGAACGATGGAAAAAAAGAAAATAGTTTTTTATTTCGTAATTTTTATAATGGTGGCGGGGTGGCCATAGGCGATATTAATAATGACGGCCTTCCTGATGTATTTTTAACTTCCAATGCCGGTAACAATAAATTATACCTCAACAAAGGCAATTTAAAATTTGAGGATATTTCCAAAAAGGCAGGGATCATTGAAGATGATAAATGGAATACCGGTGTGGTGTTTGCCGACGTAAATGGCGATGGCTGGCTGGATATTTATGTTTGTGCTTCTGGCCATATGCAAACGGGCAACCGGAAAAATAAATTATACATTAATGATCACCACCTCGGCTTTAAGGAAGCTGCTGCCCAATATGGTTTAGATATTTCCGCCTATACCACGCAGGTTTCTTTTTTCGATTACGATATGGACGGCGACCTGGATTGTTTTATGATCAATAACAGTCCCATCCCGGTAAACCAGCTGGAGTTTGCCAACAAAAGAGATCTGTTGGAAAGCAAATGGCCTGTGGGTCAATTTTTAAAAGGCGGTGGCGATCACCTTTTCAGGAACGACAATGGAAAATTTACCGAAGTAACCCAGCAGGCAGGCATTCATGGCACATTGATCAGTTTTGGTATGGGCGTTTCTGTTGGCGACGTCAATAACGATGGCTATCCTGATGTATATGTGGCTAACGATTCTTACGAAAGGGATTACCTGTACATCAACCAGAAGAATGGCACCTTCAAAGACCTGCTGGAAGAAAAAATGCAGCATACCAGTTTTTCTTCAATGGGTGCTGATATCGCCGATATCAACAATGACGGCTACCCTGATATCTTCACAACAGATATGTTACCACTTTCTGATTACCGTATCAAAACTACAGGGGCATTTGATGATATTGATATGTTCAACCGAAAAGTGAAAGCGGGATTTTATTATCACTATGTAAAAAACTGTTTACAACTCAATAGTAAGAACGGCGACTTTATTGATATCGCCAATTATTCCGGTGTAAGTGCCACCGACTGGAGCTGGGGCGCCCTGATGTTTGACATGGATAATGACGGATGGAATGACCTCTACGTTTGCAACGGCGTAAACCATGATGTTACCGATCTTGACTTTATGAATTTTTTTGCCAACGATGTGGTACAAAGAATGGTATTGACAGGCAAGAAAGACCAGGTGGACCAGGTACTCAAAGAGATTCCAAAGACGCCGCTGAAAAATAAAGTCTACCGCAACGACCACCATTTAAAATTCACTGATATCGGCGACGAATGGGGTTTTACACAACCATCCTTTTCCAATGGGGCAGCTTATGCCGACCTGGATAATGATGGTGACCTTGACCTCGTGATTAACAATGAAAATCAAAAGGCATTTGTATATAAGAATAACGCAAGGGAACTGAATAAAAATAATTACATCAGTATTTTATTAAAAGGCAAAGGGAAAAACAGTTTTGCCGTGGGGAGTAAAGTACAGGCTTTCTTGAACGGTCAGGTACTCACGAGGGAAGTGATTCCCAGCCGCGGCTTTCAATCTTCTGTTGACTATAAACAGGTGATTGGTTTGGGTACTGCCCCTGCCATAGATTCATTGATCATCACCTGGCCAAACAGGACAGTTAAAAAGATCCTCCATCCCCATATCAATCAATTGCTGCAGGTGCAGGAAGACGATGAAAAAGAAATGATGGCGGAGAAAGATACGGTTGCTGCACAACCATTATTTTCCCCGGTAAAAGCAATATTTGATAAACACCAGGAAAATGATGTAGTGGATTTTTACGGGGAGCGGAATATTCCACGTATGCTTTCCCGTGAGGGGCCAAAGGCGGCCGTGGGTGATGTGAACGGGGATGGGCTGGAAGACGTTTATATTGGCGGTACACCCGAACACGCAGGGCAATTATATATCCAAAACGGCACAGGCGGCTTTATTAAAAAAGAAGAAACGGCTTTTCAACAATTCTTATCTTTTGAAGATGGGGCTGTTGCCTTATTTGATTGTGATCAAGACGGCGACCTTGACCTGTTGATCTGTCCCGGTGGCAATAACAACGATGTGATGAGCAGGGAACTGCAATTGCGGTTATTTAAAAATGATGGGAAAGGAAATTTTACGATCGATGATAAAGCATTTCCCAACACATCAATGAATATTGCTGTAGCTGCAGTAAATGATTTTAACGGCGATGGTTACCCGGATATTTTTATAGGTGCAAGAAATTATCCAAAAGTTTACGGAGCCGACCCCACCAGTTTTCTTTTTGTAAATGACGGGAAGGGACATTTTACTGATATTGCTGCAACAAAGAACCCGGAGATAGCAAAGATCGGGATGGTTACCAATGCAGTATGGGCTGATATTGATGGTGACAGTGTAAAGGAACTGGTGGTAGCAGGCGAATGGATGGCGCCAAGGGTATTTTCATTTAAAAAAGACAGGTTTGAAGAAGTGAAAACCAACCTGGGTAATTTGTTGGGATGGTGGCAAACCATTTGCGTGGCAGATGTAAATAATGATGGCAGGCAGGATCTTATCCTTGGTAATATCGGTGAAAATTTTTACCTGCAGCCGGCTGAAAAAACTCCAGTCAAATTATGGCTCGATGATTTCGATCAAAACGGAACGGTTGATAAAGTTATGACCTATTCCATAGATGGAAACGATAAGCCGGTTGTAGTGAAACGTGATCTTGAAGAACAGTTACCCGTCATTAAAAAGAATAATCTAAAACATATTGACTATGCTAAAAAATCGATACAGGAATTATTTTCACCCGAAGTATTGAAAAGGGCAACTGTAAAACAATTTAATTATTGTTCTTCTGTAGTGGCCATCAATAATGGTAAGGGAAATTTTACCATTCAAAAATTACCTTTAATGTCGCAGTTGAGTTGTGTAAATGCGGTGTATTGCAGAGACATGAATAATGATGGGTTTGCGGACCTTATTTTAGGAGGTAACCAGTTTGGATTTTTGCCGCAATACGAGCGGCTGGATGGAAGCTTCGGGGATGTGTTGCTCAATGACGGTAAAGGGAATTTTACATGGCAGGATCCATTCATAACAGGTTTGCATCTGCGGGGCGTAATAAGAGATATTCAACCCTTAAAAATTAAGCAGGCCGATCATTTATTGTTCCTTCAAAATAATGATCTCCCCGTTTTGTTTAAAGTCAATAATTACGGAAAAGGCAAATAGCAACAATAACGCATTTTAAATAATCACCTGGAAAATAAAATTGAACGGCTATAATCATATCAACAGCAATACATTGAATAAAGGCGGAGGCATACGCCCATGGTACTGCAATCCTCTATTGCTTGCAGTGCTTATTGCAATGCTCGTCACTTCCTGCAACTCTGCAATAAAAGAGAAAGGGCCTGTTCTTTTCCAATCAATGGAAAATACCGGTATTGTGTTTAATAATAAAGTAGCGGATAATGACTCTATAAATATTTTGAACTACCGTAATTTTTATAACGGTGGTGGTGTTGCCATCGGCGATATCAATAACGATGGTTTACCCGACGTTTTTTTTACAGCCAACCAGGGCAGCAATAAACTATTTCTGAATAAAGGCAATTTTAAATTTGAAGACATTTCTGCCAAAGCAGGGTTTACCGATAAGGCACAATTCAGCACCGGCGTTGTATTTGCCGATGTGAACAATGATGGCTGGCTGGATATTTATGTTTGTAATGCCGGCAACATGAATAATGCCGCATTGCGAAAGAACCAGTTATATATCAATGATCATAACCTTGGCTTTAAAGAAAGTGCTGAAGCTTATGGCCTGGCAGATTCGGGTTATTCTACACAGGCGAGCTTTTTTGATTATGATATGGATGGCGACCTGGATTGTTTTATCATTAATAACAGCCCCGTGGCTGTAAACAGCCTGGGCTACCCGCACCAGCGTGACCTTTCTGCTGATAAATGGCCGGTGGCGGATAATCTAAAAGGCGGTGGTGATCATTTGTATAAAAACGACAATGGCCATTTTACAGAAGTAACCCGGCAGGCGGGTATTCACGGATCGTTGATGAGTTTTGGCCTGGGCATAACGGTAGGAGATATTAACGGCGACCATTACCCTGATATCTATGTGTCGAACGATTTTTTTGAGCGGGATTATTTATACATCAATCAAAAGAACGGCACATTTAAAGATGAACTGGATGATTGGGTGCAGCATACCAGTTTTGCATCAATGGGGGCCGACCTGGGGGATATCAACAATGACGGCTACCCTGATATTTTTACTACAGATATGTTGCCTGCCGATGATTATCGTTTGAAAACCACTTTAAGTTTTGATGATATCGACCAATACCGGCTCAAAGAAAGAAATGATTTTCATCACCAGTTCCTGCAAAATACTTTACAGCTGAATACCGGTAATGGAAAATTCCAGGATATAGCGAACTATAGCGGGGTCAACGCTTCAGAATGGAGTTGGGGCGCATTGATGTTTGACGCAGATAATGACGGCTTAACCGACCTGTACGTTTGCAATGGTATTTACAGGGATCTTACCAACCAGGATTTTTTAGATTTCGGAGCAAATGAAATAAAAGAAAAAATGATCGCAACCGGGCGCCGCGACCTTAAAGAACTGGTAAGCAAGATACCTTCTATTGCCGTTCCAAATAAAATGTTCCGCAATCTTGGCTACCTGAAATTTTCTGATGAAAGTACGGCATGGGGTTTTTCACAAAACTCTTTCAGTAACGGTGCCGCTTATGGCGACCTGGATAACGACGGTGATCTGGATATTGTAGTCAACAACGTGAATGAGCCCGCCATGATCTTTAAAAATAACAGCAGGGAACAAAACCATAATAATTATATCGCTGTTACTGTAAAAGGGAAAGACAAAAATATTTTTGCCGTAGGAACAAAGATCGTGGTGTATGAAGGCGATCAGCTAATGAGTAAAGAAGTTATTCCCAGCCGTGGCTTTCAATCATCAGTGGATTATAAACAGGTTATTGGTATCGGTAATAAAACCGCAGTTGATTCAATGATCATTTATTGGCCCGACCTTAATTTTACGAAATTGATCAATCCCGGTATTAATAAACTGTTGACCATAACACAACCGGTAAACGGGGAAAGAATAATTGTAACAGCAGAAAAGCAATTGACCCCGATACTGCAACAGGTAAGTTCAAACTTCGATAAACACCAGCAACCTGATTACACAGATTTTTATGCGGAAAAAGCGATCCCGGAAATGTTGTCGCATGAGGGCCCGAAAGCAGCTGCTGCAGATGTGAACGGAGACGGGTTAGAAGACCTTTTCATCAGTGGAACTTCCGCGCATAGTGGTCAATTGTATTTGCAGACAGCTTCCGGCTTTGTACAAAAAGATATCCCTGGTATGAAGCAGTTTGCAGGATTTGAAGACGCGGCTATTTTATTTTTTGATGCCGATGGCGATAATGACATGGATCTTTTTATTGGGGCAGGAGGCAACAATGCATTGCCCGGCGCCAGGGAATTGCAACACCGTTTATTTATCAATGATGGCAAAGGAAATTTTACAATAAAGTACGATGCATTTCCACTGAACAAAGACAATACCGGAATCGCGGTTGCCTATGATTTTGATAAAGATGGCGATATGGACCTGTTTGTGGGTGCTAATGCAGTTTCAAAGGAGTATGGTATCACCCCGCAAAGCCATGTATATTTAAATAATGGTAAAGGCGCATTTAGTGAACTGGCCGAAGATAAAATGGCGGGGCTTAATAACGCAGGTATGATCAACAGCGCTGCATTGTTTGATGCTGATAACGATAAAGAAAAAGAGCTGGTGATCGCGGGGGAATGGATGAGCCCGAAAATATATAAATTTCAAAAAGATCATTTTATTGAAGTGTCTACCAACCTTGCCGGTTTAAATGGATGGTGGCAAACGGTTGCAGCGGTTGATGTAAATGGGGATGGTAAAGAAGACCTTGTGTTCGGCAATATCGGGGAGAATTTTAATTTACACCCGGGCGAAAAGACCCCATTAAAATTATGCTATGCCGATTTTGATGATAATGGAAGAATAGACAAGATCATCACTAAAACCGTTGATGGAAAGGATAAACCCGTATTTATGAAACGGGAATTACAGGATGAATTGCCGGGACTGAAGAAACAAAACCTGCATTACGCCGAATATGCAAATAAATCCATGCAGGAATTATTTACGGCAGAACAATTGAAAAAGGCGGTAATAAAACAGATTAATTATACCCCTTCAATGATCGCTGTAAATAATGGCGGCGGTAAGTTTACTATAAAGCCATTACCGGTAATGGTACAAATGTCCTGCATAAAATCTATCGTTAGCGCCGACCTTAACAACGATGGGTATAAAGATCTTATCCTTGGAGGTAATGAATTTAATTTTCAACCACAACTGGGAAGGCTGGACGCAAACGCGGGAGAGGTATTGATCAACGATGGCAAAGGCAATTTCAGGTTGCTCAATGCGGCCCATGCGGGTTTGGCATTTAAGGGAATGATAAGGGATATTGTTCCCGTACAAACAAAAGCAGGTCCCCATTTCCTGTTTCTTCAGAACGATGCAGTACCGGTTTTATTTAAATTAACCGCTGCTGTTTCAAAAAACAAAAAACCGAACTGATAATTCATGTATGTTTTTATAAAAAATACGGGGTCCCTGGCAGCTTTGTTTATCCTTATGATCTTTGCTTCATGCAACAGCCATACAGAAGAAACGAAAGTGCCACCCATGTTTGAAACACTAAATGATAACCAGACAGGTTTGCATTTTTCCAATACGCTTACCCCAACGGATTCTTTTAACATGTTCCATTACATGTATTTTTATAATGGTGCAGGGGTTGGTGCGGGCGATTTTAATAATGATGGTAAGATCGACCTGTTCTTCGCAGCTAACCAGGGGGATAATAAATTGTACCTGAATGAAGGCAACCTGAAATTCAAAGATGTAACTACTGCAACTAAAATACCACAGGATAAAGGATGGAGTACCGGTGTTTCGGTGGTGGATATCAATAACGACGGTATGCTCGATATTTATATTTGCAAGGTGGGTAACTTTGAAACGCTTCATGGAAAAAATCAATTGCTGATCTGCAAAGGAATTACCAACGGCATTCCCTTTTATGCTGATGAAACAGTGCAATATGGGTTGGAATTTTCAGGGTTCAGTACGCAGGCCGTTTTTTTTGATTATGATATGGATGGTGACCTCGATATGTTTTTATTAAATCATTCTGTTCACCAGAACGGGCGCTTTGCACCACGGCAGGATTTTTTAGGCACTTATAATGTTCTTTCAGGAGATCGGCTGTACCGCAATGACGGCAACAACCATTTCTCTGATGTTACCAAAGAAAGCAAGATCAACAGTTCGGCAATAAGCTACGGTTTAGGTGTAGCCGTAGCTGATATTAACCTGGACGGATGGCCCGACCTGTATGTAGGTAACGACTTCCATGAAAACGATTACTTGTATATTAACCAGCATGATGGCAGCTTTTCAGAAGAAGGCAGCCAGAGACTGATGCATACCAGCCAATTCTCCATGGGCGTTGATGTGGCAGATGTAAATAATGACGGTTATCCTGAGATCATTTCAATGGACATGCTGCCTTCTGACCCGTATATTTTAAAACGTTCGCTGGGAGAAGATGAGTATGATATCTTTTACCATAAGATAGATATCGGGTATACGTACCAGTACACCAGGAATAATTTACAATACAACCGGAAGAATGGCATGTTCAGTGAAACAGGATTATATTCAGGTGTTTATGCATCCGACTGGAGCTGGGCACCATTGTGGATGGATTTTGATAACGACGGGCTGAAGGACCTTTTTATTTCCAATGGCATTCCCAAGCGGATGAATGATATGGATTATGCCAATTTTATTTCGGATGGAGAGATCCAGAAACAACTCCACCAGAATAATGGCGGTGAAAAAGATATGGCGCTGGTGAATAAATTTCCTGAAATAAAAATACCCAATAAATTCTACCACAATAAGGGCAACCTGCAATTTGATGATATGGGCACTTCGGTTGCCGGTGATGTTCCAACTTTTTCTAACGGAGCGGTGTATGCAGATCTTGATAATGATGGTGACCTTGATGTAGTGGTCAATAATGTGAATGAGCCCGTGCTGGTCTATCAAAATAAAAGTAATGACAAAAAAGATAAACCTTTCGTATCAATAAAGCTGGATGGCCCTCCTGCAAATATTAATGCCATTGGCGCTAAAATAATCCTGTTTGCTGCAAATGGTATAAGGACCTATGAGAAAAATCCCGCTAGAGGTTTTGAATCCAGTATGGAAGAGCCTTTGCATATTGGATTGGTGAACACAACCATTGATTCTGCATTTTTAATATGGCCCGATAACTGTTTCCAAAAGATCAGTTTTAGCAATGGTAAGTCAGCAGTATCGTTTAAATACCAGGCTGGTTTACCCAAATTTAATTACAAGCTGATCACAGGTTATCATGCAAATACAACGGCCCCAATGGAAGATATTACCAGCCAGACAGGCCTGGATTATAAGCATAAAGAAAATCCTTTCATTGAATTTAACAGGGAGTTTTTAATTCCCCACATGGTGTCAACCGAAGGGCCTGCGTTGGCTGTGGCAGATATCAATCACGATGGGCTGGAAGATGTTTTCATTGGCGCCTCCAAATCTTACCACAATGCCATTTTTTTACAGCAGGCCAATGGAAAATTTGCAAGGATACCCCAACCGCAGATGAATCCGGACAGCATGTGCGAAGATATAGATGCAAAATTTGTTGATATCAACAACGATGGTAATGTTGACCTGGTAATTGCAAGCGGTGGCAATGAATATTATGGAGAAGACGATCATTTAAAACCAAGGGCTTATCTCAATGACGGAAAGGGAAATTTTAAAAAACAGGATAATGCTTTCGGAAATATTTTTGTAACGCAATCCTGTATTGCTCCCTGCGATTTTAACGGCGATGGATTTACCGATCTTTTTATTGGCGGCAGGGTAGTGCCCTGGGATTATGGAAAGATACCACGTTCTTATCTTTTACAAAATGACGGCACAGGAAAATTTTCAGACGTTACTGATCAATATGCTAAGGACCTTGCTAACGAAGGCATGGTAACACAGGCTTTATGGTTCGATATTGATAAAGATGGTGATAACGACCTGCTCGTTTGCAATGAATGGGGCGGTATCGATGCTTTTATAAATGCTAAACATTCCTTTTCAAAAAAAGCATTGATCACCAATAAAGGGTGGTGGAATTTTATTTTGCCCGTAGATATTAATAATGATGGCAACACCGATTTGATCGCGGGCAACCTCGGGTTAAATTCACGGCTGCAGGCATCAGCAGCGCAGCCTGTGCAACTATATTACAACGACTTTGACGGCAATGGTAAAAATGAACAGGTATTGACCTATTATTTAGCAGGAAAAGAAATTCCTTTTTCCAATAAAGATGAACTGCAAAGGCAATTGCCTTTTATAAAAAAGAAATTTTTGTATGCGGCGGATTTTGCAAAAGCAACACTGGATGAAATTTTTACTAAAGACAAATTGCAATCAGCATCCGTATTGACCGCGGATTATTTTTCGAGTGCGGTATTGATCAATAAAGGCAATTTGAATTTTACAGTGCAGGCATTGCCATGGCAGGCGCAGTTAAGTGCTTTACGCTGTGCAGTAACTGTAGATGCCAACGGGGATAAATTACCTGATATTTTACTCGCGGGCAATTTTTATGATAACAATATCCAGATGGGAAGATACGATGCTGATTTTGGTACACTGCTGGTCAATAAAGGCAACAATAACTTTGAGGCGGAAAGTATCAACGGCCTGCAGTTAAAAGGGCAGGTGCGGCATATCCAACCCATTATGATCAATCATCAGCCTTCATTTATTTTGGCAAAGAATAACGATAGCATACAGGTGATCCGTTTTACAAAAAGTAAATGATCACATCACCGGATAATATAACCTGGTGATCCATTTGCTGGTGTCCGGCTCAGCGATCCTGTTAGTAAGCAGTAACTCGAAAGGTATAGCAGGGCTTGTTCTTTTTGAATCTGTTCTATACGCATCCATTTGCTGCAGGCCATGATTAACAGCTGCCGGTCCTCCCTTAATATCGGCGATAAGCATATTTCCCTTGTAGGGCATCTTTTTTATAAGGATATCGCCTGTTTCGGCAATAGTTTTATTGATGGGCAAACCCACCATAAATTCAAAATGCGTGGCATCTACTTTCAATATATGCAACATGGGCGCATTGGTTGGTGAAGCATGCTGACTGAGTGCATAATCCTCCAGTTTTTTAATTTGACGATATATTTCCGTTACACCCGGTTCGGCGTTGGTATTGGTCCTGGTGCTGATCAATAAAGAATCGGTTAACTGTATTTCTTTTATTTCAACGCCATAGGTATTCAGCGGCTGTTCTAAATAAATTTTCATCTCTTCCAATAAACCAGACATACTTGCTTTTAATTTTTTACCAATAAAATATTGCTTAACCCGGCTAAAAGGATCTTGTCCCGCTTTAATTTCTGCTACCCAATAAAGCGAGGAGGAATCCTTGGTAAGTTCAAGCGGGATAAGGTTACTGGATACATGGAGACCAGGTGAACTGATATCTATTATAGTACCGTTAAATATGATCTTGCTCAGGTGGAAATCAAAGCCTTTGTAAGTATACAGGCTGTCTTTTTTTGTGGCAACAACATCAAAACACTGGTTCATCTTTTCTTTACTGGTGAGTAATTTAGCCACGGCGGCACGGAAGGTTTTGATATACCGTACTTCTGAAACAACGATAACTGATGGAATGAAAATATAAATGCTGCCAATAGCAAGGCAGGCAATAACAACAATACCAATGATCCATTTTTTCATATACAATAATAAGCGACGGGTTTAAAAAGATGATGGCAGATGCAATATAATAAATGCTGTTCTACCATACGGATTTCATTGACCATAAATTTAAGTTAGTGAATTTACTTTTACTGCCAGATGCAAACAGTTCAATGCCATCATTACCTTTTGCAGGGAAGAGCTGTGCTGTAAAAACAGATTCGCCATCATTCACAAAGATCTCCGCGATACTGTTATCGAAGTAAATATTTAAATGGATTTTTTTATCCTGCAAGGGAATAACTTTTTCAAAACGGCCTGCCTTATTAAAATTCGCATTAAAACCCATGTCGCCCGCTTTAGTCCTGTCAACATAAAATAATTGCCCGTCTGCCTCATAGCCTATCTCTAAATAATTGTTATCACCTGCTGCCAGCCTTATGCCGCTGGTACCTGCAACTCCCGGTTCGATGGTACATTCCAACTCTAATTGTAAAGATTTCACCGGTAATATCTTTTGCCCGCTGATAGTTTCATTGCTGAATTGGAATACTTTTTTTCTTAAAGATGCAACTGCGGCTACCGGTTGCTGTTTTAAAATCCATACCTTATTGATCTTTTTTACACGGAGTGTCCTGGGTAGTGACATGGCGCTTTTCCATGGCGTGGTAGGTATATCATTGGCATAGTTCCAGTTATTGACCCAGCCAATGGCAGTGGGTAAATGCCCTGCCGGTAACTGGTTATAAGCAATAGCAGCATAGTAATCGGGGCCATCATCGGGGCGGTAAATAGTACCTGCAGCATTTTCATTGGTGAATGTTACGCCATCAAATTCTCCCACAAAATATTGCATGCTTGCATTCTGCGACATTTGCAACAGCCATTTCTTTTTACCACGCATACCTTCCACAGGCACCTGTGTAAGATCGGGGCATTCCCATACAGCATTGGTATCTCCCGCGGGGCCAAAATCACTGAGGTGTTGCCATGCTTTTAAATTTTTGGAAGAATAAAACTGCACCATATGCTCTACCGGGAACATGAGTGCCATCACCCAGTATTTTTTTTGTTCACTCCAGAATATTTTAGGATCACGGAAATCTTTTTTGTGCAGGTCAAGCACCGGGTTACCCGCATATTTGGTCCAGCTAACGCCATCGTCTAAACTATAAGCAATATGCTGCGATTGGTTTACATTTTCAATGTGCCCTGTATAAACAGCTACCATCGGCGCTTTGCCTTGTTTCCCGAAGCCGCTGGTATTATTTTTATCAACCACGCAGGTACCCGAAAATATCATAACGCCATTTTCTTCTTTAATGGCAACAGGCTGGTGTGTCCAGTGAATAAGGTCTTTGCTGGTTGCATGACCCCAGCTCATATGGCCCCATTGGTTGCCAAATGGATTGTGCTGGTAAAATAAATGGTACAGCCCCATGTTGTATACCAGGCCATTTGGATCGTTGCACCAGTTTGTGGCCGGCGAAAAATGAAACTGCGGCCGGAATTGTTCGGTATACAGTTTTGTTTGCGCATGCAACATGCACGGAAGTACTAACGTAATTGCGTAAAAATATTTTTTTAAAATCATAACTATAAAAATTATTTTAGGTGTCCTTACGGCTGCAAGCCGACTGACACCTATACACTTAATTTCTTTTCCAATTCCTCCAGCGAAACACCCTTTGTCTCCGGCATTTTTGTCAACACCCAGATCAATTGCAATACCATCATCCCTGCAAGAAAGGCAAATATTATCCATGGTGCTTCCCGAAGAATGCCATTGGACTTGTCTAAAAAAACCGGTGTGATCAACGTGATGATGGCTGCAAATACCCAGTGAACACTCGCGCCAAACGATTGGCCTGTTGCCCTGATCTTATTGGGAAAAATTTCAGAAATGAATACCCATATCACGGCGCCCTGCCCAACCGCATGCGAGGCAATGAACAATAACAGGAAGGTCATTAAAAATACCGGGCTTGCCCCTGTCTTAAAAGCATAAGCTACCATCCCCAGGCTGACGATATAGCCCAGTGAACCGATGATCAGCAACGTTTTTCTGCCCAGCCTGTCGATCAGGTACAAGCCAACAAAAGTGAAAATTAAATTGGTGCCGCCAATGGCAATCGAATTTAATAAAGAATGTTTTTCATCTAGGCCAATCTTGGTTAAAATTTCAGGTGCATAGTATAAGATAAAATTAATGCCAGACAACTGGTTAAAGAAAGCAATAAAAAATGCGAGTGAAATAATCTTTTTATTTTTTGCATTCCAGAAATGCGAAGCACCGCCTGTTGCCGTTTCATGCTTATTGCTTGCAATAATGGATGCAATTTCCGCGTCAGCATTTTCAACACCGATGCTGGTTAATATTGCTTTCGCCCTGGTAAGGTCATTCTTTTTTGAAATCAGCCAGCGGGGGCTTTCGGGCAATCCCAAAACCATTACTGTATAGATTAGTGAAGGTATCGCCAGTACGCCCAGCATCCAGCGCCAGTCGTTGCCACCGCCAACACCTTGTAAAAAATAATTCGATAAAAAGGCGATCAATATTCCAAACACAATATTGAATTGATATAGTGCACCAAGCCTGCCCCTTGTTGCAGGAGTAGAAATTTCAGAAATATAAGTAGGCGCCACAACAGAAGATACACCAATGCCAACGCCGCCGATGAAACGAAAAAAAGAAAAGATATATGGCCCCTGTGCGAAAGCTGAACCAAAGGCAGATACGGCGAATAATATCCCGATCCATAACAATACTTTCTTTCTTCCAAAGGTTTCTGTAGGGATGCCGCCGAATAGGGAACCCAGCACTGTTCCCCAAAGCGCCATCGACATGATAAAAAATCCATGAAACAACGGCGTTGTATGCCATAGGTCTTTTATAGGCTGGTTAGCACCGGAGATCACCACTGTATCAAACCCAAAAATGAAGCCGGCTAGTGCAGCTACTATAGCATAGCGGAAAAGTTTGTTTTGATTCATAAGCAAGGTTTAGCGTTGGTAAGTTAAGCAAATCGTTGGCTATCCGGTACTTTAAAAGCGTTTACCGGTACCGCAAACGATTGCTGTTTACAAAAAGAGGGGCCCTGGATTTTTGTAAATGCAATACCTTTAATAAATAAATTCCCGCTATGCTCAAGCTATATGTAATTGGGGCAGTAATGGTTTCCGCTGTTATGCTCTCCTGCAATAATGCGCCCCAGGAAAAAACAGCAGCCATGGATACTGCAACAGAAAAGAAATGGTGGAAAGAGGCCGTGGTATACCAAATCTATCCCCGTAGTTTTAAAGATAGTGATGGCGATGGTATCGGCGACCTGAGGGGATTAACCGGTAAACTTGATTATGTGAAGAACCTGGGCGTTGATATCGTTTGGCTGAACCCGATCTACAGCAGCCCCAACGCGGATAATGGTTATGATATCAGTAACTATGATGACATCATGAAGGAATTTGGTACCATGGCCGACTTTGATGTGATGCTTTTGGAAATGCACAAACGCGGCATCAAACTGGTGATGGACCTGGTAGTGAATCATTGCAGCGATGAACACGAATGGTTTAAGCAGGCACGCAGTTCAAGAACTAATCCTTACCGAAATTATTTTCACTGGTGGCCAGCGGAAAAAGGAAAGCCGCCGTTCCGCCCCGGTTCGTTTGAAGTGGATGGCAGTGGCTGGCGTTTTGATTCTTTGACGAATAGTTATTATCTCCATTACTTTAGTTATAAGCAACCCGACCTTAACTGGGAAAATCCAAAACTCCGCCAGGAGATATTCGCCATGATGAACCGCTGGTTTAAAAAAGGCGTGGATGGTTTCAGGATGGATGTAATTCCTTTCATTGCCAAAGACACCACCTTCCCCGTGATTACGCAAAAAGAACTGGACGAAAAATATGAAGGCCGGTGGGATGTTTACATGGCCAGCGGTCCGGGCCTGCACAGTTATTTACAGGAAATGAATAAAGAAGTGCTGAGCAAATATGATGTGATGACATTGGCGGAAGGCGCGGGTACCACCAGGGCAACAGCCATGAATTTTGTTGACCCCGATAGAAAAGAACTGGATATGGCCTATCATTTTGATGGAGTGAGTTTGGGGTATGTGCCCGGTTATTTTAAAAAAATGGATCCTAACTGGAGCCTGGTGGCATTCAAAAAAATATATTCGGATTGGGACAGTGTTTTTGCACATAAAGGTTGGGGAACTATTTACCTGGGCAACCACGACCAACCGCGTATGCTTACACGCTGGGGAAATGATGCACCGGAATTCAGGGAGGCTTCTTCTAAAATGCTCACAACTTTTTTATTGAGTATGAGAGGCACGCCCTATTATTATTTTGGTGATGAACTGGGTATGACCAACATCAAATTTGATAAGATAGAAGATTACAGGGATATTGAAACCATTGCGGAATATGGTAAATTAAAAAATGCCGGGGGCGATCTGAAAGGTTTTATCGAAGACCAGAAAAACGGCGGTGCAAGGGATAATGGCAGAACCCCTTTTCAATGGGATGCAGGGGTCAACGGTGGTTTTACAACCGGCACTTCCTGGTTAAAAGTGAACGATAATAAAAATACCATCAATGCGGAGGCAGAAGAAAAAGACCCCCATTCAGTGCTGAATTATTTTAAGAGGATGGTCAGGCTGCGTAAAGACCATAAAGATATTTTGGTGTATGGAAAATATACGCTGCTGGATAAAGATAATCCCGATGTATATGCCTATACCCGGGAAGCTAACGGGGAAAAGGTTTTGGTGCTGTTAAGTTTCAGAAAGGCAGGCGGTAGTTTTAACCTTGATAAAATGCAGTTGGGTGAAGAATGGATCAATAATTTACAACCCTTAAAACTAAACGGCAATAGCATTATATTGCAACCTTACCAGGCTTGTATAGTTAAATTAAAATGAGCAGATAACTCACCATGCCCCTGCCGGTGTCTTCACCGGCCGGATCTTCATCGATCAAATTTTGAATAAAATAATTATATGAAAAAACTATTGCTATTCGCTCTTCTTTCAACTGTTTTTATTATTGATCTTTTTGCACAGGATCCCTGGAAAATAACAGCGGCTGCTATCGACCCCAAAAATTATTACGGTGTTACCGTTGCCAATGGTATGATCGGTATCGTAAGTAGCCCCGAAGCATTTAAAGTTAAAGATGTGGTGCTCGCCGGTGCGTATGATCTCTATGGCCGCGGAAGGGTAAGCAATTTCTTAAGAAGTTTCAACCTGCTGAATATGTACATGGAGATCGATGGCAAAAGATTAGGCAATGCAGATGCCGGAAATATGCAGCAACAACTGGATATGCAGCATGCGAGCTTCACTACCTCATTTAATTATAAAGACGCAGCCACGATCAGTTATACTTATTATGCATTGCGTCAATTGCCGTATTCAGTTTTAATGGACATCACCATTACGGCTAAAAAAGATGTTGATTTAACCGCCGCCAGCCAGATGGATGCACCCGATGCTTTAAAAGACGTACAGAATTATTACAATGAAATAGACAGGCCGCATACTACCATCAGTTTACTCACGTCAACAGCAAAAAGCCCTACCGGCAAGTTATTGATGTGTGCCAGCAATGCATTTATTTTTACGGAAACACATGGCAGCGAACCCCGGGTGATCCACGAAATGTGGGATAATAATATGCACCTGATGAAATTTTCAAAAAAATTAAAAGCGGGTGAAGCTTACCGCTATTCTATTGTTGGCTCTTCCATCACTTCTGCACACCACAACGATCCACTGAATGAAGCAGAACGGTTGACCATTTTTGCAAAACTGCAGGGAAGGGACAGGCTCGTTGAAATGCATAACAAGGCCTGGAATGAATTATGGAAAAGTGATATTGCCATTGAAGGCGATGCACAGAGCCAGCAGGATATACACAGTATGCTGTATCATTTATATTCTTTTGTAAGAGAAGGTGCATCCAACAGCCCTTCGCCAATGGGATTAAGTGGCCTCGGTTACAATGGCCATGTATTTTGGGATACAGAATTATGGATGTTCCCTGCCATTTTACAATTACATCCTGAGATAGCCAGGAGCATGGTAGAATATAGGTTTGAAAGGCTGGAAGCCGCTAAGCGAAATGCGTTCGGTAAAGGCTACAGAGGAGCGATGTATCCATGGGAGAGTGCAGACACCGGCGTAGAAGAAACCCCGGTATGGGCATTGAGCGGGCCATTTGAACATCATATCACCGCCGACGTTGCCATGGCCGCCTGGAATTATTATTGTGTAACTCAGGATAAGAACTGGTTGAAAGAAAAAGGTTGGCCCGTTCTGCAAAATACGGCTGATTTTTGGGCGAGCCGTGTAGAAAGAAATGGCCCCGGCCATTATGATATAAAAAATGTGGTGGCTGCTGATGAATGGGCAGAGAATGTAGACAATAATGCTTTTACTAACGCCGCCGCAAAGGCGAATTTAAAAGCAGCTACGGAAGCTGCAAAGATATTAGGTGTTGTTCCAAACGCAGATTGGATGGAAGTAGCCAACAATATTCCCATTTTAAAATTAGCTGACGGTACTACAAGTGAACATGCTGCCTATAAAGGGGAAGGCATCAAGCAGGCCGATGTAAATTTGTTGGCCTACCCGCTAAAAGAGATCACAGATCCAAAGCAAATTAAAAAAGACCTGGATTATTATTCTGTAAGAGTACCCAATGAAGGTACCCCCGCAATGACGCAGGCCATCTTTGCATTATTGTATTCCCGGATCGGGGATGCGGAAAAAGCCTTTCATTTTTTTAAAGATGCCTATGTGCCTAATTTAAATCCTCCTTTTAATGTGATCGCTGAAACTAAGGGCGGCACCAATCCTTATTTCGCCACGGGGGCTGGGGGCATATTGCAGTCGGTACTCAATGGATTTGGAGGACTGGAGATCACGCCCTCTGGTATCGTGCAGGTGAAATCGGGCCTGCCCAAACAGTGGAAGAGCATTACCATTACGGGGGTGGGTCCACAAAAGAAGACCTTTACAGTGAAATAACTGGCTGGCAGCCACTACCAGCCCGAAGCTGCTGTATATGGCCGGGATAAATAGCCTCCAAAAAACAGGCCCGGGCTGTATTGAAAGTCAATAAATAATCTTATTTTGCATGCCTGCAGATGAGAAAATTAGCCGCTATATCGCTTTTGCTCATATTTGTATTCAACTTATTTGGATACAAAGTCTTCGTATCCTATATGGTCAATAATGCCAGTCAATCCCTGGAAACGGCCATTGATAAAAATGATTATTCCGAAGAACAGCTCATCGCTATTAAGAAGCCGATCAACTTACCCTATTATAACAATACCACAAATTTTACCCGTTCTTATGGCGAAGTAGAAGTTAATGGGATGCTTTATCAATATGTTAAAAGCCGCATCTTTAATGATTCACTCGAAATGCTTTGTATTCCCAATATTGCAAAACAACAATTAATGAATGCAAAAGATAATTTTGCACAGCTGGCTTTTGACCTACAAAAAGATGTGGGTAAAAAAGCGCCTACTTCACATAAAATGGTTTCTTTTATTAAATTGTTCAGCGAGTATGAAAAAAATGCCAGCTGGGATTTAGCCACTTCCTATACTTATACAGCTATACAAAATACTTCGTATTATAAGGCCAATTCAGGCGCACTGCATAAAGCCACTATCGAGCAACCGCCCGATATTTTGGGTTAATTACAATTCCTGCAACTTACTATTGAACTCATGAACGGTCATTGATATCGTTCGAATTTTATTTTTTAAATTATTATATGAAAAGATTATGTGCAGCTTTTGCTGCTTTGATATTGTGCTGTTATTCCTGTACTGAAGGTAAATCTGCAAAACCTACTTATTTTTCTGATGCATTCTCTTATAGTAAAACTGTAAAACAATTGAACGAGGTAGTAAAGTTTGTTGGGTTTTCGCCAATTGTTGCGTCTCGTAATTATGCGTATGCAAATATTGCTGCTTATGAATGTATTGCTGCAGGTTACCCGAAAGAATATAATTCACTTGCAGGGCAGATTCATGGGCTTAAAAAAATACCCAAACCGGATACCCTGAAACAACTGGATTTTGAATTTGCATCTCTGCTTTCTTTTTGTAAAGTGGGCGAAGCAGTAACTTTCCCTGAAGGCAGCATGAAAGAATATGTAGATAGTTTAAAGAGTTATGTAAAAGATCAAGGCATGCCTGCTGCAATGTTTGATAATTCTGTTGCATTTGCCGATACTATTTCTAAAACTATTTTAGAATGGAGTAAAGAAGACAATTATGCAAAAACACGCAGCGCATCACGGTTTACAGTACTCGATTCTCCCGGAAGATGGGTGCCTACTCCCCCAGCTTACTCGAGCGCAATGGAACCACATTGGAATGAAATACGGACTTTGGTGATGGATAGTGCCAGCCAGTTTAGTCCACCACCGCCTATTGCATTTAATATAAACGATAAAAACGGACCTTATTATAACCAGGTAATGGCTGTTAAAAATGTAGTTGATAGTTTGTCACCAGAACAAACACATATAGCTGAGTTCTGGGACGACCTGGGAGGCAAATTAAATGTGGTTGGACATATCATGTTCATAACCAAAAAATTTTCACCACCAGGTCATTGGATGAATATTGTGGGTATTGCTGCCCAAAAAGCAAAAGCTACTTTCAGAAAAACTGTTGCTGCTTATACACTTACTTCTATTTGCATGTTTGATGCGTTTATTCAGTGCTGGGATGCAAAATTTCATTACAATATGATAAGGCCCGAAACTGTAATTAATAAATACATTGATCAGGAATGGCGCCCTTATTTACAAACTCCACCTTTTCCTGAATATTCTTGTGGACACTGTACCATTTCGGCAGCCTCAGCAGAAGGACTGACTAAAGTTTTTGGCGATAATTTTAATTTTACTGATTCCAGCGAATTGGAATTTGGTATTGCTAATCGTTCTTTTAAGTCATTTAGACTTGCTGCCGATGAAAATATGTTAGCACGTTTTTATGGCGGCATTCATTTTTTACCCAGTAATAAAGTTGGCCACGAATGTGGAATAAAAGTAGGCAACTATATCGTTGATAAATTAAAGTTGGAGAAATAAAATTTATTTTAATAAAAGACAAACTATTAAACATGAAAAGATTATCCTTATTACTTGCTATTATTGCTATTGTACAATATAACGTACAGGCACAGGGTTGCGTAGCTATTAAAGGGACTGCCGGTATTTGCAGCAAACCTGCAGATGCAAAAGGCTGGGAACTGAACCTGAACAACCGTTATTTTAGATCTTACAAACATTTTGTAGGAACAGAAGAACAAAAACAACGTGTAGATGAAGGCACCAACGTAATTAATCATTCTTATGAGCTGGATATTACGGCAACAAGAACGGTAAATTTAAGATGGTCTCTTGGTATCACGTTGCCGATCCTTGATTTTAAACGCAGTTCTTTATACGAACACAATAATAGCGGAAGACATTCTACCAGTTCATTTGGAATTGGCGATGCCCGCTTCACTGCTTACCGGTGGATGTTCGATCCATTGACGTCTCATAAAGGAAATGTGCAGATCGGCCTAGGTATAAAACTACCCACAGGCAATTATAATTACCAGGATTATTTTTATACTGCAAAAGCTGACTCTTTGATATTGGGACCGGTTGATCAATCCATCCAGCCCGGCGATGGCGGTACAGGAATCACTTTTGAACTAAACAGCTTTTATAATTTTACCAACGGGCTGGGCGTTTATGGAAGTTTCTACTACCTGGCTAATCCAAGAGAAGTGAATGGAACGTCAACTACCAGGGGTGGAATTGCTTCTGCCAATGCAAAAAAATACAATACCGATGTGATGAGTGTACCCGACCTGATGATGACCCGTGCAGGTATTAGTTATATGGTGAAACAAATCAACTTCGCAGGAGGTATACGCGTAGAAGCCTTGCCTTCAAAAGACCTGATTGGCGGAAGTAAGGGTTTTAGAAGACCAGGTTATATTGTTTCTGCAGAACCATCTGTAACATTCGTAGCCAAAAAAGCAAGTTTCAACCTGGCCGTTCCTTTTGCTTTAAAAAGAAGCCGTACACAAAATGATGCAGATAAAAGACAAACCATTGATACCGGCGTACACAAACAGGGCGATGCAGCTTTTGCAGATTACTTAGTTAGTGTAGGCATGACTTTTAAACTATAATCAATGATCCCCTGGGTTGTCTCTATGGTTCAGGGGATCTATCTTTTTTTTATAAATCGATTTATAATGAAACCCGGAATAGTATGGTATACTTCGGAACCTTATGATACTATTTCTAAATTTATGTGAGGATGACTAAGCATAGAATACTTAGACTGACAGCGTTATTGATTATGGTATCTACCGCGGGCATTGCGCAACAAATAAAAGATACCATTCATAATAAAACACTGGACAGCATTGTCATTAATACACAGTTGAAAGCGTCTGATGCTGCTTACCTCCCGGATATCGTGGGCATGAATATCTATGCGGGTAAAAGAACCAATTTGTTAACCCTGTCTAACAATACTGCCGGTGTTGAATTAAATATTGGCCGCACTGCGTTAGCAAAGATCCCCGGTTTAACCATGTGGGAAATGGATGGCGCAGGCACCCAGTTAAATATTGGTACAAGAGGAACCGATCCCCATCGGTCTATTGAAATGAATATGCGGCAGAATGGGTACAACACTAACTCTGACGTATTCGGGTACCCTGAAAATCATTATACCGTTCCCCTGCAGGCCATTGATGAAATTCAATATGTACGTGGCTCAGCTGCACTGCAATTTGGCCCGCAGTTTGGCGGTATGATGAATTATACAATAAAACAGGGCGACAGTACTAAACCATTGGTCATAGAAAGCGTTCAAACTGCAGGCTCCAACAATCTTTTTAATTCTTATAATGCTGTTGGCGGTACCAAAGGGAAATTCAATTATTATGCTTTTTATGATAACCGGCATGGAGACGGGTGGAGGGATAATTCTAAATTCAATTATCACTCTTATTACGGACACCTTGGCTTTAAGTTGACCAGCAAAATGAATATCGCTGCAGAATTCTCCCGTATGGATTATGTACAGCAAATTGCCGGGGGATTAACGGATGCACAGTTTAAAGCCAACCCATCGCAGTCTTTACGCTCAAGAAATTATTTTCAACCCATCATTAATATTCCAGCTATAATTTTTAAATATGACATTTCTGCCAATACACATTTAGAAGTAACCGCACATTCGGTTTTTGGTGAAAGGAACAGTGTACAGTTCATCAATGCTGGTAATGTAAAAGATACAATCAACACGGCATTGGGCTCTTATAATCCACGCCAGGTAGACCGGGATTATTATAAAGGCATTACAGCAGAAGCAAGAGTATTGCACAGTTATCATATTGCTAATATAAGATCTGTATTTTCTGCGGGTGCCCGTTACTTTACCGAATTAACTAAAAGAAAGCAGAAAGGCGTTGGCACAACTGCAGGTGATTTCGATCTTTCCCTTACAAAAGTATACGGCATAGATCTTCATTTAAGAACAACTAACATAGCAGTGTTTGCAGAAAATATTTTTCAGCTAACCCCAAGATTTTCCCTAACCCCGGGAATAAGGTTTGAAAATATAAAAACGGGGCTTACCGGTGTAATTAATAATGCTACTGCAACTGTTGCTTATAACAGTTCCAGGAATTTTCCGCTCTTTGGCGCAGGACTGCAATACCAGGTCAACGGATCTTCACAGTTATATGGCAATATTTCGCAGGCATACCGGCCATATCTTTATGCTAATGTTACGCCTGCTGACAGGCTTGACAAGATCGACCCTGCTTTAAAAGACAGTAAGGGATATGATATAGATCTTGGTTACCGGGGACATTATAAAAATTTATTACAGTTTGAAATAAATGCTTTTTATCTTTTTTACGGGGACAAAATAGGGCTGGTAACACAGTGGTATGGTACGACCAATTATTTACTTACCACCAATATTGGCAATTCAGTTGCAAAAGGGATAGAAGCTTTCGGGGAATTATCAATACTGAAGTTATTTGATGCAGATAAAACAAAAAAGGACATTAAATTATTCAATTCACTGGCGTATAATGATGCCCGGTATGTAAGTGGAACCATCAACCAATCCGGTATCAATAGAGAAGTTAAGGACAATTACGTGGAGAATGCTCCTGCCTGGGTAAATAAGACCGGTCTTAAGTTAAGCAGTAAAAAGCTATCATGCGAATTTCAGTATAGTTATACCAGTAAAACTTATAATGATGCATTTAATACAGCATCAGGCAGCAATGGCGTAATCGGGGTGATACCGGCGTACCATGTGTGGGACTGGACGTTTAACTGGCAGCTTGCAAAACAATATCATTTTTCTGCGGGGGTCAATAATTTTACCAATGAAAAATATTTTAACCGGAGGATCACAATGTATCCCGGGCCTGGAATATTACCCGCCGATGGCAGGACATTTTATA
>JBBRCB010000023.1:0-59050 GCA_038205215.1 Chitinophagales bacterium | reverse complement strand
AAGATTTCCCAGATATTTGGTAATACACTGGAAGCGCTGATCGGCGCAGTGTACCTTGATAAAGAATATACGGGTACGCAGAAATGGGTGGAAAAATATATCATCATGCCCCATCTCTTTATTGATGACCTGGAAATAATTGAGATCAATATCAAGAACAGGTTATACGGCTGGGCCAATAAAAACGGTAAGGCATTGGAATTTGAAACTTTAGATGAAAAATTTGAGAACGGCAGGCGTTTATTTACCATTGGCGCCACAGTGGATGGAGAATTAATCGCAGAAGCCAAAGGCTATAATAAAAAAGATGCCAGCCAGATTGCGGCACAGTTAGCGGTAGAGAAATTAGGATTATAAAATGCGGTAATAAGTTTTAAGTGGTAAGTTATAAGTAATTCAACTGCTCAATACTTACAACTTATCACTTACCACTTAAAACAGTATTAATGACCTTCGGAATATTAGGAAGCGGCAGCTGGGGAACAGCCCTGGCAAAGATATTAACCGATAACGGCAACACGATCTATTGGTGGAACCGTAGTGAAGCCGCGATCAAACACTTACAAACCCGTCACCATAATCCACATTATTTATCCTCGGCGCAATTTGATGTGAGCAAACTGCATTTAACTGCGAATGCTGTTGAAGTGGTTCAGCAGGCGGATTGTATTATTATTGCCGTTCCATCGGCTTATGCAGCGGATGTTTTGCAAAACATGGATAAAAAAATATTTGAAGGAAAGAAAATAATCTCCGCCATAAAAGGTATTTTACCCGAACAGAATTTATTACTGAACGATTACCTTAAAAATGAGTTCAATGTTGAACTCAATAATTATTTTGCCGTGCTGGGGCCATGCCATGCCGAAGAAGTGGCTGCGGAAAAATTATCTTATCTCACCTTTTCAGGTATTGATGAAGCAACAACGAAGCAGCTGGCTTCCTATTTTAAGACCAGTTATCTTAACACTATTAATAACAATGATATTTATGGTGTGCAGTATGCAGCGATCTTAAAAAATATTTATGCAGTGGGTTCCGGTATGGCACATGGGTTGGATTACGGGGATAATTTTTTAAGCGTATTGATCGCTAACAGCGCGGACGAAATGGCAAGTTTTTTGCGCAAATCCGGGATTAAAAATATTGAAATCGGGCATACCGAAACACGGCCATTAACCAACGAACACCGGTCAATGAACTATGCTGCTTCTGTTTATCTCGGCGACCTTTTGGTAACCTGCTATTCTTTACACAGCCGTAACCGCTCTTTCGGTAACATGATCGGTAAAGGTTATTCTGTAAAGGCAGCCCAACTGGAAATGAGTATGGTTGCCGAGGGCTACAATGCCAGTAAATGCATGCATGTAATCAATCAAACCGTTAAGGCGGATATGCCCATTGCCGAAACCATTTATAGAATTTTGTGGGAAAATTTACCCGCCGCCAAAGGTTTTAACGAAATTGAAGCAACATTGATGTAAAACTGTTGTAACTTCAGGATAGAAAAAATCAAGCAATGCCTTTTTCATTTTCAAATATCAGCGGTACAGCAATTATCTTTATGGTAATCTGCCTTTCTGTTGCCGAGTTGGTAAAATATTTTAAAAAGCAGCATCATTTAGAAAAATAGGTCAGCTGCAATACCATCGGCAAATAATTTTCCTTCAGGGGTCAAAATAATTTTTCCATTTTCCATTTTTAATTTTCCGCTGCTTTCATATTTGTTGCTTGCAGCCTGTAACTTATTGCTTTTTTCTTCTCCATAGGCTGAACTGATAAACGCTACACTAATTCCCTCCATTGTTCTTAAAGCTGTCATGATATACTCATTCAATTGCTGTGTTTCAGTTAATATTTCTTCTTCAAAAGCAAGGCTGTCTTTTTGCAAAGACTGAATGTATACTGCGTTGTTGGCAATATTCCACCTCCGGCTTTTACCATCGAAGGAATGTGCAGATGGGCCAAAACCATAATAGGTTGACCCCGACCAGTAACTGCTGTTATGTTTACTTCTTGATCCGGGTTTTGCAAAATTGCTGATCTCGTAATGTTCGTACCTGGCAGCTGCCATCCATTCCATCAATAATACAAACTGTTGGGCTTGTCTTTCGGGATCAACGGGCGCTTTCTTTTTTAACGCGATCATTTTATCGAGCGCTGTTTTCGGTTCAACCGTTAAAGCATAGCAACTGATATGGGGGATATTTTTTTCAATAACTATTTGTACATTTTTTTTCCAGTTCGCATCACTCAACAACGGAGAGCCATAGATAAGATCAACAGAAAAATTAGTAAAACCGGCTGCTTTAATTTTATCGATACAGATCAAAGATTCCTTTGCATTATGCACCCTGTTCATCCAAACCAATTCATCTTCTGCAAAACTTTGAATACCTACGCTCAGCCTGTTGATGCCTGCCTGTTTCCATTGCTGTAGTTTCAGGTCAGTGATATCATCAGGATTGGCTTCTATTGTAATTTCAATGTCATGGGCAAAAACAAATCGTTTATGTAAAGCATCAAAAATTATTTGCAGATCATCAATAGTCAGAATACTGGGCGTTCCACCCCCAAAATACAATGTTGAAATAATTTCCAGCTCATCCATGTCCCGGAAGAGAAGGGACGGCGATAAACTGATTTCTTTTATCAACGCTTCCAGTAAATCACCCTTTTGCTTTAAAGAAGTTGAAAAATGAAAATTACAATAATTACAAGCCTGCTTGCAAAACGGAATATGTATATAAATGCCTGGCAAAGATTTTAATTTACAGCCCGACAACTATCGGGATAATATTTTAGATTTGATTATTAATGAAAAAAAGTAAACCCACTATTGCTGTTTTTTTGCTGCTGGCAATCGTTGTTTGCAATTGTTTTATTTTGTCAACTGCCTCTGGTCAGCCGCCTCATTCCGGCACGCAGCTTCTAAACAATAAACGCCAAAAGTTTCAACTCAATGTTCATTTAGTAGACAAAGATACCAGCTTTAATTTTCAGGCGTTGCAATTGCAGAACGCGTTTGATGATGCTGTTCAATGCAGGAATTATATTGCTGCGCTTACAACAGTTTTAAGCTCCAGGGGTTATCCAACAGCATCTGTTGACAGCGTTTGGGAAGACAGCAGTGCAGCGGGGATCAACCTGTTTTTAGGCCAGCAGTATCATTGGATAAAATTGCTGCCTGACAGTATTGAAAAAAGGGCCATTGATGAAAGCGGCTATTTTGAAAAGAACTTTTCCAATAAATTGCTCAACATGCAGCAATTGCAAACGATAGAATTGCGTATCCTGAATTATCATGAAAATAATGGCTATCCTTTTGCACAGGTTTATTTAGACAGCATCCTTTTACAGGATGATAAAATAGATGCCTTATTGAGGGTTAATAAGGGGCCTCTGTACCGTATAGACAGTATAAGGTTATACGGTAAAGTAAAGATCTCTAAAAACTTTTTGAATCATTATTTAAGCATACCTAAAGGCGGGCTTTATAATAAGGGAAAACTGGAACAGGTAAGTAAAAAGTTACTGGAACTCCCTTACCTGCAGGAAGCACAACCCAATGACATAACGATGTTGGGTACAGGTTCGGTGCTCAATCTTTACCTGGCACCTAAAAAAAGCAGCCAGTTTAATTTTTTGATAGGGGTTCTTCCTGCGGCTAACCAGGCCAGTAAGTTTCAATTAACGGCCGATGTAAATCTTAATTTAAAGAATGCATTGAACGGGGGAGAATCGATCTTGTTCAATTGGCAACAACTCCAGAAAAAATCTCCAAGATTAAACCTGGGTTACCAGCAGCCTTATATTTTCAATTCTAATTTCGGGGTTGATTTTTTATTTGACCTCTTTAAAAAGGATTCCAGCTTTTTGCAGGTTAATGGCCAGGTTGGCCTGCAATATCTTTTGTCGGCAAACCAATCAGGCAAATTTTTTGTACAATGGCAAAATAATTTTTTATTGGCTAATGGAGTGGACACCAATACCATTAAAATAACCAAACAATTGCCGGCAAATATAGACGTGAATGCCGCCAGCTTTGGACTTGATTATGAGTGGCTGAAAACCGATTATCGCTTAAATCCTCGGAGCGGGAATGAGATCAGGATCACAACTACAGTAGGCATAAAAAATATCAAACGCAATAATGACATACTTTCCATAAAAGATCCTTCATTCAATTATGGAAGCCTGTATGATTCTTTAAAAGAACGTTCCTACCAGTTCAGGGTGAAATTAATGGCTGCGCATTATTTTCCGGTGGGAAAGCAATCAACATTTAAAGTGGCCCTTAATGCTGCCGTTTTCAACAGCCAGAGTATATTCAGGAATGAATTGTTCCAGATTGGCGGCTACAGGCTGTTACGTGGATTTGATGAAGAAAGTATATATGCAACCCAGTATGCCGTCACTAGTGCCGAGTACCGTATCAGGGTGAGTTTAAATTCTTATTTCTTCGGGTTCGTTGATGGCGGAGCCGTAAAAAATAAATACCAGCGTATTGATCTTAATAACAGCTTTATTTCATCAGGGTTGGGAATAGCACTGGAAACAAAACTGGGGCTATTAAATGTGGCCTATGCCATTGGAAAAAGAAACGATGTTAAATTCAATATCAGGGAAGCTTCTAAAATACATTTTGGTTATGTCAATTACTTTTAAAAATCTGCGTTACTCCATTTACTTTTGCAAAAAATATTAAGGTTGTTAAAAAAATTGTTTCTTTTCTGTTGTTTGTTTCCTGTTGTGCCCACAATAATTACGGCACAAAATAAAGATTCAGTTACGCTGCAAAAGGATTCCCTGCAAGATGCCGATATACGTCCTGTAAACCAATACAGTGCCGGTATGCATGCTGTGTTGGATCAAAATATTTTTTTAAATAGTCACGGTACACCTGTAACAATAGCTGCAAAAACCAAAAATGTACAATCAACAGACGCAGTTTTTTATTTGCTTTTTGGGATGATATTTGTAATGGCGCTTATTAAATTTTTCTTTCCACGTTATTTCACCAATCTTTTCCGGGTTTTCTTCAATACCTCGTTGCGTCAAAGCCAGCTTGCAGACCAGTTATTACAGGCAAAATTGCCTTCCCTTTTTTTTAATTCGTTTTTTATAATAAGCGCCGGCATATATGCCTACTTTTTAATGGTGCAATATGGATTAATCAAGGGACAGGTCAATTGGATGACGTTAGCTGCATGTGTGGTTACTTTAGCCGTTATTTACCTCGGCAAATTCTGTACACTTAAATTCAGTGGCTGGATTACGGGGTATAAGGAAGCAGCCGACACCTATATTTTTATTATTTTCATGATATGCAAGATCATCGGCATCATTTTAATTCCTTTTACTGTATTCATGGCATTCTCAGGAAATGGAATAGCAGCGGCAAGTGCCCTGGTATCGTTATTGATAATCGGTTTTTTGTTATTGCTGCGCTTTTTTAGATCCTACGGGTTGATCCGAAATCAATTGAAGGTCAGCAGGTTTCACTTTTTCTTATACATTGCGGGCATTGAAATTATTCCCCTTTTACTGATTTATAAAGCCGTCTTGTTTTTATTGAGTAAAAAACTGTAGTTTTACAGAACCATTTTCCCCTTACAGTATGGTTAAAAACGGTTCAACACAGGCTGACAATTCAGTTGCTAAAGTTAAAAAGATACTTATAACCCAGCCCAAGCCCGAAGGCGAAAAGTCTCCGTATTTTGATTTGGCCAGAAAGTACAGTGTGACACTTGATTTTCATCCCTTTATAGTCGTGGATGGCATTATTGCCAAAGAGTTCCGTAAACAAAAGATTGACATCGTAAGTTATTCCGCTGTAATTTTTACCAGCAGGCATGCGATCGATCATTTTTTCAGGATCTGTAACGAAATGAAGGTTAGTATTTCCCAGGACACCAAGTATTTCTGTATCACCGAAGCTGTTGCATTATACCTGCAAAAATTTATTTTATACCGTAAGCGCAAGGTCTTTTACGGGGCAGACGGCTCTAATAAGAGCCTTTTCGATGTTATCAATAAGCATAAGGATAACGAAAAGTTTCTTTATCCCTGTTCTGAATCTTTCGACAGCGAAATAACCAACTGGTTAAAAGCTAACAATTGCGAATATGCCAACCCGGTTTTATACAGGATAATCAGTAATGATGTAAGAGAAGTTGTAGAAAGGAATTATGATGTCATCTGTTTCTTTACCCCGGGGGGTGTGAAGAGCCTGCTGGAGAATTTCCCCAAGTTTAAACAAAATGGTACCAAGATCGGTGCCTTTGGAGCCAATACGCTCAAGGCAGCTGAAGATGCCGGTTTAACACTTGATATAAAAGCACCCCAGCCCAAAGCACCAAGTATGGTAAGTGCCCTTGAATTATATCTTTCCACTTATAAAAAGAAATAAAAATTATAACATAAAAAGAAAGAGGCTCATTTAGGCCTCTTTTTTTAATTTGTGACTTGCGGCAAGCATTTTGATATTTGTACATACCATCTGGACTATTAAGATCATTTTCAAAAAGAATATACATGGCGCATGAATTTACTAACCGGTTGATCAGGGAAAACAGTCCTTATCTTTTGCAGCATGCCCATAACCCGGTAGATTGGTATGCATGGGGTGAAGAGGCATTGCAAAAAGCAAAGGCAGAGAACAAGATCATCCTGGTAAGTATTGGTTACGCCGCCTGCCACTGGTGTCACGTAATGGAAAAGGAAAGTTTTGAAAATGAGACCGTGGCAAAGCAAATGAATGAAAATTTTGTGAACATTAAGATCGACCGGGAAGAACGCCCGGATCTTGACCACGTGTATATGGATGCTGTGCAGGCAATTTCGGGTAGCGGGGGATGGCCATTAAACGTGTTTTTAACGCCCGATTGCAAGCCGTTTTATGGAGGTACCTATTTTCCGCCAACCAGGGCATTTAACCGTAGCTCCTGGCCTGAAGTGCTCAATACAATAACCCAGTCATGGATAGAAAAAAAAGATGAAATAGAAGCACAGGCGGATAACCTGGTGAACCACCTGCAAAAAGCCAACGATTTTGGACAAAATCCCGCCGTTGTAAAGGATACCATTTTTACAAAAGAGCATTGCAGCGAGGTTACGGGCAATATTTTGAAACAGGCCGATAAAGAATGGGGCGGATTCGGTAAAGCACCAAAATTCCCACAGACTTTTACCATCCAATACCTGTTGCAATATTATCATTATACCCAAAATAAAGAGGCATTGGGTCAGGCGCTGCTTTCAATCGATAAAATGCTGCAGGGCGGCATTTACGATCATGCAGGCGGTGGTTTTGCAAGATACAGTACAGATAAAGAATGGCTGGCACCACACTTTGAAAAAATGTTGTATGATAACGCACTGCTTTTAAATGTACTTTGCGATACTTATCAAATTACCAGGCAAAAAAAATATGAGCAGGCGATCCGTAAAACGATAGCGTTTATCCGAAGAGAATTAATGGATGATGAGGGTGGTTTTTATTCAGCATTGGATGCTGATAGTGAAGGGGAGGAAGGGAAATTTTATGTATGGGATAAGGAAGAAGTAACAAAAATATTGGGTGATGATGCAACGTTATTTTGCGATTTTTTTGATATAACAGCAAAGGGAAACTGGGAAGAGAAAAATATTTTGCGCACTTTAAAAAATGCAGAAGAATTTGTAATCGAAAAGGGGCTTTTAAAAGAAGAATTTGTAATAACTATTGACGAGTGTCTTCAAAAATTATTAATCCAAAGAGACAAGAGGCCCCGGCCAATTACCGACGATAAGATATTGCTTGGATGGAATGCTTTAATGATAACTTCATTGTGTAAGGCTGCCGCTGCTTTAAATGACGGGGGTTACCGGCAACTTGCTATCCAAACAATGGAATTTATTTTGCAAAAGTTTAGAAAAGATGATCAGGGTTTTGAATTATTGCACACCTATAAAAAAGGGTTGGCAAAACATCCCGCTTTTTTAGATGACTATGCCTGCCTGGTACAAGCCTGTATTCAATTACAGGAGATCACCTCAGATACTAAATATCTCGTCCTGGCCAAAGAGATCAGTTGGTTTGTAATAGAAAATTTTTCGGATGAAAGTACCGGTTATTTTTTCTTTACTCATAAACAGCAGGAAGATATTATCTTTCGAAAAAAGGAAGTTTATGATGGGGCTACGCCTTCCGGCAACAGTATCATGGCAGAAAACTTATTTTATCTTTCGATTGTTTTCAATAGGCCCGATTGGTATGCTATCGCAGAAAAGATCACGGTTGCGCTGGGCACAGCTATTATTCGTTACCCAACTTCTTTTGGCATTTGGGCATCCTTATTATTAAAACAAACGTTTGGGATAAATGAACTGGTAATTGTTGGAAAGAACTTTCCCGGTTTACGTGACCAGTTATTGCAGGAATACCTGCCGGGCAAGATCCTGCAGGCTGCGCTAGATGAAAGTGTAGAATTTGCAATGTTAACCGGAAAAAAAGCAGCTGATGAAACATTTATTTACCTGTGCCGGCAATATGCCTGTAATGAACCTGTACTAAGCGTAGCAGCACTACTGTCACAGATTAAAGAAGTATAAAATTTAACAAGTAATCACAATATTTGACTTTTTCTGTCGTTTATCATTTTTGGGATCATATTTTGTTGTAAAATTTAATCCGGGAAAAACTTACAAAATGACGTTAAATCAAAATAATCGTTACATTTGCCTATCACCCTCAAAGTTAAAAACAATGAAGAACAAGTTGTTCTACATGATAGCAGTAACTGCTATCGTATCTACTTCAACAAGCTGTAAATTGCTTGGTGGAAAAAACAAATCCGGCGGGGCCCTTCCCAATGATGGACAGTTACATGGTGTTGCACCAGCATCAAGATGGAGTTTACCAAAACCTCCCGGAATGGTGTACATTAATCCAGGTACTTTTCATATGGGTCCAAGCGATGAGGATGTTTCTTATGCTTACACAGCACGTAACAAACAGGTTTCAATCAGTGGCTTTTGGATGGATGCTACCGAGATCACCAACAACGAATACCGCCAGTTTACTTATTGGGTAAGAGATTCCATTGCCGGTCATTTGATGGGTTTTGAAAAGCAGGGTTCTGATGGTAATACTTACCTGGACTGGAAAAGAATAAAAACAATTAAATGGAGCGATAAGGCAACTTTAGAAAAAATTGATGCCATGATCCAAACTCCCGATAACCGGATATTTGGTAAAAAAGAAATTGACGCTAATAAGATCGTATACCAATCAGAGGTCTTTGATTATAAAGCAGCGGCTCAAAACAGGAATCCAAATATTCCGCGTAAAGATTTTATCCGTAAAGAGCCAATTAGGATTTACCCGGATACACTTTGCTGGGTTAGGGATTTCGCTTATTCTTACAATGAACCAATGGCTAAACAATATTACAGCCACCCTGCATTTGGAAATTATCCTGTAGTAGGTGTAAACTGGAAACAGGCTACTGCTTTCTGCGAATGGAGAACTCATTACCTGAATTCATTTCTTGAAGGAAAGAAAAGAAATGCTGAATCTGATTTCCGTTTACCAACAGAAGCCCAGTGGGAATATGCGGCACGTGGCGGAAGAAGCCAGGCAGCTTATCCATGGGGCGGTTATTATCTTAGAAATAAAAAAGGCTGTTTGTTAGCCAACTTTAAACCAGGCCGTGGTAACTATCCCGAAGATGGCGGTTTGTATACTGTAAGGGCAGATGCGTACTGGCCTAATGATTTTGGATTGTATAATATGGCTGGTAATGTTGCGGAATGGACTTCATCTTTATACTATGAAGGTGCTTATAACTTCCAGCATGATTTAAACCCTGATATCAGGTACAATGCAAAAGATTCAGATAAACCACGTGATAAACGCAAAGT
Organism: Chitinophagales bacterium; assembly: GCA_038205215.1. Classification (GTDB taxonomy): domain Bacteria; phylum Bacteroidota; class Bacteroidia; order Chitinophagales; family Chitinophagaceae; genus Ferruginibacter. Next base: position 49,144 of record JBBRCB010000023.1, on the reverse strand, counting down.
GTTACGCGGGGGTAGCTGGAAAGATGTAGGAGCATTATTACGATGCGGTACACGTAGCTACGAATACCAGGATACAGCAAAATCTTACATTGGATTCCGTTGTGTGATTGACTTGCCACCTGCACCTAAAAAAGGCAAAAAATAAAGCATTTCCAAAATTAAAAACTTATTGAGACTGCCCGTGATAAAAAAAATTGCGGGCCTGTCACAGACTTTTGTATAATTCAAACTATAACAAATTAACAACCCCCAGTTAAAACTTTAAAATTTCAAACGCCATGGCTAAGTACAAAAAAAGAACCTTTTTAACCTTAATTGATGTATTGGTAAGCGCGGGTGCCGCAGTAATCATTTTTGCTGCTTGGGCAAAATTAACTCACCAGTCGTATGCCGATTCCATGCTTACAATCGGTATGTGGACGGAGACAGGTATCTTCCTGATCTACGCGGCAATTGAATGGATCAAACCAAAACATCACGAAGAAGATGACGATATTCCTGAAGTGGCAGTAGCAGGTACCAACCCACTTTTATCTATGGATAAAATGATGCAGGATGCAGAAATTAATCCTTCTAACCTGAAAAAACTCGGCGAAAGCTTTAATAAATTACAAGGTAGTGTAGCCAATATCGCTGACGTAAGCGACGTTGTAAAAAACACCAGCGAATTTGGTGCAAAAACAAAAGAAGCTACGGTTGCAATAGGAAGCATGAGTGCTGCATTTACGGCAAGTGCCAATTCAATGTCTTCATTTAATAACGCCTCTGAATCTGCAAAAGGTTTCCACGAGCAGGTACAGGGACTTACTAAAAACTTAAGTTCATTAAATACTATTTATGAACTAGAGTTGAAAGAGGCTAATAACCATTTAAAATCATTGAATAATTTTTATGGTAAGCTTAATGAAGCCAGCGCTACAATGATGGCGAGTGTTGATGATGCTACTAAAGCAAAAGAACAAATTGGCGCATTAGCAAATAACCTTGGTAAATTGAATTCAGTGTATGGTAATATGCTGAGCGCAATGCAGGGCAGATAATATAGTTTACGGTTTGTTGTTTACGGTTTAAGTTAGTGTATTCACTAAATGTCTAAACCTCTAAACTTCAAAACCCCCAATCAATAAGAAAACAATTAAATTAAACAACCCGTAAATCTAAAATATTATGGCTTTACCTAAAGAGCCCCGGCAAAAGATGATCAATATCATGTACTTGGTATTGACAGCTATCCTGGCACTCAACGTGTCTGCCGAAGTTATTAACGCATTTAAAACTGTAGATAACAGTTTGAGGAATTCCAACGATAATATTACTTTATCGAATGCAACTTTATATTCTTCTCTTGACAAAAAGAAAGGAGAGCCTACATCAGCAGCACAGGCAGCTATTTGGGCTCCAAAAGCTGAAGCAGCCAAGAGATTGTCAAAAGAGATGATGGATTATATAGATGATCTAAAAAAGCAATTGAAGGAAGGATCAGGTTTAAGAATGATTGAAAAAGATGGTCAACAGGTAGAAGATTATAAAATGGATGGTTTAGATGCTTCTACGAGGCTATTTGAAACAAAAGGCAAAGGGCCAGAATTTGAAGCTAAACTTGTAGCTTATAAAACTGCCATGTTAAATATTGATTCGACAATCAGCAGACAGTTTGCAACTACATTACCAATTGACGTGACTCCTCCAATTAGCCAGGAGGGACATAAGAAAGATTTTACTTCTTCTTATTTTCACATGACACCTACTATTGCTGCTTTGACAATGCTGAGTAAGTTTCAAAATAACATTAAGAATGCGGAAAGCCAGATAGTTACTTATTGTCACAACAAAGTTGGACAAGTAGAGGTTCATATGGATAAAGCTGCAGTTTTGGTTAGCCAAAGTTCAAACTATTTGATGCCTAATGATAAATTAACTATCAAGGCAGGTGTAGGCGCATATAGTTCCGCGGCAAGTGCTGTTATTTCAATTAACGGGCAAAATGTAAGTGTGAGTGAAGGCGTTGGCCAAACTGAGCTTACAGCTTCAGGTTCAGGGGCGCATACCGTTGTTGTTCGTGTGCAGTATTTGGATGAAAATAAAGTGATGCAGACTAAAGAAGAAAAAATAGAATATACCGTAGGAACACCAGGTGGTTCAGCAGTAATGCTTGATAAGATGAATGTATTCTATATCGGGGTTCCCAATCCTGTAACTATATCTTCAGGAACCGGTTGGGAGAAAACAAAGGTTTCAATGCAGGGTGGTACTATCAGCGGCAACACAGGGAAATTCACTGTTTCTGTTTCCGGTGGTACAACTGCAAGTATAACTGTTAATGCGGATGGAAAAGCCTCCACTTTCCCTTTCCGTGTCAAAAGAATTCCCGATCCAATATTTAAAGTAGGATCAGGTAAGGTAAGAATGCCGTCTGTTGAATTCAAAACACAGTCATATTGTAGAGCTGATCTAGAATATTTTGACTTTGAAGCTAAGTATAGTATAAACGGGGGTTCAGTTTATTTTTCAGGCGCTAATTTTCCTAGCCCGGTTGGCCCTCTTTCAATCAATAGTAATAGTTTGGAAGGTTTGCGTCAATATATTAATCGCTGTGGTCCAGGTTCAGTAGTTACATTTGAAAATATAAAGGTAACGGGGCCTGATGGGACAAGAGTAATTGAGGGTAAATCAATTGCATTATATTAATCCTGTTTTAATATTTATATTATGAAAAAGAATCCTGTTAAGTGCATTTTAATGTTGATCTGTTTCGCGTTATTCGTTAACGTTTCAGATGCACAAAAGAGACCAGTTAAATCAAGGAATGGTACTAAGCGTCCTTCTACAAGTAGAACTACCAAGACGAAAACAAAAGCTAAAATAAAGGCAGGAGCACCTATAACAGATACTGTTGCAAAAGTGGTAGCCATACCCGCTCCTAAGCTTAATGATAGCTTACCAATTAAAAAAGTATTGCCATCATTACGTCCGGATGAAGCAGTAGAAACCTCTAGTTTGCGTGACAGGACTCCATTGCCATATGAAAATCTGCGTGCTGACGATGCTTTATTCCGGCATAAAATATGGCGGGAAATTGATACCAGGGAAAAAATAAATCTTCCTTTCCGTTACTCTGCAGATGAGAATAATGGTAACCAGCGTTTCATTTCAATTTTATTACAGGCAATCCAGGATAGTGCAGTAACTGTATTCAGTAATATAGATGACAGATTTACAACACCCCTAACTAAAACTGAAGTTGCTAAAGCTGTTTTAGGAGAGCCAATTCCCGTTGATATAAGAGACTCTAATGGAGTTGTAATAGGTCAAAAAATGCTGAATCCAGAGGTTAATCTTGACTCGTTCTATAAATTCAGAATTAAAGAAGAGGTTATTTTTGACAAAGAAAGCTCACGCCTGTTCTGGAGGATATTAGGTATTGCACCAGTAAAAAATGTAATTACAGCCGCTGGTATTAACCTTGGTGAATCAGAAATGTTCTGGGTTTATTATCCGGATATGAGACCGATCTTTGCCAAATATGAAGTGTACAATGGCAAAAACTTTGGTGCACGTATGAGCTGGGAAGAATTGTTTGAAAGCCGCATGTTCTATGGACGTATCGTTAAGAGTACAATTGATAATCCTTCGGACAGGTTCATTAAATATTATCCTGGTTTAAGCGATCAACCGATACTCCAGTTACTTGAGGGTGAAAATATCAAAGAAAAGATATTTAATTACGAGCAGGATCTGTGGAGTTATTAAGCCATTAAAAAATATTATCATGCCCCGGGATCTTCCCGGGGCTTTTTTATGTTCAATCACGTTTGCTAACTATAAAGGCCCATTCAAAAAATACCACTTTAAGGGTATTTTATCTAACCAGCAGGCGATGTATATTTGTATCGGTTTTTCATAGGATATTGGATTTTAAAACGGGGCAGGATTTCCATCCAGCCCCCTGTTTTTTATAAGCTTTATTTTTAAACCTATAAGGTTTGATAAAACAGTAATTAAATTCAAAAAGCCTTATCAAACCCTATAGCTTTAAATCTTACTCCTGCTGAAAGTATTTGATAAGGATTTTTGTTTTGGCTTTACCGATCACTTTCTCCAATCCTTCAGCCGTTTGCAGTTTAATATTTTTTACCGACCTGAATTCTTTTAAGAGTATATCAACGGTTGCATCGCCAATACCTTTTACCTGTTCCAGTTCATTTTTAAAAGTGCCTTTACTTCTCAGGTTCCTGTGAAAAGTAATACCAAAATTATGTACCTCATCCCTGATACGCCTTATTAATTTAAGGCTTTCACTATGCCAGGGTAATTTTATTGATTCAGTATCTCCCGGGAAAAATATTTCTTCTTCATTTTTTGCGAGGCCTACTACGGTCATCTGTTTAAAGGGGTTTGACGCCCTGGAACCGTCATGACCCATTAATTCAGCAATGCTTTGCATGGCAGCGCTTAACTGTCCTTTACCACCATCAATGATCACCAATTGAGGCAGAGGTTTATTTTCATCTAACAGGCGTTTGTAGCGCCGGAAAACCACTTCCTTCATGGAAGCGAAATCATTGATACCCGTTACTGTTTTTACGTTAAACCTCCTGTATTCGGATTTTGCAGGAAGGCCGTTCATAAAATAAACCATCGCAGATACCGGGTAACTGCCCTGGAAATTGGAGTTATCAAAGCACTCAATATGTACAGGTAAACCGGACAGGTGCAGGTCTGTTTGCAGTTGATGTAATACCCTTAATTTTTCATCAGCTGTTTTGTCTTCGAGGTTAAGCATTTTTTTTCGCTTCAACTCCTCTGTAAAATAATTCACATTCTTTGCTGATAATTCCAACAATGTTTTTTTATCGCCTCCTTTGGGTACAGTTAGTATTATGCCCAGCTCGGGGTAATTAATTTCAAAAGGAACAATGATCTCTTTGGCTTCACTTGCAAACGTGGAACGCAATTGTGCAATGCCAAATGCCAATACTTCAGCTGCGGATTCTTCCAGTTTTTTTTCGAGGATAATAGTTTTTGTTTGTACCACGGCCCCATTGCTTATAGCTAAATAATTGATGTAAGCTATATTACCATTTTCTAAAATAGAGAACACATCAACATTGCCTATTTTAGTATTTACTACTGCAGACTTCGACTGGTAACTTTGCAGGTGCTCTATTTTTTTTTGGTAGATAAGGGCTTTTTCAAATTCCATATGCTCAGCATATTCTTTCATCCCGGATTTAAAATGCTGGATCACCGGCGATAGATTGCCCTTTAAAAGATTAGCAAGCTGAATGAGTTCTCCATTGTAATCTTCGGGTGTTTGCAGGCCTTCACAGGGGCCTTTACAATTACCGAGATGGTATTCGAGGCAAACTTTAAACTTCCCTTTTTTAATATTGTTCTCTGTTAAGTTCAACTTACACGTACGCAGCAGGATATTTTGTTTTATAAAATCAAGTAGCTCTTTTACTTTAACTACCGAAGTGTAAGGCCCAAAATATTTAGAGCCATCATTTATTTTTCGCCGGGTAAAAAATACCCTCGGGAAGGGTTCTTTTTTTATAACAATATAAGGATAACTCTTATCGTCTTTAAGGTTGATATTGAATTTTGGCTGGTATTCTTTGATCAATGTATTTTCCAAAAGGAAAGCGTCCTGCTCACTGTTCACAATAGTAAATTCAATATGATGTATCCTGTTTACCAGTTCGTGAGTTTTATAAGTGGTAAAAGTTTTAGAAAAATACGAGGCTATTCTTTTACGCAGGTGTTTTGCTTTACCCACATAGAGTAATTCATTAGCAGCACCATAATATTTATAAATGCCGGGCTGTGCAGGTATGGTGGAAGCAATTGCGGAGAACTCTTTTTGTGTCATTGTTATTAATAGTCCCAGGATATTTTTTCTTCTTTTTCAACGGATAATGTTCCATCAGCATTGTTGATCAGGGTGGTTGTTTTACACCATTTCCCGCTTTGCCAGGTAAGCTGAAGGGTTTTATTGTCACGAGTTTTCTTAACTATATACACCCTCGTAATTTTACCGGTTTCAGGTTCAACATATACGTCCCAATGTTTAAGCTGCATGGTATCTGGTAATTGTACCTTCGGGTTATAAGTAAATGTTATAGCATTGATGGTTTGATCAAGAAATTTTTCTTCGGTAAATAATAGAACGAGATTGGCGGAATCTATTTCGGGGTGAATAAACTCTTTAAATACGTCATTAAGTGTTTCAAATTTTAGAAAAACAGAATCCATATGATCATTAACAGTGGTATATTTTATAGGCGTCTGTTTCTTTTCATTGATCTCAAAGATCTGCCCCTTGATATATGAAGTAACTTTTAAGAAATTTGGTTTTTCTTCATTTATGTTTTCTTTGACTGTTACTTTTTCAGCACTGTTATTGTTGCAGGTAATCCCGAATAAAGCAATTACTATAAAGAAGTAGTATCTCATCTTTCAAAATTAAATGTAATACATGGTATAACAAAACGGATCGTTAGCGCCCTCCAGGCATGTATTTAAATAAAAATGCAACAACCTTTTACAGTTATTGCAGTATTTTCTTCGGCAATAAAGATCAGAAATTCTTTAATATGCCCAGTTTGATTCCTATGTTGTACAAATTTTCATTAACAGTGTATTTTTTATAGTAGGTAGATAAAAGCTGGTAACGGAATTGGGGGCCTGCCTGTAAGGTAAAACCGTCAAATTTATAATTAATATAAGTTTCAAAAGCCGTATTTAAATTCCATTTACGTAGGAGAGAAGCATCAGCAACGTAATTTCTCCTGTCAGCTGAAATTAAATAAGCTTTACCTCCCATAACAAATGTCGGTTGTATGGTTGCGCCTGCATACCATTCTAATTTGTTATTACCTGATAATTTTAAAGCAAATCCAAGCGGGATGGAAACCTGATAAGTTTTATTGTGTATTTTAACCGGTTGTGCACCGCCTCCATTAACTAAGGTAGAAGATGCGGAGTGCATATAAGGATAGCCCGAATTAGGATCGATCAACATTAAAGTGGTAAGAACAGGGTGATTGGTTTCGTCTGCATTAATACGATAACTGGTATAGTTAGCCTGAACACCGGCCTTAATGCGTAAGTTTTTTGCAATAGCATAGTTAAGTACAAATCCTGCCTCTAATCCTAACCCGGGTTTTTGATTCACGGCTTTATTAGCATCAATACCTGCACCCGTGGTAAATGAAGGAGTTGACGAGGGCATATTGTATTTGGGGTCGTTGCTTAATTGACGGTAACCTACACCTGGAGTAATATACAATTCAAGAGAAGTGCGGTCCTGCCATTTTTTTCTTTTGGACTTGTTATGAAAGGCGTAGTCTTCTATCCAGGCTTTATCTTCAGTTGATATAGTATTTTTCGCTACCGTTGAAACTGGTTTCTCCGTTTCTTTCTTATTGTCAACTACAGATTTTTCGTTCTCATCACTTAAAGCTGCAGTAGTAGTATTTTCTCCCTCTTTTTCAGCTGTAATGGTTGCTGCATTGTTGTTACCATTTACTAATTCCGTTTTATTGTATAACTTAACAGCGTCTGTATTTATTGTATACCCGGTTTCTTTATTTTTAGAATTCATCGTGGCTTTTATGAAGGCCGTAGCTACTGCATCATCTTTTAAAGAATTTATTTTAACTGCGGCATCAGCAGTATTCAACCTGTTTTCAGAAGGTACTGTCCCGGGGACGATAGACCTGTCGGGAATATTTAAGCCAATATTTGCGATAGCGATATTTTCAAAAGCAACAGGATTGCCTGCGGGCGTACCATTGTTTTTAAGACCAGGTTGCAGTAAAGAATTCCTGCTTCCAGGATTAGTCAATAAAGCAAGGGACGACGAGGGGAAAACGCCCGTATTGTTTGATGTAAGACCCGGTTGTTGAACGGTAGTTTGATCACCCGGAACAGCCCCATAAAAAGGAAATTGAAAAATACCGCTGGTAGCCGGCCGATTATTAAGTAGCGCTGTATTTTTTTGTGATGAAAGACCAGCAAAGGAAGTATCCGCAGATTTATTATTCCAATAACCTACCACGAGCAATACTATCATTAAGGCCAGACTTACAGCAACAGAAGGCCATTTACGCCCAGGGTGCAAATCGTTGTAGATGCTGTGCCAAACCCGTTTAGAAGGATACATCCTGAATTCGTCTGCCTTATCCTTTAACAGTTGCTCAAAATTGTCCGTGTAAAATTTTCTTTCCATCTTTCACAAAAAGCTATAATTAGTTATTGGTAATTCACAAAATGATTTTCAAACTGTAATTTACCCTTGCGTTCCCGAGGCTAAAAGCCTGGTTCTTTCTTTTGGTTTTTGAATTATTTTTTTCCTGATTAATATTTCTTCCAGCATAGCTTTTGCCCTTGTATATTGACTACGGCTAGTACTTTCTTCAATATCCAGCATTCCGGCAATTTCTTTATGCGGAAATCCTTCAATGGCATAAAGGTTAAGCACCGTGCGGTAACCTAAAGGCAGCATCCTTATACATTCCACCACTTGCTTTGCCTGCATGATCGAAGGTATCATCTCTTCATTAACGTGTACACTATGCGCATGGATGATATCTAAACTGTCAGAGAACTTTTTATTCTTTTTAAGGTTATTGATACAGGTATGAACGATGATCCGCCTGATCCAGCCTTCCAAAGCACCTTCATTCCTGTATTGGTGCATTTGAGTAAAAACTTTTATAAAGCCTTCCTGCAGCATATCTTCCGCATCCTCCCTGTTCTTCGCAAACCGGTAACACACACCAAGCATTCTTGGGCTGAAACGATTGTACAACGCTTCCTGCGCTGCAGCATTATTTTTAAGACATCCGGCTAGCATTAGCTCTTCTGTCATACTACATGGTGCTTTGGTTTACCCTATAAATTTAAGACAAATTATTGTAAACTATTGCTGCTTTTAATATTTAAAGAACAATAATTTAACATGCACGCCAGGGAAGGGGCAGGTTTTCAGCCGGCCTGTAACCTATTATTTGTTGATTTGCCCGAAGGAGCGTGAGTTAATTACTGGCCTTAGTTGTAAATAACAAGGGGATTATTGGTTACCGGGTTGTTGATCACCAACACTTCAACATCAAATACCTTCTTGATAAGTGCTGCTGTCAGGATTTCTTTTGGCTTACCATGGGCTATTAATTCGCCCTGTTTCAAAAAGAATAACCTGTCGGCATATTGTGTCGCGAGGTTAATATCGTGCATTACGGCCACTAACACGGTGCCCTTTTTGGCGAACTCCCGGGCAAGTTGTAAAAATTCCTGCTGGTAGTTAATGTCGAGGCTGGTAAGGGGTTCATCCAAAAACAGGTAACGGGTACCATATGCCGGCTGTTCCCATATTTGGGCCAGTACGCGGGCAAACTGTACCCTTTGTTTTTCGCCACCACTCAACGTCAGGTAATTTCTTTCTTTAAAAGTAACCAGGTTCATTCGTTCCATCACGGCTTCACAAATGGCGATATCTTTTTTGCCAGGGTTGAAATTAAAATGCGGGTAACGGCCCATCATTACCACCTCATCTACCATCAAAGGAAAACTGAGTTCGGGCTGCTGGCTCATCACGGCCCTGTATTTTGCCAATTCTTCTTTTTTCTGCGCAGCTATATTTTTATCATTGTAAAAAACCATTCCATGGTAACCGTTGATTTCACCGCTGAATATCTTAAGAAAAGTAGATTTACCCGAACCATTTGGCCCCAGTATCATATTGAATTCCCCTGGCACAAACTCCGCCGTGACACCATGGAGGATCTGCTTTTTGCCAATATGGTACGCTATGTTATTTGTTTTAAGCATTATAACCTCCTTTCTGCTGCAGCAAATTAAATTTCTTTAACAGGATAATAAAGACAGGAGCACCAACCAGGGATGTGATAATGCCAATAGGCAATTCGGCAGGGGCGAGGATCAGCCTTGCGCACATATCTGCTAATGTAAGTAGCGTGGCTCCCAGTATCATGGATGCCGGCAGTAATCTTTTATTATCACTGCCGATCAATAAACGCAGTACGTGCGGCACGATCAATCCCATAAAACTTATCACACCAACAAATGCAGTGGCAACAGAAACCATCGCGGTATTCAGCAACAAAATCTTTCTTTTGAGTTTATTAGTGTCTACACCTAAATAGGTAGCTTCTTCCTCCCCCAGTAAAAGCGCATTTAATTGTTTTGAGTAGCGGAGCGATAAAATAAATATGACCGCTGCAATGGAACCAACTATAAAAACCTGTAGCCATGATGCTCCGGAAAAAGTACCTAAATTCCAGAAGGTGATGCTTCGTGCCTGCGGGTCCCTGGCAATATAGCTCATAAAACCAGTAGCGCTCAGGCATACTGCATTTACGGCAATGCCGATCAGCAATAAAGACATAATGGAAACCCTCTTGGCATTTTTTGCCAAAGAATACACGGTATAAGTTGCCGCAAGAGCGCCAAAAAAAGCTACTAAAGGAACTAAGAACGGCCCGGTAAAACTTTTCATTTCTGGGCTGAATTTTGCAGCCAGTACGAATACAATGGAGGCGCCCAATGCCGCACCGGAACTGGTTCCTACGAGGCCGGGCTCAACGATCGGGTTACGGAATAAACCCTGCATCAATACACCACTCACGGATAGAATGGCGCCGGTAATAGCACATAATAATACCCGGGGTAAACGCAGTTGTATAAAAACAGCTTCATAAATATTGGCCGGGTCTTTACCCTGGAAAAAATGTTGCAATGCCGAAAACATGTCTGATGGCAAAATAGCAACTGCTCCAAACGCAATGGCGCAAAGCAATACTGTCACCAACAGAATGATCAGCACAGGAAAGAAAAATTTATTGTGTCGGAGCACTGGAAGCAGTATGTAGTAAGTTGATTAATTTAATAACATTGTCACCGGTACGGGGCCCAAAATAGATCAGGTCGTGCTCTTCAAAACGAACAATGCGTTTATTTTTTCCTGCCTTGGTTAAGGCAACACCCGGTACAGTACTTATGAATTTATCCATGCTTCCCATCCTGTCGTATCCAAAATCTGTAGCAATAATAATATCCGGGTTGGCCAATGCAACTGCTTCGGGGCTCATTTCCCTGGCGCCTTTTCCATCATAGGTGGCAGGGCTGCAACCCGCCAAACGCATCATCTTATCACCTACCCCATTCCGTCCGCTCATTACAAAATAATTATTGTTGCGCAGGCCAAAATGAATGATCATTACTTTCAAAGAATCCTTAATACCTAATGCCTTTAAAGAATCCGCTGCTTCCGCGATACCATTATCCAAAACTTTAACCAATGAATCGGCTTTTGTTACTACGCCAAAAAAATTACCGAGTTCCTTTAATAATAATTTTGCACTGTCGATAGTGTTGGCGCCACCGAAAGCTTTGATATTTAATCCTGCTTTTGTTATTTGTGGTAATACATTCTCAGGGCCGATGTCATTACTGTGTATCACCAGGTCAGGGTTCATAGCAATGATACTCTCGGGGCTTAATGCCCTGTGATAACCAACAGTCTTTAATAATTTAGCACTGTCAGGGTACGTGCTGCTAAGGTCAACAGCAACAATATTATGGCCTTTACCTAACGCGAATACATATTCCGTCAGTTGTTTGGATAAACAAACGATCCGCATATCTTTTTTCCCATCTATTTCATGGTTGCCAAAACGGCCACAGGCAATAAAAACTATAGAAATACTAACTGCAAAAATTATTTTTTTCATACTGATCAGTTAAAAAAGCAGGGACAGTGAAAACTGCCCCTGTTGTAATTTAGAAATTAAATTTTAAGTTCAGGCCACCATAAAAATTAGCGGTATTGGGTGCTGGTATATAAGCATCCGGAATCTGGTTTACAAAAACCATCAGGTAATATTTAGTATTGGTGAGATTTGCGGCACCAAAATAAAGATCAGCATCAAAATGATTACCCCAACTGTGTTGAATGCCAATTTTTGCATTCAGCAGATTGTAGCTTGTTGCATAAAGATCATTTAGTGAAGTAACAGGCATCCTGTCTTTGTAATTATAATTTAGGTTGGCATACAGGCCATGTTTCATTAACACATCCACACCAATGTTTGCTACTATCTTTGCAACACCGGCTACATCTTTTCCACTATAGTCTTCAAGGCCCGAAGCCAGGACTGTTTTTTGAATAGTGAAGTTATCACCGTACTTAAAATCAGAATAAGTTATATTACCAAATGGACGTATACTGCTGAAGAAACCATTGTCAGATTTGTAAACAGTATACTTTACCAGTGCTTCAATACCATTATGTTTTTCTTTGCCACCATTTACTACGTACGAATACAAAGTAGTTGTTGGCGATGCTGGCGAAACAACTGAAACAGCTGTCATTTTATTAGAGAATACTGCGTTAAAATACGCCAGTTCATAGATCAACCTGTCGTTCAATAACTGCCCCTTGGTTCCTAATTCAAACTGGTTGCCTATTTCAGGTTTAAGTACTTCATTCACTCTTCCGGTTGCAGGTGTAGGCGGTGCAGTAACCGCAGGGGTGGTAATGTAAAAATAAGAACTTACCGGCGCCTTATATCCCTTGCTGTAAGAAGCATAAACAGAAAATTCTTTATCAAACACTTTGTTTATTGCAAAATGGGGTGAAACCATTCCGGTATAATTTTTTTCAAATGTTGCTGGTCTTGCTGACAGTGCCGGATTAAAACGGTCATTTAAACTGATCTTCATATTGCTTACACCAATACCACCGGTGATTGAAAGGTTTTTTTGTAAAGCCAATGTCCATTCTGTAAATAAAGAAGTGGTCTTACTGATTGATGCCAGGCTGGAAGTGTTGGCATTGATAACCCAGTAAGGGCTTACGCCATAAGTGTATACAGTGGGGTTAGGGTCGTTAGGATCGGCTTTCATATTATATCCTGTTACCTGTGCGTCCTGCCTTTGTGTTTCAACACCTGTAATACCACTTAATTTTACTGCATCATCCAAATCAAATTTTGTGTCAAAACTGCTGCGTACCCCATAGTTGATCGTGTTTTTATCGGTCCACCCACCAGCACTGCTGGCATTGCTGGTAAAACCTGTTCCAAACACTGTAGTGGTATTCGCAAAATGCTTATTAAAATTATAGGTATGGCCAACACCTGCACGAAAAGTAATCACGTTACTATGTCCATTTCTTTTGATGTATTCAGGATTACCGGAATAATCATCAGCATCATACTGTGTAATGGTTAATTCTCCCAGCCTTTCATCATAGCTTTTGCTATAACCCGCATAAGTTCTAATGGTTTGCTTTTCGTTGGGCGTAAAATCTCCCACGAAATTCACAAAGTCCTTTTTAGATTTATTATGTATAGAGAATCCATCAGATTTTTGATGGCCATAATTTATTAAAATCGAAGAGTGGTCTGCACCCATTTGAAAAGTAGTGGTATAGCGTTGTAAACCATAATTACCTGCCAATACCTGTTGCCCGATAGAAGTTTTTCCTTTTTCCGGTTTGATAGTGGTAAGATTTACTGCACCTGCAATGGCGAGGCCATATAAAGTGCCTGCCGGGCCTTTCGTTACTTCTACATTCCCTATCGATCCAAAATCAATATCGTCTAATGTAGTGATCCCTTCTGCATCAGTTACAGGAATACCATTTAAATAAATTTTATAACCCTGGGCGTCAAAATTGCTGCTTATGCCTCTCGTCCCCCTGGAGCCATTTCCATATCCCCTGATATTTAATTGTTGACCACCGGAAACCGATCTCCTGTTCATTGTAACTCCGGGAACATTCGTATTGATCGCGTCATCCAGGAACAAACCAATACCGCGGTGCAATTCCAACGGTGTAAGTTTAGTAATAGATGCCGGCTGGTATAATAATGATTTGTTCTGACTGGAAGTGGCGGTTACTTCTACTTCACCTAAAGTACCCGCAACCGGGGTAAGGCTTACAGTGATCATGTCATCACAGTTTTTAATTTGCATCCTCCTGTATTCATAACCCACGTGTGACACCAATATGTAGGAAATTTTACCGCAATCCACAGAAAAACCACCTTCTTTATCTGTGGTGGTTCCTGATTTGCCTGCATAAGAAACCGAAGCGCCGGAAAGTGCAGTGCCTGTAGTTGCATCAACTACTTTTCCTTTTAATGTTTTTTGAGCGAATGTAGCAATTGATACTAAAGTTAATAATGTAAATAGAGTTATAAGTTTCATAATGAAAGTTATTTGGTAAAATAAAATATACGGGTACATCATTCAAAAAAATGAATTAAGCTGCGCCCCTGATGAATGGGTAAAAAAAAATTAAGCGAGCCTGGGAGGAGGCGTAAGTATGGATAAATATTTTTCGAAGATCTGTTCTTCGCGGTACGGAACAAAATATTGCGGAACCACCTGCCCTATATTTTGGCAGGAAACTATAGTATTATGATTATAGAGCGGTGGAAAAAGAAGGCTGAAGATAATATGGTTCATACCTGCGCCCTGTTCATTTTTTTGCTGAACAAAATTTTTCATCCCTTCATTTAAAATATCTTCTTCATTATCGTATAAGCCAGTTAAAATGATCACATTTCCATTTACCGTAATTGACCTTACATCGAATAACTTTCCGTCAACAGTTACTTCTTTATTCCTTTTTACCCATAGTATAGCCCCGGCATCAATAGTAATAGTTTTAAGAGAAGCATTTTTAAGCTGCTCTTCCATATCATGTTCTATCATTTTTTGCTTAATGAAAAAGCAGGTAAAAAATAATAATGGTGCAATCACTGCAAGCAGCATCACTAAAGCCAGTATCTTTTTTTTGGTAAACATCTTCACGAAGATAATCAATTATTCTTTTGGTGGTTGCTGAGGTTTTTGCGGCCGCTTTAAACTGTCTGCCGGGTATTGTGCTTTGATGCTGTCGCGTAAAGTAGTAACCCAGTTTGCGATGCCGAGTTTTTGCTGATCGCTCAAAATCGCATTTTTATGTATCCAGGTGTAAGACTCCAGGGGCATTTCTTCTTTTTTTACCAGGTCATTGATCTGTTCGAGCTTGACGTATTGTTTTCCAATACGGTAACTGGTAAATTCAGAAAAATTCAGGTCGTTTTTACCATCGGCCACATGATTGGCGAGCCACCACGCAACAGGCTGGATATTATTGTACCAGGGATAGCGGGTATTATTGCTATGGCAATCGTAGCAACTGGTTTTTAATGAAGCCATCACCTCCTGCGGTAGGGCATATTTTGTGGTGATATCATGTGCACTTATACCTTCAGCTTTATTTTTAGCCGGCCTGAAAAACTGGATCACTACAAATATTACCAGTAACAGTAAAAAAAATCTTTTAAAAAACTTTTTCATGCTCATTATTAAAAAGGTTAAATCAAAATATTGCCAGTCATTTCTTTGGGTAAAGGTAAATGCATCATGGTTAATATAGTAGGTGCAATATCACCCAATTTACCATTTTTAACGGTTCCCTTCCATTTGTTATCTACAATAAAAAATGGTACCAGGTTCAATGTGTGGGCGGTATTGGGGGTACCATCTTCATTGATCTCATAGTCGGCATTGCCATGGTCGGCTAAAATAAAAACCGCGTAGTCCTGTTGCAGCGCAGCAGTAACTACTTTTTCTACACAGCTATCAACGGTTTCTACTGCTTTTATCACCGCATTCCAAACCCCGGTATGCCCTACCATATCTGCATTGGCGAAATTGAGGCAAATAAAATCTGCCGGGTTGTTTTTGATTTCATTCACTACGGCATCTGTTACTGCAAAGGCACTCATTTCAGGCTGCAGGTCGTAGGTGGCCACTTTTGGAGAAGGGATCATGATGCGCCTTTCTCCTGTAAACTCTTTTTCCCTTCCGCCGCTAAAGAAGAAACTAACGTGAGGGTATTTTTCTGTTTCAGCAATCCTTATTTGTGTTTTATTATTTTGTTCCATTATCTCGCCCAACGTATTTTTAAGGTCATCGTTTTCAAATACAACATTCACTTTTTTAAAGCTGTGGTCATACTGCGTCATAGTGGTATAATGCAGGTCCAGCTTTTTCATTTCAAAATCAGGGAAATCAGTTTGTGTAAGCACCTGTGTAATTTCCCTGCAGCGGTCGGTACGGAAATTAAAACAGATCACCACATCTCCATCTTTGATGGCAGCATGCTGAACGTTTGCGTTGATAATGGGTTTGATGAATTCATCAGTGATCCCTTCCTGGTAAGATTTTTTTACCGCTGCTAACATATCACTGGTCTTCATACCAATGCCGTTCACCAGGCCATCATAGGCCAGCTTTACTCTTTCCCAGCGTTTATCCCTGTCCATTGCGTAATATCTTCCTGTAATGGTAGCGATATGCCCGGTTGTTTTATTCAAATGCGTTTGCAGGTCAGTTAAAAAACCCAGGCCGCTTTTAGGGTCTGTATCCCGTCCATCTGTAAAAGCGTGTACGGATACATCCTGCAATCCTTTTTCGGCACAAAGGTTTATCAAAGCCTTTAAATGATTGGTATGGGAATGAACGCCACCATCACTTACCAGGCCCATCAAATGTAGTGTCTTATTATTTTTTTTGGCAAAATCCAGGGCAGCCGATAAAGTGGAGTTAGCTGCAAATTCACCGGTTCTTATAGCTACGTTAATACGCTGCAATTCCTGGTATACAATACGGCCTGCCCCCAAATTAAGGTGGCCTACTTCGCTGTTACCCATCTGCCCTTCCGGCAGGCCAACGGCTTCTCCGCAGGTAATTAAAGTACTGTTAGGATATTGGGCATAAAGTGAACTTACAAAGGGTGTTTTGGCATGCTGAATTGCATCGCTGCTTTTTACCTTACCCAAACCCCATCCGTCCATGATTATCAATATAATTTTTTTATTTTCCATCCGGTAAAACTAAAATATTTGCGGCTGATTAATCATTATTTGTAATAAATAACCTGGATTTTTAGGGTAATATTTATGATTTTAACACAGGTTGGCATACTTTTAGCAAAAATGAGATTGTTTAAAATAAACCTTGTATGAAACGATTTTTAACTCTATTTCTAACCATTGGCCTATTATCTTCTTTCACCTTTTTTTTAAGTATTGATGAAGTAGTCAATGCTATGAAAGCAGGTGACGCTACACAGATAGCACGTTATTTCGACAATACCGTAGAGATCACCATGCCTGATAAAAGCAATAGCTACAGTAAAAACCAGGCTGAAATCGTATTAAGGGATTTCTTCTCAACTAACGGTGTGAAAAATTTTGAAGTGATACATAAAGGCGAAAATGCAGGCTCTCAATATTGTATCGGCACATTAGTTACAAAGAATGGCTCTTTCAGAACAACAGTCTTTATGAAACAAAAAAACGACAAACAACTGTTGCAGGAAATAAGATTTGAATCCAGGTAATTCCTGGAAGCCCCTTTATTGAAGCCCCGGTTTTCCCGGGGTTTTCTTTTTGTAGCCACTGCAGCATTTCAAAATTACTATTGGTATTGCGTAGCTTTGTACCATGGACTATGATGAGCAGTTAGAGCTGTTAATAAAAAATGCCCTGCAGGAAGATATCGGCGATGGCGACCATTCTACTTTATCCTGTATCGATACCGCTGCAAACGGCAAAGCAGTATTAAAAATTAAACAGGATGGTGTACTCGCCGGCGTTATGGTTGCCGAAAAGATATTCCGTTTTATGCAACCCGGTATTGTTTTTACTGCCTTTAAGAAAGATGGTGATGCGATGGTTTATGGCGAAACAGCTTTTGATGTGGAAGCGAAAGTACATACGATACTGCAATGTGAACGGTTAGTACTAAACAGTATGCAGCGCATGAGTGGTATTGCGACATTAACCAGGCAATACGTTGACAAATTAAAAGGGTACAGGACCAGGCTATTGGATACCCGTAAAACAACACCCAACTTTCGTTTGCTGGAAAAAGAAGCGGTAGTCATCGGCGGCGGCGTGAACCACCGGTTTGGTTTGTACGATATGATCATGCTGAAAGATAACCATATTGATTATTGCGGCGGCATTGAAAAAGCTATTGAAAAAGCGTACCGTTATGTACAGGAAAAAAAACCCGGTTTAAGAATAGAAGTAGAAACGAGAAGCATTGAGGACGTAAAAAAAGTAATAGCCACCGGCAAAGTTAACAGGATAATGCTGGATAATTTTACTCCTGAATTAATTACAACAGCATTGCAGCTGATCGACGGGAGGTATGAAACAGAAGCCAGTGGCGGAATTAATTTAGACAATATTGAATTGTATGCAGCCACCGGTGTAGATTATATCAGCAGTGGTGCTGTTATTCACCAGGCAAAAAGTTTGGATCTCAGTTTAAAAGCAAAAATTATTTAAGTGAATTATTGAAAGTTATGAATAAAAGGAAAATTGGATTAAGTGCATTGGGCGGACTGGTATACTCCACCGATCCTAATTTTAAAATAGAAGAAGGCATTAATGATGCGCAGGAAACATCAAGTCCGGCCGAACAAAAATTACGGGTACTGCTGGACAAAAAGCAACGGGCTGGTAAAATGGTTACGCTGGTTGTAGGCTTTGTTGGCACAGCGTCTGAAAGGGAAGAACTGGGAAAGAAGCTAAAAACTTTCTGTGGTACGGGTGGTTCGGTTAAGGAAGGCGAAATAATTATACAGGGTGATAACAGAGATAAAGTACTGCAGTGGTTACAAAAGAATGGGTACTTAACTGCAAAAAAAATATAGTTTCATTTTAAGACAGGCCAAGTTTTTGTTTAATAAAATAATTTATTGAATATTTTTATCTTCAGCAATACTCAATGCGCCGCTGGGTCATTTCTTTACCTGCTCATTTATGGTTTTGGTGTTTGAGTGGCTCATATCTATCCATGGCTTCCGCCTTGGGTCAAATACTTCGGACAGCCCCTTAAAGCATATTGCGGAATGGATGCAAATACCGGGTTGCCAAATGACAGTGATCTCCCCGTTAGTATATTTATGTGTGCGTTGTGGCAAAAACAGGTCTTTTAACAACTAAACAGCAGTAAATTACAACAAAAGGACAATTTTATCGCTACTTTTACAGCAAAATCAAAGCATGGTTTCTCAAATTTCTGAGGGTATTAAAATAAGTGTGGAAACATACTACCAGCCTGATTACAGCAACCCGGTCAATAACGAATTTATGTTTGCTTATAAGATCACTATTGAGAACAATAATATATTCCCTGTAAAACTCTTAAGCCGCCACTGGTATATTTATGATAGTAACGGAAGCCTTAGGGAGGTTGAAGGCGAGGGAGTTGTCGGTGTGCAGCCGCAGATCAATCCGGGAGAATTGTATCAATACATCAGTGGCTGTAATCTCCGCACCGAGATCGGGAAGATGCATGGCACTTACCTGATGGAAAATATTACCAATAAAAAAAACTTTACAGTGGGCATTCCATCCTTCCAGATGAGTACCCCATTTAAGCTCAACTAGCGCATATTTATTTAAAATTTAAGGTGTACCTTTAAGTCTCAGAGCGTGAGTAATATTAAATTCAATAATTTTTTACGTATATTTTTTATCTTAAATAAAACCATGTGATAAAAATCTTATCACTTCAATAGTTTGCTATGGCAAAGATTACTTTTTCAAATCGTAACAATGAATTTTATCAAAGCCTTAAAACAGCGGTGGATGAATACTTTGAAAAAAAGCAGGTTAAAAAGACCGGTGACTGGAGATTGTACAGTAAATCAATTATTTTAATAGGTGCAGCAATTACCGGTTATTGTTTCCTGATGTTGGTGAATTTGCCTGTATTGCCTGCATTATTGATCTGCGCAGGGCTGGGCTATATTTTTGCCTGTATCGGTTTTGCGGTAATGCATGATGCCAACCATGGCAGCTACTCCACAAAGCCATGGATAAATGATATGATGGGCCTCAGTGCAAATGCATTAGGTGCCAGTTCTTTTTTCTGGAAACAAAAACATAATATCCTTCATCATACTTATACTAACGTTGATGGGATAGACGATGATATCGCCAAAAGCCCGATTATCCGACAGTGCGAAACACAAAGATGGGTACCTGCACATAAGGTACAACATTTGTATTTATTGCCGATCTATGCATTATCTTCTATTTTCTGGATATTTTTTATGGATTTTAGCAAATATTTCACAGGGAAGATCTATACAACAGAAGCATGGAAATTGTCTGCAAAAAATAAAGCGATATTCTGGTTGACGAAAACGGGTTACCTGGCTTTTTATATCGTGCTGCCAATACTTAAATGGGGCTTCCTGCCATGGTTAGGTGGATTTTTATTATTGCATGCTGCTATGGGATTAACGCTTTCTATCGTTTTCCAGTTAGCCCATGTAGTGGAAAATACCGAGTTTGAGCATGTAGCCCTTGATGAAACCAAACATATTGAAAGCGCCTGGGCCGTACATGAATTGAAAACGACTTCCAATTTTGCAATGGGAAGTAAAGTAATTTCCTGGTTTGTAGGTGGATTAAATTTCCAGATTGAGCACCATCTTTTTCCTAAAGTGAGTCATGTACATTATCCTGCCATCAGTAAAATTGTGCAACAGAAATGTGCCGAATACAACCTTCCTTATAATCAATACCGAACCATGTTTGAAGCGGTAGCATCCCATTTCAGGGTAATGAAACAGTTGGGTAAAAAACCTGCAGAAATGCAGCAGCAGATAGCAGCCTGATAGCGTTACTAGGTAAATAAAATTGAAAAAGTACATTTGCAGCACGCTTTATAAACCCTATAAACTGCATATACCTGCTAAATCTTTTGTACTATAGTTAGGGTTTATATTTTGCTTCCTGGAAAATCGCGTCGTTATCCGTTGCCATTAATTTTTGCAAGCTGGTTTCCGGGTATTTTTCCATATATTTTTTTACGATCTGCCAGCCGGCAAAAGCGCCTATATTTCCCGGGGACGCATCACCCAGCTCCTGTGTTTTTGGTGATTCCCCTATATAATTTTTGATCACATTATCGTCGGCAGTTTGCAATAAACTATTTTGCACAAACAGGTCCCATATATTTCTTTCGTGGGCATAGCAATCTTTTAATTGCGCAGGCGTGTAGCCGATCAGTTGATATTCGGCTTCATGAGGTAAAAATTTGCTTAACAGGTAAAGGCGTTTTCCTTTCTCTACCATTTGCTGCACGAGTGATTTGTCTTCCAGTTTTTCAGGGAACATATCATCGATGATATTTTTTAAGCTATTCGTGGCAATGGTATTGGGTTCAAATCGGCCGGAGATATAGGTTGGATATAATTGCTGTCCCTGCTCGGACTGGTAAAATGAAAAATCCTTTCCCATATGCAGTTGCAGCCCGATGCCAATGGCATCTTTAGTAATGATATCTCCCTGCAATCCAAAAGAAGTTTTGTACGAAGCATCCAAAGGCCCGATAAAGGTTATAATCTTAACGGGTAATTTGTAAGTCGGAAAATAATGTTTTACAAATTGCAAACCCTGTTTTATTTGTTTTTCAAATTGGGAAAAATCTGCGAAGAGAAGTTTAGTGCTATCGTACAGGGATTGGTAGCTACTCAAAAAAGAACGGATCGCTGCGCCTCCCTGGCCATTTCCTTCGATGCCGAGGATCTTTTCAGTATAATCAGGAAAGAAACCAGGGTATTTATTTTGCAGGTCCAATAAAGCCGGTACCGGATGCGTGGTGTCCATTGCAAAAAAATCTCTTTCAAATCTTTGCGTGCTGATATCAATCTTTATTGCTGAGACATCAGGTGTTTTTTCGCCGCTGTTGCAGGAAAAAAATAGCATACCGCTAACAAGAAAACCAAATAATAACCGCATTGATGAATAATTTAACTTTGCAAAGAAAAAGATTAATTTCTAAACATAAAGATAAATAGGAGGAACCGGCGTCATGAAAATTTTCTTAGCTCAGCAAAACTATCACATTGGCAACTTTGAAAGTAATACTGAAAAAATTATCTCTGCTATCAAAGAAGCGAAGCAACAGGGTGGCGACCTTATCCTGTTCAGCGAGCTGGCGGTATGCGGCTATGCGCCAAAGGATTTTTTAGAGTTCGATGATTTTATCAGTAAATGTTATAAAGCCATTGACGAAATAAAAGAACATGCTGATACTATCGCAGTGTTGGTGGGTGCGCCCGATAGAAATCCTGTACGGGAAGGAAAAGATCTTTTTAACGCAGCTTATTTTTTATATGAAAAAGAAGTGAAAGGCATTGCACATAAAACCTGTTTACCCAACTACGATGTATTTGATGAATACCGGTATTTTGAACCGGCTTATGAATGGAAAGTGATCCATTTTAAAGGAAAAAAACTGGCGGTAACGATTTGTGAAGATATCTGGAACCTCGGTGATAATCCCCTGTACCGCATTTGCCCCATGGATGAACTGATGAAACAGCAACCGGATATCATGCTGAATTTATCTGCATCGCCATTTGATTATACCCATGATGAAGACCGTAAAGCCACTATTAAAGCAAACGTCACAAAATATAAATTGCCTTTGTTTTATTGCAATGCGGTAGGCAGCCAGACAGAAGTAGTATTTGATGGCACTTCTTACGTGTTTGATAAGGATGCCAACTTGTGTGGTAAGCTGCCATCGTTTGCATCATCCCTGCAATCTTTTATTTTAAATGATGATGGTACTATTGGTGCACCCATAATTGAACCCGCCAGCCGTGTACCGGATAAAGAATTAAATCCCTTGGTTTTGGAAGAGGAGTTGAATATCGATCAAGTGTATGATGCTATCGTGATGGGTATCAGGGATTATTTTGCCAAGATGGGTTTTACCAAAGCTATATTGGGCAGCAGCGGCGGTATAGACAGCGCCGTTACATTGGCGCTTGCCTGCGCAGCATTAGGTGCAGCAAATGTTAGGGCTGTTTTAATGCCCTCTGCATATTCTACAGGGCATAGTGTAAGCGATGCTGAGGTTTTAAGTAAGCAATTAGGTAACCCTTATGATATCGTGCCCATAAAAAATATATACAATAGCTTTTTAGAGGAACTAAAACCGATCTTTAAAGAGCTGCCTTTCAGTATTGCAGAAGAGAACATACAAAGCCGTACCCGGGGAAACCTCTTAATGGCCATTGCCAATAAATTTGGTTATATCTTACTGAACACCTCTAACAAAAGCGAACTCGCCACCGGTTACGGAACTTTGTATGGTGATATGGCGGGTGGCCTTGGCGTGCTCGGTGATTGTTATAAAATGCAGGTATATGCATTGGCAAAATACATTAACCGAAACACAGCCATCATTCCCGATAATATTATTACAAAAGCGCCGAGTGCAGAATTAAGGCCCGGGCAAAAAGATTCCGATTCTTTACCCGAATACCCTGTTTTGGATAAATTACTGTTTCAATATATTGAAAGAAGGCAGGGCCCAAAGGAAATTAAGGCGCAGGGTTTTGATGCAGCATTGGTGGACAGGGTATTGAAAATGGTTAACATCAATGAATACAAACGCAACCAGTTTTGTCCCATCATCCGTATCTCGCCCAAAGCATTCGGCGTAGGCAGGAGAGTGCCGATCGTAGGGAAATACCTCGCTTAGTTCATGGTAATATTGAATTTTATCAATAAACAAAATATGTAGCAATCAATAATACTATCAACTATCTATTATGAACCATGAACCAATTACATCTTCTCTACCACTACCGCCGTTCCATATGCCAATACCTCGGTAACGCCATTCATTACTTCATTGGCATCATAACGCATATTGATGATGGCATTGGCGCCACGTTCACCTGCATGCTGCAACATCAGCTGGTATGCTTCTTCTCTCGTTTTCTCGCACAATTCAACGTAAATCGAGATTTTGCCCCCAAATAAAGTTTGAAAACCCCCCGCTATATTTCCAAACAAACTACGGCTGCGCACAGTAATGCCGCGTACGATCCCTAAATGTTTTGTAACCCGGTATCCTTCCAGCTGGTTAGATGCCGTGATCAATTGTTGGTCTACCATATTTTTTATTTAAAGGTAAATTCATTTTAACAGATTTTTGCCCCGTTCATCAAGATGGCAGAATTTTTGTTTGAACCAGAGTACGTAAATTGCAATCCTGTCGCTCTTATCTTAACCGGTAGAATGATAAGGTTAAAAAAAATAGAATATGCTACAAACAGCCGAAGATATCCGTTTGCTGAACGAAAAGATAAATCATGCAGCAGGATTTGTTACCAGGATCAATAGTGAATTAAGTAAAGTGATTGTAGGCCAGCATGGCATGATAGAACGGTTACTGATCGGCCTCTTAAGTAATGGTCATGTATTGCTGGAAGGGGTGCCAGGCCTTGCAAAAACACTGGCTATTAAATCGCTTTCTCAAACAGTGCATGCCGCATTTAGCCGTATCCAGTTTACACCCGACCTGTTGCCTGCGGATGTGGTGGGCACGATGATCTATAACCAGTCAAAAAATGAATTCATGGTGCGCAAAGGGCCTATTTTTTCTAATTTTATTCTGGCCGATGAGATCAACCGTGCGCCAGCTAAAGTGCAAAGTGCCCTATTGGAAGCGATGCAGGAAAGGCAGGTAACCATTGGCGATACTACTTATAAATTACCCGAACCATTTTTAGTACTGGCCACTCAAAATCCTATAGAGCAGGAAGGTACTTATCCTTTACCCGAAGCACAGGTAGACCGCTTCATGCTTAAAGTGATCATCGATTACCCTTCAAAGTCGGAGGAGCAAATGATTATCAGGCAAAACACATTGGGATTGAGTTTTCAAACCGTCAACCCGGTAGCATCAACCAGCGAAATTTTAACGGCTAAAGAATTGGTGCGGGAGGTGTACCTCGACGAAAAAGTAGAAAATTATATCCTGGATATTGTTTTTGCCACGCGCTATCCTGATAAATATAATTTACCCAAGCTAAAACCATTGATCGGTTTTGGCGGCAGCCCCAGAGCGAGTATTAACCTGGCATTGGCAGCAAAAGCCTATGCATTCTTAAACAAACGTGGCTATGTTATTCCTGAAGATGTGAGAAGTATTTGTAAAGATGTATTGCGCCATCGTATAGGATTAACTTACGAAGCAGAAGCGGAGAATGTAAATGTAGAGCAGATCATCACGGAAATATTAAGGGTAGTGAATGTGCCTTAACGAAAGTTCATAGTTCATGGTTGATGGTTTGTGTACCTAGGCTTTTTGTAAAGAGAATAAAAATGTTAACTACTGAAGAAATACAACGCAAAGTCCGCGAGCTTGAAATAAAGAGCAAAAAGATCACTACGCATTTATTTACGGGTGAGTATCATTCTGCGTTTAAGGGAAAGGGTATGAGCTTCAGGGAAGTTAGAGAATATTATGCAGGAGATGATGTGCGTTTTATCGACTGGAATGTAAGTGCAAGGTTCAGCCATCCTTTTACCAAAGTATTTGAAGAAGAAAGAGAACTCACTGTGATGCTGCTGATCGACACCAGCGCCAGTAACTTATTTGGCACTATTGCCCGGCAAAAAAAAGACCTTATCATAGAAATGGCTGCTGTGCTCACTTTTAGTGCCGTTAGCAATAATGATAAAGTAGGTGTTATTTTTTTTAGTGATAAAATTGAAAAATATATCCCTCCTAAAAAAGGCAGGCAGCATGCGTTGTATATCGTACGGCAATTGTTAACAATAGAACCTAAAACAAAAGCTACCAATATTGACGCTGCAATAAAATATTTTACTACATCGGTAAAACAGCGGAGTATCGCTTTTATATTGAGTGATTTTTTAGATGACGGTTATGACGATGACCTGAAGGTGATCGGCAATAAGCATGATGTTATCGGTATAAGGGTATACGATAAAATGGATATGCAGTTGCCCAATGCAGGTTTAATACAGGTGCAGGATGCGGAAAGCGGGAAGAATAGCTGGGTAGACAGCAGCAATGCATTGGTGCGGTTTAATTACCAGCAGCATTTTATGCAGCAAAGCGAATTGAGTAAAACCTATTTTAGAAAAGCCGGAGCAGAATTGCTGCATGTGCGCACCGATGATGATTATGTAAAAATTTTGCAGCAGTTTTTTATTAAGCGTAATTAGGTGGAATTGATAATTGATAACTAGTAAATGGATAATGGGTAAACGAAAAATAAAGAAAGGGTTATTTGCTGCAGCAATTTCAATTTGTTTTTCTTTTTGTACGTCAAATGCTTTTTCCCAGGTAGCTTCAGTAAAGACAAGTATTGACAAGACCGATATATTGATAGGGGAGCCGGTAAAATATAAAGTGAAGGCAACTTTCCCCAATGGTATTTATAAAGTGCATTGGTTTGAGATACCGGACTCTGTTGCACATTTTGAAGTGGTGGAAAGATCGAAGATTGATACCTCTTCCGAAGATAATAACAGCGTATTGGAACAAACGATTACCCTTACCAGTTTTGATTCGGGCAGGTGGCCAACACCTGTGCTTCCGATCAATTTTGACCCGGTAAAAAATGATTCCACTTTAAATCTTTACACCGATTCTCTTTCCGTTAATGTTGGTTATGCGCCGGCAGACAGCAGCACCCAGCTCCGCGATATTAAACCTATCATGGAAGTAACGGTTAAAAATTATTTATGGTATTATATCAGCGGTGGTATTGTATTGCTGCTCATCCTGTCATTTATTCTTTGGAAATATGTGAAGAATAAAAAGAAGGATACTGTAACCGCTTTCACTTCCAAACTGTCTCCTTACGATGAAGCCATAGCGGAATTGGCGAAATTGAAACAGCTCAACCTGCAAAACCCTGAAGAGTTGAAGCAATTTCATGCCAGGCTAGCTGCAATCTTTAAATGGTATATCAGCCGGAGACAAAGGGTAAGCATTATGAATAAAACTACCGGCGATGTATTGGTTTACCTGGCGGATGATAACCTGTCGAAAACAATTATTGCTGATACAGCAACTGCATTGCGCTGCGGCGATGCGGTGAAATTTGCAAAATATGTACCGGCTACCACCGAAAGCGAAGAATGCCTGGCTAAAATCAAGGCTTCAATAAATTTTATACAAACACCCAAACCTCTAAACCTCTAAACTTCTAAACCTGTAAACATTTCAACCTTGCTCTTCGATTATTTCAACGATATTAATTTTGGCCAGCCCTGGTTTTTTGCATTGTTCGCATTGCTGCCGGTATTAATGGCCTGGTATATAGTAAAGAACAGCAAACAACAGGCAGCAATAATTATTTCCGATGCAAGTGCCAAAGGTTTATCCTCCTGGAAAAACACTTTTCGCCACCTGCCTTTCGTTATACGGTTGCTGGCATTAAGTTGCATTATAATGGCTTTGGCGAAACCACAAACAAAATATTCACTGCAGCAGGCAGAAGGCGACGGTATAGATATCGTACTCTGTATTGACGTAAGCGGAAGCATGACCGCGCAGGATTTTCAACCCAACAGGCTGGAAGCGGCGAAATCAGTTGCAGCGGATTTTGTAAACCGCAGGCCATCAGACAGGATCGGTGTGGTGATCTTTGCCGGGGAAAGTTTTACGCAATGTCCGATCACAACCGATCACAGGGTTTTACTAACTGCGCTGGAAAATATTCATAATGGGTTACTGGAAGATGGTACCGCAATTGGAAGTGGCCTGGGCACCAGCGTGGACAGGCTGCGCACCAGTAAATCAAAAAGCAAGGTCATTATTTTGTTGACTGATGGAGAAAATAATGGCGGCTTGATTGATCCTAAAACAGCCAAGGAAATTGCAAAAGCATTTGCAGTTAAAGTGTACACGATCGGGGTAGGTACAGATGGTTATGCACCGCAGCCGGTGAATACGCCGTTGGGGGTACAAATGCAAAATCAAAAAGTTAGCATTGATGAAAAACTCCTGAAAGAAATCGCCAATGAAACCGGGGGTAAATATTTCAGGGCAAGAGATAATGACGGGCTCTCGAGGATCTACACGGAGATAAACCAACTGGAAAAATCAAAAGTAGAAATTTCAAGTATCACCAGGTACACAGAAAAGTTTTTTCCTTTTGTAATAGCAGCACTCGCCTTATTGATCATTGAAGTATTATTGCGCTTCACCGTATTTAAAAAATTCCCTTAGTTATATGGTGTCAGACGGCTCCAGGCAGTCAAGACTCCTAAAAGATCTGTACGGATTTCTTAATTCGTGTAATTCGTTTTAATTCGTGAAATTTGCCGGTAATGAAAGCAACCGTTTATAAATCTACCGGTAGTTGGTATATTGTTAAAGATGAAACAGGCAAACAATTCAATGCCCGTATGCTGGGTAAGTTTAAGATAGATGGCCTTACCAGTACCAATCCCATTGCAGTAGGCGACTTCGTAGAAATTGAAATGGAAAATGAATTGGAAGCGGGTGTTACCATCACAAAAATTTACGACCGAAAAAATTATATCACCCGTACTTCACCGTCTAATAAACACCAGCATCATATCATTGCTTCTAATTTAGACCAGTCACTTTTATTTGCCACGATAAAAGATCCTAAAACTTCGCAGGGCTTTATCGACAGGTTCTTAATTTCATCCGAATCATTTCATATTCCAACAATAATTGTTTTTAATAAAGCAGACCTGTATAAAAAAAAGGAAGCAGAAAAATTTGAAATCGTAAAAGATATTTATGAAGCCATTGGTTATACGGTAAAGAAGATCAGCGTGGAAACCAACGAAGGCGTGGAAGAAGTGAAAACGGTATTAAAAGATAAAGTGACTTTGTTAAGCGGGCACAGTGGTGTAGGCAAATCTTCCTTCCTTAATAAGATATTCCCGGATATGAAATTAAAAACACAGGATGTAAGTGGCTGGAGTGGAAAAGGCATGCATACGACCACCTTTGCAGAAATGTATGATGTTCCTTTTGGAGGAAAAATCATTGATACACCGGGTATAAGGGAACTTGGGCTGGTGGATATTCCCAGGCAGGAATTAGCACATTATTTCCCGGAGATGAAGGCTTTGATCAATGATTGCCAGTTTAATAACTGCATGCACCTCAATGAACCGAATTGCGCAGTAAAAGCAGCTGTTGAAAATAATACGATCTCAATGGATCGCTATATCAGTTACTGTAATATTTTAGAAAGTAATGAGGAAAAAAAATACTGACGCCTGTCGAAGGCATTTAACTTTCAACTTTAATAAGCCATACGCACTAAATAATTGGCCAGTTCCATTACAGCATTGTGGTCTTTTTTCTTGCTTTTTAAATGCTGGGGTAAAATACTTACGCCATTAAAGATGCTGTAATGCAGGGTTAAAAAGTTGTCTTTGTACTGGAAATCCCAATCAAGGCTTTCAGCATCATCCACCTGGTTCAGGAATTTTACCTGCAGGTCGTCCGCAAGGGTAGAAGCAATAGCGTAGAATTTAGAGATCCCGCAGTTGTCATCAATAACTGCTTCAGTAGCGCCATTAGGGGTTTTCAATTGGTAGCACATAGAGATTGGTTTAAGTTTTCTATTTAGGATTGAGGTATTTTTTTTGGGCTTCAAGTTGCAAGCCTGAAAGGATAGACATTCGATTTGTTATAGCTTGCACCTCCCGGAGGCCCGCAGCTATTACCCTTGTAGCTTTTCTTACTCCCCAACAACTTTCTTACCACCCCTGTACTTTGCCTTCTTCACCTTTTCACCTGCCAATATTTTTTCGGCACCCACATTCCTGCCATCACTGGGGCAACCATATTTTTCTTTTTTACGAAACAGGTTAGTGATGAAACAACCGCTTAATAAAAACGATACACAAAATATGGCTATGATTACTTTTTTCATTTCTTAAAGATATATTTTTCTCCCCTGCTTTAAAAAGAAAGCTTCAAGTTACAAGCTTCAGGGGATAAGCCTGCTATTTGGTAAAGCTTACTTCACCCTTGCAACTATTCCCCTTTTTGCTCTTCTTTAAACCACCCGCTATACATCACGTAGTTATTCGCTATCCTGTCGATCTCCCCATGTATCATTTCCTGGCTCACTTCTTTCACTTTTTTTGCGGGGCAGCCTGCATAAATCGTACCCGCCTCTACGATGGTATTCTCAAGCACTACAGCGCCTGCGGCGATGATACTGTTGCTGCCGATATGTACATTATCCATCACAATGGCGCCCATGCCCACCAGCACATTATCATCTATAACGCATCCATGTACGATTGCATTGTGTCCGATACTAACATTATTTCCGATGGTAGTGCCGGTTTTTTGGTAGGTACAGTGGATTATCGCGCCATCCTGAACATTTACTTTGTTGCCCATGCGTATGAAATTCACGTCGCCACGGAGTACGGCATTGAACCAAACACTGCAATCATCACCCATAGTTACTTCGCCTGCAATGGTAGCGTTTGGGGCAACAAAACAATTGTTGCCTATTACGGGCATTACGCCTTTTACGGGAAGAATTATTGCCATAAAGTTGTTTTGACACAAAAATATTGCTTTACAACAACTTTAACCGCGGGCTTTTTTTGATTGGGGAGGTAATAAACTGCTGCAACGCTTATATTTTATTCTTTTCTTTTTAGGATAATTATATATTTTTGGATAGAGCGAAATGCTCAACTGTTAAGTGGCTCAGGTAAACAACATAATCTGGCGCTACTAACAAACTTTGCGTGGGATGCAGATCGCTATAATTTTTTCCATATTTTGTATTTTAAAAAAATGACGCTTTCATGCAAACAAAAGAATTAGCAGATATCAATCCTTTATTAAGAAATCTTTGTGTTGCATTACAACCTTTTGCCCAGGCCAGGAGTATCCATTTGAATTTTATAACTGAAGAAGAAAAGATTAATTTCGAATTCCGGGCTAATGAATTGCTTGGCGGGTTTTCAAAACTGATTTGTTCAATTATGGAGTATATGCCCACCGAAAGTTCCCTCCAAATCAGTTCGTCGGTTGTAGAAAAAGATAACAGCAGGCAGGTTTCTATAAAAATAAAGAATACCGGTATTAATCTTAAAATGGTAACAGCACTAATTAATAAAACTGTTTTACCTATTAGATTATTTTCTTCCTCCATCAGTGAAACTACTTACGAAATATGTTATTGCTTAACCCCTTCTGCCGATAGTGTAGTAGCTAAACACGATTCAGTGAATGGCGCATTGTGGAATTACATCAGTGTTGTTAATCAAATAAAATCACATTTTGCAAAGTTGAATAACCCTGTTGCAAGGCTGGCAGAAACAAAGCCTAAAGAAGCAGCATTTCTTACCAGCATTAACAACTGCATTTTAAAGAATTTGGCTAACGAACAATTTGATGCCAATGCACTCAGTACTGCCATGGCTATGAGCAGGGCGCAATTGTTACGAAGATTAAAATCATTAACCGGGAATTCGCCGGGGTATTATATTAAAACATTGAGGCTGGAAAAAGCCAAAGAACTCCTGGAAAAATCAGACGTATCCGTTAGCGAAGCAGCTTTTCAGGCAGGGTTTAACTCACCCAGTAATTTTACAAAAGTATTCAGTGAAAAATATGGCATTACTCCTTCACAGTTTCGGCTGCCAAAACGAGATGCAACAAACGAACAAGTAATTGCAACAAATGCGATAACCTAAAAGTGACTGCTGCATTTACCTTTGATAAAAAATTATATTATGGAACAGCAAAACAAAAACAAAGAGTTTATTATTAATTACATTACTGCCATTTCCAATGCTTCTTCCAAAAACAGGGAGGTATTGGAAAAATATATGACAGACGAAGCACTGATCAGTCACATTGAATTTTTCGAAGTAGCCTTTCCGAAGTATGAAGTGTATATTGATGAAATGACAGCTGAAGGAAATCGTGTAATTGTTCAGGCCCGCGTTAAAGGAACGCACATGGGCGACCTGGGAGGAATTCCTGCAACATTTAAACAGGTAGATTTTCCATTTGTTATCAGGTACGAAATTGAAAATAATATGATCGTTAGTCATTGGATGCTGGCCGATCAAATGGCACTGATGGAACAATTGGGAGTAGTACCTGCTGCACAGGCTGCTCATTAGTATTCCTCACTGGTGGCGTAGCGACTTCCCCGAACTTCAAAGGGGTTTATTTTTAATTATAAAAACATCAACATGAAAATACTATTTGTGAGTGTTTTGGTATTGCTTCTGCATGGACAACTTTTCGCTCAAAATAAAGAGCAGGACGAAATAAAAAAAGTATGCTTAGCAGAAACAGATGCCTATAACAACTTTGAGTTTGACAAGCTTGCGTCATTTCATGTCAAGGGACCTGATGACCAACTTGCCTGGAATAACGCCGATGGATCATTCGGTTATTATATAGGTTGGGATAAAATTGCTAACGGGTTGAGGGACTGGTTTGCTAAATCGGAAAAAAAGAAAATCGAGCAAACCTGTGATGATTTCCAATATCAAATAGCTGGAGACTTTGCTTTTGTGTCGTATTCGACTACATCAAAAAACGGGCAGGGGAAAATCTCGAAATTCAGAGACTATAAAACCCTTAAGCGAATTAAAGGAGCCTGGAAATTATTCACCATTCAAGCCTATATTGATTTCACAAGTATTAAATAGTATGCATTTAAGTTCCAGCATAATTTATTAATCACAGACCACGAGGCAGGAAATGAAAGTTGGTAGTTGATTTTTTATGGTTTTGAAAAAGTAATAATGCCTAATGGTACCGACGCAACAAAGGATGTTAATAGAAATGGTACGTTTGTAGAAAAGCGGGCCAGGTAAAAATAATAGTAATATATTTTTCCACTCATTTTTAAGTCATTGTGTAGTGCCTGCGGATACACAACCGGGGTAGAGGCTACTTTGTTTTTTAATCACCAGTTATTCACAAATTCATCATTTTTTTATTCCCATTCTAGGGTATAAGGAATATTATATAAACAACTATCCATTGTGTTTGGCTTTGAACTCATCAATACGCTGTTAAAACAGCTGGAAATATTTCAAAAGTAAATTTCAAAAAGGCATTTAAAATGAAAACAATGATTTCAACTTGTATTGCAATAATATTTGCGATTCCATCTTTTGCACAATG
The DNA here is from genome assembly GCA_038205215.1 of Chitinophagales bacterium. GTDB lineage: Bacteria > Bacteroidota > Bacteroidia > Chitinophagales > Chitinophagaceae > Ferruginibacter. The sequence goes on along the minus strand of JBBRCB010000023.1, from coordinate 16,081 downwards.
CACAGAAGAAGCTGCTGCCAAAATTCCACTTAGTTGTGTGCAAACGAACTCCTATAAATACATCGGCACCAATGGTAAAGAAAATAAAGCCAATACCGAAGTGATGTATAATAAGATGGTTAAAATACACGAACTTTTTGACAGCGCTTTTAAAAATACCAAAGGCATGGTGGGCAAGTGGAGGGCACAGGTAGATAATAAAAATAATGAAGGCCTGGTGAAAGGGGTAATTGAAATTGGTATGCAACCGGTAACCTGTAAAGATAATGGGGAGTTTGTTAAAAGCACCGGCAACCCTACATTTAATATTTATGTTTACATCAATGGTTTTGTACCCAATTTAATTAAAGATAAAAAAAAGCAACCCAATTTTATTTTAGATAAAGACAAAGCAGATTCGCTGGACGGATATGCTGTGTATTATATAAACAAGGAACAGGAAGGAGAAAATTTTAACGGCTTTCCCCTGTATTTTTATAATTGGGATAACTACAAAGACGCATCAGTAATTATTACGAAACCAACAGTGCCTTTGTTTAAACCTATTAGCATTGGTAGTTTTTTAGGATTATTAAAAAAATGGACGACCAGCTACAATGCGGTGTGGAAGGGTAATCCACGGTATATAATTACGCCGCCGGAAATTGATAAGTTTAGCGGCACCTGTACCAAAGAGTTTTTAAATAAACCTATGATTTATATTTGGGATGGTGCAGAACAGGTAGTGTATTTACGCAAAACAAGTTATGCAAATGATGTTACCATGGGCAAACAATGGGTTACTGTTAACCCGGATTACATCAGCAAAAATGCTTCCGAAACATCTATTCAATTTATATCCATACAATTTAATGGTGCGGTAAATGGAACAGATCCCCTAACTGCAAAAATGATTAAAGATTTTAAAACTAATTTTGATTTTAAAAAATTACAAGCCATGTTGGATAAATAAATTACATACCATCTAATGAAAAAATTTATTCTGCTACTCAATATTACATTGATAACCGCTATAGGTTTTTCTCAATGCATTACAACCGATGATGCCAATAATACTGTTTCAGTCTGCAAACAAAGTGGCAGTATGGGTATAGAAGATTCCCGTATAAGCAATACCATTGTGGCACAGGCAAAAAAATGGATATCATCCATCTTTACATCAGTGATGGAACCTGCCGTAAAAAAAACAAAAGGGCTCAGAGGCACCTGGAACGGGTTAGTAAAAATTACTACCGATGATGGACTGGTGCCTTATGAAATGAGTACTATTATGCAGGAACTGGGTTGTAACAAAAGTAAAAAATTATATGAAAAAGAGGAAAGTGGAGTAAGAATTACCTTTCGTGTAAATTCTTTATCTGGTATTGCAAAACCTACCGAGCACACCGAGTTTGTATTGGTAAAAAAATCAACTGAAGAAAAAACATTTTTTGATAAAGTGAATGGCAGGCAACTTTACCTGCTTAAACAATCAACAGCATCCGAATTGTATAACGGAATTGCTTATTACAGAAAAGAAGAGGATGGCACTAAAAATATTGTAGTTGCCAAAGAAGGTATACCACTTTTTTTGCCAGTAAGTATTAAGGATGTACTCCTGATAAATAAAGCCAATTATACATTGATGATGAATGGTCAAAATAAGATGTACAATGATTTTATTAATCAAGGTGTTGAAGGTTACCTGGCACAAATGGATTTACCCAATTTTGAAAAAACATTTGGAAAGGAAGCCGCTGAAAAAGCCAAAGCAGATTATATAAAAACTTATAACGACTATGTAACCGGGTATAAAAAAATGATAGCGGATAATATTTTAAAAAAATGGATCGAGATAATTGATACTTACATAAAAAAATCATCAGCAGCTCAACTGGTAAAACCTTGTATAGTTTATAATACATTTTCTGTCGAGGACAAACCGATTTCAGATGCTATCTTTTTAAATGATCCGGCAGGTGGTATGCAATATGTAACAATTAACCCGGTTTATTCCGATAAAACTAATGCCACTGCGCCACAATTTATTATTGTACAAACAGCAATAAACGGAAGAAGCGCTATTAGCCTGTCTGGTAAAAAAGATTTTGAAGATAATATTGATCTTAAAAAATTACAGGCGCTGCTTGTAAAATAGGCTAAATATATTTTGGCAATAACGGTGTAGCTTTTTACTGTTATTTCCTTTTTTCTTTCCGACATTTGCGGTATGACTAACCGCCAGTTATTTTTATCTCATATAGGCCAAACCTCTGAAGCACCATTGGCTTTGGAAATTGTAAAAGCCGAAGGTTGCAGCTTATTTGATGCTGATGGAAAAGAATACATTGATCTTATAGGCGGTATCAGTGTTTGTAATGTGGGCCACCGCCATCCCAAAGTTATTGAAGCCATAAAAAAACAACTAAACGATTACCTGCACATTATGGTGTATGGCGAGCTGCTGCAAAGCCCGCAGGTGCAATATGCAACAATGCTTACGCAACATTTGCCTGCTTCTTTAAACTCCGTTTTTTTTACGGCAAGTGGTAGCGAAGCTACTGAAGGTGCTATGAAATTGGCTAAACGTTTCACTGCCCGTACACAAATTATTTCTTTTAAAAATAGTTACCACGGCAGTACACAAGGTGCATTAAGTATCATGGGAGATGAGTACTGGCGCAATGCATTTCGCCCATTGCTGCCCGGTACCATGCAACTGAATTATAATTCTTTTGAGGACGTGGAAAATATAACTGAAAAAACAGCCTGTGTAATTGCTGAAACTGTGCAGGCAGAAGCGGGAGTATTAGTACCAAAAAATAATTGGCTAAAAGCATTAAGGGAAAAATGTACGGCAACAGGTACATTGCTGGTATTAGACGAGATACAATGCGGCTTTGGCCGAAACGGAACACTATGGGCTTTTGAACAGTTTGATGTAGTACCTGATATTTTATTATTGGGAAAGGCATTGGGAGGCGGTATGCCATTGGGCGCTTTTATTGCAGATAAAAAAATAATGGATAGCCTTTCTCATGATCCTGTGTTGGGGCATATCAATACTTTTGGCGGCCACCCGGTTTGCTGTGCTGCAGGTTTAGCGGCATTTAAAGTATTGCTGGAAGAAAAATTGATTGATGGAGTAAAAGAAAAAGAAGCGTTGTTTCACAACAGTCTTGAAGGTTTGAAACCGTCTGACAGCTTTACGGTTCGCAGCTGCGGACTAATGATCGCACTGGAGTTTGAAAATTTTGATATGAATAAAAAGATCATTGATAAATTAATTGCTGCGGGAATTTTTACTGATTGGTTTTTATTTGCATCCAATTGTTTAAGGATCGTGCCGCCGTTGACCATCAATGAAGAGGAAATAAAAATTGCCTGTAAGAAAATTATCGATGTTGTAAATAATTATTAGTGGTTAATTTGGATGATAAATTCTTTCCGCATTTTTATACACTAATCCTTTATCCAGCGTCATTGTTTTGGTTTGCTGTTTTAAATACATTTCTACCTGGTCATCAAAATGTTTATTTCCCGGTTTTGCACTGGCGCCATACATATTGATGGTTTCAATTTTCGGTAAACCTTCTTTTGCAAAACGTACAAACATGATCAATCCATCACCACCGATAGATTTTAGTTTGCCGTTTTTATAAGGTGCTGTCCATTGCGGAGAAAGCAGGTCGGGGAAACCACCTAATGGCCATTCTTTATCGCCACGCACTAATTTTTGCAGGTCACCCAATGCAATATCAGTTCGGCCAAAATTTGTTTGCATGTAATCCTGTACGTATTGAAAAGTTTCCAGTGCTTCGGTTTTCGTGATCAATCTTGGATCCTGGCCCTGTAATAATTTTTTGAGGTGTTCATAGGTTAATAAAAATATCGCAGCGCCTTTACTGTTGGCATCACCGCGCTTATCCCAATTTTTAAATGTTGTTATCAGGGTAGCATATTCCGGGTGTTCCGCTTCACTCAATAAAAACATAGTATCGATCTTATAAGGATACTGCATCACTGCGGGTAGTTGCCGGTCGAATTTAATTTGTTTGAATTTTTCGTAACTCAGTTTTTCATCTTGGGGAAATAATTCTAAAAAACGCACACTCCTGTTCAAATGATATTGTTCCCACCCATCCTGTTTGGCGAAAGTGCCGGGATCTAAATTATCTTTTGCACCTGTTGCCAAAAAAGAAGAATGATTAGTATTGAATAAAAAGCCACTTGAAGGATTAATATATTGCGGCAATTCTTTTATGCCCCTGAAATTGGTCCACAATGTTTTTGAAGTATTACCTGCTACGGTTTTTTTCCAGTTGTATCCCGCTTCTCTTACCGGCATCAATGCATTATTGATATAGAATATCGTATCATGTTTATCGGCATACATGATATTGAACATGCTTAATTCCTGTTTGCTTAATGCCGCATGGAATTCAGTAAAATTTTTTGCTTTATCCATATGGTACCACTGGTCCAGTGCACCAATGCGCATATTGGCACCAAGGCGGATAGAAAAAAAGCCCTGCTTGTTTTTCATAGTAGCCCCATATTTACTCCAGTAAACTTTTCGTTTGATAGTGATAGGGATACCTTTTATTTTTAGTTTTACTGTTTTCACTTCCAGGTTCAGCCATGCCCCATCAAATTTGTATTGCAAATTGTTGGCAGGATTCATTTCCAATTGGTATTCATCCATCCTGTCGCAAAAATTTACAGTATGTGCCCAACCCAAATTTTCATTTACGCCATGCAATATGCATGGACCGCCTGCCAATAAACCTCCCAATATATTCATTCCTTCTTCGCTGCATAAATGTGCTTCATAAAAAGCCTGGGGCCCTGTATTGGGCTGGTGGGCATTGATCAATAAGAAAGCTTCACCCGTTGTAGTTTTGTTAGCGTGCACCGCGGCAGAATTACTGCCTTTTTTATTTAACTCAGGCAATTCCCATTCCACGTTATTAAAAATTCTTTGTAATGCACCATCGGCTCCATTAAAAACGGTCAATGCCAACACGGAGGAAGCGATATAATCTTTAACCGTAATCGGGAATAATTTTTTGGTGAGTAGTTCTGTGGGATGAGTTGCGGCATAATGATTCAATCCCTGCACGTAGCCGTTAATCAATTTTATAAATTCAGGCGAAAGTGTTTGCCATTTCTCTTCGGTGATTTCCCTGCAGCGGAATAAAGCGAAAGCATAATCGCCGGCAGCACCCTTTTTACCCAGCACTTTGCCCATTAAGCCTTTGGTGGGTAATACCACCTGCTGCAAACTTTCAAAATCATCTTCTGCTTCTGCCCATGCAAGGCCATAAGCTACTTCAGCATCTGTTTTGGCAAAAATATGTGGTACACCGAATGAATCCCTTACAATGTCAATTGCAGCGGGATCAATAGCGGTTTGCGAAAACAAGGGAATACAAAAAAAAGTAGATAAGAGTATTAAAAGATATTTCTGCATAGTCGATAAAAGCGTTTGGTAAAGTAGCAAAACTTATGAGGGAAAGATACCATTAAAAATTGTGCTAGTAAAAATTTATGCGGAATTGGGTAAAATTAATTTGCAAAAACCAAAACCAATGATTTACTTTGTAATTCAAAGTGCTTTTTATGAATGAGCAACAACAATCGCTGCAGGATATTCAACAAATAAAACAAATGATGGAGCGGAGCAGCCGTTTTATCAGCCTGAGTGGCTTAAGCGGTATAGCTGCAGGTATATGTGCACTTGCAGGCGCGTGGTTTGCCAATAATGTTATTATGGAGAATGGTGGCCCTTCGGTTTACCGGGCTGTTGTTAACCGAACGATTGAAACTGAAACGGTGCAGGATTTTGTGGGGCACCGGCTTTTTCAAATTGCGATAATTACTTTCTTCGCGGCATTGTTGTCATCCTTTCTTTTTACTTATCTCCGCAGTAAAAAAAATAAAATACCGATGTGGGGGTATACTTCCAAACGGTTATTAATAAATGTAGCAGTGCCGATGATCGCCGGGGGAATTTATTTATTCAGGCAAATACAGTTTGGCAATTATGGGTTAATTGCCCCGGGCTGTTTGATCTTTTACGGGCTGGGGCTGGTAAATGCAAGTAAATACACTTTGGGCGAGATCAGGTATTTGGGTTATTGCCAGGTTTTACTGGGGATCATTAATTGCTGGTATGTTGGATACGGTATCTATTTCTGGGCAACAGGTTTTGGGTTATTGCATATTATTTATGGTATGGTTATGTGGCTGAGGTACGAAAAAAATAATGACTAGTTCTAATGAATTTAATAGAAAATTTAAATAAAATTTTTGACAGCCGTATCCGCCTGGGTATCATGAGCGCCCTGGTGGTGAATACGCAATTAAATTTTAATGAATTGAAAGAGTTGTTGAATATTACTGACGGTAACCTGGCCAGTCATTTAAAAACACTGGAGGAAAGTACTTTTATCAAAGTGCACAAGGGTTTTATCGGCAGGAAGAGCAATACAACTTACTCTATTACCAGGCCCGGCGAAAAAGCTTTTAAGACACATTTAACAGCATTGGAGAAAATGATTGGTACAATGAAATAAATTTTTTTATACATTTACTTTGAAATACAAAGTACTTTTAAAAACAAATAACTAACCATGCAAACGAATTTTTCCTTAGCTTTTGGCAATAGAACAAACCCGTGATTACATCTTTTTTCATTACTTTATTGATCCTCGTACAAAAAGAAGACAATCGATTTGACTAATTGCATTGGAACACCGGGAGGATGGTACTAAAGCCTGTTAAAAAATGTATTCAAAAATTAAAACTACATACAATGAAAACATCCCGGGAATGGATCCACTATTTTACTTGTAACCTGCAGCAAAAAAGGATCGATTGGTCTCGCTCACCTCAAATTACAAAAGAAGAATTAGTACGGGTGCTGAAATCCCTGCAGGCCTGGCAATTAGGCGAAACATCTGAAGGCCGTAACTTAATTAAGGCCAGCACTAAGTATGCCGCCACTATTGGCGATCCATTATACGTGGAGGCAGTGAAATTATTTATTAAGGAAGAACAAAAGCATGGTAATAATTTAGGCAGGTACCTGGATGCTATCGGTCAACCAAGGATCAGGAAGAATTGGGGTGATACTTTATTCAGGAAGATCCGCTATTTCAACACCAGTATGGAATCGTGGACATTGGCTGTGATAACCGTAGAAAATGCAGCACAGGTATTTTACCAGTCATTGAAAGATGCTACCCATTGTACTTTACTGAAAGAAATATGTACCGATATATTAATTGACGAAGCACCCCATATTAAATTTCAGCAGGAAAGATTAGCGATCATCTTCAGCACAAAAAAGCCACTGAGTAAAATTGTTTCTTTTTACGGTTACCGGTTCTTTTATTTCGCCACTACACTACTGGTATGGATAGCACACAATAAAACCTTTAAAGCCGGCGGTAACAGGTTTAAAAAATATTTTATGAAAATGAATTTAAAATTTGATACAACATTCGGCAGGTTAAAAGTGGATAAGATAACAACTATTATAACGCCATCCTATCATGCAGCAATGGGTGTTAGGGCTTTAAAACGTCATGACCTCTAGATTTCAAATCCCGTTTTTATTTTGTACCCAACCCAACAGTTCAAAAAACAACTCATGAAAATATTGATCATCAATCCACCGCATCAATCCATTGGCAGTAGGATGCCAAGGGAACATTTGCCACCATTGGGATTATTATCTATCGGCGGTCCTTTGATTGATTCAGGCCACGAAGTGGCATTGCTTGATGCTGAATTTGGGCCTAGGAAATTCCACGAAATTGTAAGTGAAGTGATCAAACATGATCCGGATGCTGTATTGCTGGGTCATTCGGGATCGACTTCTGCACAACCGATCATCAACGACATCACTGCATTGATCAGGCAATTCAAGCCAGCAATAAAAATAATTATTGGCGGTGTATTTCCCACTTACCACTGGAATGGGATACTCGAAAAAAATCTGCAGATCGATTATATCGTTTGCGGCGAAGGAGAAGAGATCGCTTTGAATCTTGTTACAGCTCTTTCAAATAACTGGCCACCCGAAACAGTCAAAGGCCTGGCATTAAGAGTAAATGGTGTAGTCTTAAGAACATTGCCGGCAGAAAATATAAAAAACCTTGATCAATTTCGAATCGGCTGGGAGTTGATGGGTAATTATCACTATACCTATTGGGGTAAACGAAAAGCAGTGGTCATCCAGTTTTCGAGGGGCTGTCCATATCCCTGTACCTACTGTGGCCAAAGTTTATTCTGGAAAAAATGGCGGCACAGGGATCCGCAATTACTGGCTGATGAAATTGAAATGCTGCATCATCGGTATGGTATTGAAGTGATCAACTTTGCTGATGAGAATCCTTCTTCCAACCCTAAAGCATGGCGGGAATTTTTAGAAGCACTGGTAGCAAAAAAGTTAAAATTAATTTTGGTGGGTTCTATACGGGCCGACAATATTGTAAGGGATGCTGATTTTTTACATCTGTACAAGCAAGCCGGCTTTGAAAGATTTTTATTGGGTATTGAAAACTATGATGAAGTTGTTTTAGAAAAAATTAAAAAAGCGGGAACAATCTCAAAAGACAAAGAAGCTATCCTGTTGTTGCGCCAACATAATATTTTATCAATGGCGACTTATGTTGTGGGATTTGGAGAAGAGAGGACAAGGGATTTTTATAACAGCCTCAAGCAATTATTATCTTATGACCCCGACCAGGTGCAGTTGCTTTATGTAACACCACATACATGGACACCCTATTTTGCGGAAGTAAAACACAGGGAGATCATTTTAACTGACCTGCGGAAATGGGATTATAAACACCAGGTGATGGCTACGCAATACCTTCAACCATGGCGGGTAATTTTATATGTGAAGCTGATCGAGATCATTATGCAGGCAAGGCCAGCCGCTGTTAAAAGATTATTTTTTCATAAAGAGGCAAGGCTGAGAAGCGCAATGAGATGGTATACCAGCATTGGCCGCCGGGTTTGGTTTTACGAACTATACCAGTTTTTTTTCGTTACAAAGCTTGCAAAAACAAAGGTCAAAATGAGTGATTTCTGGACTTAGTTACGCCAAGACGGTTGAAAACCGTCAGACGCATGATAAATAATTATTAAACCTTAAATTAAATTGTATGAAACAGATCTGGTTTAAAAGAACAGGATGGTTATACATCCCTGTACACCTATTGGGGTATATTGTTACGTTGCTGGCTATTATCTTTATGGTGCCGGTAGTTATGGCTGTTGACAGGAATGCGCATTCGGTTACAGATGAATTGTATGCTATCTTTATTTATGTTACCTGCACCGCTTTCTGGTGGAAATGGGTTGCAGAAAAAACCTCATAATGCATCAAGACCGTTTTTACCGCCAGGTGCATAAAATTTAAAACAATGAAACTATTACGATCATTTTCCTACGCATGGAGCGGATTAAAAACCTGTTTTATTGCTGAAACCAATTTTAAGATCCATGTTGTATTGGCAATACTTGCAATATCCCTTGGGTTTTTATTGAATATTTCCCGTAATGAATGGCTTGCAGTCATGGGTTGTGTTGCTTTGGTTGTCGCAATGGAAATGGTTAACACTGCTATCGAAAAATTATGCGATGTGTTGCTGCAGGATATTCACCCCGGGATAAAAAAAGTAAAAGACATTGCAGCGGGTGCGGTAATGGTAGCGGCAGTATGCAGTTTAATTATTGGCGTTGTAATTTTTCTTCCTAAAATAATTGCGTATATAAAATTATTGTAACCGTGAAGCCTGCTCTTTCCTTCTCAAAAATATTATTCGGGTTCTTTGCTTTTATTAGTGTACTGATCATGGTGCGGTATATTTATTCCAATGGACACGGTTTTGTTTTTTTAATATGGAATTTATTTTTAGCCTGGATACCGCTTACCATCAGTACACTGTTTAAAAAAATTGATACAGCTTCCTTATGGAAACAATTAACCGTATTTTTTATATGGTTGCTCTTTTTCCCCAATGCTTTGTATATCGTTACCGATCTCATTCATCTTGAAATGGAAACCATAATCCCCAAATGGTTTGATGCGGTTTTACTGTTCTCTTCCTGTATCACGGGATTGATAATGGCTTTTGTATCCTTACTGCGGGTAGAAAGTTTTTTAATAAAAAAATTCAGGAACAATATAGTGCATGCGTTAATGATCGCCATTTTATTTTTAAGTTCTTTCGGTGTTTACCTGGGCAGGTTTTTAAGATGGAATAGCTGGGATGTTGTTCGCCGCCCTGTAAGTCTGTTATCAGCAATTGGCAAACGTTTTATTTTCCCTTTGGATTATGTGCAAACATGGGGCATCACGATAATACTGACAGTGCTTTTTTATTTGTTGTACCAGGCGATAAAGTGTCACGACGGCTTTAAGCCGTCAGACACTTAAAGCTTGCACTATAGTTGGAGTAAAGTGGGTTAAAAGATTTTCTGGAGTAAATCATCTGGCAATTCTTTGTAACTATCTGCCAAAAAGGATTGATCGTTTATCCCGAAAAGGGAATACGCTAATTGTTTATTACACAAATTTCCATTTCTTAAACCTGTGTAATCGACAAAGGAACTGAATTCCCAATCTTCCAACTTTGCCACCAACTTTGCTTTTAAAGGATTTTGATGTATGTATTGAAAAGCAGTGTAACCATAATTGATATCCCCATTAGTAATACATTTAAACTTTGTTTTTTGCTGAAATAAATTTCCGGTGGAATTATTTTGCCTGTTGATTCCCTGGGCATAGCTGCTTAATAAAAGCCGGAATCCCTCTGTTAAAGCATTGATTTGTATCGGGATTTCCTTTACAGCTTTAACACTTTCATTATTGGCATGGATCAAAAAATGAAAATGATTAGGCATTAAACACCAAGTGAGAATATCACAATTTGAGTAAATATATTTCCTGACTTTTGTTAAGAAGTACACATAATTACTCCTGCTAAAGAAAATGGGTTGCTTGTTGTTGCCACGATTATAAATGTGGTACAGATTTGAGCATTCAAATTGCATAGCATTGATTCGGCATCAATACGGACAAGGGTTGTTAACGAATATCAACTTATAGTTTTATCTTATAAGGGTCTGACGGCTAAGAGCCGTCGTGACCCTAAAAATCCAATCCCATTGCAAAATACATGATTGGCTTACCCTTAAAGAAAACACTCATTGGCCAGCCTGCATCAAACTTTAAAAAATAGCCGAGTAAAGTACTTCTTGCACCAAAGCCATAGCCGCCTGCAAATGGGCCAACGCCACCGGCTTTTACCCGCACAGTTACAGGCCCAGGTTGATTTGGATTAGTAGGTTCATTGTAGGAAGTTGTAGGTCTTTTTAATTTATTATAACCACCGTTCCATGCAGTACCGAGGTCGATGAATTGTACCACCTGGAAATTGCGCAGAAAGGCATTATTGATAGGGCGTTTGAATAAAGTACTGAATACAGGCAGGCGGAATTCACTGTTCATCACCACTGCATTATTACCATTGGCGATGTTTTGTATGAATCCCCTCATATTTACGGTAAGGCTTTGAAAAGCATAATCCTGGTCGGTAGCAGGCTGGTTGCTTTGGTTGAAATAACGGTCGGTACCATCTTTCTTGGTATTGGAACCAAACATCAGCCAGCCATCCACACCACCTAAATAATAAATGAACTTTTGATTGCCAAAACTAAAATCACCCGCGGCCCTTCCTGCCCAGATAAAATTCTGGAAAATGGGATAATAGTAGCGTGCATCAAAGCCAAGGTTAAAAGTTTGAGGGCCGTCTGAATTTACCAATTTGTTGATCTGGTAATTCCAGTCAAAATAAGCCTTGTACCTTAGCCCGTTCCAGATATTCATCGTTGGATTTAAAGTATTGTCGTACACGTATTCGATCTTCGAAACAGAATACACCGTTTTAAAGTCGGGCTGTATCAGGGAGAATGGATCTGTTGCACTTAACACATCTTTATCAGATCTTACGCCTGAACTAAACCTGATGCTCCTGTTCTTATTAAAAGGATAAGCAACATTGGCCTGATAAAGATTGGTAAATGTTCTGCCCACAAAATTTCCGGAAGCAGTTTGGAAACCTTGTGAATTTCTATAATAAGAAACGCCCCAGTCGATTCTGCGTTTTAAATTCTGGTAGTTAACGAACCACTCGTTATCTTTTAAATTCGTAGATATTTTATAAGCACCGGTGATCTTTACGTCTTCCATCAATTCTGATGTGCCAATCCTTGTAAGCCCGTTAAGCGGGGTTGATGAACCCAGTTTTATAGGGCCGGAGCCACCGGTGAAAGCCTGGTAGCGGTTGATCAATACAGAATTATTAAATCCTGCCGAACCGCTTTCTACATAAAATTTAGGTGGCTTATACGGGTATAATTTTATAGATTTTAAAATGGCTTCATTTTCTGTTTCGGAAGCTGCAAGCGTTGCGGCAGCGCTGCTATCCTTTTTTTCTTTTTCAAACTCGGTTTGAAAGAAGTCATCCTGTTTCTTTGCAGTGTCGGCAACAGGGGCCCCTTTATTTAATCCTTTTTCACCGCCGGCCAGTTTATATTCCGCCATCTTTTTCTTCATGAACTCTGTAGGTTGTGCAGTAATGTTGCGGCGGCGCAGGGCGTCTTCATTTATCCTTAACTTATACAATACCTTTTCATCGCTTTGCCTGGTTACCTCGCTTACCTGGTTATTATCCCCGGCAATCCTGGTCTCATACAATTTACTTTCATAATTGGTAAGCGGGAATGTATAAGCAGAATCTGAAGATACTGCAACTACTGCTATAGAATCCACATCCGTTTTTCTATATACCCTCAATGTACTATCTACTTCTTTTGCTGAAGGGTTACGCAGGATCTCGCCTCCAATTAAAACCAGTGTATCCAATCCTTCTGCCTTTGTGGTAAAGAAACCGGCATAACGGTTACCCACACCGTTTTCATCACTTACAAAAGTAAAGTGGTTTTGGTTGTATTGCGTGGGTGAACGGGCATCACCGTATTTTAAATGCGATAACTGGGTGATCTGGTTCAACTCAGGTTTGTCGCCAAAATTGGTAATTAAAAAAATGTTGTAATGGTTATCGCTGGGTAAAGATGTATCACCTCCTTTTGCATAAGGCGTAGGACGGTTGCTCGCAAAAAGGATACCCGTTTTATTGGGGAATGCTGCAAACGAAGCATCACGGTCATCATACACATCATTGGTGATCTGCTTTACTTTTTCTTTTTGCAGGTCTAAAGTAAAGATATCAGTATGCCCGTTCTTTACAGCAGTGATCAATAAAGTATTGCTGTTGTTGATATAGCTGATGTCCTGCACCAGGTCGAACTCTTTGGTAAGGTCTAACTTGTATTGTTTTATTTTAGTGACCAGGTCATATTGAAACATCGTTATTTTTCCTTCGATAGTGTAGAGCACCGTAATACGGGTTCCCTTGGGATCCCATGCCATTAAAGGATAATTGGGGTTGATCTCATTTTTGTAACTGCGGGCGCCATATTTTAATAAGGTCTTGTTTACATCTTCATCATTGTAAATAACCCTTACAATACCTTTCCTGTATTGCATCACTACGTAAGAGTTGTTCTTTTTATTGGGATTTACATTGAAACGAAAATAATCCAATCGCTTATTTACATCAAACCCTTCAATATAACTTCCTTTGGGATAAGCTTTTCTTTTCGCAATATCTTTCGAATATTTATCATCCTGGTATTCCATGAACTCTGCCAATACTTCTTTAAATTTCTTTTTACAAACCTGCATGCAGGCCTTGTTTAAATTTTTATAGATCCTTGCGAGGTAAAGCAGGTAAGTGACATTTTCTTTTTTATATTTTTCTTCGATAAAATACCAAAAGCCATGGCCGGCAATTTCGGGCCTTGCAAAAACAAAGCGGTTGAAGTTTTTATAATTAGCGCTTAGGATCTCGCTTTTTAATTCATCATCAAGGTCGGTACTCCAGTTCTCCCCCAAGTAAGCAACATAACCATCGGTAAGCCATTTGGGAAGATCCAGTAAAGCCTGGTTGCCCGCCACTTCACCAAGGTCCTCACCAAACAATAAATTATCCGTTAATACCTGTGCAATACCAGCCCTGATCTGGTGACGCAGTTTGTAATGGTCTGCATCAAAATATACCACCATTTTATTATTCACCAGCTTGGTGCCACCATTCGTATTTTGCCAGTCAATACCCAGGCCAATATTACTTTGGTCCATATCGGCGTAGCTGTTATACAAAACAATATTGGCGCGGCGTTGTAAACTGTATTCTGCCGCGGTTTCTATCTGGGGTAATTCCTTTTCTGCACTTTGGGCTACGAATTTTGCCAATTCCTGGCCGCCCTGGTTAAAATAAATATTGAAATTACTGGTCTGGTAATACTGCCATTTGAATTTTTTATACTGCACCCTGTTCTTTCCAAATTCCACCGCATTTACCTGTGCTTTTGAGGCAAAAGGCAAAAGGCAAAAGGCAAAAAGAATCACTAAAATAATTTTGCAACCATACCGGATGGTAAAACTATTGTTGGCGAAGGCGGGCTGGTGCCGCACCAGATTTGCTGTTGCAATTTCTATCGAAGTGGTGCTCACTGTGGCATTCGTTGGAATTTTCATATCGTCTTTATTGATCTGTATCTGTAATTATTTTTTCTAAAATGCTGTTTTATCCCTTACCGTTTATTTCAGGTGGTTTGGCTAAACTGGTATTACTTTGTGTAAAGTATGATTTATACCTTAAAATTAGTTGTTTTGTGATAAATTATCCCACCCAAAATTTATACCTGGATGTTAAAAATAAAATCTTTTGTTTTCAGCCCCATACAGGAAAATACGTATTTATTGTATGACGAGTTTAATAATTGTGCCGTTATAGACCCGGGTTGTTATTATGATACGGAAAAAGAACAACTGGTGGGGTTCATCCAAAAGAACGGCCTGCAACCCAGGATGCTGCTCAATACCCATTGCCATTTAGACCATGTTTTTGGTAATAAACATATCGCCGAAACCTTTGGGCTGGTTGCTCAGCTTCATCAAAAAGAAGAGGCGGTGCTGGAGTTTGCGCCTACCAGCGGCCTGATGTATGAAATGCCTTTTGATAATTATGCAGGGGAATTTATCTTTTTGAAAGAGGGGGATAAGATCATGATTGGCGCGGATGAATTGAAAGTGATAGAAGCACCTGGCCATTCGCCTGGCCATATTTGTTTTTATTGCGAAAAGCAAAACTTTATCATTAGCGGCGATGTATTATTTAACCGAAGCATCGGACGTACCGATCTGCCGGGAGGCAACCATCAAACCCTGTTAAACAATATCAGGGAAAAATTGTTTGTATTGCCTGATGAAACTACTGTTTACAGCGGGCATGGCCCGGTTACTACAATTGGCGAGGAGAAAAAATACAATCCTTTTTTAAAGTAATCAAAAAGCTAAAATCTGCAGCCATTAAAAAAGCGTAATTATTTGAACAAGCACTTCAATTTGTATTGTTTTTATCACACTTATAACTAACGATCATGGAAAAATTTGCATTATTAGCAAGGGTAGAAGCCAAACCGGGCAAGGAAGCTGTTGTGGCTGAATTTTTAAAATCTGCATTGCCACTGGCAGAGGGCGAGCCTGCAACTGTAAGATGGTATGCCCTTAAAATAAACGAAAACACTTTTGGCATTTTCGACACTTTTGAAACCGAAGATGGCAGAAGTGCTCATTTACAGGGACAGATTGCAGCGGCGTTAATGGCCAATGCGGCTGAACTTTTAGCAAAAGATCCCGTTATTGAATTTGTGGATTTGCTTGCTGTTAAATAAAAAATCGCTATAAATAAATTGAAAATGCTGTAAGCACAAAGGCTTGCAGCATTTTTTTGCATAAAATTATTTTGATTACTTACCAATGCAAAATGCCTGTTTATTGGGGAGTAGAAATTATATAACCTTCCTAAACCAGGCATTTTAAAAAATAACGTTTAGCTTTTGTTAGATCGTGATAGCATTAATCATACTTATCATTGATACAAAATTGTTTTTT
>JBBRCB010000022.1:0-59109 GCA_038205215.1 Chitinophagales bacterium | reverse complement strand
CATTATTTTCATGCAGCCATTTCCTGCCTTCAATGGATTTGAAAAACTGCTCTCTTTTGAAAGCTTCCAGTTTAGTTTCAAATGTTTCAGTATAGTGTAATACAAAAGGTATTCTATAACGTGTTGATTTGACTCCTCCAGAATTATGCCTGCTGAGTCTTTTATCAATGTTTGAAGTAAAACCGAAATAATACCTGGAGTCTTTAAGGGATTTAAGTATATAGCAGTAATACACAAAAAGAGTGGGATAAGTTTTCAAGACTGCCGCAACTGACCGCTTTCACAGAACCCTGTGGGCTGCCAACTCTCCGCTGCAAAAATACTTTTTGAAATAGTTCAACCCAAAAGTTTTACGAAACAATTTGAGCCTGGTCTTTATCTTTTACCACTACAAGATCTTTTAAGTCAACGGTGATAGGCATTACACCCACCTGCAGGATCGCTTTCTTCCCCTTAATTTCTTTTACAATGCCCACCTGCCGGTTCTGTTTCATCTTCACTTTTGCACCAATCACGATCTCACCGCCCACTTCCTCGAACTTTTCATTCAGTTTCTTTTGCTGTTTTTCGGTAGTGAATTTTTCTTTTTGGTTAAAGAGTAAGGCATGGATCATTTTAACCACTTTGTCTTTGTCTTCCGCCTTGCGCCATTCTATCACCATCGATTTTAAACGACGTTCCATATCTTTCAGGTAAAGCAATTTATCTTCCGATATTTTATTCTGGTGTTTTAACTTTTCCATTTCCTGCTCATGCTTTTCTTTATGCAGTACCTGGTTCATTTCTTTTTTCAGCCGTTCATTTTCTTTAAGCAGCTTTTGCAGTTCCAGTTTTTCTATATCAATTTTTTGCAGGTCCTGCTCCGTACGGTTCAATAATTTGTCCAGTGTAAAATGATCTTCATCCACCAATGTCCTCGCTTTTTCTATCAAGCGTTTTTCCAAACCAATTCTTTCTGCTATAGAAAAAGTATAAGAACTACCCGGCTTACCAACGATCAGCCGGTACATCGGCAACAAATTCTTTTCGTCAAACTGCATGGCACCGTTGATGATACCCGGCACTTTATTCGCCATTACTTTTAAATTAAGGTAATGGGTAGTTACTATACCAAAACTATGTTTATGCGCCAGTTCTTCCATGATCACTTCGGCGAATGCACCGCCCAGGTTGGGGTCACTGCCGCTACCCAGTTCATCAATAAAGAATAATGTTTTTCCATTGGCATTTTCCATGAAATGCTTCATGTTTTTTAAATGCGATGAGTAAGTACTCAGTTCGAATTCCAGACTCTGCGTATCACCGATATGGATCATAAGCTGTTTAAATATCCCCATTTCACTATCGGGATGCACCGGCACCAGCAAGCCGGCCTGCATCATCAATTGCAGTAAACCTACCGTTTTTAGCGTAACGGTTTTACCACCGGCGTTGGGACCGCTAATCACCAATATGCGCTGCTTATCATTTAGTGTAAGGTTAACAGGTATGGTAGGTTTATTATTCCTTGTATTGTATAAAAAAAGCAGGGGGTGATAAGCATTCACCAGCTGCACATGCGCTTTATCGCTTACCATGGGATAATTGCCATTGTACTCTGCTGCAAACTTTGCCTTCGCCCTTATGAAATCGTATTCGCCTGCAACATCGTGGTAGGTTTTTAGCAGGCTCGCATACACGGAGAGCTTTTGTGTCAGTGTACGGAGTATGCGGTAGACCTCCCTGCTTTCATCATGTTCCAGCGAAAATATCTCGTTATTAATTTCTGTTGTTTCTTCGGGTTCAATAAAAGTCGTTTTGCGGCTGTCGCTTTCGCCATGCAGCACACCTTTGATCATTCGTTTTTGTTCAGCAAAAACGGCAAGCACCCGGCGGCCATTCATAAAACTTTCTTCAATATCTGCTAAGTATCCCTGCTTATTGAGTTTACTTACGATCTTATCGAACAATCGCCGCAATTCATTGCGCTTCCGGTAAAGGCTCATCCTTATTTTTTCCAGGTCTTCGCTGGCGGTATCTTTTACACTAGCGGTTTCATCGAGTATCTCATCGATGAGTTCTACAATAGTTTTCTCGTAATAAGTATCGGCAATTACTTTTGATAAACCCGAATAAGCTAATCTTTTTTCATTATCAAACCAGCGGAAAATATTTGCAGTATTTTCTGCCAGTTTTTTTATGTGCAGGAAATATTCGCCGGTGAGTACCGCACCCGGAATACCCAATAGTTTTAATTCCTTCTGCAAATTCAAAACGAAATCGTTGGGAAAATAGAGGCCCGTTTGAGCAATGCTTTTGAATTCATTGGTTTGCTGCAACTCGGTTTGAATAAATTCTTTTTTGGTATGAATTCGTAATGTATTGGCTTTTGCTTTAGCATATTCGGTACGGCAATGCAATGCCAGGAAGGTTTTTACCTTCTCAAATTCCAATTGTACTAAAGCGGATTCCGGGAAAAATTTCATTTGCTGCTCCTGTTAGTTTATCCGCAAAGGTACTAAATCCGGTATCGTTTATAGAAAGACAGGAATGGTTATAGACTTTCTGGGAGGGCTTTCAGTAATTTATTCCCTATCGCACAATCCAGGCATCTTTTTTTATCACAGTAATCCTTCTTTAACTGCAGCAATGCCTGCGAATCACAAGCATTTTTATTTTCCACACCCAGCAATGCGAACCTTTTGGTTACTGCATTCTTTTCCGGGCTGATCTCCCCAAGCCATTGCAAAGCAATTTCCTTATAATGGTTTTCCTTATGATACATTCCATACGCAAATAAAACGGGCAAGATTGTATTGATAAGGATATTATCGATCATCTGGGCCCCGGTATTTTTCTTTTTATATGCAGTTGGGTCATCGAGTATATAATGATAATGCCAGTAATCATTGGCAGTAACATTTAATAACTTTTTGATCGTAGCAAGATCACTGCTTTCTTTAACCGAAGAAAATAAATGTACATTGCTGTGTACCAGCATGGCCAATTGCGCCAATCGCAGCGAGGGAAAATTTGCAGGTCTCATCCGCAGGAAAAAAAGCGGTGCTTCTACTTTGGGCAATTGGTACTTATTTTTTAAGAACCGATATTCCTTTTGTAATAATTGGGGATACTTTTCTGAGAAATCTTTTTCCAATAAACCTGCCTGTCCCAATAATAAAGCCTCCAGTTGCTGAACCTGGTTTTTGTGTTTAGCCAACACTTTTATTGGGATGGATTGTGCAATCTTTTCAAATGCATTGCTGTTGACCTTTACGCCAAAATTCTTTGCCAGCATCCACCAGAATAATTCTTCCCAGTGGTGGTTAGTTTTCCCGGCCAGCTCAAAAACCATTGCTGACCTATGTTGCAGCCTTTCTACCAATAACCTTTCTTTCCATGATGTCCAGGTTAATGTATTAACCTGCTGAATATTTTTTTCGCAGGGAATAAAACTGCCTGCTTTCATCAGCTCATCATATTTTGCCAACAAAAATTTGGGAACCTTATCTTCCAGCACAAGCGTGGAGAAAGATAAATGGAGGTTGACATCATGCTGCCAAACCACGTGTAATACTACGTTTTTATAATTGCTGTCCCCGTCATGTTTATGATCTTTCCAGTTGGAGGCATTAATATGCAGTTCGATGCTTCCCGCCCATACCGTGTGATCTATTTTAATTTTTGCATCAATGAAATCCGGTCCCTGGTTGGTATTGTGGAAGCCGGGATGAATGACTTGTAATAATTCCCCTTCCGCAGTAGTCATTGCAGCTTTATTAAAATACTGGAATTGCCAGATGTACTGGAGTAAACGTTCGGTCATTGGGGTGGCTGATTAACCCAATGACGAAATTGTACAACAAATAGTTGTACAAATAAAAAAATTAAACGGCTAATGACTGCAGTGCCTGCACTACCCTGCTAACCGGCAAGCCCATCACATTATAAAAATCGCCGGTGATCGACTTTATCCCGACAACGCCTATCCATTCCTGTATGGCATACGCACCTGCTTTATCATAAGGCTGGTATTTATCTACGTAAAATTCGATCTGCGCTTTTGTAAGCGCATAAAATTCCACATCAGTGGAATCAGCGAAACTTATTTCTCTATCGCCATTTAAAATTACCACGCCGGTAATTACTTTGTGGTGGTTACCGGACAGGCGTGTCAAAATATTTATGGCATCTTCCCTGTTCTTTGGTTTACCGATGATCTCGTTTTGTAAAACAACGATGGTATCTGCAGCGAGTACCGGTTGTAACACCTGGAGACTTTTAGAACCCTCCAGGAGTTGTCTGCGAATAGCCAAAGCTTTATTACGTGCAATATGAACAGCGATATCTTCTGGAGATAAATTTTCGGGATACCATTCATCCGTATCAGCGACAATTATTTCAAAAGGCACTTCGGCCCATTCGAGTAATTGTTTGCGGCGTGGAGATTGGGAAGCTAATATAATTCGCTGCATAATTTCTGCAAACCTATAAGTTTTTTTTGAGTACTTAAAAATAGAAGTTGCGCAAAAACCTTATAGGTTTAGGCATAAATCCTAAAAAATATCATCGACAATATCCCCGCAAGCATCACCAGTTTTACAGCTGTACTTAACCGGTGGTAGTCGTTTGGCACCTGGGCCTCGTACAATTTTCTCAATATCCACAAGAGCGGGATGATAATGGTTAACACACAATATACGATACTCCACCACCAGCGTAAATGCAAGGCATAAAACTGCAAAATGATCAAAGCACCGGTTAATACGATCAGCCACACGGCGGTAAAAACTTTTGATGCAGGAATACCCCAAACGATCGGCATAGTTTTACAACCGTATTTCTCGTCGCCCTCCCTATCTTCAAGATCTTTTATTACTTCGCGGATAAGGGATATGATGAAAGCAAAACCGGCATACAATACAGCTATTTTTATTAGCCTGCTTGTAATTGGCAAATTATTTACAAGGTCTGCAATTGCCCGGCTGTGAAATGTATTTTCATAAGACAAAAAAACTACGATAATAACCCATGATGTAAGCGCCGAAATTAAAACATTCCCGATCAGCAGTTTCTTTTTCAAAGACACAGAGTATCCAAACAATAAAAAAACACATACTACATTTGAAACTCCTATCCAATAAGTGCCAGCGTTAAAATCAATATAGAATCCTACAATAATCCCAATTAATGAGACCAGAATATGAAGAAGAATAGTCCATCTTCTTTTGATAATTTTCTCCACAACTAATTTTTGTGGCTTATTTATTTTATCAATATTCAGATCAAAGTAATCGTTAATAATGTATCCTGCGGCAGCAATTAAAATTGAGGAAATAACTAAAAAAATAAAATTTTGAAATGTAAAATTACTCTCAATAGGAATCTTAATTATTGGGGAGATTATCGAATAATAAAATAAGAATTGTGTAACCACGATAAATACCAGGTTGGGCCATCTTATCAACCTAAAAAATGCGGCTACTAATTTCATGAATTTATTTGTTAGTTGATGCTGGATACTTGATACTGGATCAATGGATCATTAAATTAATTATCAAGTAATCTTCTATCCAGTATCCAGTTTCCTCCCTAATCACGTCGACGTTAACGAAGTATCCACATCCCAATGGCCATTCAGCTTCAGCACTTTTTCGATCACATCTCTGCCGCAGCCATAGCCGCCTTTGAATGGTGAAATGTATTTACAGATACTTTTGATTTCCGGTACCGCATCAGCCGGGCAACAGGGTAAAGCCGTTAACTGCATCGCCACGTAATCGGGTATATCATCTCCCATGTACAGCATTTCATTGAACAATAAATTTTGCTGCGCTGCATATTCTTCCAGTTTTTCCTGTTTGTTGTGCACGCCTGAAAAAATTGCTGCCACCCCGAGCTTTACCAGCCTCTTTTCTACTGCTTTAGAATTGCCACCGGTAATGATCACAATATGGTAACCTTTTTTTATTGCCAGCTGCAATGCATAGCCATCTTTACTGTTCATGCTGCGGATCAGTTCACCATCCGGCATCACGATCATGGTATCAATGGCCAATACACCGTCGATATCGAAGATGAAGGTTTTGATGGGTTTGAAAAGTTCGAGAAGGTTCATGGTTGGTGGTTATAGCTTAAGATTCCAAGTTTTTAGTTCTTAGTTTTTAGTTCATGCTTTGCAGACCGCTTAAAATTAAGTAGGTCAACTAAGAACTAAAAACTAATCAACTATTTCTGATTATCCCTCCACTCATACACCCAGGTGCTCTGTATCATCTCCAGGTGGCCTTCGTTACTTTCTTCAGCCTTGCCTTGAAAATTAGGGATTTCCAGTATCCACTTCAGCAGGTCGGTAAAACGGATCCGGTAGATTTTGCTCTCATTGAAATCATCACCAAAACGTTCGTACAGTTTCATGGCAATATCTTCATGATCGTTCCAGTGGATGGGCAGTTCGAAACTCATTTGTTTGTTTATTAGTTTACTTGTTAATTGGTTTATTAGGTGGATGATTTAGTTGTATTGATTCCCCAGTAAACCAGTTAACCAATAAACCAATTAACCATCTATTCCCCTAAAAATTGTGTCTGGTCTGGTAGCTTCACAACAATATTGCCTCCTTCTTCCAATAATACACACTGGCAACCCAATCTCGAATTTAATCTTGGGTTGATCGCCCTGTCGATAAAGTCTTCTTCCTTATCGCTCAGTTCTTCCACCAGGTCTTCACCCTGTTCCAGGTATAAATGACAGGTGCTGCAGGCGCAAACGCCCCCACAATTATGGTGCAGGTCAATATCGTTCTTTAAAGCTACTTCTAATATGGATTGGTCGTGTTCTATATTATTAAGCGTTATCGGTTCCAGTCCCTTCTGTTCAAATTTAAATGTTATCGTGTACATAGTGCAAATTTCGGAGTGCAAACCTAATTTAAATTACTAATAAAGGAAAATATTACAAAAACATAGTGCTAACTTGTTTGTAAACTAAGGTTAGATGCATTAATTTCCGCTTTATTTTAAATATTTTCAAAATGAAAAAAGGGCTTTCCTTCATCCTTGCCATAACCCTGCTCAGTTCCTGCAGTAACAATGATAAAAAGAGCAGTGCTGCCAAAGGCGATGCTATAAAACCTGTACGTACCAATAACCCCTCGCCTGAAAAAAAGAAAGGAGAAACGGCTGCTGAAAAGACCGCTATCATCAATATCTCTGATACCGTTTCCCCCAAAAGGATCGTTTTGTATATGAAAGACAGTGCAAAGGTATTTGAGCGCATCAGCTTAAAACTCGGTACCATCTATGGTGTAAAATTGGCCGATGTCCTGAAAAAGAATAATATTAAAATGGCCGGCGCCCCAATGGCATGGTATAAAAGCCAGAAAGCGCCTTATTTTTTTGAAGCCGGTGTTCCTGTCAGTAAAAAACCTGCAAAATTACCCGCCGGTGTTTTTGTACGGGAAATGAACCAGGACAGTGTTACCATGGCGCATTTTTATGGCCCTTATAATTTGTTGGGCCAGGGCTATGATGCCATCAAAGAAAGAATGAAAGATCAAAAAAGAACCGGTAACGGTGCACCTTACGAAATTTACATTGATGACCCGGTAGATAAGAATGGTAAGCCGGTTGACCCTTATAAGGTGAGGACGGATATTATTTTCCCCAGGGAGATAGTTTTAAGGTGAAAAATGTTAGATGTAAGGTGTAGGGTTTAAGGATTAAGAAAGAAGCAAGTGCTTACGAACCTGAATGCTTATCCACTGTGGCTATTCCTCTTGCAGCTTAACCGCCGCATAATTCTTTAGCATTTATCTCATGACAGCGACGCAACCTCAACAATGTGAGAGAAGATATATTTACGTACCCTGGTTCGATCTTGCACCTGCTTTATTTTCCCTATTACATGATAAAGCAAAATCTGTCTTCCTTTTGCCTCTGCTTATGCACAGCTGTTTTATCTGGTGCCCTGCATCTACTAAAATAATGGATTCGCATTTTTCGTATCAGGTGCATATTCAAATAGTAGGCTTATTCCGCTGATTACGGTATTCAGTTGTGCAGCAAAAAAAGGTTGAAGCGGTAAGGTGTAATAAAAAGCAGGTAATTACGACGAGCATTCTTATACCTTATACCTTTTCAGGGGTTCATGATACTGTCCGTCAATTTCAAATAGAGATACTTCAACTTGGGATGGATACTTAATATGCGTAAATGCTTATCCAAAGTAAATACATCATTACGTACCGCCGGGCCGGTTTGCACGTCTTTTGGAGAAAAACTTTCAATGCGCCCGGTAGTTTCTCTTATCAATGGAAACAACAGTTTAAAATCAAGGTTTTCTTTGCTACAAAAATCTTCTGCTATCGAATACAAATGATTGGTAAAATTATTTACAACCACGCCTGCCACGTGCAGTTTTAATCTTTCTTCGTCATTAGTTCTTCTTACGATTGGTGAAAGTGTTTTTGCAAAATCTTCGATCAGGGTGGTGGCTTCATCGGTATTGCCATCTACCAAAAATGGTATCTCCGGCAGGTTAGCCATTTCCCTGCGCAGGCTTTGAAAAGGATAAAGGATACCGTAATTATTAGAGATATCTTTCAATACATCTTTTGAAACAGACCCGGCCGTGTGCACGATGAATTTATTACCCAGCCGAAACGATTTATCCAGGTCGAACAACACCCCGTCGGTTATTGCTACCAGGTATAGATCGGCGGTCATATCAGTAATGCCGTCGTAGTTGGTATACGCACAGCCCAGTTCATCGGCTAAAATTTTCGCATGTTCCTGCTGCCTGCTCATCACCTGTATCACTTCATGATCATTCCTTTTAAACAATCGTCCTAACACGGTAGCCACATTGCCAGATCCTATTATAACTATCCTCATACTTATCTTTGTTGAATGAAATTAACGCAAAAATTGGTAATGGCGTATACGACAATGAAATTTAAGCTCATCGGCATTGTTTCTAAAAGAAAGGCAGCGGAAAGAGCTTTCGAATTGTTTTGTACCCCTTTTTCAAGAACTGTACGCAAAGCTGGAGCCAAGAACGCGGAACCTATCAGTTTCAAGGTTAATAACTATATTATTAAGGGCCATCGCTGGAACCATCCGCCCGCAGGGCTCTGTGAGCAGCCTAAAAAGGCATTGCTGCTACATGGCTTTAGTTCGGCCGCTTATAAATTTGAAAGCTACGTGGCGCCGCTGGTTAAAAAAGGCTATGAGGTATTGGCTTTTGATGCACCCGCACATGGCGAAAGCAGCGGCAACAGCACCAATGCCCTCGAATATGCAGAGATGATCAAAAAAGTAATTGAGCTTTACGGACCGATCAACAGTTTTATTGCGCATTCCTTTGGCGGCATTGCGTTGAGCCTTGCGTTAGAATCAATACCACACGACGCCAGCGTAAAAATTGTCTTTATCGCTCCCGCCACCGAAACCAGTTCGGCAGTGGACGGCGCTTTTACCCTTCTAAAAATAAATGATGCGGCGGTTAGAAAAGAATTCGATAATATCATTTTTGAGAAAAGCGGCAAGCCAACCGAATGGTTTTCCATCAGGCGTGCGGTTAGAAATATCAACGCAAAAATATTATGGATACATGACGAAGATGATGATGTTACACCATTAAAAGATGCATTAAAAGTTAAAACAGATGAGCACAGCAATATCAATTTTATGATTACCAAAGGACTCGGCCACAGTAAAATTTATCATGACGCAGCGGTAAAAAAAGCGATCGAAAACTTTGTATAAAATCTTCAAAATAAATCCGGCTTTTACATAAAAAAATTTGAATTTTCAATTTTAAACTAATATTGCAGTAAAAATAACCTCACCTATCCTCTCCTTCAGGAGAGGGAAATGGAGAAGATCTAAGCGGAGTTTACCCTGTGAAAATGTGGAGAAATTTGCGAAGATACCGAAGAGGATTTGGTTATTTTGTTCAGCTCCGTAGGAGCGGCATTTTGGTAGCGAATGACAAAGAGCGTTGGTATTAAAGGCCCGAGGGGCCGGCATCTTTTTTATAAAACATAATTAAAGTCCAATGAAGATATTCAGTACAAGTGTGCGACGCCAATGAAGCTGAACAAATAAATAAAGCTGGGTTCAAAAAAATCCAATAGACATAAAAAAATAAAATGGCAAAAAACTTATTGATTGTAGAAAGTCCTGCGAAAGCCAAAACCATTGAAGGCATTTTAGGAAAAGATTTTGAAGTAAAGAGCTGCTTCGGCCACATCCGCGACCTCGAGAAAAATGATATGGGTATTGATATCGCTAATAATTTTAAACCCAAGTATATTATATCTCCCGATAAAACAAAAGTAGTTGCCGACCTAAGGGCACTCGCAAAAAAATCGGATGAAGTATGGCTGGCATCGGATGAAGACCGTGAAGGGGAAAGCATCAGCTGGCATTTAGCGGAAGTATTAAAGTTAGATCCAAAAACAACAAAGCGCATCGTATTCCACGAGATCACCAAACCGGCAATACAAAAAGCGGTGCAGAATCCCCGTACTATTAATATGGACCTCGTAAATGCACAACAGGCAAGACGTGTGCTGGATAGAATTGTAGGTTTTGAATTAAGCCCCGTGTTATGGCGCAAGATCGGAATGAAAGGCGGACTAAGTGCAGGCCGGGTGCAAAGCGTAGCGGTAAAATTAATTGTCGAAAAAGAAAGAGAGATCAACCAGTTTACCCCGGTGAGCAGTTTTAAAATAGAAGCTTCGCTGGCAGCCACGGACATGAATAACCGCTCAGTGAATTTTAAAGCCGAAGGCACCAAGTTCAGCCAGGCAGCAGATGCAGAAAAATTTTTACAAAGTTGTTTGGGCGCAAAATATACCGTTAAAGATATCCAGGTAAGGCCGGGCAAACGTACGCCTGCTGCGCCTTTCACCACTTCTACATTACAGCAGGAAGCCAGCCGCAAATTAGGTTATGGCGTAAGCAAGACGATGTTGCTCGCACAAAAATTATATGAAAGTGGTAAGATCACGTACATGCGTACGGATAGTGTGAACCTGGGCGAGACTGCGATGGACGCGATCAAAGACGAAATAGGAAAAAGTTTTGGCAATAATTATTTACAGGTCCGCAAGTACAAAAATAAAAATGAAAGTGCACAGGAAGCACATGAAGCTATACGGCCTACTTATATGCAGAACAGGTCTGTTGAAGATTATGACCTCAACCGTTTGTATGAATTGATCTGGAAAAGAACCATCGCGTCGCAGATGGCAGATGCAGAATTGGAAAACACCACTGCTAAAATAAATATCAGCACCAACAACGAAGACTTAACCGCCAGCGGGCAGGTAATAAAATTTGATGGCTTTTTAAAAGTGTACATGGAAGGCAGTGATGATGAAGATGCAGAAGACAATGACGAAAGCCGTTTACCAAATTTAACTGTCGGGCAGGTTGTAGCTTTCAATCAAATGCTCGCTACGGAAAGATTTACAAGGCCGGGTGCAAGATATACCGAAGCATCACTGGTAAAAAAATTAGAGGAGCTGGGCATTGGCCGCCCGAGTACCTACGCTCCTACGATATCTACAATCATCAAAAGAACTTATGTAGAGAAAAAAGAAAAGGAAGGGATGAAAAGAGATTTCAGGATCATGAAACTGAAGGATGATAAAATTTCTAAAGTAACTGAAACAGAAAATACCGGCGCGGAAAAAAATAAATTATTTCCTACCGATCTTGGTTTGGTAGTAACCGATTTTTTAAGCCAGCATTTTACCCAGGTGATGGATTATAATTTTACTGCAGAGATAGAAAAAGAATTTGACGAGATCGCCGATGGAAAGATAGTTTGGAACACGATGGTGAGTGATTTTTATACGCCTTTTCATGAAGGAGTAGAACATACATTAGAAAATGCAGAACGGGCCGTTGGTGAAAGAGCATTGGGCACCGACCCTGAAACGGGCAAACCCATTATTGCACGTATGGGCCGCTATGGCCCGATGGTACAGATAGGCATAACCGAAGGCGAAGAGAAAGCTAAATTTGCCAAACTAAAAAACACACAAAGCATTGAAACCATTTCTTTGGAAGATGCATTGGACCTTTTTAAACTCGGTGCTCCATTAGGCGAGTACGAAGGACAGGAAATAACGGTAAACACTGGCCGCTTTGGCCCTTATGTAAAATTTGGTGACCAATTTATCTCCATTCCGCGTGGTGAAGAACCGGCTACTGTAGACCTGGAAAGAGCTATCGCCCTTATTGAAGTCAAAAGATTTGAAGATGCCCCTGTTGGTTTTTATGAAGACAAACCGGTGACCAAGGGTAAAGGCCGATTTGGCCCTTTTATTAAATGGAACGAGCTATTCATCAATATCCCTGTCCGCTATAATTATGATACCCTTTCTCAAAATGATATTAATGAACTGGTGGCTGCAAAAATTGTAAAAGAAGCCAACCGTGTTATCAAAGCATTTCCCGAAGAAAAAATCACGATCGAAAATGAACGCTGGGGCGCTATCATTAAAATGGGTAAAAAGAAATACAAACTCACCGGCAGCGGCGCCAAAGGAAAATATACCCCTGAAGAATTACAGGCTTTGCAACTGGATGAGGTGAAAAAGATGATATTGATACAGGAGCCGAAGGCGTTTGATAAGAAGGGGGCGGTTAAGAAGAAGGCTGCGGCGAAAAAAGCGCCTGCCAAAAAAGGTGCTCCAAAGAAGAAGTAGTTGTTTAATTGATTAATTGTTGACGCTACCCCGTTTAGGTAGCGTTTTTTTGTGACGAACATTTTAGCTCTGGTGATCATCGTTGTGTCACTCACTTGTACAGCATACCTTTCTGCACCACAGGTAACACCCTCGTATCCTGAACGCCCCGTCTGGTTTTCAACCAACGGACTTTACTACCCCACTTTCTATTTCTCAAAAAATGTTTTAATGTAAAAACTTTCACAAATAAAGCCACACGCCCCTAGTCAGGAGACAAGGCGGCGCCGAAGCCCATCAATTGCTTATCAAAGCCAATAGTATTTTTACAAAACAATTTTATCAAGTGCCGGGCAAAGAATATATTTACTGCACAACAACAAAATAAGCATGCCCGATACTAACATATGTCCGCTCTGTAACCGTGAATTGGCCGAACCCATTGTGCGCCATCATTTGATACCACCAAGTAAAGGCGGCAGGGATACGCCTACAGTGCCGATGCACAAAATTTGCCAGGCTAAAGTACATGCCGTTTTCACAGAAACGGAACTCAAAAATTATTATAATACTGTAGAGCGTATTAAGGACCATGAAGACATTGCCAAATTCATTAAATGGGTAAGTAAAAAGGAACTGGAATTCTTCGATACTACAATTAAAAAGAAATAGCTGTTATTTTATAGTCCTTCCTTTTTAATAAGAATTATTGAGAGCCGGCTTTACAAAAATAATTATTAGCCGGGAAGAATATAAGACGTCTTTGCGCCTTACTGGAAAAATATTTCCGTTTAATAAAATAAGCCGCAATAAAACCCTTCCCGGCTTCCCGGCAAATATCTTTCCGTTTATCAACAAACAGCAAAGCCCATCGCAATATTATTGGTACTCCAACGCACAATTGTTCTTACTTCATACCAACAATTGCTCTGAAATCTATTCTTGTGAAAACCTTGCTGTAACGTAAATTTGTATCATGAGTACCAACAAACAATGGTTTCACATTACCAATGCAGCAACAATTGATTCCCCTGCCCTTTTGGTCTTTCCCGAAAGGGTACAGCAGAATATAGATACTGCAATAAAAATGACCGGTGATATAAAGCGGCTACGCCCCCACGTGAAAACACATAAGTGCGCCGAAATTACCGCAATGATGATCACGGCTGGCATTCATAAATTTAAATGCGCTACTATTGCCGAAGCAGAAATGTTGGGAATGGCCAATGCCAAAGATGTGTTGCTGGCCTATCAACCTGTTGGCCCAAAACTACAACGCTTTATACAACTCATAAAAAAATATCCTGCCACGTTGTACTCCTGCTTAACAGATAATTTAGCCGGTGCCAAAGAGCTGTCTAAATTATTTACTGAAACCGGGTTAACCGTTCCCGTTTATATTGATTTGAATGTAGGAATGAACAGAACCGGCATTTTACCTGAAGCAGCAGCATTGGAATTATACCGGTTTTGTGCAGCCGCACCGGGCATTATGATCAAGGGTTTGCACGCTTACGATGGACATATCACCAACAACAACTCTGAACAAAGGAAAAAAGAAGCCGATGCGGTTTTTTCAAATGTGGAATCTCTAGTTAACAAAATCAAAGCTCATGATCTGACAGTTCCCACCATCATTTTAGGAGGCTCACCTGCTTTCTCCATTCATTGTAAAAGGTCCAATGTAGAATGCAGCCCGGGTACATTTGTTTATTGGGATCAAAGTTATTCAGTTAATTGTGCCGAACAGGAATTTGTGCCGGCTGCTATTTTAATCACAAGAGTTGTTTCCATGCCAGGTGCAACTTTGGTATGTACCGATCTCGGTCATAAGTCTGTTGCTGCGGAGAATGAAATATCAAAAAGGGTTTTCTTCCCGGAACATGACTATTTAAATGTAGTGTCGCAAAGCGAGGAACACCTGTTGCTGGAAAATCAATCAAAACATATTTTTAAACCCGGCGACCTGTTGTATGCTATTCCCTGGCATATTTGTCCTACGGTTGCTTTATACGAGACTATCGTGATCGTTGAAGAGGGTCAAGCCATGGTAACATGGAAAAATATTGCAAGGAACAGGAAGATCACAGTTTGACCCTGACAAATTAATATTGGCACTGCCAAAAACATTATTAATTATTAATTTTCTGTAGCCATGTTTCTTAGTGGGATCATGGATTTACCGGCATCATTCTATTGGCGGTTTATCGACGCCATACAAATAACTTATAATAACGGCAGGAGTATAAGTTTCATTTTGATAAAATTTCAGCAAGCTGTGTTATCATTAAATTTAATACCCGATAAGTGAAAAAAATGTTAGAATTTGCCAGCAGGAAATATTCATAACAATAATGTCAAACAAAACTTTTCAAAAACTACTTACCTGGTCCATTGCTTTGGTATGGCTGATCAATGGACTTGTTTGTAAAGTGTTTAACCTGGTACCAAGGCACCAACAAATTGTTGCAAGAATATTAAGAACACCACATGCACGATCATTAACCATTGCCATCGGCTGCGCAGAAATTATTATGGCCGTATGGATCATCAGCAGGATAACAAAAAAACTTAATACCATTGTACAGGTCATGATCATAGCTGCAATGAATACCATTGAATTTATCATAGCGCCCGACCTTTTGCTTTGGGGCAGGTGGAACGCTATATTTGCATTGCTGCTGATCGCCATTATTTTTTTCAACGAATTTTATTTTAATCATCAACCGGCACAACAAACCTGATGCTTTCCTTTTTAAAGAACCATCCTTTTGCAATAGAAGCATTTTTTAAAAGCTCAACAGTGCTTAGCTTTGCAGTGGCGAAAGAACAATTACAAAACCATATTCCTCAATGCCTGGAGCTGGATATTTTCAACGACCAATGGGCATTTGTTGCTATGGCAATGGTGCAGACAAAGGATCTACGCCCGAAAGGTTTTCCCAAATTTATGGGCAATGATTTCTTTTTGATCGGCTACCGCATATTTGTAAGATATACCAACAATGCGGGCAAACGTTTAAGAGGTTTATATATACTCAAGTCGGAGACAGACAAAAAGAAAATGCAGTTGTTGGGGAATATTTTTACGCACTACAATTACACTACAACCGATATTACACAAACAGTAAATGAGCACACTACTACGATACAGTCGGCCCGTTCTGATTTTAAAATAATAATTGATAATTCCGTTGATG
The DNA here is from genome assembly GCA_038205215.1 of Chitinophagales bacterium. Lineage (GTDB taxonomy): Bacteria > Bacteroidota > Bacteroidia > Chitinophagales > Chitinophagaceae > Ferruginibacter. The sequence goes on along the minus strand of JBBRCB010000022.1, from coordinate 43,227 downwards.
ATATCACGTTACCAATCCATTCTCCCTTTGCTGATTGGAAAGAAGCGAGAAGATTTGCAGGCCCGCTCCCCTTTACTTTTACTTATGATGCATGCACAAAAAAAGTGTTGATCATAGAAGGCGTGAGAGAAAACTGGATACCAAAACCCATCAGCGTAATTGAGCAGCATATTTCATTTCTGGATGGACTGCATTTACCCAATGCAGTTTTGGCAAACGCATTTGTAATTAATAACATCCCCTACTTTTGGAAAAAAGGTAAAATTGAGCAATGGAAAAAATGAGGCAGCCATTCCAGGGCGTTTGGAATATCGTTCGTTTCAACCGGCAGTTTTATGTATTGTCAGGTGGTTTTTTATTATTGCTGTTACTAGCCGCTAATTATCCTGATGCTTCATTGCAAATTTATTCTTTGATCGTTGGTTTGCTGGTTTTATTACCCATCATTATTTCTCTTGCTGTTTCTTATTATGTATATGATCTTTCGGGTTTGTACCAATTGAAATGGATCGATGATGGTGTAACCGAAGAACAGCACCTTATCGTGAATATCAACGCAGGCTTTGATGAGACCAGTGTGCTGCTCCAGCATAAATTTCCCAATGCCGAACTAATGGTATTCGATTTTTATGATCCGGAAAAACATACTGAAGTTTCTATTAAAAGAGCGAGAAAAGCTTACCCGCCCTTTCCGGGTACAAAGACTGTAATAACAGGTCATATGCCAATTGCCGACAATGTAGCAGATAAAATATTTGTCATATTCGCAGCGCACGAGATAAGGAATGAAGAAGAGAGAATAATATTTTTTAAAGAATTAAAAAGGATCATGAATCCCGCAGGCGAAATTATTATCACGGAACATTTAAGAGACCTTCCAAATTTCATGGCTTATAATATTGGCTTTATTCATTTTTATTCCAAACCAACCTGGCAGCATATTTTTCAATCAGCAGGCTTAACGGTAAAAAAAGAACAGAAGATTACCCCATTTATTTCAACATTCATACTTAACAAATAATATGGCAGTACATCTTTTCATAACCGGTTATCTCCTGATTTTTCTTGCAGTTATTCACAGCATTTTTCCCAAACGCTTTAACTGGGAGGAAGAATTAAGTACAGTTAGCCTGATCAACAGACAAATGATGTATGTGCATACACTTTTTATTGCATTGGTAGTTCTATTGATAGGGCTTTTATGTGTGACGTCATCAAAGGACCTGATTGAAACAGTTTTAGGCAGGCGGATCTGCATTGGTTTTACTATATTCTGGATCACGAGGCTGATCATTCAATTCTTTGGTTATTCCTCCGAATTATGGAAAGGCAAAACATTTGAGACCAGCGTTCACATTATCTTTATTTTTTTATGGACCTATTTTAGTTTTGTATTTGGGATCATTGCATTTGGATGACATTTTATCATTATTCTTTACAATCGCAAAGAAAGAGCGTAAAAGAGTATGCTTAATTTGCACTTTGAAGGAACTGTAAAATATAGCAGGAATATAAGAGTGTCTAGTGAAAAAGTAAAGCCGTTTTACTGGTTTTTTTTGGAATATTTATCCTTCCCCAGTTTTAATATTATAGGATTGATCATCATGCTGCATCACCCAACCTTGTTTTGCAGAATACACTGCAATAAAACAAACGCCATAGTACATAATAAAAGAAGTATAAAAAACAAAAAGTAATACCAATACAAAAGAACCTGAAGCGCCATACAATTGACCGATATTTCCATCAATAAGCAGGATATGCAGTATAAATCTTCCTGCCGTAAACAAAACCGCAGTTAGTATTCCACCCATTAACGCTGCTTTCCAGTGAGGGCGACCGTCGGCAAGAAAACGAAATAATATAATAAACCAGGCTGCTACAATGATCACGCTGCTGATCTCGCTAAAGATGAGTTTAAAATAGATCCTGCTGCCCTGGAAAAATCCTTCCAGGTAATTGCCACCGACTGTTTCAATGCTGGTAAAAAAAATATTGGCAAAAAATAAAATTCCTGCCAGCAATATCACGGCAAAAGACCTTACCCTGGTACCGATCTTAAAAAGAATACCCCGCCCTTCTTTCACATTGACCTGCCATATCTGGTTAAATGAATTTCGTATAACAATGAATAAAGTGGTGGCCACAAAAAAAAGAAAACAACATCCAAGTACGATCACATACCAGCTCTGATTGAACCCACGGATACTCCTGATGACCTCCCGCACCTGTTCGGCTCCATCGTTTCCCAAACTATGAGAAAGGTTTTCAATTAAGCCCCGCCCCACTACACCCGGGCTGACGAATAAACCAAATAACTGTGCCAGCAAAAAAATAATGGGTGGCAAAGCAAAAGTGGTGAAAAAAGCAGTAGCGCCAGCCATACGTAAAGGGTCATTTTTTCGCAGTAAAACCAGGGAAGGTATAACGCTGCCGGCGAATAAGTAGATCGCACTGCGTTTTGATGTAGGCTGCTCTTTCATTGGGGTAAAGATAATTTTTTTATTTGGCTGTTCGTATCGCTATTAAATTTTTCAGGCTTAAGCAACAGGAACTATAACTACCTTTTATTTAGTTTTTCTGTATTATTTCCCTCAACTTTGGTAACAGTAAAAATAATTTATGCATTCTATCATTACCATGCAGTTAATAAAAAAATTATTGCTCACAAAAGTTGTAACACTACTGGCTATAACTTCTGTGGTTGCACAAAAGCAAACCTGTGTTATCAAAACTTCAATGGGTAACATGACTGTAGAATTGTTTGCTGCTAAAGCACCGGTTACCGTAGCCAATTTTTTAAAGTATGTAGATGCACATTTATACGACAGCAGTTCTTTCTTTCGTGCCGTAACATTAAACAATCAACCCAAAGATTCTATTAAGATAGAAGTGATACAGGGCGGTGATGTAGATTCAACAAAAGAGTTCGCTCCCATCCCGCTTGAAACCACGCAGCAAACAGGGCTGCTGCATAAAGACGGCACTATTTCGATGGCAAGAGGAAAACCCAATAGCGCTACCTGTAGTTTTTTTATTTGCATTAATGACCAGCGTTCGCTTGACTATGGCGGTAAAAGAAATAAAGACGGACAGGGTTTTGCAGCTTTTGGAAAAGTGATTGAGGGAATGGATATCGTAAAAAGAATTCAGCAGCTTTACCCGGACCAGGGGCAATACTTTAAACCGTCGGTACGCATTTTATCCATCACCAGGCAATGAAAAATGGTTCGTTATTCACGAACCATTGAGGAATATTTTCTATTAGGTGTCTTTATTTTACTGCTGTAACACTATTATCTTTTCCATTCTTTTGCAGGTAAGTCAACAGTTCGCTTTGGCTTGAAAGGCTTACTCTTTTTACATTGATATGGCCTGTTAGTTCTGTGTATTCCCTGGTACGGTTAGTAACAAAAGGCCCATCTAATACGGGTTCGTTATCGCCATTAGCAAGATCAAGCACGTTTAACTGGCTTACGTTCTTGTCGGGGCCTCCCGGGTAATTATTTTCTATCAATACCGCATCCTGGATTAATATTTTGCCGTCTTTGGCTACGCGCACATTGATCTTTTTGATGCCATAATACTTTTGACCATTGATCAAAAACCAACTGTGCGAAAAGCCGGTATATTTTCCTTTTTCTTTACTGATCACCATTTCATATGGCAAAGATTGTTTTGTTGAGTCGTTGAACATGGTGCCTTTCCAAAGGCCGGTTATATCCTGGCAAAAAGAAAAAATGGGGCAGCATATCGCTACAATAGTGGGTATAAAATATTTCATACGGATCAGGTTTCGGGGTTATTCCCCTAAAAAACGTATGATCCTTATTATTATTACAAAACGGCTAATTATTTTTTTATCATTAAGGCATATTAAACTGGCCTTCAGCTTTATGTAAAGTCATTCTCAAATTTTACATAAAATAAAGTCGAGTCATTAGCAGTTATTGCATTAACCCGGATGGTTCATGAATTGAGTCTTTGTTACCCATTAAAAACTTTCCTTTTTTTGATAGCCAGTACGAGCCGGTCTCCGCTGCCAGTGGGATAAACAATAACAGTAAGAGGTCTTTTAAAATACTTACGATAAATGAGTACATTTTAAAATGATTTTCCAAGTTTAGCGATATTGTTGTCATTCTTTGCGAATGCTTTGTTGAGGGGCGATTTTACAATGAGCACCATTGTATCTCTTGCAGAAAGGTTATGGCTATTGGTAACTTTTAACTCAAATTTATATACCCCCGCCTCCAGGTTAGTTACACCGGTCGTAGCTGCATAAGGGTTTAGTATTTTGTATTGAGCAGGACCTGAAATTTTTCTCCATTCATATTTCAATGGTTTGGCCTGTGCACTACCAAAAAATGGGGCGAATAAAAAAATGATAAATTTCATGTCGGCTTTAATTAAAAATGTTTAACCCATTTTCCGGGGTAAAAACTTCCCCATCATGGTAAGAAAATCCGCGCTTTTCCTCAATCCTGTAATGTTGAAGCGCCCGCTCCTCAATATTTCCTCTCCTCCACTGCTATTAAAGTTATAAAAGCGTGCCAATTACCTAACAACCGACGTGGCGGGGGTGAGCCTAAGCAATGATCGTTACAAAGCGCTGTAATGGCAGGCAAGGAAAGTGCTATATTTATTCCGGCGTTGGTATGATCTCATTCCGCTACGCTGCAGCGATAACCCTGATAAAAATCATGATGCCGTGATGGCAACAGCAAACAGCTATGAATAATGGTAACTATTAATTTTTTATTGACTAAAGAGGATTATTTTAATTTTAATTTCTACACGTCCTGGCTGTCGCCGGGTAAAAAAATGGCGATAATAAAAAGCCGGGTAAAGACCTTTATCCTTTTTATCTTCAGCTTAAGCATGGTTACATTGGCCGGCCCCCGCAAAGCCTTTGACAGCGTTTACTTTTTTAGCATTTTTATGTTGGCGGCCATCTACGTACTGCCGCTCTTATCAATTAAAACTAACAGCCGAAAGCTGGCTTTTACTTTTATACAAAACCGGTTAAATGCACACCTGCTAACACAAACCGAAGTGGTGATTTCTCCAAACGGGATATTTTCAAAAAATATATTCTGCGAGGTAAAATATAAATGGGAATGTATCATAAAAAAAGAAGAAACCAACGATTACTATTTCCTGTACATAAATTCCGCCCAGGCGCTGATCATTCCAAAAAGAGTGTTAAGGTCTGCAGCAGAAAAAGAAGCATTGGCAAAACTTTTATCACAGCATATTTCTTTTGATGCTGAAATGGGGCATTTGATAAAACCCTGACCGCGCTTTTTTTACCGTATGAGCAAAATACTTCCCTTGATTTCAGGGAAGGTACCATTGAACCGGATACTAAACACATAGGCCCCCGGTGCTTGTGGCATCCCTTTAAAATTGCCATCCCAATCCACTACAATTCCTTTGGCGTGGTACATCAGTTGTCCAAAACGATTGTATACATTTACCTCTGCACCCAGGGATGGGTCGAGATAAGGGATTCTCCAGCGGTCATTCCTGCCATCATTATTAGGTGTGAATGCGGTAGGTACGAAAATGCCTGCCACTACTTTTATATGGGCTGTATCATTATTGGAACAGCCATACCCTGATAGGGCATACAAAGTATATTTCTTATCTACTGTAGGTGTTGCAAAAGGCGTGGCGATTTTTATATCGCTTAAATTATCAGGCGGATCCCAGTAATATGAAGGGTTTTCGCCTTTCACCACACCATTCAACGTGATGCCATTACCTGCAAGCATGATCCTGTTGCCACCGGCATTTACAAAAGGCTGCCCGTGTACATTGATCACTACATAGTTGGAAGCAATACGGCAGGCAGTATTAGCCGCCGAACTTTTTTCGGTTACGGTAAGCCGGTACCAATACCCCCCCGCGTTAGTGGGCATGCGCAAATAATTCAGGCTGGTGGCGCCGGCAATATCTTTCCAGGCCTTGCCGGAATCGGTGCTTACCTGCCAGTTATACACCGGCGAAGTATACCCTGTAGAAATAGTCGCTGTAAAAGCGTAGGAATTGGTATTGCCTTCACAAACATTTACGGTATCATTGTTATTGCCCAGTATTGATGATGCTACGGTAACGGCACCGCATGGCCGAAAAGTAATATCATCCAGTGCAAGGTCGTTCCCGATACCCCCCGGTGCATTATTACGCATACGTAAAACGATTGCAGAATTGTTGGAAGGTGTAGTAAAGAAAAATCCATATTGCCGCCATACCGGCGAGGGTGTTTCAGAAATATCACCCGTAACAAATTGTTGCAATACCACACCGCCGGAAGTTTCTATACTGAAGGTAATGTTGGGCCTTATGCCAAACCTGTTGAGGATATTCAATATCCAGGAGGCAAACTCATAAGTGGTATTGGGACAAAGATTATTGACGCTGGCTACAAAAAAATCACCGGGCTCAATCGACGCGTTCACCAGCATGAATGCACCCCCACCGGTATGATCTGAAGTTACGGTATGCCAGGTATTTCCAAAACACGCTGTGCTGGATCTGGTGATCGTATAAAACCCATCATTGGGGCAGGAACTACTGGTATAGGTATACGCATTGGTGGGAGTATAACCCGTATTATTACTGCTGCCGTCACCGAAGGTTATGTTTACAACGGGATCACCCAAACTACCGTTACACAATTGCGCGGGTAGCGTTATGGTATTGGCCATGATAGCAATAATAACTACTGCCCTGTAAAAGACCCGCTTCCATATGTGAACGAATAAGGGCATCAGTAACCGAATATGCTTTTTTGAATAGCTAAATTATTCTTTTTTTTCCGTAGCAGGAACCGCCTTGCTTAGTGCTTCAAAAAAATTACGATAGCCCCGGCAAGTGTGAAGGCCAGGATCACTTTCCTGTAACCATCATCTTTTATCCTGGCAACGATCTTTAAGCCTGCAAAAAACCCAATTAATAATACAGGCAATACAAACAGGTCAATTTGTAAAGAAGAGCCGGTAATATTTTTCCAATAAATAACCTGGAAAGGTAATTTAAACCAGTTGATCACTAAAAATACCCATGCAGCAGTTCCAATAAAATCATTCTTGGGCATCCGCATCGCCAGGAAATAAATATTGGAAAATGCGCCGGCCAGGTTACCCAGCATGGTAGTAAACCCCGAAGCCAAACCTAATCCTGAGGCAAAGAATTTATTTTTCGGCACCACAGGATTTTTTCTTATCTCCAGCCAGAACATGATGATAACGGTGAGTACAATGATCACCGACATTATTTTGCGAAACAATACTTCATTAATATCTTTCCCAACAAATACGCCAACCAATATACCCAAAATCATCCAGGGCAATAGTTGCCAAAACTGTGGCCATTTTGCATGCCGGTGATAATAAATTACGGCCATCACATCTGCCACGCATAATAACGGCAATACAATACCTGTGGATGCCTTGCCTCCAAATACAATTGCCATAAGGGTAACATTCATCATGTCGATACCTTTTAACCCTGCTTTGGAAAGGCCGATGATCAACGCACCCAGCAGGATTAATATCCAGTTACTGATAGAATATGCAGTTAGTATTTCCATGAGTTTAAATGGCTTCCAACCTTCAATACAACGTTACATTTTTTTAAGATTGCTCCAAAGGACTGCAACCTTCGAGTAAGTATCAAACAAAATAGCGCTAAGCAAACATTTTCTTTTAACTTGTTCCTGCAATTTAAAAGTTTAAACATCATGAAAGCATTATCCCGTCAATTCCTTTTACTAACCGTGCTGTTTTTTATGTTGGCTTCTTCGGCTTCCGCCGCTAACAAACCTAAAAGAGAATTATACCAGCTGACTGTTTACCAGTATACCAGCCCCGCCCAGGAAACTATTTTAAACAACTACCTTAAAAATGCGTTGCTGCCAGCACTGCACAGGATGGGTTATAAAAATATTGGTGTTTTCAGGTCATGGGCCAACGATACTGCCTCGGTAAAATTAATGTATGTATACCTAACGATCAAAAGCCTGGAGGATCAATCCGCCATCGCTGAAAAATTAAGTAATGATAAGGATTACCAATCCGCCGGTGAAGATTATATCAGTGCAGCATACACTAATCCACCTTATACAAGAATGGAAGTGATCCTGTTGAAAGCTTTTCCCCTGGCACCAAAAATGCAGTTACCCAATCTAACGGGGGCTAAAAATGAACGGGTGTACGAACTGAGAAGCTATGAGTCTGCTACCGAAAAGATATTCGCTAATAAAGTAAAGATGTTTAATGAAGGTGGCGAGACAGTGATCTTTAAAAGTATTAATGCCAACGCTGTTTTTTATAGTGAAGTGATTGCGGGCAGCCATATGCCCAACCTCATGTACATGACCTGCTATGAAAACAAAGCAGACCGTGAAGCACACTGGAAAGCTTTCAGCAGCCACCCTTCATGGAAAACATTATCAGCACTCCCGGAATACCAGCACAACGTTGCACATATAGATATTAGTTTTTTACAACCGCTCGGTTACTCGGATTTTTGATAAGTAGTAAGGTAACCAGGTTTGGAATTTTGGAAACCTTAAAGCAGCCCTAGTCGTTCACAGATCAGTTCAACAATTTCTGAAGGTACCTTTTGAATGCTTATAGATAATGCCCCCGCTGGTATTTCCAAAATGTCAAACTGCGATTGTAAAAGTGATGCAGGCATATAATGGTTCACCCTGCTTTTCATTCGTTCGGATATCATTGCATAATCCCCCTGCAGGAATATCCATACGGGTTTTTCTATACCCTTATTCAATACTGCCCGGTATTTTTCTTTTAGTGCAGAACAGGCAATGATAGCGCCATTAATGGCTGCATGTTCAATAGCCAGCCGGTTGATACTTTCCAACCATTCTTCGCGGTCACCATCATTTAATGGCAGGCCTGCCTCCATCTTTTCCCGGTTAGCTTTGGAATGCTGGTCATCAGCATCAAAAAAAGGAATGGCAGTCTTTTGTGACAGCAGCTTTCCTACCGTCGTTTTCCCCGACCCTGAAACGCCCATGATATAAATAATGCGGTTTACCATTGCCTGTCTTATTATTGCATCAAATGTATCATTTTAATAAACATTTTTGATACCTGCCTGTTAGATTATAACTTTGAACACAATTTAATAATTAAAATGGCTACAGCAGCAAAAATTGCATTGGTAACCGGTGGCAGCCGTGGACTGGGAAAAGACATGGCACTCAGCATCGCAAAAAAAGGCATTGATGTGATATTGACCTACCGCAGTAAAGAAGCCGAAGCACTGCAGGTGGTGCATGAAATAGAAAACCTTGGGCAAAAAGCCATTGCACTGCATTTAGATATGGGCTTATTCTCTTCGCTGGACAATTTTGTGGGTATCGTTAAAGATACACTGAAAATAAAATGGGAAGCACCTGCTTTTGATTTTTTAATTAACAATGCCAGCATGGGCGCTACGGTACCTTTTATGGATGTAACAGAAGAACTATTCACCAGCTTTTTAAATGTTCATTTTAAGGGTATCTATTTCTTAACGCAGAAATTTGTACCCATCATCAATCCAGGTGGAAGGATCATTAATATTTCTACCGGAACTACGCGTTTTTCAAACCCGGGTTATTCCGTGTATGCGTCCATGAAAGGCGCAATAGAAGTGTTTACAAAATACCTCGCCAAAGAATTAGGTGCTAAGGGAATCGGGGCCAATGTGGTGGCACCCGGACCTGTAGAAACAGACTTTAATAATGCATTCATCAGGAATAACCCGCAGGTAAAAGCAGTGATGAGTACACTATCGCCACTGGGCCGTGTAGGTGCTGCCAATGATATCGGTGGCGTGGTAGCTTTTCTATGTACCGAAGAGGCGCAGTGGATAAATGGACAGCGGATAGAAGTAAGCGGCGGTATCAATACCTAATCTCCTGAAATGTTGATGAAAAAATTACCGGTAACAATTAAAGGCAAAACAGTTGATGAGCGTACCCGTTGCGTACACTACCATTCGCCGCAGGATATCATTGCCATTAAAATGAAATGCTGCGATACTTATTACCCCTGTATCTATTGCCACGGTGAAGAGGCTGGACACAAAGCTATCCCCTGGCCAAAAAATGCATTTGAAAAGAAAGCTATTGTTTGCGGTGCATGCTATACAGAGATGACGATCAACGAATATTTACAATGTAATTATTTTTGCCCATTTTGCCAGACTGCGTTTAATCCCGCCTGTCATAACCATAATCATTTTTATTTTGAAATCTGAGCAATGGGATGTGACACAGAGATACGCAAAGTTTAGTACAGCGATACACAAAGAGGTGGATCAATGATCCTTAACCATCATCTCAACAGGATAGTTGTTCCCCTGCGGAGATAGGTATTACCATCAACACCGATGGCTTCCAGCACCCATACCAATGTTTGCATCTCCTGCTTTACATTTTTAAAGTTACCATCCCATCCCTGCTTCATGGTTTGTGTTTGATAAAAAAGCTGGCCCCAACGGTTATACACCCTGAAATATTTTAATTGCTTGATGCCGTAGAATGTTGCCTTCAGGTCATCATTATTACCATCACCGTTTGGTGTAAAGGCATTCGGAACAAAGATCTCGATACTCTTCACGAGTTTAACCATTTGTGTGTCCGATGTAATACAGCCGGTAGCGGTTTTTATATCGATCGTGTACAGTTGCTCGGTAGCTCCTTTAAAAACGGGATTGTAGCTGGCAGGGTCATTTAGATTGATGGCAGGATTCCATAAAACAGTTTCCCCAAATGACCTTGCATGCAGGTCGAGTGGCAGGTTGATCACTGCCCACTCTAAAGGATAATGCGTTGCTGGTTTTGGCCGGTCGATCACCAGTACATGCGTTGCAGTATGAACCGGGAAAGGGCACTGCAAACTGCTTACCGATAAACTGATGGTATAATTTCCTGCTGCTGTATAAATTTGCAATGGAGGATTTTTTAATGTGGAGGTTTGGCCGTTGCCAAATGACCATTGGTAATTTACCGGCGATCCCAAAGTATCAACGGTATTGTTTACCAGTTTCGCCGGGAGATTGATGCAGGTGGGGTTTGCAGCAAATGCTGCCACTGCATTGGGATAGATGATCACATTAAATGTAGCACTGTCTGCACAGATGCCAATACTGCTAACCACTAACGTGATCGTGTATTTGCCCGCTTTTTTATAACTGTAGGTTACGTCACGGGTAGTGGCTTCATTACCATCGCCAAATTTCCATTTGTAGGCCATGACGCCTATCACATTGGTACTGTTATTTTTTAAAACATACTGGTTTCCAAAAAGACACTGGCCGGGTTTATTCACCGTAAAACCTGCAACGGGAACCGAAGCAATAGATACCTGTTGTACAACTGTGGTCAACACACAACCATAACCCCCAAATAAAAGCGCATAATAGGAACCGCTTTGCGTTACCCTGTAGGTTGTGTTATTCGCCCCGGGTATAGGAACATTATCTTTAAACCATTGTATGCTGTCTGCCGGCTGAACAATTAAAATACTGCTGTCGCCACTGCCGATACAATATGCCGCTTTACCCAGTAATTGTATAGCATTATCTACCAATGAAGCTCTTACAACTACGGTATCTGTAGTAAGGCAACCGCCCCCATTGCTTCTCGCGGTTACCACATAAGTGGTGGTGGTATCAGGTAAAGCAAGCGGGTTGGCAATATCGGGGTTGGATAAACCTGCGGAAGGTGACCATTGATACCTGGCTCCCAATTTGGACGGCCCGCCAATCGGTACAGGATTATGATTACAGGAAACGGTGTCTTTACCTGCATCGGCTTTTACTTCAAGATTATCTTTTAAGTCGGCGTACAAAGTATCCAGGCAACCGTAACCGTTATAAGGCACCAATACTACGGCAACCGTCATACTCGTAGCTGGTGGTGGTGCAAAAGAAAGTACCTGCTGGTTGCCGAGCACCTGGGTAAAGTTATTATCATACCAGGTATAGCCCTCATAGCCGTAAGGTGCTACAACATTTACCACCGTATCATCCGGGCAAAAAGAGGCGCCTTCAAATTTGCCGCTGCATTCTGAATTAACGTCGATATAAGCATAGCCAAAATGACGGCGGAAAGTACAGTCAGCTGTTTTAAAAAAAAGGCGGATGGTTTTGCCCGCGTTGTTATCTAAATTAATAGAAACGGCCGACCAATTCTTATACCATACCGGTGTAGTGGTACCGGGATTGGGTGATAATTCAAAACCGGGTAATGGCGTGCCATAGGGAAAAAATGCAAAGGAAGAACAGCTGATAATCTTATTATCGGTAACATTTGTGATCTCTATCTGCATGCGGGGTTGTTCGTACTGCTGGTGATTCGGATCCTGAAATACCACTGCATAATGATAGATGAGGTTATATTCATTGGCATTTGCAGGAATGGTAAAATCATACGAAATACCTTCAGCTTCTGCACCCCCTGTAGTATTACCCAATTGAATGGAATGGCCACTTCCATTAGGGCAGTTCACAGGAAAACCACCAAAAGGGTCCCTTCCATTTCCCGGGAAAGAAGACATCATGGTGTGCCTGCCCGAAACTGGTCCGGATTCAGTTAACGTAATTACGTTTTGACCGTTAACAGCCGCAACACCTCCCGTATAGCATACCCATCCATCAAAATTTCCTAGTTCAAAATCGATATTGGGTGGGCATTCCTGTGCAACAGAAAGAAAACCGGAAAATAAAAGGGCAAAGACAAATAAAACTTGCTTTACGATACGATACAATCGTTTACAGTAAAAGGTTGTCAAACTAAGCACCTCATTAAGTTGTGTTACTAAAGATAAAGTTTTATTGCTAGAAAACAGTGGACAATCTTATATACGTACAAGAGCATGCATAGGATGCCTTGCCCTTAAAATATTCATTGTTTTCTATCTATACAGATGCCCCTGTTAAGGATGTAGATGGCTCGGCAATAAATGCCTGGCGGGGAGTAACTTCCGGTTAAAATGGCGCATTTACCAGCCGGCTATTACCAAAGCTAATAGTGGAATCTTTATAGCGTGGTGGAAGGCTTTTATCAAACCGGAAATAAATACTGTATTTGCTGCCGTCTTTTTTAAAATAGATGGTATTGTTTGTAGAAAACCTTTTCAACGGCGGCCTGCCTTTTTTGATCTCTACCTTTTTTTCTTTATCCATATTTCTGAAGGCGATCCGGAAACTATCCGTGCGGATAAAAACTGCAGGGCGACTGAGGGCTTCATCTACTGGATAAGTATTGGCCGTATTTCTATTGCTGCGTTCCACCACTTGCTGCACGTGCAGGATGCTATCCCTTTCTACCCTGTAATTCCAGGTAGTATACCTGGCGGCATTTTCAAAAATAAGGGCGTTAGCTTCCGCCTTTTTTCCAAAACGAAATGTGCTGAAATCATAAGCATTCAGGTATTCTCTTTTTAAATACCTGCTTTTTTTAGCATAATAGGATTGATATTTATCGGGTATCGTGGAAATATACAGCACCCTGTTTTGCTGTTCCGACAATAATAAATATTCAACTTCGATCAGTTTATTCCCCGTACTTAAATTATCATTATCGGCAAGTACCATTTTATCACCTGCATCACTGGTATCTAAAAAAACTTCCCGTATATACAAATGATAACTACTGTCGAGCACCAGTTGCTGCATGCCCGATGCAATCCCTTTCCGGAATGCAGCGCTGACAGTAAATTTTCGTGTACAGGAAAAGCACAACAATACAGCAAATAATAGTGTAATTATTTTTTTCATTTTAAACCAATGGTTGTTCCTGATAAATAATAAGTTCCCGACAGCGATATATGTTCTTTATAAGGAACGATATGATAAGAATTATAAATTGACCAGTGTATCAAATGCTGTATATCCCATTTTGTTTTATTGTAAAGCTTTACATTGAAAGCATAGCCCTGAACGGGATTGGCAATATTGAGTGTGAATAAACTTTTATTGTAAAAACGCTGGGCAGTATCCCTGTAGTTAACGTAGGCAAAATCAAACTGGTTGCTTGCTTCAAAGGAATTTTTCGTGTACCCGGTAAATTTATGATAGCTCAATTCTACCAGGTTTATGGCCGTATAACGCTTACCATGATAACTGACTAATACATCACCGGTATAATAACGGTCTTTCCTGTCTCCAAGGCGTGCACGGGCAAAAGGTGGCCCACCATCATTAGAATAAGATATTTGAAATCTGTCGAAATGAAAATTCAAAAACCCTGTGCGTTGTGACCGCTTTGCCTTATCACTGTTAAAAATAAAATTGGTGCCTACCGAGAATGAATACGCAAAAGGGTTTTTTAAAGCAGGCAAACCAAAATCAGCAAAATAATATAAGGGCACATTACGCTCAATAAAAAGTTGCGACCTGCTTTGACGGGCAAGATCTTTTATACCCGTGGTTATAGTTAGGGCAGTAACAAGATCAAGATTTACAGCAGGCTTTTTTTTACCCGGCTTGCTGCTGCCTAAACCATTATTGTATAATTGAAGCTCCGTATTGAATGCAGGATAAATATTGTTATCAATAAAACAAGTGCCAATACCACCAGCCAGCGCCACCCTCATATGCACTGCCTGTGTTTGTTGCCTGGCACTAAATTCTACCTGTGCTTTTAAAGAAAAACCATATTGCAGCCCGCTGCTGCTATTCTTTACATGAAGTTTTGTTTGGGCATGCGCTACCGGTAGTGCAAAACAAAAAACAATAGAATACCATTTACTGCGCGGCATAATAAAATTATGCCTCAATATTAATCAATTGAAAGCGTTAATGCAATACCACCAGGAAGCCATAAAAATAATCTTTCTTAATTGCCGCCAGTTACAAAAGGCTGCCACAACAATTTATAACCCGGGTCGGGTATAATTGCAATAACTTTTTCTTTGCCGGAGATTGTGACCGTTGTTTTTCTTTTTTGTATAATTACGGTCTTCGTAAATTGACCATTCACTGTCTTCATAAGCAATTCTAATGGAAAGGCAAATAAAGAAGCCTGTTTTTGTTCAACAACGACGGAGACATTTTTTTTAACTGCATTATATTGCCACTTGATAGCAGCAACCGGGATACCGGGCAGGTATAGCCATTGTTTAAAAAATGGCTTTAAGTTTTTTCGGGATACATTTTCTGCTGTGGTGATAAAGTCGCGGGATGAAGCGTTCTTTCCGGCGAATCTTTTGTACTGTTCCCTTATGATCATTTGAAAAACCGCGTCACCAACGGTATTGCGCAACATGTGTAATATCCACGCGCCTTTTTGATAGGAGTTGGCATTCAGCAATACCATATAATCGGAACTCGTATCGATTACAGGAGCTTTTGACCCTGATGCAAATTCAATTAATTTATCACGTTCACCGATTAACCGGTGATTCATACTGTCCCTGCCATATTTGGATTCCAGGTACATATCGGTGAGGTAAGTGGCAAAGCCTTCACTCAGCCAAAGATGTTTAAAATTATTTTCAGTGACCATATCACCAAACCACTGGTGGGCAATTTCATGTGCCAGCAGGTCTTCTACCCCGGCTCTACCTGTAACCGACTGTTCGTAATAAAAGATAGCACCTGCATTTTCCATGCCGCCGAACATAGTTTTAGATTGCACGTTTGCCAGTTTTTTATACCCATAAGGGCCTATATAATTTATATAATATTGCAGGATATCTTTTCCGGCAGCATAATCATTAAAACCATTTTCTTTATTATCATTGTACACCCAGCTGGTAACTGGTATTGAGCCCGCATACGCTGCATCACTCACCGCAAAATCTGCTGCGCCGATCACCATTACTTTTGTTGGCAGGGGCACGTCTTCTTTCCAGTGTGTTAATTTGGTACTGTCGGTGAGCAAACGTTCTTCGGTTTGTATACCGTTGCTTACTATGCTGTAATGCCTTGGTGCTGTTATAATAAATTCCAGGCTCGCCTTATCAGCAGGGATATCATTACAGGGCAACCAGTAATGTGCACGGTTGGGCCAGTTATCGCCAAAAAAGCTACGCTTATTAAAAATATTTCTGCCAATGATCAATCCATCAGCAGGTATGCCCTCGTATTGAATGACGACGGTTTGTTTGTCTCCAGGTTTTGCCGCTACGGGCAACTTTATTATAAGCTTATCTGCAGCATGTATAAAAGAAATATCCTTATCCCCCGCATGTACATTCAATACCGTCATGCCCTTCCCTGTGTTGTTGCTATTTGCCAGATCAAAAATAAAGGAGGCTGTTCTTTTTAATACTTCCAGGTCAATCACTGCTATTCCTTTGATAGTATCGGAATGATCAGAAAGGGTAAGCTGAAAATTATAATGCTGCACATCAATATTGCTGTTGTTTTGCGCATAACAACAATTGAATACAAGCGATAATAAAATGGCGGTAGTTTTCACGTTCACTATTATTTTTTTAATTCCAGTTAAAAATTAGTGTTGATGCCATAATGTTACAATTTGCTTCTTTATCAACAATACTGTTATGTTTTTTCAGCAACTGATTATTTGAGGTTGAGGGTTTTGATTCAGGCAGTTCAATCAATGACAGGCAAATAAGGTACGAATTGCTGTACCTGCCATAACACCACCTATGTTTTGGTATTGTAATATGGATATTTATTCATTCAACTAAAATACATCTTTTTTTAATATTCCGAAAGCTTGGATTACGGTTGATAAAAAATATTAAAGCGATATACTTTATGACAATGTGTGAATTGTATGAGTTATTGCAAGGATTATGTAACAATAAGTTTGGTAAATAATGCCAGCTTTGCAAAATAACTATAACCTTAAAATGAAAACAATGAAAAAAATCTCCGTAAGCATAGCAGCAGCTATTCTTTTAACAACTGCAACCGTTAATGCTCAAGACGTGCACTTCGGTATTAAAGCCGGTTTAAACGTTTATAATGTTCATAATGACAACGGCACCAGTTATGATTCTAAAACAGGTTTCCATGCCGGCCTTTTAGCACATATTCATGCCAGCAAGCATATTGCTGTACAACCCGAGATTGTATATTCTGCCCAGGGCGCAAAATATACTTCCGTAACTCCAAACCAAATACTAAAGCTTGGTTATATCAATGTGCCGGTAATGATCCAGTATATGTTCGACAATGGATTCAGGATACAGGCCGGACCACAGGTAGGTTTTTTAGTAAACGCTAAATCCGAGACCAATGGTAACAGCGTTGACAGGAAGGATATAAAAACCGTTGATTTTGGATTGGGCCTGGGCTTAAGTTACCTGCACGCTGCGTCAGGGCTGGGGGTAGATGCCCGGTATAATTTTGGATTAACCACCATCAATAAAAACAGCACCGTAAAATCAACCAATAATGGATTTCAATTGGGTGCATTTTATATGATCCCACACAAACATTAATTATATCTTTTAATAAAAAAAGGTCAACAAAATAAATTGTTGACCTTTTTTTTATCCGTCAAGTATCGAAGATGTAAGAAGCCCCTGTAAAAACAGGGGCTGTTAAACTAAAACTAACTGCATATGAGAAGAGATACTTTTGTTGAAAACTGACATCTAAAGTTCCAACCATTTTTTTAGTAATTGTTATATAAATCTGTAAAACTTTTATATAATTCACACCTTCAAAATTACCTGCCTGTTAAATAAATTTTATACCGCCTGCAATACTTGCTACAGCGATACACCGTACCTTTAAGAACCGTTAGTTGCGGCAAAAAAAATTGAGATGGAATTTATAGATTATTACAAGATACTGGGCGTTGAAAAAAATGCTTCTGACGAGGATATCAAAAAAGCCTACCGAAAGGCAGCGCGGAAAATGCACCCCGACCTTAACCCGAATGATAAAGATGCACACCAAAAATTTCAGCAGGTCAATGAAGCAAACGAGGTATTGGGCGATCCAGAAAAAAGAAAAAAATATGACCAGTATGGTAAGGACTGGAAGCATGCAGAACAGTTTGAGCAGCAGCGGCAATCCCGGGGCAGTTCTCAATATGCAGGCGGGCAGCAATTTTCTGGCGATAGGGACGGTGATTTTTCCAGTTTTTTTGAATCGATGTTTGGCAGTTCCGGCCGCAGCAGCCAAACAAAATTCCGTGGGCAGGATTATAATGCGGAGCTGCAACTCAACCTCGCTGATGCCGCCAGTACCCACCAGCAAACCCTTACCGTTAATGGCAAAAATATCCGTATTACTATTCCTGCAGGTATTGAAAACGGGCAGGTAATCAAATTAAAAGGTTATGGAGCACCGGGTGTAAATGGAGGGCCTTCGGGCGACCTGTACATTAGTTTTTCTATTGCACCACATCCTCAATTCAAACGCCAGGGCAATGATCTTTATGCCACCACGACTATCGACCTGTATACAGCATTGCTCGGTGGAGATACCACCATTGACACATTGAGTGGAAAAGTAAAACTCACCGTAAAGCCCGAAACACAAAATGGTACTAAAATAAGATTGAAAGGAAAAGGTTTTCCGGTATACAAAAATGAAGGCGCGTTTGGAGATCTCTATATTACTTATGAAATAAAATTGCCCACTAACCTCAACGAGGAACAAAAAGCATTATTCACGCAATTGTCAAAACTTAAATAACTTTTTATATGGAAACAGAAGAATGGATAGCTGCGGATGAATTTTGTATCCACCACCATATCGAGCTGTCGTTTATTTATTCTTTAAAAGACAGTGGCCTGGTAGAGACCGTTAGCAGGGAAGAAAAAATATTTGTTCCCTCAAGCCAGTTGAGCCAATTGGAAAAACTGGTACGCCTCTATGAAATGGATATTAACCTGGAAGGTATTGAAACGGTTACTTACTTACTGCAACGTATGGCCGCAATGCAACAACAGATACTGCAGCTGAACAACAGGCTAAGCAGGTATGAACAGGAGTAATATTCGCCAAACCACTGCCGCCTACCTGCATCCGGTTATTATTATTATTGCCCTCACGCAGTTACGGCCTATTACCTGCAAAACGGTTTAAGTTATACCTGAACGTTATAATGAGATCACGTTTCAATACCACGATCCTGCTGTTGTAAGAATAGTTTCTCCCTATGCACGCGTAATAAGTTGGTCCTGGTTCAGCATATCATTAACGGCATGATCGGACTCGTGATAAAACTTGAACTGGTGATTTTAGATGGCATTAACTCACCAATCAAGATCAATATTTAAAAATCTTCCCTCCCGCCATTACTTCCTGGGTTGCCGCATTGAAAGTTGCTTTCTGTCCGGTACGCACTGCCGCATTCGTCATGATGCACGCAATTGAATGCATATAACCGGCTTCCACCGGTGCATTGGGTTGTTTCCTGCTGCGGACACATTCCATCCAGTTACGTACATGATTTGATGTAAGAAGGTCAGCGCCTGTATTGGCGGAAGCCACCACTTTTACTGCTGTGCTGGTAAGATCCAGTTCAGGCAAAAGATTCGGTTGCAGTTGCATGGCATCTGCCATTTTTTTTGAAAGTCCCCCTTTTGGTGAAACCTTATTGGTGATCAAATTCAGTTCACCGCCATTGGAATAATAGATCTCCGACGGTTGTTCATCACCATTGTGCATTCTTGAAGTGAATACTACCTGGAAACCTGTGCCGGCATCATTTTCAGGCCCATACTCAAACACGGCTGTTGTGGTATCCCAATTTTTACGGCCATCTTTCCATTGGTAAATACCACCGTTGGCCACCACGCTTCTTGGGTGCTGCAAACCGGTGAACCAATGTACCGTATCTATCTGGTGACTCATCCATTGCCCCGGCATGCCGGAAGAATAAGGCCAGAACAAACGGTATTCTAAATATTTTCTTGGATCAAATTTTTCGTAAGGGCGGTTCAATAAATACCTCTTCCAGTCAAGATCTTCTTCTTTACACTGCGCCACTAATTCTGGCCTGCGCCATCTTCCCGGTTGGTTCACATTCCATGAAAGTTCTACCATTGTTACCGGCCCAAATTTTCCCTTTTGTATAAAATCAGCGGCCGCCTTATAATTGGCACCACTCCTGCGTTGCGATCCCATCTGGATTATTTGATCGGATGCTTTCACTGCTTTTAATGCAGCCTTTGCATCTTCCATCGTTTCTGCAAAAGGCTTCTCTACATAAGCATCTTTTTTATTTTTAACCGCTTCAATAGCGTGCAGCGCATGTTGAAAATCGGCCGTGCTGATAAACACCGCGTCGAGGTCTTTGAGCGCATACAATTCATCATTGTTTTTACAGGCCGTTATATCATGCCCTAGTTTTGATTTTAAGAAATCAGTACCCGTTTCCCTCCGCAGTTTCCAGAGATCCGATACGGCCACGATATCAAAATTTAATTCTTTATAGTGATCCATGAAAGAAGGAAAATGCGAATTCCTGAACCGGTCGGAGAAGCCTACCACGCCAAGCCTTACACGATCGTTGGCGCCCAGTATCCTGGCATAAGAATTTGCGTTGAAACCGGATATCCCGGCGTATAGGGCAAGGCCTGCCTTAGTAGACTGTTTTAAGAACCTGCGGCGGTTGAGTGGCATAGTTAATAATTTACGATGAAGCGTTTATTTTAAGTTTTACCAATCGCTTTCAATAGGCCCTGGCGGACAATCTATTCAAGTACTTTTATTTTAATACTCCTGAACACCACATGATTGCCATGGTCCTGTAATAAGATATGTCCTTTAGCGGCCATACCAAAATTTACCCAGTGTTCATACTTGCTCTTTGCTACCAATGCATAATAATATGGTGTGCCGCGCTGGTATTCCAATACTTTGATGCCATTGAGCCAGTGCTCTATGCGGTTATCGGGATATACCACCAGCATACCCCTATTCCATTCACCGATATTTCTTTTGGCATTGGGATGTTTGATTGAGGGAATCAGGTCGTATAAAGAACCCTGCGTCCGGTTACCAATTGAACCCAATTTTGCATCGGGGTGTTTTTCATCATCCAGAATCTGGTATTCTAACCCGATCGCTGAGCCGCCATTATTTTCTTTTTCTGTAACAAAATATTTTACCCCGCTGTTGGCACTGTCGGTGATCTTAAAATCAAATTGTAAAATAAATGCGCCGTATTCTCCCGTAGTCACAATATCACCGCCATTCTGCGATTCGGCTCCCGTAGCCGCCAGCACATGCAATTCACCCTCTTTGATCTCCCAGCCTTTAGCAGGGAATTTATCTTTATAAGCACCTCTCCACCCATTGGTTGTTTTGCCATCCCATAATAATTTATATCCCTGCTGTGCTTCCAATGGTGAAATGAAATTGGGAATGAAATTGGCTACTTCGTAGGCAGGATCAACAGGTGTGGACTTTAAATTACTGGTTTGTACCCGGATATTTTTCCAGTGAATATCCCTGCCTGCTTCTCCAGCGCCCACGGCATGCACCTGCAACGCAAAAAAACCCTTTGGCGTAGCATTGTCAATCACATGCGCCATAAATTTGCCGTTGATGAATGTTTTCAGGTCGCTGCCGATACATTCTATGCGGTAATGGTACCATTGGCCGGCTTTAAAATCGATCTTGCTTTTTGCATTCAGTTCCATGGGATATAACCAGCCCCGCCTCGATTCATCATAAATTCCCCCGCTCCATTTACGTGAAGACGGATCTATCTCCATCTGGTAGCCGTGCACTCTCCCATTTAAATAGTCAGCCCTGCTTTCACTCCTGAATTGTATACCGGAATTTACGGAGTCGTTGAGTTTTACATCCGCTTCAAAAATAAAATCACCATATTCTTTTTCGGTGACCAAAAAAGAATTGGGGGTATTCGTAACCGATACACCAATGAGCTCCCCTTTATTTACTTTGTATTGTGCGGCTCCGCCCAATTGTTTCCAGCCGCTAAGGTCTTTTCCATTAAATAATGCTTGCCATTGCTGGGCGTTTGTTGTGGCAAAAAAGAATAATCCAAAAAGGGGCAAAAGTTTTTTCATAAATAAGCTCAATAAAGTTAACAGCAATTTAATAAAAAGAAACGGTTATTGAACAGTATTTTTATACAGGGGCCTTTGTCAAAATGTGATTTTGTTGACGGCCTGCGGCAGGTATCGGGAACACCAATTTTCTTGATGATTGGGATTTACGCAGATATATTTTAACTGATTATAACAATAATACATATCCGAATGCAAAAAAACACTGAAAGTGCTTCCATCAAATCACCTGGACGGATACTGTTGGTTTTAATAAATAAAGATAAATTTTCAGCAGCGCTTATACAGCATTTTCCAGTTTTTTACCTTGCTCAAAATCGGTTAGATTTTGTAATGTAATCAATGCAATTTGTGTAAGCGCTTCATAGGTTAAAAATCCCTGGTGGGCAGTAATGAGCACATTGGGGAAACCCAGCAGTTGCATGAGCACATCATCTTCAATAATATTTTCACTAAGGTCGCGAAAGAATAATTTTTCTTCCTGTTCATACACATCAATACCTAAATAACCGAGCCTGCCTTTTTTTAATGCGGCGATAGCGGCTTTAGTATTGATCAATGCCCCGCGGCTGGTATTGATCAGCATCGAGCCTTCTTTCATCATTTGCAAAGTAGCGGAGTCGATCAGGTGCCTGGTTTGTTCGCTGAGTGGACAATGCAACGATACGATATCAGCCTGCTGGAGTATATCCACCAACGGTAAGTACTGTACGCCGGCCGTTTCCATATCTTTATTGGCAATAATATCAAAGGCCAGTACTTTACAACCCAGCCCTAACATAATATGCGCAAAACACTGGCCAATTTTCCCTGTGCCGATCACGCCGACTGTTTTACCGTAAAGGTCGAACCCTGTTAACCTGTCCAATGAAAAGTTGCCCTCCCTTACCCGGTTATAGGCTTTATGTGTTTTACGGTTCAATGTCATGATCAGGGCCAATGCATGTTCCGCTACAGCGTGGGGAGAATAAGCCGGTACACGCACTATTGCCATCTTGTCTTCTTTTGCTGCAGCGATATCTACATTATTAAAACCGGCACAACGCAGGGCAATGATCCTGGTGCCATGCTCCGCCAATTTTTTTATGATAACGGCATTGAGCCGGTCGTTTACAAAAGCACAAATCGCGTTACTGCCTTTGGCAAGATCAACAGTTTGCTCATTAAGCTGTACTTCGTAAAAGCTGATCTCATGGCCGCTGTTATGACGCTCAAAATATTGCCTGTCGTAAGGCTGGGTAGAAAAAAATGCGATCTTCATGCCGCGAATGTACAATTCTGCATGAAGATTAAAGTGGTCAACTTTAAAACGATCAATTTGCTTCTGTATATTTTTTAAAGTTGTTGAGGATCGCCTGCCACCCGCCCTGCTGCATTTCTATTGGATTCGTATGCTCTGCTTCAAAGCTTTCCACAATCTTCGTGGCATCAGCACCTGCGCTGAATTTTATTGCTACTTTCCTGCCATCGCCCAACGTAAAAGCAATGTATTTATTTTTTTCAACCTCATCATAGGTACCGCTAAAATCAAATCCCATCGAACCGTCCTTTGCTTCCATTCGGGAGCTAAAACTACCACCCAGCTTCAGGTCATTTTCTGCCCGGGGCGTATGCCAATCATCTGAGGCGAAAGCCCATTTGGTAATATGTTGCGGTAGGTTCCGGTATGACCATACTTTTTCAATGGAAGCATTGATCGTGCTTTCTACTGTTATGACTGTTTTGTTTTGCGTTTCCACTTCGTTTAAATTTTATTGTTAGTAAAGTTTGATTGACAATACAAATATGCACCAGGTTTTTATCATTGATAGTGCGTAAACCCGAAATTAAAAGGGTGGTTTACGACAAAACGGCAATTTAAATCTTTATCCTGCTTCCTGCTGCTGTATTTTTAAAACAGTCGGCTGTCACCGGCATATTATTAACTGCATCTGGGGAGTTATTGGCACAGCGCTATCATCCAAGACAGCCCGGTGAATACTATAGATGGCAATAATTTTATGAAACAATTTGATACTGAAATTTATGAATAATCCCTTTAAGGCTGCCCTATTTGCCGGTTCCTGCCACCAAAATACCCAGTAGCACTAATAAAAGGCACAGAATTACCCCCGATGGGTATTATATTTCCCCATATAACAGCAATTTCTTAATAAGGCTTTTAGTGGCACAAAAATTGAATATTATATGCAGGACTATTTTAATAGTCTGAATAACCATCTATTACTCTTAAAAAATAAAACATGAAAAAAATAATTTCTAAACTCATCCTGCTTTCCGCAATCAGTTTTTCGGGAGCATTGTTGTTAACCAGCTGCAGTAAAGACCCTGTTAATAAATCGTCCACCTCACCCGGCCATGATTACTTTGTAGCTAATGTGCTGGGACGGGATCTAATGGTAACATCTGCAATTGATAATACTACCGATATTACAGCTGATTTCAATGGCTATACTTTTCATCTAACGGATACCGCAGCATTGGGTGGTACTATTAGTGCAGCGAATTTTGTACGCACAACCATTGGCATGTGGACGGTTGATGCAGCCTATAGTAAAATAACATTTACTTTTCCTTCCTCCATCCCGATACTCAATTTTATGACAAAACAATGGCAGTTTACCAGCAACTCTGCTATAACGATAGATCTTGGCGCAGCCAATGGAGAAACTGATGTATTGCGGTTCGCAAAAAAATAAATAGTACCATTTTAAATTTTAAGCAATAAAAAAATAAAAACGCCGGTTGCAACCGGCGTTTTTATTTGTACGTAGTTTCACCGGTTATTTCTTCATCCGCTGGTATATTTCTACATCCTTTTCACCGTTAGCGCCGGTGATGGTCTGCATAAATTCATCTGCCCCGTTGAGTGCAATATCAATATCAAAATTTTTACCCTGTATATCACTGTAAGTTGAGGCAGTCACTGATTCTTTTACCTTGTTGTTGCCGTTCATTTCAAAAGTTCCGTATCCCATCCCGGTATGAAGTTTTTTGGTGGAGTCGGTATAGGTATGGCCAAAAATAAAATGCCCTGCATAATACGTTTTGTATTGGGTTAGTTTGTTTACGACAGTATCTTTCCCTTTTACAGTATAATTTTTAACCTGCTTCCATGCCCCATCCAGCGGCGACTTTGCTCCAGTGCCGGCAGTTTCATAATCTTCGGTAAGTTTCATCTTAGTGGTACCTGATGTAATTTCGGGGATGACCTGTTTATAACCTTTTGCTGTTTTTTCGATGACCAGGGTAAACTTTACAGGGTCATCACTGGCCGAAGTATCCCCCGCATTGTACAACACATTTTCAATAACTGAATCGGCAGTGATGCTATAAGTACCTACCCCGAATGAAGAAACGGAATCCTTAGGATTTACATTGGCATACATCATAAAATCATCGGTATAGATCTTTAATTGCTGCAACGAGGTATAGGTAGTATCTTTTTTACCATCATTTACAGATTGAGAGAGCATCGTATAAGCTCCCGTCATACTCATAGCTTCCTTTTTTTCGGAGTTACCGTTGCAGCTAATAAGTGCTAACAGCCCCACAGCAAACATTAATTTCATGTTGTTGGTTTAAATGGTTAAATAAAGTTGATTGCAGACAGGGGGCACAAATTAAAAACGCCGGCGTTATATTTCGATCCTATATGTTTACTAAAGAAGAGTGGTAAGATAGTATTTTAAAATAAATTTTTATGACTTATTATCCACAAACTACCCGTCACGGCTTACCGGTTTGCTGAAAAAAGTCCAAATGTGCTACATTCGTT
The DNA here is from genome assembly GCA_038205215.1 of Chitinophagales bacterium. Taxonomy (GTDB): domain Bacteria; phylum Bacteroidota; class Bacteroidia; order Chitinophagales; family Chitinophagaceae; genus Ferruginibacter. The sequence goes on along the minus strand of JBBRCB010000022.1, from coordinate 17,448 downwards.
GCAAGTCCAAATTCATTTTACTATCGATTATGCCAGCATTAAAAAAAAGAGAAAATTATATTTCCTGGGATGAATACTTTATGGGTGTGGCGCTGCTGAGTGCATGCCGCAGTAAAGACCCCCATACACAGGTGGGCGCCTGTATCGTGAATGATAAAAACAAGATCGTAGGCGCCGGGTACAATGGCTTGCCGATGGGCTGTAATGATGACGATTTTCCCTGGGAAAAACAGGGCGATTTTTTGCAGACCAAGTATCCCTATATCTGCCATGCAGAACTGAACGCGATTTTAAACAATATCGGTATGGATTTACAGGGTTGTAAAATTTATACTGCCTTATTTCCCTGTAATGAATGTGCAAAAGCGATCATTCAGTCGGGTATTGCCGAAGTCATTTACCTATCAGATAAATATGCAGGTACCGATACCGCAAAAGCATCCAGGTTAATGCTGGATAAGGCCGGCGTTTCCTGCCGCAAAGTAAAGGCCAATATCAATGAACTCTTATTGTCATTCAATGAAACTGAGGTGTAAGTCGCACCGGTGTCCGTTACAAACGACTGCTGTTGCCAGAATGTAGCAGGGTATAACTTTAAAGATTTTGAAAGTAAATCTGTATTACTGGTAAGCAGCAATACAACAGTAGCAGGTGTTTTAATGAAACAACTGCAGCAATGGAAATTACATCCCGTGATGGCCGCTAACGGTAACGAAGCCCTGCAACTGTTAAACGGGCAATTTTTCAGCCTCGTGATCACCGAAATGAACCTCCCGGGCTCCAACGGCATACAACTGGCCGCTAATATCAAAGAAATCTATCCACAGCTGCCGTTGATCTTACTAAACCCCTTAAATGATCAACGTTATAAGGAACATGGACATCTTGCTAAAGAAATTATCGTGTTAAGCAAGCCGGTTAAACAACATACGCTGTTCGATAATATCCTCAGCAGCCTGCTGCATGTTAAAATAGCAGGGCGATCATCACAGGAAATGTCGGTAAAAAAATTATCTGCTGATTTTGTAAAACAATGCCCGTTGCGTATACTCGTAGCCGAAGATAACCCGGTGAACCGGAAATGGGCTGCAAAAATATTAGGTAAGCCTGGTTACCATCCCGATATCGCGGGTAATGGGCATATCGTTCGGGAAAAGGTGGGCAAAGCCACATACGACCTGTTATTAATGGATGTACAGATGCCGGAAATGGATGGGCTTGAAGCTACTACAATGATCAGGGTATGCCTGAATAAACAACCAACCATTATTGCTATGACCGCAAATGTAATGCATGGAGACAGGATGGCCTGTATGCAGGCAGGCATGGATGATTATACCAGTAAGCCCGTACAATTGGCCGGGCTGGTGAATATGCTGGAAAAATGGACATTGGTAATTACTGAAAAAAAATCAGCATAGGGACTTGCTTAAATGGAATTTAAAGTTTTGCCGGCTCCGTAAATATTAAGCAGTAATTTGTGGACATGAGATTGTTATTACTATTGATTCTTCTTGTGCCGTTATGCTTTACTGCCTGCAAAAAACAGGGAGCCGGTAATGACCATACTGCCCAGCTGTACCCACTTACTACAGGCAATAAATGGATCTATGTTGATAGTTTTTTTGATGCTGCAGGATCATTTTATGGCCTCGATACTTTTAATTTAAAGGCGGCCGTCAGCAAAACTTTTAATCAGCAGTTATACACTCCCCTAACCGACAAATTCGATGATTCTATTTTTATTTTAAGGTCTTCCGATACCACCGTACATATATTGAAAGCAGCCGGGGAGGCCTTATTGTTCCGTCAACCGATTGATCAAAGCCAGGCAGTAATAATAAACTCCTACCACAGTGATTCTTTGCGGTCGATGATCTATACCTCACTTAATACCAGCACCAGCTACCCCAGTTATAAAATCCTGGTCATCCAGGACGATGGCAATCCATCACATTACCGGCAGCAGGAATTATTTTTTACACCCGGCCTCGGGATAATAAAAGGCAGGGATATTAAAAAGACCAGTACCGGTATCTTTTATACCTACGATTCCTTTAAATTGATTTCGTATAGTTTAAATTAAATTGCTCAGCAACGTTCAATAGCAATATCCCCGTTAAACAAAGCGGGTAAGGCTACCATTTATTCAGTAACTTACTTTCCTAAATCATTAAAGTTGAAAAAATTTTTTTTCATTTCCTTATTATTGAGCAGCCTTACCGCTTTTTGCCAGGATACGCTGACAATAAAAGATATTCCTGCAGCAGAGCGGGTGATCGGCATGCAATTTAAACAGGCGGAGAGAGATTCTCTTTTTGATGACGTAAAGAATACGGTCAAAGAATTTAATAAGATGCACGGGTATACACTGGCCAACAGTGTGCCGCTCAGCACCTGGCAAACCCCCGTATTACCGGGTATGACATTTGCTACCAAACAAAATAAAGTAACCTGGAATTTAGCTGCTGTGGCCATGCCGCAAAATAAAAATGACCTGGCATTCTATTCCATACTACAGCTGGCTTCCTTAATTAAAAATAAAAAGATCAGTGCTGTTGAACTCACCCGTTTTTTTATTGACCGCCTCAAAAAATTCGGGGATACACTGCAAGCTGTTATCTCGCTTACAGAAGATATTGCCCTGCAACAGGCAGCGCAGGCAGATAAAGAAATTGCCGAAGGTAAATACCGTGGCCCATTGCACGGCATTCCCTATGGCTTAAAAGACCTCTTTGCTGTTAAAGGAATCAAAACCACCTGGGGCGCCGCGCCTTACAAAGATCAAATGATCGATGAAGACGCTTACGTATATACGAAACTTAAAGATGCCGGCGCTGTGCTTGTTGCAAAATTTACGCTGGGCGCTTTGGCTATGGGTGATTACTGGTATGGGGGCAGGACAAAAAATCCATGGAATTTAAAAAGAGGCTCCAGTGGTTCTTCTGCAGGTTCAACTGCGGCAACAGTAGCTGGCCTGGTGCCATTTGCTATTGGTACCGAAACATGGGGATCGATCATTTCGCCCAGTACCAATTGCGGTGCTACCGGTTTGAGGCCAACATTTGGCAGTATCAGCCGGAGCGGCGCCATGGCATTAAGTTATAGCCTCGATAAAGTTGGGCCTATCTGCAGGAGTGCTGAAGATGCCGCGGTAGTATTTAATTTTTTACATGGTACAGACGGTAAAGACCAGGCCGCAGTGAATATGCCTTTTAATTATACCGGCAAGGCCAATCTTTCCAAATTGAAGATCGCTTATGCTAAAAATTATTTTGATAAAATAGACAGTTCAAATAATGAATTCAAAGTGCTGGAGGTTTACCGTAAACTAGGTGCACAGTTAATTGCTGTGGACTTTCCTGACTCGACCGTGTATAATTTTGATATCATGAGCATCATTATCAGTGCAGAATCTGCAGCACAGTTCGACGATTTTACCAGGAGCGAACTGGATGACATGATGACCCGCCAGGGAAAAAATGACTGGCCCAACCAATTCCGTTCGGCAAGGTTTATCCCTGCAGTGGAGTATATCAATGCTTACCGCCACCGTTACCTGCTGATGCAAAAAGTAAATGACGTTATCAGTAAATATGATGTTTTTATTTGTCCCACTTATGCGGGCAACCAGGTAGCTATCACTAACCTAACGGGGCACCCTGCCCTGTGTTTCCCAACAGGGCTTAATAAGAATAAATTGCCCAGTAATATTACTTTGATCGGTAATTTATACAGCGAAGCCACTTTACTGGCGGTGGCTAAAGCTTTCCAGGATGCTACTGATTTTAATAAGCAACACCCTGAATTTTTTAAATGACGGACAGTTAATTATTTTTTATCCCTGCCATAGCTGCCTTTTTATTTTGTTTCTTCTGTATATAACCGGTTGGAGAGAAGCCGGTAATTTTTTTAAACTGGTGAGATAAATGTGCCACACTGCTGTACTGGAGGTTATAGGCAATCTCCGTGAGGTTGAATTCGCCGTATAGCAGCAGCTCTTTAACTTTTTCAATTTTATTCACGATAATGAATTGCCCGATCGTAGTACCTTTTGCCTCGGAAAAAATATTAGAGAGATAGGTATAATCATAATTTAATTTCTGGCTGATATAATCTGAATTATTAACGGCAATTAATTCTTGGGTTATATTCATTTCTGTAATCACCTGGATTATTCTTTCTACGAGTACCGTTTTAAATTCCAGCCGTTTTTTCTGAACGCTGAGATCAGTAAGCATAAAACTTAAAACCAGTTTATTATTCAAAGACATGGTATTCGCAGAGATCAACACCGGAATAGTTTTGCCAGGCGCTACTAACAGGTTAACCTCATCCTGCGCATACCCTTTCCATCCCTGATTTAATAAAACCGCAAAAGATTTTTTAGAAGTATCATCCATGAAATTTACAAATTTTATTCCAATCACTTTTTCAAGGGGTGTCCCCAGCATATTGGCAAAATAAGAATTGCAATACAACACCAGGCCATCTTTACTTAATGTAACCGCTCCCTGCTGCATCTTTTCTATTAACACCCGGTAGGTTTTGTCTGCTGACGGATCGGTATAAATCTTAACGGCCTTTTTGTGCGAAACCACCAACGCGTCTATATTTAATGATTTAAGTGAAGCTGTTCTTTGAGTAGCATTAAGCAACTGTTGCTGCAGTGCAGCATTTTTTTTTGTTAATTCTTTTACCTCCCTTAAAAGTTGGTTTATGTTTTTCATTAGTTTACAAAACTTGATTCATTAAACCAGGTGAAGTTCCTTAAGTACGTTTTTAGTATCAGACAGGTCCCCGATCACTCTTTCTTCCGGTAAGGGGAATTTTTTTATCAGCACAGGCACAGCAACAATATTTTCGCTAAGGGTCAGCGATGGCTGCTGGTAAATATCGATGATATCGAGTTCGTACCTTCCTTTTAAATGTTGTTCACAAATGGCCTTAATATTGATAACAGCACGAACCGAATTGGGCAGCATACCTGTAATAAATAGCCGAAGTACATAGAAATCCTTTGTAGCATCTGCTATGGCTATTTCAACTTTCGCTTTTTTTTGTACCATCGATAATTTCTTATTTTACAAATAAAATATGTTTTCTATTACTGGCCACCCCGGCAAGGTAATGAATTAACGTGCCGTGTCTTTAAATTCTCCTTCATCCCTTGAAGTAGTTAAATTTGCATGCTCTTTCAATTTTCTTTTGGCTGTAGTTAAACTGGCGGATTGGCTTCTGGCAAGCGGGCTTAGTGAAATACCTTTACTTGAAATTTTAAACTGTCTTACCTCGTTGGAATGAACCATGCCTCTTGATTTTATAATGCACAGGCTCCTGGTACGTTCAGCATCAACTTCAATATCCTGTACCATCATCCAGGTATCTACCATGGAGGAGATGCCTTCATCACTGGGGTTGCGTTCTATCGAACCTACCGTTATCGCTGCGGTAAACAGTACCGTAATGTTCTGGGTTTTTAAAAAATCCACGAACCTTGTCAGCATTGACCTGATATCACTGTTGGGGCCTTCGGTCATTAAATTAGTGATCGGGTCAAGAATAACAATAGCCGGCCTGATCTCTTTTATAATTTTTTTGATGGCAATAAAGTGTAATTCAAGGTTCTGCAAAGTAGGCCTTGAATAATAAAAAGTAAGCTTCCCAGATTTGACCATTGGCTGTAAATCAAATCCTATGGAACGCATATTCCTCATTACCTGGTTGGGCGCCTCCTCAAATGCACAAAAGAGACAGTTATGTTTTTCGGCGCAGACGCTATAAGCAAAAGCCGCTGCAACACTGGTTTTCCCGGTACCAGCCGTTCCTGATATCAAAACGCTGCTGCCAATATAGAAACCTTTTTTACCCAGCATCTCATCAAGGTCTTTGATGCCTGAGGATATCCTTTTTGAACTGGACAATTGTTGTTCCCCTTCACTCACCAGAGGGAATACTGATGTCCCTTTTTCATCAATAATAAAAGGATACTCGTTACTGCCATGCATAGAACCACGGTACTTTAATATCCTTATCCTTCTTGTTGAAATCTGGTTGGTAATGCGGTTGTTCAACAGCAATACGCAGTCGGCCACGTATTCCTCCAGCCCATGACGGGTTAAAAAACTCTCTCCTATTTCCGCGGTAATTATTACGGTTACCTTTTTTTCTTTGAACCAGGATAACAATCTTTTAAATTCTGAACGAAGCACATACGAATCCAGTCCAAAAAAAAGTGCATCCAGTGAATCCAATACTACCCGTTTGGCCTTTACCTTATTAATAGCCTGTTCAAGACGGATAAATAAACCCTCCAGGTCATATTTTCCTACCTGCAGTACTTCATAACGGCTCACCTGCACGTTTTCGAGGTATAGTTTATTTGCTGCCATCATGTTATAAAGATCATACCCTAAAGAAGTGGCATTCAATGCAAGCTCAGCAACTTTTTCTTCAAAACTCAGGAATACGCCGGGTTCATTAAAGAACCTAATGCCATTCACCAAAAATTCCATTGCCAATAATGTTTTACCGCAACCTGCACTCCCCAGCAAAAGTGTAGAACGGTTTTTAGGCAAACCGCCCAGGGTAATTTCGTCAAGACCCTTGATGCCTGTTAAAGATTTAGGGAACTGTAGGCGACTTGCCTTTTTTGATTGTTGCTGTTTCATTATTAAAGAATTGATAGCTTATTATGGTGTTACGTTAAAAAGAACGGTAGCTGTTATACAGAAACTTAACAATGTAAAGTTCGTGCAATAAAAAGGGTTGCACTTTCACTATTATTGAAAAAACTTACATCATTCACAGTTTTTCTTGCAAATAAAATTAAATTCTGCTTAATTTGCCGGTTTTTGCAGATTTTACATTAGGTAATCCAATCCTGTAGAATGTACAACAAATCATCAATTTCGTATAACAATTACTGAAAGGCACCTCCTTAACTTTACTTTGGTTTTTCATAGGATATTGGATTTAAGCAGGGGCAGGATATTCATCCAGCCCCTTTTCTGTGATACAATTTTTAACCAGTCGTTTTTTTAAATAGTATTCACTTTAATTTTAAGAATTGCAATTCCGGGTAGATAGCATTTCCAAATCCCACTTTTCTTTTTTATTTTGTTGGCTTAACCTAAAACTTCTGATATGAAAAAAACAATTATTGGTGCCATAGTTGGTGGCATTATTATTTTTGCATGGCAGTTCCTCACCTGGGGGCCATTGAATCTTCACCATGCGCAGCTGCAGTACACGCCAAAGCAAGACAGCCTGCTCTCCTATCTTGGCGCACAATTCAATGATGATGGCGCTTACCTTTTACCCACATTTGCCCCCGGAACATCCAGGGATGAAATGGAAAAACAAATGAAGGCCAGCGAGGGAAAACCCTGGGCGCAGGTAGTTTACCATAAAAGTATGCCGGGCATGAACAGCATGTTCATGAATATGGCAAGAAGCATTTTGGTAGATATATTTATCGTTTGGTTACTCTGCTGGCTGTTGGTAAAGATACCGTCACCGTCATACGGCACCATCTTTTTAGGAACGTTGGGAACTGGCCTTATTGTTTTCCTCAATATGCCTTATACGATGCACGTATGGTATGGAAGTTTTGACCTTATGGCTCATTTTACTGATGCGATGGTATCATGGGGTGTTACAGGCCTGTGGCTGGGCTGGTGGCTGAGGCGGAAGTAACGATAAAATTTTATTGGCCAGGGTATGCAAGGTGGTTAATGGTGCATAGTTCATGGTTCTTAGTAAATAGTAAATTTCTTACCTGTTTGTCACTACTCTTAATCATAAACTATTATAAATAACAAACAGGCATATAACCATGCCTGTTTGTTTATTTGTTGAATATTAATGACGCCCGGTATTCCTTGCCTTGACATGTTTATTTCAATCATTAAAATCAGCGTAACCCTTTTTTATTTAATTACTAAAGTGGTCATGCAAATTGCAGATCATTTTTTTTAGAGCCTGACATTTACCTGTTGCTCCTTGCAGACGCTATCTTTTATTCAAAGTCCCGGTTCATTGGGGCAATATCCATATCCCTTTCGATTAAAGGAACAGTTACAACGATATCAATTTAAAAGAAAAAGCCAGCCAAATAAAAGGCTGACTTAAAGAAAGTAAAGACGTATAGGCGTATATGAATAACACTATAGGTAGCGCATTCAACAATACAAATACATTGAAGCTGATTTTCTAAACAACAACAGGTAAACAGTTGTTATTTCACCGGCCGGCTAACTTCTACCAGTATTGCTTTCATAGTAGTAGTGCCGATATTCTTCACACTGTGCGTGGCCCCAGGTACTACCATCGTCATACCTTTTTTAAATTCAACTACCATTTTCTTACCATCCTTGTCGGTAAATTCTGATTTGCTGCCATCTATTACATACAATGCCTGGTCGGGATGAGAATGCATGGCTGATGATTCGCCCGGTTTATAATTGATCTGCAAAACCCTTATGCCCATGGTATCTGCTGCAACTTTGTATTCATTGGGGGCTATTTTAGCAGCATCCCGCGCAGCATCCCAGGCCATTGTTCCCATTGGCCGGTTAACTTCTACCAACAACACTTTAATGGGCGTTTTGCCCGTATTCTTTACACTATGAAATTCTGCGGGCTTTATAAGAATGGTACCGGCTTTCATTTCAGCATCCATTTTTGCACCATCTTTTCCGTAAAAAGTTGCATGGCCACCTTCAAGTGTATAGGTAACATAATCAGGGTGAGAATGCCATACAGAAGAATCGCCGGGATTATAGGTTGCTTCCATGATCCTGATGCCCATGCTATCGGCAAGAACTTTGTACAAATCAGGGGCAGCTTTCACTGCATCCGGCACAGCAGTTGCCGGTTCAGTTGCTGGCTTTGCTGTTGCCGTACTGTCTGGTGTTTTAGGTTCGTCTTTTGTATCCGACTGGTTGCACGAAAACAGCCCCAATGAAATAATAGACAGTAATAAAAAACCGTGTTTGAGATGCTGATTCATAAATAATTTTTTAAATGATTAATAAAAAAGTAAGGAATGAGATCAGTGTTCAGGAGAGTACCAGGACATTTGATAAACCTAAGATACTATTTGTTTAAAGAATTACGAAACTAATCGGAAAATCTGTAAACACTAACGACGGGCTACCGTGTACAGACTACCAACAGTTGCCACTCCAGATTCACGCCTCTGCTACTATATGGGGAAATCAAAATCAAAAACAAATTTCTCCGGTTTTGGCAAAGGCTTGCGGGGCAGCATATCCGAACGCATCGCTGTGTTGTATACAAATGCGGCAACAATAACAGCCGCCTGCTGCAGGTCGGGAATACTTAAATGATCATAGGTATCCATATTGCTGTGGTGTGTACGGGTTTCGTATTCCAGCGGATCCTGTATGAACTGGAAGCCGGGTATACCCACAGCATCAAAACTAACATGGTCGGTGCTGCCGGTATTGCTGTTGGTAACCCCTCCATTGGCGCCCATATCTGCAAAAGGCGCCAGCCATGTTTTAAAGATTTCACGCACGGCAGGATTGCTTTGTGTATAGATGCCGCGGATCTTCCCGCTGCCGTTGTCTAAATTGTAATAAGCGGAAACACTTTTTTGTTCGGGTTTTAATACCATATCAGCCGCATCGCCAAAATGTTTTTTCACATAGCCATAAGAACCAAACAATCCCTGTTCTTCCCCACCCCACAAGGCAATGCGTATGGTGCGCTTAGGCTGAATGCCCAGTGCTTTTAAAATGCGTATAGCTTCCAGCGTTACGATACAGCCTGCACCGTTATCAGTTGCGCCGGTACCGCCTGCCCAGCTGTCCAAATGGCCCCCCAGCATTACTACCTGGCTTTTTAATGTGGGATCAGTGCCGGGAATTTCTGCAACTACATTATAACCGGTAAGGTCTTTATCATAAAAAGTATTCTGCACATTCATTTCCAGTTCCACTTTTTGATGACCCTGGAATAAGCGCATGAGTTTTAAATACTCTTCCCTGCCCATTTTCATTTCGGGTAAGGTAGGCTGGTAGCCTTTGGCATAACCGGCCCCGCCATCAACAAAAACGGTACCATCGATAGAGCCCCTGCCGGCACGCAGTAGCCCGATAGCGCCTTTTTTTTCAAGGTAGAGTGAAGTGTAATAATCACTTTTAATAAATGGCAGAAAACTTTCCATTTGTTTACGGGTGACCATGTATTCTTCGGGCAGGTTGTCTAAACTGCTGTCGCCATAGCGGGTAGCATACGCTTTAAATGCATCGGGTATTGTAACGCCACCGGGTTTTATCATCACGATCTTTCCTTTGATGGCATCGCCCAGTTTATCAATGGTGGCTGAATCAAAAGCATCCAGCATGATCAGTTCGGCCCTGGTATGCTTGCCGGTACTCTTGCACCAGGGCACAGGGTAGGCAATAATATTCTCGTAATAAGGAATTTTTAATGACAGTGTTCCCTGCTCATTACTCCATCCTTTACCGAATTCGCCCCAGGGTTCGCGCCCGGCATTTTGCAGTCCCCAGGTTTTGCAGATCTGTGTAACCCAGTCCAGCGCACGGTTGTACCCCGGTGAATTGGTAAGTCGTGGCCCGCACACATCAGTGAGGTTATGTGCTATCATGGTAATCTGGGAATTGTTCTTTTCCTCCTCTTTTATTTTTTGCATCATGGCTATATCCACCATCTCCTGTGCGGAGGCAAAATATATGCTCACCAATAAAACGCAGGTTGTTGAAAGCAGTTTCTTCATGTGAAAAAGTTTAGGATTTACAAAATAGGGTAATATGGGGGAAATACAAAAGGTTTATTGGTTTAGGGTTTAGGGTTTAGGGTTTGGGGTTTGGGGTTTGGGGTTTAGGGTTTAGGGTTTAGGGTTTGGGGTTTAGGGTTTAGGGTTTAGGGTTTAGGGTTTAGGGTTTAGAGTTTAGGGTTTAGGGTTTAGGGTTTAGAGTTGATTCGCGGTTAGTAATGAATGCTGCATTCAAAAACATTATTAACTATTCATTATTTCACAAACCCCACCATCTTATGTAATGAACCCGGATTATACTGCTGCCCGTCCTTTATTACCAGGAATACTTTGCGGATATTACGTATTTCGGTTAACGGATCCGCATCCAGTATTAACAGGTCGGCCTGCTTGCCTGCCTTTATTGAGCCGGAAATTTTATCCAGCTGCATCACGCGGGCTGGCACAATAGTAGCAGTTTGTAGCGCTTCGAAAGGTGTGAGGCCTGCCATCACATATAATTCCAACTCACGTGCAACGCTGTATCCCGGGAAACCCATATCAGTGCCTGCTACCATGGTAATTCCTTTATCATGCAATACCTTTACAAGGTTGATCAAACTTTCAAAACGGGGCTTTGCCGCTTTGGCCTGCGCAGCAGGCATACCCATATTGGTAAAAAGTGCCTGCAGTGGCAGGGGAAGGTTATAATAATTCGGTTCCATTAAAAGTATGTTTTCATCTACTGAACGGAAGACCATTTCATATACACCGATGGTGGGATCAATGATAGCATGGTGCATTTTTAAATAATCAAGTGCAGCTACGCTTTGAGAATCCTTGAGGTCAATGGACTTGTCTTTATTTTTTTTCATCATGCTATACACATACTGCATGTGGTTGACCATATCCATACCCGAATCTATACCAGCCTGCGTGCTCATATTCTGTGGTATATGGCCGGTAACGGTAAGGCCCAGCCGGTGCGCTTCAGTGGTAATAACTTTCAGGATCGCCGGTTGTATAGAACTGTAAATTTTTATTTGTGCAAAGCCGTTGTCCTTGTACATTCGAACTGCCTGTACAGCTTCTTCGGGCGTTGCCGCCCGCACAATACCCAATCCAACCGGCCCGGGGCCATCAATGATCCCTGCTTTTAAGATAAATGGGCCGATACCCTGGTGTGTATCAATCGCTTTTTTAATCGCATTTATATAACCAAATTCATTACCGCAATCTCTTACAGTAGTTACGCCCGCTGCGAGATAGGCCGGCCCCCATTCCGCCTGTTCAAAATGGGCGTGCATATCCCAAAGCCCAGGCACAATAGTTTTTCCCTGTGCATTAATAATGCTGGCATTCGCAGGCACAGGTATATTTTCTGAATGATCTACCTGTTTGATAATACCATTCTCAATAACGATCGTGGCATTATTGATATAGCTGTTGGTTTCCACGTCAAGCACGTTGCCGCCCCTGATGAATAATAGTTTATTTTCTTTACCTGTCATTTTCATGGCAGCAGTAAAAAGTTTCATTCCATATGTAGCAGCTTTACCAATAAGATCCGGCAGCAGTTCTTCGTAATCAGTACTCATCATTTCCAGTTTATCGCCTTCTGCATCATTGGTGATAAGGCAGATGAGTTTACCATCATTGTCTGTCCATACAATTTCATTACCCCATACCAGGCCACTGAGTGTAAATCTTTCCAGCAACAAATTTTTACGCTTAAAATGAAGAGTGTCGCTTCCCGCTCTTACAATGGTAACAGTACCCCTGGGCAGCATGGCAATATTTTTGGGTTCATGATGTTTCTTCCAGTACCGGAGTAACATCATCTGCACCGTACCAAGAGAATAACCTGCTACAGGAAAGGCAAGAGGTTTCATCGCTTCGGTATGTACAGCGCTATCAACCTTTATCTCTGCATTTTTGTTTTGAATGCGAATGGTATCATTGATCTCCGAGAAACGTGAGGTATTTCCTTTAATGAACAGGCTGATCGGTTCATTGTCGTTGGTTATTACCAGTTGCGCTTTTAATGGTACCGGCGAACCACGATCGGTAAATTTAAAATTCACATCGTAAGTAATAGTATTGCCCCTTTTAGTAATGTAGTAAGTTTCTTTACCTATGTTTTGTGCAAATTTGTGCAGGAAGAAACTGCCGCTGTCAGTGGGGATATTTTGCGCCGCAGATAAAAATCCAAAGGCTGATAAAATAAGAGAAAGGAAATGTTTTTTCATGCAGTTTTTTTAATTGCGATAATTAAGGTAGTTATAAATTTTCAATAAGTGTGCTGTTAATGATATGAATTATTAATTAACCTGTAAACCCCTCCATCATGCGCATTACTTCCACTCCTTCTTCACCACTGCATGGGTTAGCCGCTTTTCCGGAAAAATACGCCACTACTTTTTCTATCATGGGTTGTTGCACATGCTGCAAAGTATCAAATGAATAACAATCCTTAACGCCTCCTGCAATTACCGTAATGGTATTACCACCAAACACACTGAAATAAATGGAACCTTCGCTGCCAATGATCTCGCAGTTATCTGTTGTAGCCGCAGCATTAAAACACCAGCTGCCACTGAATACGATCCCATTCTTAAATAAAATATTTCCCGCTACCAGGTCATCCGCCTTATAGTTACCCGCCTGGTTGGTAGCCATTCCTGTTATCTTTTGGGCAGGGCCAAAAAAATAATACATCAGGTCCAGCTGGTGCGGCGCCAGGTCGTGAAAAAGTCCACCGCCTGCTACTGCAGGATCTACGCGCCATGCATGATGAGGATGGGCGAGTTCTTTTTTTGTTAAAGGAGGTTTATATAATTCAAGGCGCACCAACCTTATATCTCCAACTGCTTTATCATTAATCAATTCTTTTATTTTTTTAAAGAAGGGTTGTTCTCTCCGGTAATGCGCCACGGATAATTTGACATTGCCTGCTGTTGCCGCTGCTGCAATATTCCGGGCTGCTGTATAATTCAATGCCATGGGTTTTTCTACATATACCGGTTTGCCTGCTTTGATGGCAGCCAGCGCAAAGGCTTCATGCGAATCGGGTGGCGTGGCAATATAAACCGCATTCACTTCGGGATCGTTGATCAATTTATTGGCATCAGCATACCAGTGAGGTACGTTATGCCGCTTTGCATAGTCGGCTGCCTTAGCTGCATCGCGGCGCATTACCGCTACTAATTTTGATCCAGGCACTTTATTAAAAGCAGGGCCGCTTTTAATTTCGGTTACATCACCACAGCCGATGATACCCCAGTTGATTGTTTGCATAGCAGTAGTTGGTTTGGTAAATAAAGACAACCAATAATATTTTCTTCGTCAAATATAATTTTTACTACCCAAAATCTGCGCCAGGAGAGTAATGCTTATACAATATTTTCCCATTCCTGATCCAGACTGACATCCGGCTTTTTTTTATCAGCCCCGCTATACCAATAATCCGCGTTAGCCACCTCAGCTTTCTTACGGTGCAGGTAAGCATGTACCCAGCATGCAGTGGCATCATCGGGATTGTTCACCAAATGATGGGCTTTATCCCAGTCTTTCTTTGCGTGATACCACATTGCAAAAAATAAATAAATATACTTAGCGGGGGCGTTGCATGGTCCAGGCCTTGTTTAAATGATTCGAATTACATTTTATTCACTTGCTATGAAGTTATAAAAAAAAGCTGTGTATCTCCGTTAAAAAAACATTGAACGCAGATCAATATGACGTTTAGGATTTTCGCCGATCAATCTTAACTCATCCTCACTATCCTGTAAAATTCACGTTCCCTCCAACAGTACCGCATACACTTCATTATTTTCCCAGGGCCTTTCTCACCGCGGGTGCGATGCTGCTGCCAAAAATCTCTATCGACCGCATCATCGATTGATGTGAAGGCCCACCCACATCCATATGCGCAGAAAAACGGGTTAACCCAAACATTTCCTGCATTTGCAAAATTTTATCGACGGCTTCATTGGCATCACCAATGATTAATGCGCCGTTCTTTGTTCTTCCCAAATCATATTGTTGTTTTTGATACGGCGGCCAGCCACGGCTGCGGCCGATTCGATCCATTTGCGAGGAGTACACAGGATAATATTCATCCGCGATTTGCTGGCCATCGGCTCCAAAAAAAGAATGCATGTGCACGCCTACCTGCAATTTTTGCAAGTCATGGTTATAATGCCGGTACACTTCTTTATAATAATCAAAAAGTGGCTTGAATTGCGCGGGGTTACCCCCAATGATAGCGAAGATCACCGGCAATCCTGCTTTACCGGCACGCAGCACCGATTCGGGTGTACCGCCAACGGCTACCCAAATATTGAGGTGATCATTTACAGCACGCGGTAATATTTGCTGTTCTTTTAATGCAGCGCGGAACTTTCCTTTCCACGTAATAGGGTTGGTAGTATTTATTTTAAGTAAGAGGTCTAATTTTTCTTCGAACAATGCATCATAATCTTTAAGGTCGTGGCCAAACAAAGGAAAGGATTCAATAAAACTGCCGCGGCCTGCAACCAGCTCTGCCCTGCCGTTAGAGATAAGATCAATTGTTGCAAAGCTCTGGTATAATTTCACAGGGTCGGCCGAACTCAATACCGAAACGGCGCTGCCCAATTTTATTTTTTTGGTAACCGTTGCCGCTGCTGCTAAAATTATTTCAGGAGTGGATACTGCATAATCCGGGCGATGGTGTTCACCGATGCCATAAAAATCCAGGCCCACTTCATCCATGAGTTTTATTTCTTCGATCAGTTCCTGTAATCTTTGCCCTGCGGGTTGTGCTTCTCCCCTGCTGTTGATGTGTACATCACCAAACATGCCGACGCCTAATTCCATGTTGTAATTTTTTATAAAGATACGAGGAAGGATTTGAGGCGATGTCAAGAGATAATATCACGCAGAGGCGCAGAGAACGCTGAGGAAATGCTTCGCATTTAACCTGCATGATTTGATAATTGAAAAGCACTTGCAGTGCTTAATTGGGGAACACAGATCATCATGATGGGTATGATCTGTTATGATCTATCTGCGAAAATCTTATTTATCATAAAAATCCCTGTCCCAATCTAATTCGCCGAAGGCGATCATTGTTTCATCTTTTCATTATATACATTCTCCAACTCTTTCAACGCCGCATCATAACCCGCCTGGTCTGCAAAAGCAGCGGGATTATAATCATCCCCGGGTTTATGTTTGCTGTGCATTTTAAACTGGCCCGCATGAGAAGCCAACCATATATCGAACGAAATATTTTTCATCGATTTAAATGTATTGGCATAATCCGCCGTTACTGAAGGATAAGTTTTTATAGATGCAAACGAACTATCTGTAACGATAGTAGGCATGTTTGCAATAAGCACTTTCCATTGCCGCTGCCCATCGCTTACCGTAAACAAATAACTGCAGGATCCCCTGGTATGGCCAGCATGATGCAGCATTACTAATTTCATCTCACCTAATGCAATCGTATCACCATCTTTCAATAAACGGTCTGGCTTTACCGGTTTATACACGCTGCCATGTCCACCCAATGCATAATCTGAAGCACCGCCATCTTTCAATACATCCACTTCTTTTTCATTCACCATTAATTTTGCACCGGTTTGTTTTTTAACAACAGCCATTGCACCCATATGATCGTAATGGGCCTGCGTGGTCAATAGTATTTTGGTATCGGCATATTTAAAGCCGAGCCCTTCGATATTATTTTTTATTTGAATTGCAGAAGAAGCCAGCCCTGTATTGATCAATATATTTCCTTTGGAAGTTGTAACCAGGTAACAGGCGAGATCATAGGTACCCACGTAATACAGGTTGCCTGCAATGCGGAATGGCTCGAATGGCCTGGCCCATTCTGCGTTGCTGATCGTTGGCTCTTTTACTTTTTGTGCTGATACGGTTGCGGCTATTACTGATAGCACAATAGCAAGTGCTATATTTTTTAATGAACGGTAAAACATGTAGTAAGGATGAAATGAAATTGAGAGATCAAAGATATTGTGTTTATAAAGATTCAAGACAATCAAATTCTTTACAATGACCAGCAAAGAAGACTTCCGCCAGCCATGGAAGCACTCACGCAGCGGCGTAGAGAAAGCAGCAGAAATGCTTCACATTTAATACAGCATACAATCTCAAATGCTATCTCCACCCAAAACAATTATTAATTTTTAATTACTAATTATTAATTAAATATCCCATCTCCTCTCCCACCTCAATCGTTGTTTTTAAAAACTCATTGTTTTTATTGGTGAGCACAAAAGCAGCAGTGCTGCCGGTTAATTGCAAGCTGCCATTCTGTAATAACAGAGCTGTGCCTTCAGGTAATGCAACAATCGGCATGTTTGGATTCAACTGTAAAAATTCCTGCAGCCGCTGGTCCCTCGTTTCGCCATTGAAACCGGCTACGGTTATATTATAATAATGCGGATTGATCTGGAAAGGGAAAAAACCTAACGCATCAAAACTAACGGGATTGATGATGGGCATATCATTGGTTGTGCAGATAGTTTTGCCTGTAATATTAGCACCAGCGCTCCATCCGATATACGGAGTACCGTTGTTTACTTTTTGCTGTATCAGTTGCAGCGCTTTGGTGGTATACAGGTCATGCAATAACTTAAAAGTATTACCACCTCCTACCATGATGGCATCGGCAGCAGCAATAACGTTGGATG
>JBBRCB010000021.1:0-59419 GCA_038205215.1 Chitinophagales bacterium | reverse complement strand
CCGATTATAAATATTTTGTAGATAATTACTCCACGCCTGATGTACCCAATGTTTCAGTGTTAAGGGACGCAAAAGGAAAATTAATTGCAACACTGGAGAAAGCAGATATTTCTAAATTGACTGCATCAGGATGGAAAGCAGCTGAACCTATCAAGGTTAAATCACGTGATGGCAAATGGGACCTGTATGGTTTGATGTTCTCTCCAACGAACCTGGACAAAACAAAAAAATACCCTATCATCAATTATATCTATCCCGGCCCTCAGGGTGGAGGAGTAGGCGGCCGTTCGTTTAGCCCTTCACGTGGCGATAACCAGGCCCTTGCTGAATTAGGTTTTATCGTCGTGATCATCGATGGTACCTGTAATCCCGACCGCTCCAAATCTTTTCATGACGTTTGTTATGGCAATATGGCCGACAATACTTTAGAAGACCAGATCGCAGGTATAAAACAACTGGCAACAACAAGGGCTTATATGGACCTTGACCGGGTGGGTGTTTGGGGTCATTCAGGTGGTGGTTATGCTACAGCTGCTGCCATGTTCCGTTATCCTGATTTTTATAAAGTGGGTATTTCAGAATCGGGTAACCACGAGAACAGGAATTATGAAGATGATTGGGGAGAGCGTTATATCGGGTTGATGACAAAAGATGCCAGTGGAAAAAATAATTACGATGGACAGGCCAATCAAAATTTCGCATCCAATTTAAAAGGTAAACTAATGCTGGCACATGGCGGCATGGATAATAATGTTCCCCCTTACAATACTTATTTAGTGGTAGAAGCTCTGGAAAAAGCCAATAAAGATTTTGACCTGGTGATCTTCCCGAATGCACGACACGGCTATGGTGCCGATAGTTACTACATGATGCGCCGCCGCTGGGATTATTTTGTAAAGAATTTATTGGGCGCAGAGCCACCGAAAGAATTTAAAATAGTTGCTCAATAAGTAGGACACTTCAAAATAAAAAAGTAAGCTTCGAAAGAGCTTACTTTTTTTATACCTATTCCTTTATTACCCCAAAATTCTGTATCCACCGCCACATGCCTTCTTTTTGGCCGGCGGATAAACAGGAAACATGTGTCCATTGCTTATCGAGCAGGTTATAACGGTGGCCGTAACCCGGTATGCCGGCATCCACTAATAATTGTATCACGGTTTCTCTTGCATCATTTTTTGGTGTAGCTCCTGCACCATTTTCATTACCAAAGATCATCCTGGGAGAATATTTACGTATCCTGTCCCATGGCATATCACCTGCACTGCCTGTATGTATCAGTGTCCAGTTATTGCGGTCCTGGTCTGCAGCAAAGGATTGCATCGCAAGGTAAATACCACTATCAGGTTTTAATACAGATAATTTTTTCATTGTTTTAAGGTCTTTTACCAATGACTTTAAAGCTTTCAGTTCTTCTTCATTTTCATAATTCCAGGTAGTATCAATAGTTACAGTCTTTTTATTATTGACAGTGCTGGTGGTAAAGGTAAGCGCATAGTTCCTTTGCCCTTTTCCTCTTGACTTCAATGTCATAACAGACCTGTTGAGAATGGGCTGAATGATTTGAATATAGCCTGCAGGGTTACTTCTAACAAGGTTGATCTCGTAAACCATTTCCCGTTCCTCAGGTTTCATATACATACAATCTTTAGCTGTATTGAGCGAATCAATAAGTTGTGCCTGTATCAAAGCAGATGGAAATAACAGCAGCAATACCAATGTCCTTTTCATAGAGAGCGTTTTGTGATGGCGTATTTATGTGCTTAGTGAAGGTAATCTTCCTTAAAGCAAAAAAAATACCCGTTGCGGGGTATTAAAACAAAATTAACAGGGGGCAAAAAATGACCCTTAACTTAAAATCGTATGAAGCAAATCATATCTCCAGTCTTTCAAATACCAGCAATGTTTCTAAAAATTCATTCCACGCTGCCTGCCATTTATCTTTTGCAGTATTTATTTTTTCGTGGTGCTCAGCGCCCGCTTCGCCCTTTGCTTTCAAGTAGGCGTCGAGTTTTTCCAACGCTTCTTTATTTAGTTCCTCTAAACGTTTTTTATTTTCCATGATCTTTTTATTTAAATTAGTTTGAATAACAGCGCCGCTCATCAATCTGTACTTTTACCTTGTACCGTTTTTTTAGCCGCAGCAAAAACGCTTTTCCATATCAGGTAAAAAAAAGACTTCGTGACATCCCGTTCCATGTACACATCATTTTTTCTTGTTTCTCCATTTTGAGGATTCTTATTTCGTACGAAAATATTGGCAACGAAACTCATCACATCCTTTTTCTGGGTAACCATGGAATCTTTACTATCTTTTTTTAAAATATCGATTTTCAGGTCATCGTATAAAAAAAGCGCCGTTCCTTTTGCCATAAGATCATTGCCGGTTAAATTGAAAGTGATCTTATTGAATATGCCTTTTCGAATAGAAACCATGCCCAAAGGCTCAGTGATTTGGTTCAATATCTCCGCATTAAACCTTCCTCCCGTTCCTGAAACAGTAAAAGCACCATTAGTGGAATTAAGCGGTATTTGCCAGCTGGTTTGTATGTCGCTTACACCCATGAATGAAGTAGTGGCATTCAGCAGCAGCATATTGTTTTTGGCTATTATTTCTTTTATGTTCGTAACATTAGTTACAGTGCCGTTGAGGTTTTTAAAAAATACCGTGCCGGTTTCCTTTGAAATAGCGCCTCTTTCTTTATAGGCTACATACCCATTCTTTATGATCAGCTTTCGTATATTAACAGGGAATTTAACTTTTTGCAAAAGTTGCTGGGGATATTTGCCCACTTTACTTGCAGGGTTTGGTGCCACCGTTCTGTCGTTGAAAACTTTTATCACCGGCTGCAGGGTTACCGTTTCCGCATCAATTCTTTTATCATTGATGAGGGTTTTGGTATTCACGCCAGTCAATTCAATGTGCTTAAAATCCAGGTCGTATAGGTCGTCCTGGTGTTTAATGCTTTTGGAAAAAGCAGCTTCTGAAAGTTGGGGTACTACAGAAAAACTATTAACGTGTACAGTAGATAAAGCATTATTAATATTAAATGCACCAACATTCATTTTATAACGGCGGTCTTCCGATAAAAATGAAAATCCATCTGCCGACAGTATCCAGTTACTCCTGCTGATCAGGTTTTTTATATTGGTACCGGAATATAATTTTTGTATTTCTGCAGCCGCAAACTTAACATTGGTCAATACAAACGGTGGTGCGCCAGGTTTTGCTTTATTGTAGATCATCAGCCTGGTATTGCCGATTGTTACTTTATTCAATTGCGCTTCATCAAAATAATTATTGTCAATTTCAATTTCATCATTCCCCGCGTTGGCATCTTTTACAGGCTTGCGGTAAAAGCTTAACATACCGCCATCACACTTCAGTTCTTCGGCCTTCAGTTGTTGCCTCAGGATAAAAGAATCCGTAGAGATATTATTGATGCTGGTGCTGTTGATATCGAATACGAGCTGGTTATCATTATTTTTTTGCTGAAATTTTTTAAGGTAGAGGAATTTTCCAGGTGCATTGTATTCTACATCCATAAAACGGGCCTCGTTCTTTTCTCCTTTTAAAAATATCTCTTTCACTTTAACCACGACGTCTTTTATAAAATAGCTGACTATATTACTGTAATCTTTTGTGCTGTCGATCCTGAAATTTTTTAAGTGGATGGAAATATCTTTCAGGGCTGTATGCGGGTTGCCCGTTTTATCCGCAAAATTTAAAAAGCCGTGCTCTACAATAATCTCGTTGGAATGAATTTTATTGAACTTGCCCAGCAATTTTTGATAAATTGCCAGGGTATCACCTGCGTTCCAGTCATGTTGTTCTTTTTTACCTGAATTAATAATGTATACCACGGGATGAATAATCTGTATAGAGCTGGCATCCACGCCGCTATTATTCAACAAGGCAGGGATATTGGCACCTCTTACAGTTACTTCATCAATATGCACATTGTACAGCGTGGCTGCAGAGGCAGTATCAAAAAGGTTCAGCTGCCTTTGTAAAGAATCTGATTGCAGTGCTACATTATAAAAAGAAGCATTACCGTTAAGCTCGTCAATAGAAGAACTGTCGTAGTGAATGAAATATAAACTGTCTGTTCCTTTACTTACTGCATTTTCGATGCTGTTCTTAATAATACTTTTTTTATGTTGTTGCCAGTAGATCCACCCGCCCAGTAATGCCAGGGCGATAACGGGAATCAAAATTTTAATAAACTTTTTCAAAATCGGATGAATTAAATGCTCGACTTAAAATGGTAAGCCCAAAGCAATGTTTAAAATAAGGTTTTCTTTTCTCCAGTCGCTGCTGCCAAAATTAAACTGGTTCAATACCCACCTTTGCCCGTCTGCCAGGTAAGGTTTTCTTAAGGGTATACCAAGATCTACCCTGATCACTAAAACAGTTACATCAAAGCGTAAACCAACACCGGTAGCTACAGCCAATTCTTTGATCCAATCTTTACTCAGTTTGCCGGCAGGGCCAAATATCAAAGTATCTTTTGTCCAGATATTGCCCGCATCAACAAATACTGCGCCGCCCACCACTTTGGTAAAAGGCACACGCAATTCTGTATTGAATAAAAACTTATAGTCGCCCCCAATGATCTGAAAAAAGCGCTGGTCTTCCGCAGTGGGTTTATACGTACCGGGGCCAAGGCTGCGCACCCTGAAACCACGGATAGAATTTGAGCCACCGACAATATATTGCTTGGTAAATGGCAACAGCGACGAATTATTGTAGGGCAGGCCAATACCAATCTGCAGGCGGTTAGCCCAGTCTATTTTATTGGGCAAGGCACGTGTGTAATGCAGGTCAAAATCTGTTTTTATGTATTGCGCAAATGGCGTGTTGAATATCGTTTTTTGCCGAAAACTTTTTGCACCGGTTATAAGGCCTGCAATATTGCCTGAAAGATCAATACTTGTATTAAAATAAAATTTATTAAGCCTGCTGCGCCGTGCACTATTGTAGGTATAAGAAAAGAAAGTGCCCAGGATCGCCTCTGAATATACGTTCAGCAACAGGGCAGGCGTTACAAGCGCCTGCTTATAAAAAGTATCCGTTACATTGCTGGCATTCAGGTAACTCAATGATATTGGCGCCAGCGTGTATTCGTTACTGGCATTTTGTTTCCAGGTAAAATCATATTGTACACGGAATAAATTTTTAGTATAGAATAATTGTTTATTGTACAATTCATATCCTACC
The DNA here is from genome assembly GCA_038205215.1 of Chitinophagales bacterium. Classification (GTDB taxonomy): domain Bacteria; phylum Bacteroidota; class Bacteroidia; order Chitinophagales; family Chitinophagaceae; genus Ferruginibacter. The sequence goes on along the minus strand of JBBRCB010000021.1, from coordinate 54,198 downwards.
AGCAAATTGGTGTTTGGGTTATAAAAATTATTTTCCTTGAGGCGGAAGAAGGGAATGGCATAACGCGGGAATTTTATACCTGCCTCACCGCCTATACGAAAACTGTTATTATTCCCGGCCGAGCCGGCAGAAGAAATCTCTACCCCGGTATAGGCTTTAATGGTGAGTAATTCGGCGCCATGAAAAATATTGCGGTTCTTCCAGTTTACACTTACCTGGCTACCTACATTGCTGTTATCTTTTGTAAACGCATCTATTTCTGCCTGTAAGGATTTTTTTTTCGCTGGAGTCAGGTAGTAGTATACATCAAGGCGGTGCAGCTGAGGCGAATCTTTTACCGGTTCAAAGCGGTTTTTTACAAATTTAAAAGCACCCAGGTTGATAAAGCGGTTGAGTGTTGTATTCTGCGAACGGCTGCTGTACAGGCTGCCGGGCCTGTAAGTAATGGTTTGTGCAAAGAGACGGGGATTAAATTTTTTAGTGGTGTCCCTTATCCTTAGCCCGTCGTATTTTACAACGCCGTATTTGGAAGTGTCCAGTTCGGGTGAAGCCAAAGAATAGTTGGGAAACACCACGATCTTATTAATAGCATAAGGATATTTTGCCTGTTCGGGTATAGTTTTTTTTACATTCAGGTACAAGGCCACTCCCCGGTTGCCAATGGTGCTATCGGCATAAGCCATCAGGTAATCGGGGTTGAAATAATAATAGCCTTTTGTTTTCAGGAAGAGGTCGAGCTGGTCTCTTTCGGCGCTGATATCGCTTAATTTGTATACCTGCCCCGTTTTTAAAATCCCCCTTTTCTGCCTTTGCTCCAATAATTTTAAGAGCGCAGAACTATCGCTTACCCAGGTGATGCTTTTAATATGGTATTGGGGTTGTACCTGTGCTGTATACAAAGCCCTGGTGTAATACCCTGTATTGACGGTATCGCCCTGCACGGTTGTATGAAAATAGCCCGTGTTTTCCATGAATGCCTCTATATTCTGTGCAGTAACGCCGGCGTTTACCCTGCTGCTTAAAACAGGAGGTTCGCCCAATTTCCTTCGTAAAAAAGCCCTTAAGCCCTTATCTTGCTTTTGTGGATCAGGTTCCCCGAGAAAATACCACCACCACACTTTATAGGGCTGGCCAAATAAAAATTTATTGGGGCGAAGTGGTATGGCAAGGTTCAATTGCTTTTTTAGTGCCCTGCTGCTGGTTTTTACATCACTGTTCTTCTCTACTTTTATAGTCGCACCCTTATATAATCTTTCGCCCGGGGGTAAACGATGCTGCACACTGCAGGAAGTTACCGTCAGTAATAAAATAAATGCTATAAAAATTCCGTTCTTCATTATGCCTTTTTTTTCTTTCTCCTGCCAAATAGTTCAGTAAAGTTTTCGTAATCCATGGTTACCACAAATCCCAATCCTGTTTCAACAACATAACCATCCAATACTACTTCAAACTGGTTCTTTCGATAGGCCCTTAACAGGTATTTACCATCCTTTGTTAATTTATATCCAATGGTGATATCAGGGATGTAATTATTATTGCCCTTCCCGGATGCATCCTGGCCCTCTACACCAATATTTGCTCCAAGGGTTATGCTTAGCTTATCGTTCAGGAACCTTTTGGTCAATGCTACATTAAGATCAGTGCGTTGGGCATTGCCGCCATTGCTGTAATCACGGAAGCTGTTGAGGTTAAGATCAATATCGATACCCTTTAATAAGTTGCCGGCAATTTCATTCAATGCTGAAGATAAAAACTGGCTTACACTCTGCCGGGCTATGTCTGTGAAATCTGTACCATTACCCCGGAAGAAATCACTGCTTTGTTCGCCGGTAAACCTGTTCAGAAGCAATAAAGAAAACACCTGCTTATTGGTTGCAGCTTCGTCTCCGCGTATCTGTGCGAGCTTATTGTCAATAGTGGTTTTCATTTCATTACTGATCACCAGGTTGTCATCGGGTAATTGGATATCAAATTTTATGGTAGGCCTGCTTAACTCGCCGGTTAAATAAAGTATTACTTTAAAAGGAATTTTTTGATTAAAAGAATTGGCCAGTAAAGGATCTACGCTCCCCACTTCATTGCCCAGCAGGTCTTTGGCAGAAGTATTTACAGTATAGGCGGCAGTAACGTCGAGCCTTGCACGCATTGGAGTTCCGCCAAAAGCAATAGTGCTGCCCCGTGATAGAATAAATTTCCGCTGCAGGAATTGATAGTTGAACAGGTAATAGCCATTATCGAGTTCATAATTGCCGGCAAGTACAATATGGCCACCCGGGTCAACACCTGCATTCAACTGGGCATCACCCTGTACTTTTATCTGGTCACCCGTTGCAGGATCAATAATGATCGTTAGGGAAGCGGCTTTCTTTATTTCTATGTTCAGGTTATAATTTAAAAATTGAGCAAAACCCGACTGCGTTTCTTTTTCTTCTACAAAAGGCATCACCGGGGGATTGATGTCAAAAGTATCGCGGTCGATGAACCGGACAATTGTTTTACCCTCATTTTTACTATAACTTGTTTGTGGAATTACTATGGTAACATTACTTTGATCCTGTACAAAAATATCTCCCTCTATGTTAGGTGAAACGGAAGTGCCACTAACGGAGATATTAGCATCTACAGCCGCAAAACCGTACAATTCATTGTTGATCGCTTTGGGGGCATTCAGCAAAACAAAATCTAGTGTATTGATATCGAGTTTAAGGTCAAAACTTTTTGCCTGGTTCATGGCGATATTACCATCGATCTTCATTTCATGGTCCATGGAATCTTTAATAATAAAATTATTGAAGGTAATGGCAGGATAATCTAAAACAATCTTTTGGCCACTAATCTTGTAGCCCGTATTTAATTGTGCAATGGTAAACCTGGCCGTGTCAAAATTTAATTCTCCTTTCCACCTCGGGTCTGCAAATTTACCTTCGACGCTGAGGTTACCAAATATATTGCCGGTAGCATTTTTTATTTGTCCGCCCGTAAATCCCTGCAGGCTGGCAAGATTTAATTTTTTCACTTGAGCCGACGCATCAAATTGCTGATCCGGGTTATTCAAATAATAATTTCCTGTTGCTGTAATATCATTGCCATGGCCCTGGAGGCTAGCTGTAGCGGTAATGTTATTTTCTGATTGCTTGGAGGCATACGCAGTTACAAGGCCGAGCGGCTGCTGCAGTATAGCAAGTTCGGTAATAGTGAGGTTGCCCGTAAATGCCGGTATATTTTTATGAAGGTCATTCACTTCAATTTTGGCATTCATAATACCGGATGCCAGCAACGTATCTTTGCTGGCAATAGCACTGATACTTTTTAAGTTAAAATTATCAATGGTAATGTCGATAGGGCTATTGGCTATTTCCTGCCTGCTGTTGATTTGTATCTTTGCCGTATCACTGGTGATCATAAAATTGTGTACGATCAATCCCTGCGGCGTGTAGCTGATATAGTTATCCGTGGCCACTTTCCATCTTTCATAATTCAGCAGCAAACTATCTTTTAACCGGAAAGAATAATTGTCCTCCTTCGCATATAAGGATGCCTTCAATCCAAACCAGTCCTTACCGCTTCTATCTTTGGTAATGGCGCTTACTGAAACGCTATCATTGGCAGCACTGCCGTTTAACCTGCTGCCATAGAATGTATTGGCAGCATAATTTAACGTATCAAAATTAATAGCGTAGTTGATGTGCTCATTTTTAGAAGCGATATTAATATTACCATTGCGCAATGAATTGTTTTGATAGGCGAGATAGGGCATACCTACACTGAGATTTAACGCACTGTCGCGGTCAGCCGAAGCAAAACTTCCTTTGAAATTGATATTATCGTATGCTTTCAGGTCAGGTATAAGTCCTAGCAACAACGGATGATTAATAATAGTGCCTTCGAATACCAGTTGCTGGTCGGGAATATTTTTTGCCATTACAGCCACGGGTAATTTATAATAATGATTCACATACTGTACGATGGCATCGCCCACTTTATCATAATCAAAAGCGCCGGCAGCATGCAATAGGGCAAAAGGTGACCTGAATTTAATATCATCTTTTCCCGCTGCTGATGCAGCGGTCAATATAATACTGTCGAGCGCATAAAACTGTTTGCCTTTTTGCATTTTAATGGAATCAATCAGCACATTAATATCAAGATTTCGGGGCGTTGTATTATTGGCCTGCAAATTGGCTGCAAATGAAAAATTTAATGCCTCTTTGTAGAGGTGGAGTTTTTGTAACTGTGCCGTATCTACTCTTACAAAACCATTTACAGAGGGATATTCCTTTTGCAGGTTTGCTTTTACATCGTAGTGCAGGGTAAGGCTGCTGTCGTTGATAGAACCTTTACTGTCAATTATCCCGGCGTTGAAAACAGTGTACACTTCAGCGTGCTGGTAATTATATTTTTTATACTGCAGTTGCTGCACAGAAGCGTTGATGGCAGACCGCATCGTTTTATAATCAAAGCCCGTGCCTTTTGCAGTAAAGGAGCCGGTAACTTTTCCCAATACACTGTCCTGGCTCACCAGTTTTCCTATATCGTAATTATTGGTAGTAATGAGCAGGTCATACGTTGCTGCATCGGGGTTGGTCATATTGCGCATAAAGCCTTTTACCGTAGCGTTGCCATAGCTGTCATTGATCTTCAGGTCAGCAACAAAACTATTGACGTCTCCGCTAAACTTCCCGCTGAAATTCATTCTAGCAGGCAGCTTAATTTGCGGTGGCAACTTACCGGTTGGAATAAAGCCCATGATAATATTCTTATCAATACTGCCACTGCGAATTGCAAAGTCATACTTCAGTTTTGAAGGATCCGTGATATTCTTTAAATTGAATATCCCGTTTAATGTTACACCCTTACCGGTGGTTCGCACATCTGCAACAAGATTATTTTTATTGCCGGTGATATGACCTGACAGGCTGAATACGGAAGGTAAGTTTGCAAAAGATAATTGATTTTTGGGAGGGACAAATTTTAAAAGATCCGATTTTAACACATTGCTTCTATCAATGTACAGGTCATAAGAAAATTTATTCGCATCCGTGAGATTGTATAAAGTGCCATGAGCATTTAAACTGCTGCTCGAAAGTCCTGTTAATTGTAAATAAGGCAAATAAACACGGGCAAGGTTGCCGTGCAGTTCGGTATTGAGATGAACAACCATGCCAGCAAATTGCTGTGGTGAAAAAGATCTTTTTAAAAAAGGTGCAACAAGATAGAGATCGTTGAACGCAATGGTGGAATTGTTCAGCACCGCATCCAGTGAACTGCTGCGCGGATGGGCAGTAATACCAGCAATGCTGTCATACTTTATTTCTATGGCATCTTTTAAAAGGGATGACTTCGATTGCACATATAATTCTTTTGCAGATAAGGCAGCATCCGACAATACAAAATTTACGTGCAGGCTGTCCAGTTCAAAACCGCTCGTATCTTTAAAATGAAGTTGCTTGACAAATGCAGCGGTTTTATCTGGAGAATATTCAAAGTTTGATATGCGTGCTGTAAGTTCTTTTGTATTGAAATGGCCAAAGTCGAAGCCAGCTGTTTTGGCAAGGTTGTTATCATCATACCGGATAAAATTATTCTTCAAAGAAAGCGCTTTGGCTTTTATCACCCAGGATACAACGGCAGTATCAGCACTGCTAACCTTAAATTGGGGTATATTTCTTTTCGGGTTAGTGAACCGTATAACAGCACTGTCCAGCAGCAGGCTGTCGGCAATGCCTGTTGCCGCATTAAGATTAAATAATGCATTGGTCAAACCAAGATGAGTAATGGTATTGGCATAATATAAACCAGAGATCTTATTTTCAGTAATTACATTTATATCCCTGATATTAAAATGATTGGCAGTTACGTACAGTCCGCTTGACGGGCTTTTAGTACTGTCGGCTGCTGCAGTTGTATTGGATACAATTGTTTCTTTATAAGTATTCATGAAGAAATCAATCCCCGAGGCGATAAAATCCCGGATCACAAATCTTGTTCTGTCGGGTTGAAAAGTATTGAGGGTGGCATCAAGCGTGTCAATCGCAGCAGTAAAATCCGAGCCGCCGTTCTTATCCGCAAAGCGAAGATGGACGTGGTCAAATACCAGCCTGTCTAAAGTCAATTGCATTGATGCAGTATCCTTATTCACTTTTGCCGCATTCTTATTGCCTGCAAATGCATCTATAACGAACTGGAAATTAAAAAACGAATCCTTTTCATTCCTGTTTACATTTAAGAAAATATTTTTAAACGCCAGTTTTTTAATATCAGTGTAGCCGGATACCAGGCGCAGCATATTGATATCAACCGAGATCTTTTCACCAAAAATCAGTGTATCTTTTTTTTGGTCTTCAATGTAAACATTATTTATCTCTATCCATTTGGGTAAACTGTAATCAACAGAACCAATCGAAACCCTGCTCTTGAATTTATCTTCGAGGTAAGACTGTATCCTGTTTTTTACTATCTTTTTGCCTACGGGAAGATTGATGAAAATAAAAAAAAGGCAAACCAGTAACAATACACTTCCCGCAATGTACAATAGAATCTTTGCTGTTTTTCGTATGCTTTTTTTGTAAGACATCTTTACATTCCTGTGCTAAATAATCTATTCAATAGGCGCTGCCGTGGGGTTCTCCTGATTAAAACGGTAAAGAGATCATCAGCCGCCATATGTTTTCTTTGGTTTTCGTTTATTGAAAGCGCCTGCTAATTTTTTCTCTTCTCCTGTTAGGGGCGTAATACTTTCTTTGGTAGAAGGAAGATGCGGAAAGCCCGGGTAGTCCTGCGTGATATGCGGATCAGGATTTTGTTTTACCTCTTCTTCTTTTTTTATCGGGTTTGTTTTTGGAGTCATATGCTGTTTTCAGGTTGAATTTTTACAGTTGATATTCAATACGATAGTCGCCATATAAAGTTCCAGCATTCTGCAGTAAAAACTGTTATACAACTTCAGCAAAAAATTACATTATTCACACCTTTACCTATTGATCTCACCGTAAAAAAGAGGGTATTCGCCGACTTTTTTGCTGCAATAACCTAATGCCGTTTCTGCGGGCTATGAACCTAATATACATTTGTGTAACAAAACAACAAAAAATGGACAATAATTTCAGGGACAAGAAAAGGCAGGAGGGCAGGATTATGGCTGGGTTAATTTTGGTAGGCGTAGGTGCTGCATTATTATTACGCAATGCAGGTTTTCCTTTGCCTTACTGGCTTTTTAGCTGGCCGGTTATACTCATACTGGTGGGTATTTATAGTGGCTTTAAACACAATTTCAGGAACAATACCTGGATCATTCTAATGGGTATCGGCGGCTTTTTTTTGCTCGATAGATTTATTCCCGGGATAAGGTTGGCGCCTTATTTTTGGCCGGTAGTGATCATCGCAGTAGGTATACTTTTTATCCTCCGTCCGCATAGGCATGGTTGGATGAGTGACAGGGATGACGAAAAAAAAAATGACCCGGATGCCATAACCGGCACCCGGGAAACCGTCAGCGGCAGCAGCTATGCCAGTGATAGCAGTGACCGGCTCAGGCTTGCCTCTGTTTTCAGTGGTGTTAAAAGAAATATCGTGTCTAAAAATTTCCAGGGCGGAAAAATAAGCTGTGTATTTGGCGGTGCTGACATTGATCTCACGCAAGCGGATATTCAGGGAAGTGCGGAAATAAGATTTGAAGTGGTGTTTGGCGGAGTAAAATTAATAATACCCCCGCATTGGGTAGTGTACAATGAGGTTGATGGTGTATTCCATGGCGTGGATGATAAAAGAAAATATAACGCCACTACCGGGGCGGCGGGTACCGGAAAAGTATTAACATTAAGAGGTTCCGTGATATTCGGCGGCATTGAGATCAAAAGTTATTAATCAAGTATTCATTTACTGCAAAACTATCCTGTAATGAACTGGTACATGGCAAAACTGGTCTATCAATTTCTCTGCGGCAGCGGGCAGCATACGCCCCAATTCAATGAACAACTGCGTTTGATCGTTGCCGAGGATGCACTGCATGCATTTTATAAGGCAAGGCTGATCGGCGAAAGGGAAACATTAAATATCGTTAATAACGGGCTTCCCATACAATGGAAATTTATTGATGTAACGGAGATATTACCGGTAAATAAATTATCTGATGGCGCCGAACTATGGTCTTTTATGAATGAAGATACAGATGCAGAGCTGTACATTCGCAATACGCAGCAAAAGGCGAATAACTTATTAGAACAGGGGATTCATGCATTTGCTATTATTTAAACTACAGGAGTATTGGCCTATAAAAATAAAAGAGGAAATAGTAAACTAAATACAGCGGTTGTATTTGTTGCATGCTGGTTGGTATGGGCCGGCATACAGGTATGGGTATTGAAATATTTCGGGGTAAATGCAGATACAGCGCTGGTAGATGCTGCGGTAAGTTATATTTTATTGAGTGGCTTTTGCCTTTTTATCATCAGCAACATGCGGTATTATCTTCCCAAAAAAGAAAAATACCTTTACGTAGTGGTGATGTCATTTGCGTTAAGTGCCTTGTGGATGGCATTGGTTAATTTTATCCTGAGAGGTATTTACAGGAACGACAACGCCTACCTGCTGTTATTGCAACGTACACTGGTGTTACGGTATGCCGTGGCATTTTTAATGATGGCCTGCAATACCTTATTGAGTATATTATGGTACACCCAAAAAGAACAGCAGGAAGAAAACGAGCGCAGGTCAGATATGGAGAAACTGGCCCGTGATGCAGAACTGAATAAACTAAGGCAGCAACTGCAACCCCATTTTTTATTTAACAGCTTGAATTCGATCAGTGCATTAACCGGCCAGCAGCCCGAAAAAGCACGGCACATGATTCAGCAACTGTCTGATTTTTTACGCGGCACTTTACGCAATGAAGGGCTGCAATGGGTAAGCCTTAAAGATGAATTGGATTATTTACAGCTGTACCTGGATATTGAAAAAGTTCGTTTTGGTTACAGGCTGCAGTCTAAAACCGATTGTGAAGAAGCCGCAATGGCAATGATGCTCCCTTCCATGTTATTGCAGCCATTGGTGGAGAATGCTATTAAATTTGGCCTGTACGATACCATTGGTGAAGTGGAGATATTGATTTCGGCAAAAGTACATAATGGACTGCTTGAAGTGGTGGTGCAAAACCCTTACGACGAAACAACCGCAATGCCTTTAAAGGGAACAGGCTTTGGTATTGCATCGATCAGGCGGCGCTTGTTTTTAATTTTTGGTAGACAGGATCTGCTGCAGATAATAAAAGAAGCGCAGCTATTTGTTGCAGTAATAAGTATTCCTCAAATGGCAGCGGGTAATAAAAGATAAATAGTTTTTAAATTGAAATGATGAAAGCGATAATAATAGACGATGAACCTTTGGCTAGGTCGATAATAAAAGAATACCTGCTGCCTTACACGGATATCGTTTTGGCAGAAGAGTGCAACGATGGTTTCGAAGGCCTCAAAGCGATTCAGCAACAGCAACCTGACCTGGTTTTTCTTGATATACAAATGCCGAAGATCAATGGTTTTGAAATGCTTGAACTGGTAGATAATCCACCACTCGTAATTTTCACTACAGCTTTTGAAGAGTATGCGATCAGGGCTTTTGATGCGCATGCCGCAGATTATTTATTGAAACCATTCAGCAAAGAACGTTTTGATAAAGCCATTCAAAAAATGTTCTTGCAAAAAAATAACATGGCTCAGGCCGTTGCAGCCACTGCTTTACAAACCATTGCCACGCAAAGCCACAGGATAGTAGTAAAAGATAGCGGTAAAATAAAGATCATTCCTTTGCAACAGGTACAATATATTGAAGCCGCGGATGACTATGTAAAGATATTTACTGCAGAAGGGCATTTTTTAAAAAAGAAGACCATGCAGTATTTTGAAGAGAGCCTGCCGGCGCAGGAATTCATCCGTATCCATCGTTCCTATATTGTAAATGCACAACTCATCACCCGCATCACGCCTTACGAAAAAGACAGCCATATGGCCTTACTCACTTCCGGTACACAATTACCGGTAAGTAAAGCCGGGTATAATAAGTTGAAAACGGTACTGGGTATTTAAAATTATTACGGGATACTTTTTTTCCTAGTAATACTTTCATTGCTTTATTTTTCAACAAAGGCTATATATTTCCACGGGATAGATATCATTACGGGTTGCACGATAAATGTTACCTAACTTTATAAAGAAGTAATAGATGCAGGCTATGCAAACCATTGATGAAGACCTTCTATCAAAATACTACCGGGGAAACTCTTGCGCAGCTTAAAACAACTGCAGCTGGTTTAACTAACGACAGCGCCGCAGCATTGCAAAAAGAATTTGGTGCCAATGCCCTGCAGGAAGCTAAACAAAAAACTAAGTTATCCATTCTTCTTTCACAGTTTACCGACGTAATGATCATTATATTGATCGGGGCTGCTGTTATTTCATTTTTGGTGGGCGAGCATACGGATGCTTTTGTAATACTGGCCATCATTATGGGCAATGCCTGGATTGGTTATTACCAGGAATATAATGCGGAACAATCCATCCGTATGCTGCAAAAAATGGCGGCACAGTTCGCGGTAGTAATCCGCAATAATAATCCTGCAAAAATTGAAGCAGGCCAGTTGGTGCCGGGAGATATTATTTTATTGGAGGCCGGCGATATTGTTCCTGCAGATGCCCGGTTAATTCAAGTACATTCTTTTAAAACCGGGGAAGCTTCCTTAACCGGCGAGAGCCATTCAATTGAAAAGATAACCGTTCCGCTTACTGCAGAAAATCTTGTTCAGGGCGATCAACAGAATATGATCTTTAAGGGTACCATCGTTAGTAATGGTTCCGCAAAAGCCGTCGTTACGGCTATTGGCATGAACACTGAAATTGGAAAGATCGCGGGCCTGCTGAAAGTAGCCTCCCAAAAAACACCTTTGCAAAAAAGGCTTGCGGTTTTCAGTAAACAATTGGCAGTAATTGTAATAGTAATTTGTGCTATAGTATTTGGTATTGGCATTTGGCGTGGTGTACCGGCCTTTGAAATGTTTCTCACTGCGTTGTCTTTGGCCGTTGCTGCATTGCCCGAGGCACTGCCTGCAGTGATCACCATTGCATTGGCCCAGGGTGCCAGGAGAATGGTAAAACAGCATGCGCTGATGCGAAAGCTGCCAGCAGTAGAAACCCTTGGTTCGGTTACGTACATCTGCAGCGACAAAACGGGAACGCTTACCCGGAATGTGATGACGGTGGAAAAAATGGAAGCAGTGGCGGGTAAAGAAGATCTGCTGAAACATGCCATGGTATTGAGTAACGAAGTAAGGTTTTCGGAAGATGGTTTATTGGGAGATTCAACAGAAACGGCATTGGTAGATCATGCATTGGAGCAGGGGCATACGAAAGAAGGATCAGATGCGGCATTTCCCTTGCTTGCAAAATTGCCTTTTGATTCGGAAAGAATGCGGATGAGTACTTTGCACCGTCATGAAGATAAATGGATTTTATTTACCAAAGGTGCCCCGGTAAAAATGGCAGAAGTACTCGGAGAAAAATATAAAGAGCAGGTTCCCGGATGGTTAATTAAAAACCGGTCATGGGCTGCTGATGGTTTAAGGGTGTTATTTTTTGGATATAAAATATTTGATCATGATCCGGGGGAAATAGAAAATGCTGTTGAAAACGGCCTGGATTTTTTGGGTATGACAGCGATGATCGATCCACCGAGGGAAGAAGTGATAGCAGCGATTAAAGAATGCAAAACCGCGGGCATTAATTCGGTAATGATAACGGGCGATCAACCGCTGACTGCCGCTGCGATAGCTACACGTTTGGGCATGATCGAAGAAGGGCACCAGGGCGTGGTAACCGGTTCGGACCTTGATAAATTACCAGCTGAAGCATTTAATGAAATTGTAAAAAGCACTACAGTATATGCGAGGGTATCTCCTGAACAAAAATTAAATATAGTGAAAGCCCTGCAGCAAAATGGGGAGTTTGTGGCTATGACAGGTGATGGCGTAAATGATGCACCTTCGTTGAAACAATCGGATATTGGTGTGGCAATGGGCATCACAGGAACTGATGTGTCTAAAGATTCGGCGGATATGATCTTGCTGGATGATAATTTTGCAACAATTGTAAAAGCTATCCGGGAGGGCAGGAGAATCTATGAAAATATCAGGAAATTTATTTTGTATGTGCTGTCCTGCAACCTCGGGGAAATATTAACGATCTTCTTTGCACCCATTATAGGTTTTGCTATTCCTTTATTACCCATCCACCTGCTATGGATAAACCTGGTTACGGATGGTTTGCCGGGCTTAGCCCTTGTGGCCGAACCGGCAGAAAAAGATATTATGACCAGGCCTCCGCGATCAACTAAAGAAAATTTATTTGCAGGCGGAATGGTTTCAAAAATTTTACTTACCGGGTCAATTATCGCTGGCGCCGCACTCTTTGTTCAATGGTGGGCAGCCAACCGGGGATACGATGTTAAGACGCAGCAAACAATGGTCTTTACAGTACTCTGTTTTGTACAGTTGGCCAATGCTTTATCAGTAAGGTTTGTTTATCCCGCTGTTTTCTCTTCCTTAATATTTGCCAACAAAGGAATGTGGGGTTCCATTATAGTAACAGTTATGCTGCAACTGGGGATCGTGTATGTTCCTTTTATGCAGCCGATATTTAAAACCGCCCCATTGCAATGGAAAGCAATGCTGCTGGTGATTGTTATTACCATTGGAAGCTTTTTATGCATAGAACTTATAAAGCTGCTGCACAAAAAGCAATTGCATCCTGCCCAAAGCATGCCTGCTGTTTAAAATATCATGGTAATTGCTATGCAAGGTAAACGGGTATTCCTAATATTCAATTATCTTCATAACCTAAATAAAATTGCTAGTATGAAAATCAAAAAATATTTCTTTCTCTTTGTGTTCATCCAGGCCAGCCTGCTTAACAACGCTTTAGCGCAAAAACAATTTAAAGCGTTGCTGGTTACTACTACAAGGGGCTGGCACCACGAATCTTTGCACTATGGAGTTATTGCCATTAAGGAACTCGGTGTAAAGAATTTTTTTGACGTGGTATTGTGGGAGGACCCCAAAGGGTTTACGGATAAATATGTAGAACAATTCCAGGTAATCATATTTTTAAATACCACCGGCGATATTTTTGATTCGGCACAGCAAAAAGTAATGGAACGTTTTATTCAATCCGGTAAAGGGTATGTGGGCATACACAGTGCATCAGATACGGAGTACGATTGGGATTGGTATAATAAATTAGTGGGCCGCATGTTTTATATTCACCCGCTAATACAAACGGCCAGACTAAATATAATTGATGATAAATTTCCCGGACTGCAGGGTTTTGCCAATAATAAATTATGGACCGACGAATGGTATCAATTTGGTCCTGAAAAAGTTTCGGATCTTAAATATATTCTCGCTGTTGACGAATCTACTTATGATACCAAAGCAGATTGGGCCTCACAGAATAAGAAAGGAGAAGGTATGGGTAAACTTCATCCCATCAGTTGGTACCATTATTATGATGGCGGCAGGTCTTTCTATACTGCCCTCGGCCATTTGCCTGCAGTGTATAGTGACCCTGTGTTCTTAAATCATTTGTATGGCGGTATCTTTTGGGCAGCTACAGGAAAAAAATAGACTTCCCGGCCATTTATTTATTAACTGCAAACGTTATAGGTGATCAATTTGCCCTGCTTGCCCTCAACAACTTTTCCGAATAGTGTAACCGCTGCACAATAATCAATAAATTTAGCTTCTAAATTAAAAATGATGCTATATAAAAGATTGCTTGCTGCTGCGTGTGCAGTTATGATTACTGCTACGGCTTTTGCTCAGAGCAAAACCATGGTCAGTTCCCCCAATAAAAATATGGTGTTGAATTTTTGGCTGGATGATAATGGCGCACCGATGTATGAAGTGAACTATAAAAGCAAGCGGGTGATGCTACCCTCCGGTCTTGGGCTGGAATTAAAAGAAACTATGACGGATAAAGCTTTGCCGTCATTAGCGGGTAGCCTTAAAGTTATTACTGCTGTGCAAAGCAGTTCCAATACTACCTGGAAACCGGTTTGGGGTGATGTAAAAGAAATACGGGATAATTATGCACAGCTAACGGTGAAGCTTAACCAGAAAATTGCCGATATAGAATTCAATATTGTTTTTAAAGTATTTGACGATGGGGTAGGCTTCCGTTATGAATTTCCTGAACAAAAGAACCTGAAACATTTTATAGTGGCGGAGGAGAAAACAGCATTCCATCTTACGGGTAATCATAAAGCTTTCTGGATACCCGGCGATTACGACAGTAATGAATTCAGTCCTAATGTTACTAATCTTGACGAAGTGAATGGTGAAGACCCCAAATATGCAGCGAGTATATTTGCCCACCAGTTCTTTGATAAAGACGCTGTACAAACACCATTGATGCTGAAATCTTCGGAAGGCTTGTATATTAACATTCATGAAGCGGCGCTGGTGAATTACCCTGCCATGAACCTGCATATTGATAAAACATCTTTTACATTAACTTCCAAACTGGTACCGGATGCATTGGGTAACAAAGCCTATTTACAAACACCCGCAAAAACACCGTGGAGAACGATCATTGTTTCTGATAAAGCCACCGATATTTTGGCATCGCATACCATCTTAAATTTAAACGAGCCCTCAGTTATTAAAGATCCCAGCTGGATAAAGCCCACCAAGTATGTAGGTGTGTGGTGGGAAATGCATGTAGGCAAGTCGACATGGGATTATGCGGGCAGCCAGAATGCCAGCAGCTTTGATCCGGCAAACCTGAAGCCTTCGGGTAAGCATGGTGCAACTACGGCTAATGTTAAACGTTATATCGACTTTGCCGCAAGGAATGGTTTTGACGGCGTATTGGTAGAAGGATGGAACGTAGGATGGGAAGACTGGTTTGGGCAATACAAAGAAAATGTATTTGATTTTGTTACACCTTACCCGGATTTTGATGTGAAGGAACTCCATCGCTATGCGGCATCAAAAAAAGTAAAGATGATTATGCACCACGAAACATCGGCATCTGTTACCAATTATGAAAGGCAGATGGATACTGCTTACCGATTTATGAAAGCAAATGGCTACGATGCAGTAAAGACGGGCTATGTAGGGCATATCATTCCGCGTGGGGAACACCACGACGGGCAGTGGATGGTAAATCATTATGTACGGGTAGCACAAAAAACGGCTTCATATAAAATTATGCTGTATGCACATGAACCGGTTCGTCCAACAGGATTATGCCGCACTTACCCCAACTGGTTAGCCTGCGAAGCAGCACGCGGCATGGAATTCAATGCGTGGAGCGAAGGCAATAAACCAAGACATGAAACGATCTTCCCTTTTACCCGTTTCATGGGCGGGCCGATGGATTATACACCCGGTATCTTTCAGCTGGAATTAAATTACTGGGATAAGAATAAAAAAGAAACCATACATACTACATTGGCAAAGCAACTGGCCCTCTACGTTACTATCTGCAGCCCTTTACAAATGGCGGCGGATCTTCCGGAGGCTTATGAAAAGAAAATGGATGCCTTCCAGTTCATCAAAGATGTTGCAGTGGACTGGGATGACAGCAAATATTTGGAGGCAGAGCCGGGAGAATATATAACCGAAGCAAGAAAAGCAAAAGGCACCGCTAAATGGTTTGCCGGAGCCATTACTAACGAGAATGCAAGAACGGCTACCATGAATCTTTCTTTTTTAGATGCTGGTAAAAAATATACCGCTACTATTTATGCAGATGCAGATGATGCCGACTACGAAAAAAATCCGGCAGCATATAAGATCACAAAACAGTCAGTGGATAATAAAACGGTGCTGAGCCTGAAGTTAGCCAGGGGTGGAGGTTGTGCAGTTAGTATCATTCCTGTAAAGTAAATGCAGTAAAAAATTATTAGTACCGCTTCATCTGCCAGGTGAAGCGGTTTTTTCTGGTAACGAATGAAGGATCATCATTCACGCACCAGTTTGTTCTCTTTATTAATGTAAAATACCTTTCCTTCTTTAATTACCCTCGCCTCACCATTCTCAAAAGAATCTGAAAAATCATAAACAGGTTTTATTAACCAGGTGCCTTTATTATCTATATAACCCCAAAAACCTTTTGCATTCGCTACAGGTGCAAGTCCTTCGGAAAAACTGCGGGCATTTGAGTAATTAAATTGGATAGCTACTTCTCCCTGCGTATTTATATAGCCAAATAGATTGTTTTTTGAAACAGCTGCAAGACCATTATTGAAACTCCCGGCATCTTCAAAAAGTGCTGCTGTTATTGCCTTGCCTGTACTGTCGATATATAACCAGCTTACTCCTTTTCTTACCGCTGCATAACCATCATGAAAACTAAGGCCTTCATCGTATTGTAATTTCACCACTTCAATACCCTGTTTATTTACATACCCTATTTTATCATTCTTTTTCACTTTTGAAAGACCGCACAAGCAATTGTCTACGAAATCATAATTTTTCTCCCATTTTTGAGCGTAGTTGTTCAGCACAGGGAAGAGACAGAGTAATATTAATATCTTTTTCATAAAATTATTTTTAGGTGAAAAATCAAGTTGCAGGTACAATTTATCTGTATCGATCCAGGGAAACAATGACCACGGGAAGCTGAATACATGATCCTGGTTTTATTTTGTAATAGCATTGGGTGTGTATCGATTAAAAAGTAATTACAGGAGGGCGATTGTTAGAGGGTATTTGGATACTATCAATAATGGTATAACCGGTTAACCTAAATATTTACCGCTCGTAAAATTGAATAAAATAACTAATGTAAAATTTATAGTACACGTACAATATTTAAAATCAATCAATAATTACTAAATATAGGTATTATTGGATGGATAATACTAGTTTAATCTATACTACTTTGTTTTGCATAGTACTAAATCGATTGTATCTTTGTGGTATCAAGGTAATCAAAAAATAAGGTTGCCGAAAACAAAAAGTATAATCATAAAAACTCAACGTCATGAACACTCAAAACAAAGACTTATTCACCACAATAAGCAAAAGCGAAACAAAAGTATTAACTACTGTAGTTAAAGAAACACTGGCCTTTGGTATCAACCAGGAAAAACATTTTACGGCGGCTGATCTTTGGAATATCCAGCGCCAGAAAAGGAGTATTGTTTCCAGAAGAAGATATGCATAATTGAATGCAGACAGCAACGTTTAAAAAAAGAACGTTGCTGTCAGGATACGGGAGATCAGTTACTCACTAAAACCATATTGCGCAATATACCCTTGCAGTTCTATTGCTAACTGGTTTCTTTGACTTTCAGTAAGACTTTTTACAAAACGCCAATGCGTCCATGGCCTGTAGCCAGGGATATTACGATATTCCTTATTCAAATAAACTTCCAATATTTTTTTAGCTGTGGCTGACGGCAGGCTTTTACTGCCGATGCTTTCCGCAGCGACAATACCATAATTGTCTTTTTGCTTGTACAAGATCTGGAGATCGGCTGTAAAGCAATCAATCAACGAAGGAGGGTTCGGGCTTTTGTGCTCATAACGGAATTCATATGTTTCGGTAATAGGCTTGGCGATTTTACCATCGTTGGTAGCATCATAATTTTCAATAGTTGCCAATAAGGGATAACGGGATTTTATGTTAGCAAATTTTGCAGCTTCCATTTTCTTCAATGGTACAGGGTTTTTCGGTGCCATTGATTTTATGATCTCATCCGCCATTTCCGTTGTAGTCTTGTTAGTCTTTGCTGTCGCTTTTTGCCCGGGGCTTTGTATTGAAACCAGTTTGATCGAAAATTGCTCATTCACATAATTATCCAGAACAATGATCCTGTCAGCATATTCAATAAAGCCTATTGTTATGGTTGCAGTTGCTGAAGATTTTGTGCCTTCTGCATAGTTCATAGTTGTATTAACATTATTATACAGGATATCTTTTTCAGTATCGTCTTCATTGGCTATAAAAATTAAAGTCTTGTCATCAATTTTTAACGCTGCTTCCATACCAAGATTGTACAAAAAATCATAGGTCTCATACCCGGTGAACCATCGGCAGGCATCATTGGTTAAAGTTTCTTTACCCGCTTTCAATTGTATCTTCATCTCCGTTGCCAACTCCAGTGATAAGTAAGGTTGTACTGTTAGTCCTTTAAAGTTCTTACCACCTGAAGCCTGCCATTGTAGCTGTATATTTCCAACCTTATCCCATTCGGTAACCGTTAACTTTACTATATAAGAAAGGCTGCCTTCCTTTACCGCATAATTGAATACCGTGCCAATGGTCATTTGTCTATCGTCGGGCGGCAACGCATGTACTAACTGGCTATATATACACAAAGCAAGAACGAGGCTCGTAATTTTTTTCATGTTAGTAATTGATAAGGCAAAATAAAAAAATAATGCTGTTATCATCGTCCGTGTAAGTGGGTATATTTCTGTGGCAAATCAATTAATTTTGCAATAGGTGAGCTTCCAATAAAACATTTTATGCCTAAAGACAAACAATTAATATATGAATAGTATGGTTAACCCTATAATTGATTTTCAGCCCACCCTCCAAAACGAATTGGTTACAGCAGTGCCGCTTACGCTACCCGATTTCGAAGTTTTGTATGCTGCAGCTTCGGACCCGCTTATCTGGGAACAGCATCCCAACACAAACAGGTACAAACGCGAAGAATTTGAAAATTATTTTAAAGGCGCCATGGAATCGGGAGGTGCATTTTTAGTAAAGGATGCACGTACGCTTGAGGTCATTGGTAGTTCAAGATACAGTGATTATGATGCTGCGAAACAGGTTGTTTCCATTGGCTACACTTTTTTTATCCGCACTTGCTGGGGCAGCGGGCACAACTATGCATTGAAAAATTTAATGCTGGATCATATATTCCGGTTTGTTGAAACTGTTACTTTTTATATCGGCGCAGTGAACAAGCGGTCGCAAATATCTTTAGAAAGATTCGGTGCTGTAAAAACAGGTGAAATGGAAATGGCTTATTACGGCGAACCTGCTAAACTGGATTATATTTATACCATTACAAAGCAACAATGGCAGCAAAAGAACGTTTTAATTAAGTGACCGGGTTATAGAAAATATGCCGGAAATTTTATAATTTCACGTTACAATTATCCATATGAGAAAATATTTTTTATCGGTACTCCTCTTCTTATTTACACTTTATGGTTTTTCACAATCCTTAAGCCAGGTTTCACTTACCGGGGCAACTACACTAACCTCCTTTTCTTTTTTAACCGACCAGCAGGTAATGATCAAAATATCCCCGGAAGGAAACATAGTGGAATGGGGTATGGAAATGCAACCCGGCCGCATGGGTTATTACCAGGGTAAACTTGATCCGTATATGGGAAGAGTGGATTATTATGGCGCCGAATCTGACCCGGATATCAAGGGTAAAGTAAAAAGTATCGGTAGCTGTAATATCACTTACTACAGTTCAGCCTACCCTGCAACACAAACGGGGAAAGTAAAGACAATAGGAATACTGGTGCTGGATTATTACATGGATTATGACAATGAAAGTTACAAAGGAAAATTAAAATCCGCAGGTAATACCGCCCTTGTTTATTTTGCATCTTACGATAATGAAACATACCATGGAAAATTAAAATCCATTGGCAACACAGCGCTAACCTACTACAGTATTTTTGATGATAAGATCAATAAAGGGAAAATAAAAAATATTGGGGGATTTGCTTATACCTGGTACAATGAGTTTGATAAAAAAGAATTACAGGGCGCAATGAAGTCTGGTTCCAGTACACAAAAAATAAACAGTATTACTTTTAGTATTTGGTATTAAACGCTCATATAATTACTAACCTTGTATAAACCCGCTCACCGGCGGGTTTATATTTTAATACAGCGCGGTAAAACAGGCACGCTATTCTTATGACACTGAAAGAAAAAATATACCAGCACTATCTCTCGGTAATGCATCACAAGCTGCAACTGTTGCAACAGGTACTCGCTGATCTTAAAGAAAGTGGGGCCAATGAAACTAAAAGTACCGCGGGAGATAAACATGAAACCGCGTTGGCCATGTTGCAGATCGAGCAGGCCAATAAGCGTGAACAATTGAAGGAAGCCATGGTTCAAAAAGTTGCACTGGAAAAAATAAATCCTTCAATAGTTGCCGCGGGTGTTTTAAATGGCAGCCTTATTAAAACCAATCGTGGTTATTTATTCATGAGTATTGCACTGGGTAAAGCAGTGATCGGCGGTATCACTGTTATTGCACTCTCCCCGCAGTCACCTCTTGGTAATAAATTAATGGGCCTATCAATAGGAGATAGTTTGGAAATGAATAATAATAGCTACACCATTGAAAGCATCGAATAAGCCCATCTATTTGTAGCAGCAATTTCCCATGATGAGGTTTGTTTAATATATTTCTTAAAAAACCTCCTGAAAATAACTCCTGGATAAACTGGCACAGTTTTAATACTATAGTATTGGAGAAATACTACATAACCTTTAATAGTAAGTAATTAAAAAGTATCATAATGACAAGTCAAGATCCAAAACAAATACTGCCGGGAAAAAGCCCTGAAATCTTACCCGGACCCGAACCTATTTCCATTCCTGATCCCGAACCGATTACTATCCCGGATCCGCAACCTGTTACTATCCCTGATCCTGAGCCGATCACTATACCCGACCCGGAACCTACACAAATTCCTGAAGTAGTATAAAAACAGGTTGTCTTTAAAATTTACGGTTGCGCAAGGTTGATTATCTTCTTTAGTATATTTATATTACTGCACTATAATAAGTACAGGAATAAAATATTGGGAATGACACCAGGCGATTACTGTTCATAAAATGTGAGCTGACTAGGTTAGTTTATTACGTTGGATAGTAGCAGTGATCCTTTGTTTCCAAATGGAAGGTACTTCCGAATACCCTGATTTGCTAATGGCATCCAGCCATAAATGATAATTTACAATTCCTTTAAGTTTTTTGTAAAATCTTTTCCGCGACAGCAGTTTGCAAAAATCGATATAGGATGCCCTGCTGTTTGGATATTGCTTGTAACGGGTGCGTATCTTTTTTGTTTTCAGCACGCCGTTCTTACCGATCACCCCGAAATGATTATTTAATAATTTACAGTTGCGGCTGGTGCCGCTGGAAGATTCAATGATTGCTACACCCAGTATCACTGCAGCAGGAATACCATATTCCCGGCTGAGTGAATCGGCAAGCGGCCTATACTTTTTTACGTACTTTGATTGACCGCTGCCCGCCAGGCCTGTTAAAACCATGCAAATGCTAAGGAGCATTACAGGGAAAGAATACAACTTTGATCGTATTGGCATTGCTGTCGCTTGGTAAATTATAAAAGGAGTTAAACGCGATTATCAAAATCCTAACTTTAAATTTAAAGTCTTTTTCACTCAATTCAAATATTTGTAAAAAAAAGTGCCGGCTTTCACCGGCACATGAAACTTACTAACCTAACTAAAATCATCCAATAATGCAATTCCATTCATGGGTATCTGTAACCTGCCCGGTTCGTATAAGCTCGAGTTGTTCTTTTAACTTATTGTGCAGGCTGTTATTATTATATGCCGGCAATTGATGATCAACGCCATTGATATTGATGGTGGAAATGGGCGCAACAACTGCAGCCGTGCCTGCACCAAAAGCCGCACTGATCGTTTTATCGGCAAAAGCTTTTTCCAGTGCTGCAACGCTAACCGGCCTTTCTTCAGTGGTATAACCGAGGTCATTGGCCAGGGTAAGTAATGAATCTCTGGTAACACCATCTAAAATAGAATCAGATAATGGGGGAGTGACAAGTATGTCATTGATCACGAACATCGCATTCATCATACCCGATTCTTCAATGAACTGGTTATCCTTTCCACCAGTCCACAATAACTGGTCGTATCCCTGTTGCCGCGCCAATTGTGTTGGATAAAATGCCCCGCCATAATTGCCGCCGCATTTTGCAAAGCCGGTTCCGCCTTTTGCAGCACGGATATAATTGGTCTCCACTTTTACTTTAATGGGCTGTGCAAATAAAGAAGGCACCGGCCCCGTGAAAATGATAAAGCGGTATTCGTCGGCCACCTTTACGCCAAACTTTGCTTCACTCGCAAACATAAATGGCCGGATGTATAAAGCACTGCCGTTTTCTGTTGGCACCCAGTTCTTATCCACTTCTATCAAACGCGTTAATCCTTCTGTAAAAATATCTTTGGGTATCGGCGGCATACACATCCTGTCGAGCGATTTTAAAAAACGATCGTAATGTTTCTCCATGCGGAAAATATTAATGCGGCCGTCCTGCCCACCAGGTACTGCGGACATCTTAAATGCTTTCATGCCTTCAAAAACTGTTTGGCCATAATGCAAGGCCAGCGTGGTTGGGCTGAGGGAAAGATGGGCAAATGGAACAACCTGCGGCGTTTTCCATTCGTCATCGGCATAATCACATAACAGCATATGATCTGACACATATTTACCAAATTCAAGGTGGTTAAAATCCACGCTATTTAATTTTGAATGCGAGGTTTTACGTAAGGGAATACCAACGGTTAGTTCCATATAGTTTTGTTTTTTGGTTAGCATTTATTTTGGTTACGAACGGTAGTGCTTATTTCAACATCGTTGTGTCACTCACTTATACGGCATACCGTTTTTCATCTTTTTCAAAGGGTTGATTTTTACTATGCCGCAAATCGATCTCCATTTTTACATTCGCTCTTTCATATACACCCGGTTCTACCGGTAAATGTGTAAAGCCAATCTTTTCATACAATTTAATAGCGTTGGCGTTTTTTGTATTGGAATAGCGTATCACTTTGGCTGCACCGAGTGCCAGTGCTTTTTCAAAACTGGCGTAACTCAATGCTTCTGCAATGCCTTTACGCCGGAAATCTGCCCCTACAGCCATCTTGGTAAATTCATAAATTTGATCGCTAACTTTTCTCAGGCCAACAGTTCCGGCAATTGCTCCATTATATACTGCCATCAATATTGCACCGCCATCTTTTAATATCGCTTCTTCGGGATTGGTGAGTACATATTCATCTACCGGCTCCATCGTAAACCATGCTTCGATCCATTGCCGGTTAAATTTTTCGAAATAGGGTTGGTGGATTGCTTCGTATGGCAGTATTGTTATGTTAGTCATAGTTGTAAATTGTTTAATTGTTGTATTGCTTAATTGGTGAAAACAATGTAACAGTATAGCAATGCAGCAATTTTAAAATCTAACACAAAATTTGTTCATTTTTTTCGCATAAAACAGATGCAGATTCGTTATTTTTGACTATATCAGATTTATTTATGAAAAAAAATAAGTTCAATTCCGACGACCATTTATACCTGCAGGTAGCAGATGGACTAGAAAAAATGATCGAAGGAGAAGTGTTACGTATTGGTGATAAATTACCTTCTGTACGCATGTTGAGTGAAGAATATGGGATCAGCATGGGTACTGCCTTCCAGGCCTACTACCACCTGGAAGGCAGAGGGCTTATTGAATCAAGGCCGAAGTCGGGTTATTATGTCCGCTTCAATCACCACCGCTTTCCTGATTTGCCCGACCAGGTGAAACCGGATGCATTATCCCATAACGTGAGCGTGAAAGAAATGATCGCTTCCATTTATGCGGATATTGCCGCAAAAGACGTGATCAATTTTGCTTTGGGCGTTCCTGATCCTTCTTTATTGCCGGCGGCAAAGATTAATAAGTCGGTGATGTATGCGTTGCGCAATTCAAAAGACCATTGTATCAGCTACGAACACACGCAGGGGAATGTGGAGCTGCGCCAGCAGGTGGCAAAATTATCTTTTAACTGGGGTGGCAAAGTAAAACCCGGTGAAGTGATCATCACCAGTGGCTGCCTGGAAGCGGTAATGATGAGTTTAAGGGCTGTTACCAATCATGGCGATACCGTTGCAGTCGAATGCCCAACTTATTTTGGGATCTATCAATCTATAGAAAACCTGGGTTTGAAGGTGGTAGAGATACAGGCCGATCCCGTGACTGGCCTGGACCTGGCCGCACTGCAGAAAGCCATTAAAAAATTCCCCATCAAAGCCTGTGTGGCGGTGCCGAATTTTAATAATCCTTTGGGCACCTGCATGAGCGACGAAAATAAAAAGAAATTAGTGGAGATAATTACACAACACTATATACCATTAATAGAAGATGATACTTATGGCGAACTGCATTTTGGTAAGCAGCGGCCCAAAGCCTGTAAGTATTATGATACAAAGGGATTGGTGATGTATTGTTCTTCCCTGTCAAAATCACTCGCACCGGGTTACCGCATCGGGTGGACGATACCCGGCAAATTTTTTGAAGAGGTAAAACAGATCAAACGTATACAGAATATCAGCAGCCCTTCACTTACTCAGGCAGCAATGGCACATTATTTAAAGAACGGTCGTTATGAATATCATTTAAAGAACCTGCGTAAGGCATTGCATACACAAAGCCTGCGGTATATGCAGGCACTCATTGAATATTTTCCCGCAGATACAAAAATTTCCAGGCCAACCGGCGGCTTTACTTTCTGGATAGAACTGAATCAAAAAGTAGATTCCTTTAAGCTGCGTACTGAAGCCATGAAACATAAAATCTCCATTGTTCCGGGAAAAATATTTTCTGCCAGTATTGATTACTCCAATTATATCCGCCTGAGTTTTGGAAAACCCTGGAATGACGATGCAGAATATGGTTTGATGATGCTGGGAAGGTTGATCAAAAAAATGATGTAAGATAAATGATAAGAATTACACTAATTACACGAATTGGTTTAATTGATGACTAGAATTCTACGAATTGCACGAATTATTTCATGCGGCATGTATGCATGTTACCGGTACCGCTATAAATTTTTAGCAGCATTAGGTTCTTCAAGGGCGGCGCTTATTTTTTTCCATTGCTTTCTTTGTCTGCTGGTATCGAGCGCAGGGTTGGTTTGACTGTAAAATGTGCTGATGTTGGTTTTAAGTGCCTTATTCAATAAATTAAATTTTTTTTTGCTGAGTCGTAATAACAGGTGGCCATAAGTGGCGTCGGCCAGTTCATATTCCCCGGGTCCGGTATCATTACCTGTATCAAAATCAATATTGGAAAGAACAATCGGGCCATTGTTTAATGTTTTTGCAACTGTATTGCAGTGCGATAATACGCTGTCGAAACTCTGGAGAAATAATTTTTCTGCCACCGGCCCTGGTGCTTTAATCTTCAAAACTTTTAACGGCCCTACTTTTGGTAGCACCAATACCAGCCATGATAAAGCTCTTACAAAGATGCCGGGCTGTTTTTGTTGCTTACCAAACTCCTGGTAATAATTTGCACGCTGCATTTTATACCTGAAGTTGCGGCTTGTTGAAGTAGGTTTTGCTTTAAGGATATCATTTTTTTTAAGGTTCCAGGCTGTTTTGGTAAATACGGGGAATAAACTTTTTACCGACCAGCGAAAAGTTTCTATTGCCAATGAAAGATTACCGAATACTGCATTAATATCTAATCCATAAGTTTTACTGAAAGCTCTTTCCAAAACTGGCCTTGATACATTAAAGCCAATGAAATCGTGGTAGGCAATTGTCGCATAGTTGCCTTTAGCAGTCTGTAGTACATCAAAAGAAAATTCCATTCTGCGGTGAGCAATTTTATTTTCTTCATAAGTAACTACGCTGCCATATTTTTTCATCAGCTTGGGATAAACAATAGAGACACATTTATTCACCCCTAAAAAATGACCGTACTTATCGGCCATATAATGGCACATAACACCTAATGCAAATGCATACTCGTTCACGTCTTGGGCTTCATCTATTAATGCGTCCACGAAATCGCCGCTGCGAACATAGTGTACCAGGTTGGAAAATAAGTGGCTGCCGAATGGAAAATAGCCCATGTCCGGGGCAATCGCACCGCCATAAGCATAGGAGTGGGCAACTTTTAAAGCAGTATCGGTTGTGCCGGGGTATTTGTTTTTAAGCAGGGGTAATAAAGATTTTTCCCAGCTTGCATCGATGATCGCTTCATGAGAAAGTACAGAATATGCTTTTGAAGATAAAGGATTGCACAAATAGAGGGCAAACGTCACCAGGAATTTAAAAGCGGTAGCTTTCATTATCTTTTATCGTTAGTGCTTTCTGTATAGCAGGCTTGAACAATACACTCAGCGATACCTAAAGTTAAAAACTGTCAGGGCATTGTTGTTATATGAATCAGATAATAGATTGTATAATCCCCATGTTTCTATCATTGTATTTAACATTGTTGCCATAGCATTTTTTAATATTTATCAGTAAATTTATAGATTAATTCGTCCCCGTCTCTGACGGGGACGAGTGCAAAAACTGCAAGCAACGGTGTACATTTGCGCCTATTAATCAATATGAAAAAAATTATCATTATCTACTGTTGTTTTTTATGTTGCTCTGCTATGTTGTTTGCACAGAAAAAAAATGTTGTAACGATAAGTGGAACCTTTGCGCATTTCAGTAACCAGGTAGAAGTGCAGGATATGTCGGAGTTTCAATACCTGTTACCACCCACAGCAGAGCGTATGATCATACCGGGGGAACGCAGCGGTAAATTCAAGACAGGTTTTGCATTGGATGCACCTGATTATTTTCGTATCGGCCGCAACATTTTATACTTATCACCCGGAGATAATCTAACAATTTTCATTGACTACAATGATCCGCATGTTGCGCAGTTTAAAGGCAGGGGTAGTGAGGCCAACAATTTTTTGAGGGCTACACCCTTTCCAAAAGGAGGGTCATACCTGGAAGCAGGCAGCAAAGCACAAGCTACGCCACAGCAAACCATTGATTATATCATTGCTGCTGCTGCAATGCGTACAAAACAATTAGACAGCCTGCAAAAAGTTTCACCGGCATTCAAAAAACTTGAACTGGGCAGGATAAAAGCAGATATCATAAACAGCTTACTTGACGGACAAATTTCTTTCTACAGGCCACGGTCCATTCAAAAAGATTCGGTGAAAATGAAAGAATATGGTGATGAATACGCTGCCTTGATAAAGCCTTACGTTGATCGTTATTCCAACGGGTTTACTGATGCGGCATTATTGAAACTGGTAGTGTACCGTGACCTTGTTGACAGCCTGGTACAACAACCGGGAAAAGTTGCCGACCTGCAGCAGATGCGGGATTGGTTAAAAGCCACTGCGATCATCGATCACCTGAAAATGATAAGCGATAAGGCTTTATTGGAAAAGATCAAACCTGAACTGGATGACATAAAAACTGTATCCTACCGTAAAGCAGTAAACGAATCGCTGGCTGCATTACTGAAATTTGGTAAGGGTGATAAGGCAGTTGATTTTACTGCAACGGATATCAATGGCAATGCCGTCGGCCTCAGCAGCCTTAAAGGAAAAGTAATTTATATCGACCTGTGGGCTACGTGGTGCGGGCCATGTATGCAGGAAATGCCCCATTATGAAAGTCTAAAAGAAAAGTACAGCGATAACCCGGCTATTGTTTTTGTTTCCCTCTCTATTGATGATAATTTGAGCTTATGGCAGACCAGCATTGCTAACCGTAAAGCAAGCGGATACCAATGGCTGATCAACAGGAATAAATTAAATGATTACAATATTGTGGGTATTCCAAGGACCTTACTGATCGATAAAAATTTTAAAATAGTGGATATGAATGCACCCGTTCCTTCAGCAAAAAAACTGGTTGCCGTGATTGACGAATTGCTGAAATGATTTTCAGCCTTTTACTGTTATCTTTATAGGGCGTTATTCATTGAATTCATTCCCATGTTTCAGTCTGCAATAGAAAATGTTTTACAATTTACCCGGCCGCTGCATACCATCAGCAGAACATACGGGGGGTTGATCGCTCCGGGCACATCCACTTTCTTTTTTGTAAATGATAATGGTGTGGCCATTACCTGCAAGCATGTGCTAAATGTGATCCTGGGCGCTGATACTGTCAACAACAATTACCAGCAATTCAAAGCGGAAAGAGACAAGCTGCCGCAGGATAATAAATTCAAACGCAACCTGCAGGGGCTGGAAACAAAATATAAATACAATAAGGAAACCACTGTTCAGCTCCGCAATAATTTTTTAAATTGTTTTGATTCAATCGAACAGATCATTAGCCATGCACATCCAACCCTCGACCTGGCGATCCTGGAGTTTAAAGGATTTAATAAAATATTTTATACTGCGCATGCGAAATTTTTAAAGGCCGGCAATACCATTCAGCAGGGAAAGTCATTATGCAGGGTAGGTTTCCCCTTCCCGGAATTCAATAATTTTAAACATAATCCTGTTACAGATGATATTGAATGGACCAATACAGGCAACCCCAATTCACCATCATTTCCTATCGATGGCATTGTGACAAGATTTATTGGCGACCCCAATCTAAACGGTATCGCGGGAATTGAACTCAGTACGCCGGGTTTACGCGGACAAAGTGGTGGGCCGCTTTTTGATACCAATGGTTTAGTGTACGGCATGCAGTTTGCTACCAATCACCTCCACCTTGGTTTTGATATCAAAGATAAAGAGGTGCTTACTGAAGGAAAGATGAGTAAGGTATCTAATTTTCCTTTTCTTCATGTGGGCCTTTGTGTGCATGTTGAAAGGATTAAAGAATTTTTACAACAGCATAATATCGGCTTTTCAGAATCAGATTAAGATTTTGCTGTATTTTATATTTGATTCTTGAAAAGGTATTTCGCCTCTTGCATATTTTGACTATATTCATTTTCTTTTTGCCTAAACGCTATTGTTATGAGAAAAACATCCTGCTTTCTTTTTACATTTTGTATTGCTGCTGCTACATTGAAAGCACAAAAAACTAATGCTGATGATGCTGCTGCAAAGCCACAGGTGATCAACCGCATGGTTAGAGTAGATTCCTCCAGCACCACAAAAAATCAAATTACTATCAAAGGGCAATTAGTTCCATATACTGCGACAGTAGGAACTATACCCGTATGGGATGAAGATGGTAAAGCTATTGCGGGTGTATTCTATACATATTATGAGAGAACTGATGTTAAAGACAGGACAATAAGGCCATTGGTAATATCTTTTAATGGTGGCCCCGGTACACCATCGGTATGGATGGAAATTGGGTATACGGGACCTCGCATTTTAAATGTTGATGATGAAGGTTATCCCTTACAGCCTTATGGTATGCGTGATAATGCCCAATCCATTTTAGATGTTGCCGATATTGTGTATATCGATCCGGTAAATACCGGTTTTTCAAGAACAATAAGTAAAGACATCCCAACCGCAAAGTTCTTTGGTGTAAATGCCGATATCAAATACCTCGCTGAATGGCTGAATACATTTGTAACAAGAAAGAACCGCTGGGCTTCCCCCAAATACCTTATCGGTGAAAGCTATGGCACTACGAGGGTTTCAGGGCTGGCACTGGAATTACAAAATGCGCAATGGATGTATTTGAATGGCGTAATACTGGTTTCTCCAACTGATTTGGGTATCAAGCGGGATGGACCGGTTGATCAATCATTGATGCTACCTTATTTTGCTGCTTCTGCATGGTATCATAAAGCATTGCCGGCCGACCTGCAGCAAAAAGACCTTACTGCAATGTTGCCGGAAGTGGAGGACTTTACCGTTAACCAGCTCATACCTGCAATGGCAAAGGGAAATACTTTAAGTGAAAGTGATAAAAAAATGATCGCTGGTAAGATGGCCCGGTATTCCGGCTTATCCGAGACCGTTATACTACAGCATAACCTGGATATACCAGCTGATTTTTTCTGGAAAGAATTGTTGCGTGATAAAGGTTTTACCATTGGGCGTTTGGATTCCCGTTACAGGGGTATCGACAGGCAGGATGCTGGTGACGGACCTGATTATAATGCAGAGTTAACTTCATGGCTGCATTCTTTTACGCCTGCCATAAATATTTATTTAAGAGAAGAATTGAATTATAAAACAGATCTTAAATATAATATGTTTGGTTCTGTATGGCCATGGGATAATACTAATAACAAAACAGGGGAGAACCTTCGCCAGGCAATGGCACAAAATCCTTACCTGCATCTATTGGTGCAGTCGGGTTATTATGACGGTGCCTGCGATTATTTCAATGCCAAATACAATATGTGGCAAATGGATCCCGGTGGTAAATTAAAAAGCCGCATGAGCTGGAAAGGTTTTCGCAGCGGGCATATGATGTACCTGCGTAAAGAAGATCTTGCAACTGCCAATGAACAATTAAGAGATTTTTTTGCAAATTCTTTAACGAAGAAAGGAGAGCCGGCAAAATATTAAGAATATTGAACAAGGAACAAGGAATGATGAATAAAAAACTTAAAAATTCGATATTTCCTGTTCCTTGACCATTATTAAAACAGGTTAAATTAGTGTAGCTTTAAAAATTTCCTACTCAACAAAATGCCAGCACACAACCGCGATATCAACGATATTGACTTCTTTTCCATAAGGCTGCTGTATTGGTTTACTCATCCTGATACCAAATTTTTCCGGTAACTGTTTTTCAACTACTGTTCTCCAGAATTCATCAGCGTTACTGATCTTTACACTGATCATAAAATTTTCTGCGAATGCTGCATTATCAAAATTTTGCAGGATAAACCTGCAACCATCTTTTTCAAAACTTGTATAATCACCCGCATCCCAAATAATAGTAAAACCCAGCTCCTGGAATAATTGTTTAGATCCTTCAAAATTGCTCCCTGATGGAACAAAAGGCTCGAGAGATAAAAATTTCATAGTATATATTTAAAGGAAGCCAGGTTTTCGAAACTAGAATTCCTTATGTTATTCAATTCTGCTCTATTTCTTCAATATCGTTTCAAACAATTTATAAATCCTTTTATATTCATCCGTCCAGCTGCTGGGTTCAATAAAACCATGGTCTTCCATGGGGTAAGCTGCCAGTTCCCAGTTATCTTTTCCCAACTCGATCAATCGCTGTGATAATTTTACCGCGTCCTGGAAATGCACATTCACATCCATCATACCATGACAGATCAGCAAATGCCCTTTTAATCCTTCTGCAAAATAATAGGGTGAGCTTCTCCGGTAGGCGAGGCTGTCATTATAAGGTTCGTTAAGGATAGCTGAAGTATAACCATGATTATAATTCGCCCAATCTGTAACAGGCCTTAGCGCAGCACCCGCGGCAAATACATCCGGTTGGGTAAATAAGGCCATCAGCGTAATGAATCCACCGTAAGATCCTCCATACAATCCTATGTGTTGTGGATTTACACCATAGTTCTTTACCAAATAATTCACTGCATCAACATGGTCACTCAGGTCTTTTCCACCCATATGCCGGTAGATGCCTGTCCGCCAATCCCTGCCATAACCGGCACTGCCACGGTAATCAATATCCATTACGTAATAACCATTGTCCGCAAGCATATTGTTGAACATATATTCCCTGTAATAGCTACTCCACCATTTATGGGCGTTCTGCAGGTAACCGGCACCGTGTACAAAAAGTACCGCAGGTTTATTGGGGTGGGGGTTGGCAGGTTTGTAGATCCTGGCGTATACCAATGCACCATCGCTTGCAGTAAATGTAATCACTTCAGGTTCCCTGAAGGCGTAAGACCGGAATTCATCAGACTGTGCTTTATTGGTCACCTGTTCCGCTTTTCCTCCCGGTTTGTTTTCCTGGAGATATAATTCCCATGGCTTATTTGCAGTAGAATATAAAATACCCAGATATTTTTCATCAGGTGAAAGGGTTACCTGGTTCGCACCCATCCTCGTGGTGATACGTTCAGCTTTTCCACCTGTAACGGTTAAACGATAAAATTGCTGTTCGCCCGGATGCACTTCGTTGGTTATAATGTAAAAGAATTTCTTATCCCTGCTCAATTGCGTTTGCTGCACTTCATACTTACCGCTGGTTAAGGCTTTTCTTTCCTTAGTATTCACATTGATGGTATATAAATGCGCATACCCGCTTGCTTCCGACTGGAACCAAAATGTATTTTCATTTACCCAACCGCTGTTACGCCCAAAGCCAATGCCGGGGCCGCCGATCCAGGCTTCGTCATGCTGGCGATCCAGCAATTGTAATGTATTGCCCGCGGTATCCCATAACAATAACCAACGGTCTTTGTTATCCACCGAGCGGACATCTGCAACGGCGTAGGTTCCTTTTGGCGACCACGACAATGACGCAAATGTTACGGCCCTGTTCGCAGGGTTCTTTGATCTAAGCTCTAATTGCCTGGGATAATCTTTTATATAATCGGGGAGGTCTTTGATGCCGGGGATAGCATCAGTTTTAACAGCGATCACCGTATCCCTGTTGCGGTCGTAAATAAAAAATTCTGAATTGCCCTGCGCGGCGCCCACTTTTGAACGGCCATTGATATCTGTTGTAAATCCGGATTCGGTAACATAACTGGGAACAATAGTCGTTTTGTTATTGCCGGCCGGTTTAAATAAACGGTAACTGATAAAGCGTCCGTCGGGACTGATATTTAAACCCTGCAATGATTTATCTTCTATATTAATTGAGCGGAGTTCTTTTGGTTTGGGTAATGCCTTGTTATAAGCGTCTCCTTTTTCGCGCAGCTCTTTTCTTGAACGCAGCACTTCGAAATATTGTAACTGGTCATTCTTCAGCCATTCTTCCTGCTGGTTACCCGCACTGGCTTCACGGTTGGCTCTTGGAGGATTGTTATTATTCCTTCCGGCAATATTATTTACCGGGATGAGATCACCCGTTTTAAGATTGGTCAACTGCAATGTTTCGCCACTGGCGATATTCCAGGCGTATAAATTCTGGTTGCGGTTATACACGATCTTCGTTTCATTGAAAGAGAATTGCGGGTTGCTTTCTGCATCGGTGGTTTGTGTAATACGTTTTGTTTGATTTGTTTTACTATCCACATAAAACACATCGCCATCTTTACTGAAAACATAAGCGGTGCGTGAGAGGTTGAACACATAATTGCCCGTTGCATTGAGGTCCTGAGTTTGCTGTGGAGTAGCTTTTACAGGAACTTTGTTGTTAAGCGTGACAAAATATAATGAATCACTAAGTGCCTTATCCGGGTTCCAGCTAAAATAAAGCGACTGCCCGTCATTACTCCATTGCAGGCTGGAGGGAGCAGTACCCATCCATTTGGGATCACGCATTATTTTTTCAACGGTTAGTTTGTTTTGAGCGCCGGTATGCAATACCTGGCATAAAAAAAGAAGAGCGATACATGATCTTATCATTACAAAAATTTTGCACCAAATATATTGATTAAATAATAGTGGCAGCACAGTTTTATGCGATAGGCATAAAGGCA
Source organism: Chitinophagales bacterium (assembly GCA_038205215.1). Classification (GTDB taxonomy): domain Bacteria; phylum Bacteroidota; class Bacteroidia; order Chitinophagales; family Chitinophagaceae; genus Ferruginibacter. The sequence goes on along the minus strand of JBBRCB010000021.1, from coordinate 20,853 downwards.
AAAAAAAATGGTAGAACGGGTTGGAATTATTGTATTTAAAAAACCTTTTTTGTATCTTGATTCCCCGCTTATCTTTTATACCGCAGGTTTTAACAACTAAACTCAACAAATTATGGAAGCACAGTTAGAAGCAATCAGAGAACAGCAAAAACAGTCCTGGAACAAATTTTCCTCGGGCTGGAAAAAGTGGGACAACATTACGATGGATTTTCTAACGCCTCCCGGCAAAGCTATCATTGCTGCTATACAACCATCGGGCAACGACAAAGTGCTGGATATTGCAGCCGGTACAGGTGAACCGGGTTTAACCATTGCCAAAATGCTTGAGGGGGGCAGTGTAATGATCACTGATCTTGCTGAAGATATGCTCATCGTGGCAAAAGAAAAAGCTACGGCAAAAGGCATCAGTAATGTGCAGATGATGGCCTGCGATGTTTGTGAACTGCCGTTTGAGGATAACAGTTTTGATGCGGTAAGCTGCAGGTTCGGATTCATGTTCTTTCCTGATATGCAATTAGCGGCCAATGAGATCTTCCGTGTATTAAAACCAGGGGGAAGATTCGCTGCGGCGGTATGGGACGGCCCCGAAAAGAATTTTTGGGTAACCGCAATGATGGGAACGATAAATAAGAACATGGAATTACCCCCACCACCAGCGGGTGCGCCGGGTATGTTCCGCTGCAGTAAACCCGGGTTGATGGAATCTATCCTTAAACAGGCAGGTTTTAAAAATGTTACTGCAGCAGAAGTGCCAACCAAACTCAATGCAGGTACGGTTGACGGGTACTGGAATATGATGACTGAAGTTGGTGCACCCATCGTGGCTGCATTAAGTAAAGCGGACGATGATACACGAAACAAAATAAAAAAAGAAGTCTTTGAATTGGTGAGCCAGAAATATCCCGGTGAAAAAATAGGAATTGACGCAAGCGCCATAGTCATCAGTGGTAATAAATAATATTCAAGACCCTCGCCTGGATATAAAGTTTTAATGCATAACCGGGGTATTTGAGTAAACGTAGGGCTTATTTTGCAAAATAGGTAGTGCATTTCGCCTGTATTTCTATGCGGTACTGGTATTCCCGAATAAGGATGATTGCAATTGAAATTGTAGCAGTCATTGTAAAAGCACAATGACACGCCATGGGCAACAATAAAAATAGAACAAGATGAGAAAACTGATTTCATTTATGCACCTTTCGCTTGACGGTTTTGTAGCAGGACCAAACGGAGAAATGAACTGGATTAAAGTTGATGAAGAAATTTTTGATCATGTCGGTAAGCGGATAGGCGAAACCGATACTGCATTATATGGAAGGGTCACTTATGAGATGATGGAAAGTTACTGGCCTGCAGCAGGAGACAAGCCGGGTGCGGGCAAGCATGATATTGATCATTCAAAGTGGTATAACCAAGCCAACAAAATTGTTTTATCCAAAATAATGAAAGACGCGGTTTTGCCTAACACCACAATTATCAGCGACAATCTTTCGGAGCGCATAAATGAAATAAAACAACAGGCAGGCAGCGAGATCCTGCTTTTTGGCAGCCCGACAGCAACGCATGCACTTATTCAACAGAACTTAATTGACGGCTACTGGCTGTTTGTTAATCCAATTATTCTAGGACAAGGCATTCCATTGTTTGCAGCCACTAAATACAAAACAAAATTAAAACTATTGACTACCCGACAATTTAATTGCGGAGTAACAGAACTAAATTACACAGTGGACAGACAATAACAACGAACCGCTGACCCGTTGTTTTGATTGAGTGGGGCTTTGTTGTAATCTTCTACTGAAAAAAAATATCAGCAAATATCGGGCAGTTAAATTTCTATTTGGTATTTAACTATTGAGTTCAATATTAATAATTTTATTGGGCTTTGGTTCAGGGCCGACTCAGCAACGATTCCCACCAAGGCCCTTAACGTCAAGTATTATTGCGCTGCCGGTTAATTGATCAAGCCTGTTTATATTTAAGTGTTCAATTAATCCATAATACTTGATACGAGTGTGCTTGCTTGCTGTAAATACTTTTTATTTTCTTTTTGCATAATGAACATCCTGTAATAGCAGAAATCAATATCTTTATTTTCAAACAATGCATCCATGAATAAGATACTTTTAATCGCAGCAGTATTATTTTCTTTACCGGCTCATAGCCAGTTGATCCTGGATTCTGTTCTGATTGAACAGCATTACCGCAGCTTCAATTACAATGCACCAAATTCAAATATTAAAGGAGGTAGTTTAATGTTTGTTATGCATGGATCTGGTGGTAACAGCATTGATATGATGAAACATACCACTAAGCTGGAAGCTTTATCAGCAAAAGAAAAGTTATTGCTGGTATATCCCCAAGGTTACCAGCATTACTGGAACGAATGCCGTAAATATTCTACGGCCGCTGCCAATAAAGAAGATATTAATGAACAGGCTTTCTTTATGGCGATGATCAGTTATTTTCAAAAAAAATATGGTATCAATAAAAATAAAGTTTTTGCTGCAGGTTTTTCTGGTGGTGGCCAAATGTCTTATAAATTGGCGATGACTATGCCTCAGAAAATAAGAGCGGTTACTGTTGTTGTTGCTAATATGCCCGACAGCGCTTCCTGCGATTGTGTATTGGCAGGCAAAGCCAAACCTATACTCATCATTAATGGCACCGATGATAAAACCAATCCTTACAATGGAGGTGAAATGTTTGTCAATAACGCCAGCTTTGGCGTTGTACTCAGCACGGAAAATAGTTTTCATTACTGGGCATCACTCGCCGGTTATAAAGGTGAACCAGCTAAAACTGTACTGCCTGATACAGATCCTGCTGATCAAAAAACAATTGAGCAATACAGTTACAAGCAAAAGAATAAACCACCTGTTACTTTATTAAAAGTTGTCGGCGGACATCATGATTATCCTAACGACATTGATGTTTATTTGTATGCATGGGAGTTCTTTAAATCGATAAAGTAAAAAACAGGCATACTTTAGTCTTATAATAAAATAATAACACCGTTTGTACTTCTTTTTATCAAGAAAACAAACGATTTGAAAATCAATCGTAGCTTTTTATAAAAAATAGATGCTCCTTAAAATAAAAATATTTTTTCTACCTTTTGTCCAAATAAAGACTAATCCATTCGTCATAGGAATATTAAAACAAAAATTACACGACAATGAAAAAATCAATCTACCAGTCCGAGCTTATTTTCAACCTGAATGAGCGCTTATTCCTTAATGCACTGGAAGGAGTAACAGACGAACAGGCCGGCCAAAGGCTTATTGGCCACAGCAATCCATTTATCTGGATAGTTACCCATACCGTTTGGGCCAGGTATAATATGCTGGTCTTCCTGGGCAAACCCGCAAAAAATCCTTTTGAAGGAAAGTTTGAGAATTTTAAAGTATATGATCCCGCGGATAATTACCCCGATCTTGATACCGTAAAAAAAGAATGGGCCAATGCCAGCAGCTTATTGAAAGAAGCGTTAGCATCAGTTACCGAAGAAAATCTTGCAGCTGATTCTCCATTAAAAAGCCCGATCGGCGATTTTACCAATGGCGGTACCGTAGCATTTTTGGCACAGCATGAAAGTTATGATATCGGTCAAATGGGATTCCTGAAAAAATATTTTACTAAAGAAGCGATGAAATATTAAGCGCATTCAACCAGCTTAATATAATAAGCATGTAAGAATATATTTTAATATTCCGTGGCGGCGACGAAGCAAGAACAGCAGACCAGCAATCACCGGAACGATGGCAGGCGCATATGCAATAATGGAAGGAGTGGATCTATAGTTTAACGGTACAGGGAAAATATGTAGCTGCACAACCGCTTAAGATAGCAGGTAAAGTAGTTAAAGGCCGTAAAAAAGTTGTCACTGATGGCCCGTTTGTAGAAGGAAAAAAAATAGTAGGCGGCTAGCTCATCTGTAAAGCAGACAGTGCTGATGAAGCAATGGCAATTGTAAAAAAATGTCCTATGCTGGATCATGATGGCATCGTTGAAGTAAGGGAGATCAATCCTGTGGAGTTGTAAACACAAATATATTTTTTCAGCAACGTCCTCGAAACGGGGCGTTGCATTTGTTCACCAAATAACAACATTAAAAATTTATATGGCAAAATCTTTAGGCGCAAAAGATAATCCCTGGAAACTGGCTACGCCTCCTGGCACAGCTGCTTATGAAATGTACAAAGACGTGAATAAAGAAGGCGTAGAAGTGATCGTATGCGTAGTGGGAAAAACCATATTACATTATGATGCCCGCTGCATCAATGACCTCCACGCAATGCTGAAAAAGAATGGCGACTGGATGGAACTTGGTGGTGCAGATGAACAGAAACCCGCTAAAGAAGGAACAGTGGAAGCGTGGGGACGATCTGCAACCAATCCTGTAAAAGGCTGGTATGGTTTAAAGAAAGGCCTTCGCGGACGTTTCGGCGTATACCTGCCACCGCTATTGGAGGCACTTGGCCTTGCAGAGCTAACGCATGATCCGAAAAATAATAAAATGAAAGCAAAGTGATGGCTATTTATTTTTCTTTTTAGCGACATCCCCGGAGCAGGATAAAGAAAAGATCAATGAACAGGATACTGGTGGCAGCGGCGGAGCGTTTAAAGAATTTATAGATCAGTGAGAGGATGAATGGAAATATTTGCACGCAGAGGCGCAGAGGACGCTGAGAAAAAATAGATTTCCCCTGTTAGCTCAGCAGCTCTGCGTGCCATCATTCTGACATTGTGTATTTATTAAATTGTTTAAATGTAAAAACCCGCCAGCTCAATCATCAACCACTACCGTTAAACAAAAACCCACCCTTCAAAAAAATCCAACAGCTTATCTTCGCCCTAATGAAAAAAACGATCCAACTCATCGCTTACCTTTTAGTATTCGTTCTCGTTCATGCCCAACAAACAGCCGATAATTTTACCATCACTGTTCAGAATGAAAGTGCACAGCCTCTTTCCAACACTACAGTAGAATTATTCAGCAACAACAAACTCATCAAAGCAGCTATCAGTGATGCTAAAGGAATTGCTGTTTTTGAAAAAATAGTAACAGGCAATTATAGTTTTACCATCAGCCATACGGGTTATAAAACACAAAGCACAGCAACATTTAATTTCCCGGCAATAAATACAACAACGGTGGCCTTGCAAAAAGGAACTACAACGTTACAATCGGTTAGCATTGTTTCCAAACGGCCACTGGTACAGCATAAAGAAGGCAAGACGATTGTAAATGTAGATGCCGCTGTTACCAATACCGGCACCACCGTACTGGAAGTTCTGGAAAAATCTCCCGGTATCATGGTAGATAAGAATGGTGGTATTTCAATGCAGGGTAAAGCAGGTGTGCTGGTGATGATCGATGATAAGCCGACTTACTTATCAGGAGCAGATCTTAATAATTTACTCAGCAGCTTGAGTTCATCACAGGTAGATCAAATAGAATTGATGCCGAACCCTCCTGCTAAATACGATGCCAGCGGCAATGCTGGTATTATCAATATCAAAACGAAGAAGAATACGGTTAAAGGTTTTAACGGAACTGCAACGGGTGCCATAACGCAGGGCGTGTACCCGAAGAATAATAACAGCCTCATTATAAATTACCGCAGTGGCAAGTTCAATATGTTTTTTAATTATAGCCTGAACCTTACCAGGTATTTTACAAAGATCTATGCACTGCGAAAATATTATAACGGTAATAATGTTACTGCAATACTTGACCAGCCCACTTATTTCTCCGGTAAATTTTCCAATAGCACGGTCAAGACAGGTATTGATTATTATGTTACACCTAAAACAACCGTCGGCATGGTGATTGGTGGCACAAGAGTGAAGCGTTTAGGCACGGGCGAAGCCAGCGCCACATGGCTTGACGCTACAGGAGGAATCGATTCATCGATTTTTACCAACACAAGTAGCGAAAGCCATTTTAAGAACGGTTTGATCAACCTCAACCTGCGCCACAGTATCAGTAAACAGCAGGATTTGGCTATCGACTTCGACGGGCTCAAATATGATATAAGCAATTACCAGCAATTCAATAATCATTTGCAGGTGAGTGGCGGTTATAACGAAGCAGCAAGAGGCAATATTCCAACAGCGATCACTATTGTTTCAGCAAAAGCCGACTACACTTTGCGCTTTGGCAAAAACAGCACTTTATTATCCGGTTTTAAATCATCCCATATCCGTACCGATAACACCGCATCCTATCAGAATTTTGATGGCAGCCACTGGACAGAAGATTATGGTAAGAGCAATCATTTTATTTATAAAGAAAATATTAATGCGGTGTACAGCAGCCTGCAAACAAAATACAAACGCATCAGCGTGCAGGCAGGGTTGCGCTATGAAGTTACCGGTTATGATGCAAATCAATTAGGCAATATCCAGCAAAAAGATTCTGCCTTTAGCCGCAATTATGACGGTCTGTTCCCCAGCGGGTTTATTACTTACCAGGTAGATTCTTCCAATGCCTTTACGTTTACGGCTGGCCGAAGGATCGACCGCCCTGCTTTTCAAACATTGAACCCTTTTACTTCCATCATCAATAAATACACTTATCAAAACGGTAATCCATACATTGTACCGCAATACAGCTGGAACACGGAGTTGAGCCATCAATACAGGGAATGGTTAACCACGACGGTATCCTACAGTATTGTTAAAAATTATTTTTCGCAGATATTTTTAAATGATACCATTAATGGCCTGCTCTATTATTCACAGGGAAATGTTGGCCGCACACACAATCTCGGTTTAAGCAGTACAGTAGTGTTATCCCCAACCAAATGGTGGAGTTTTAGTTTCCAGGCATTGTACAACCACAAAGAATTAAAAGGCTTTAAAGGCGATGCCAATTTTAAAAGCGATATCAACCAGCTCAACATTAACATGAGTAACCAGTTCAGCTTCGCTAAATTATACAGTGGCGAGCTCAGCGGTTTTTACACCACCCGTGCCCGCAACGACCTGCAGGAAGAACTCTATCCCACCGGGCAATTATCACTTGGAGTAAGCCGGCCCGTGCTTAAAAAGAAAGGAACATTAAAACTCAGTCTACGCGATATTTTTAATACCAATGCTATGGAAGGCCTTACACAATTTCCCAAAGCGACTGAATATTTTATCGTTCATTGGGACCGGCGCGTGATCAGCCTTTCTTTTACTTACCGCTTTGGTAAGGCGTACAAAACTATTAAGCGTAGTAACGGAAGTGCGGGAGATGAGATAGAGAGAGTGGGGAATGGGTGATAGCAGTTTTATGTCACAGAGATTCACGGAGTAGTCTTTGTGTATCTCTGTGTTATTCTTTGTGTATCTCCGTGGCATTTCCTCCTTACCAGCCAGCTTAAAATACCCTCCAAACGGTATCCTGCAAACTTTAAATAACAGTACATTGTGTGTATAATTTTGAAGCGTTATGAAAAAGTATTTTTTATTTTCAGTAGCAGTTACATGCAGCCTCTTCGTACAGGCACAGGATTATGAATCGATCAAAAACCTATTGGTGCTCATAAAATTTAAACCGGCTAAGGAAAAATTAGACCTAGCCATGCAAAATGCGCAGTTTACTGCCAGGCCGGAAGCATATATTTTGAAAGCCACTTTATATTCCTGGATGGCGTCACAAGCCGAAACAAAAGGAACTGCAGCGGGCGACGCATTATTAAGTGAAGCAGATATTGCCTTTACAAAATTCCGTACCATGGATCCTTCTCTTGTATTATTATCAGATCCTGTTTACCAGAAGGGTCCGATCAATATTTATTCCGAGTTATATACTTCAGGCTACACCGATTATCAAAATAAAAATTGGGCGCAGGGCTTGCAGAAATTTAAAAAAGTAGTAGAGTATTCAGACCTGCTCATTAGTAAAAAATTCTTTGCGATGCCCATTGATACCAATGCTTTAATCCTTGCTGGTATCATATCAGAAAATGCTGCCTCCCCAATTGACGCGGCAAAGTATTATGGCCGGCTGGCCGATGCAAAAATAACAGGTGAAGGTTTTGAAAGCGTTTATCGCTTCCTGGTAAGTTATTATTTTACCAAAAAAGATCTTACTTCTTTTGAAAAATATAAAGCACTTGGTAAAGCTGTATATCCCCAATCCAGTTATTTCACATTCGACAGGATCGATTTTGCCATTGGGCTTGAAACAGACTGGGCAAAAAAAGTAGCCGCAGTGGATGAACTGCTGGCTACCGATCCGAATAATGAAAAAGCCAACCAGGTATTGGGAGAGATCATTTATGATACATTGGTTCCCCGAACGCCCAATGCTGTACCACCTGCTAACGCCGTGCAGTTAGAAAAGAAAATGATCGCTGCGTTTAATAAGTCTGCTGCAGCAAATTCAAACAATGCACTGTCTTTCATTTACATTGGTAATTATTATGTGCAGCGCTCCATTACAATAAAAGAAGCCATGGCCAATGCGCCTGATAAAAATGCACTCACACAACAATACAATACCGCCTTCGAAAATGCACGCGTGCCTTATGAAAAAGCAGTAGCGATCTTTGCGACAAAGTCAACTCTTTCTGATACCGATAAAAAGCAGTATAAAAATATTGTAGCGTATCTTTCGGAGATATACCTGAATAAAAAAGATGAAGCGGGAGCGAAGAAATGGAGTGATTTTTATGAGACGATCAAGTAATGTTGTGTTGCATCTGCAAAGCACTTCAAAATATTTTTATTTAATACTCCCATACACTATCGATTCAAACTTAGCTGCAAGGTCTCCATGGCTGTTTGGGCTTTGCTGCGTCATGATCAAACAGATCATATGCGCTTTCGGATCGGCCCAATAAGTGGTACCATAATAACCGCCCCATGCAAAACTGCCTTCATTACGTGGTAACCTGGCAGCTGCTTTTGCGGAAGCGATCTGAAAACCCAATCCAAAATTATCACCATTATCATCAAGATTAAAATCAAGCTGCCCGCTGGTCATGAGTTGTACTGTTCTTGGCGACAATATTTGATGCCCATTATATCTTCCGCCATTCAACATGAGCTGTAAAAAAATGGCATAATCAAAAGCGGTGGAAGAAAGCCCGGCACCGCCCGAAAAATAATGCTTGTCCATCATCGGGTAATCGGGATCGATATTCCTGAATTCGTGCGACCATTTTATAATGTGGTGTTCCTTATCTTCTGTATAAACACCTGCCATGCGATTAGCTTTCGTTGCTGGCACATTAAAATAAGTATCTTTCATACCCAATGGATCAAAAATATTTTTCTTTAAAAAATTATCCAGTGTTGTTCCGCTGATCACTTCAATTAAGCAGCCCAGCAGGTCGGAATTCAGCCCATATAAGAATTTTTCCCCGGGTTGATTTTTTAGCGGAAGCTTAGCCAGCACATTCATTTTTTCTAACAGGTTGGCATTAAAATAGCCAAGCCCTGATGGCACCCCTGCTTTTGCATAGATACCCTGCATATCTGCAGAACCAATCCCGGCATAATCAATACCGGAAGTATGTGTAAGCAGGTCGCGGAATGTAATATCCCTTTTTGCAGGAACAGTTGTATAAGATGTGTCAGTCTTATTGAATTTATCCAGCACTACAGGATTTTTAAAAGCAGGAATAAAATCGGCAATGGGTTCATCCAGTATTAATTTCCCCTGTTCGTATAAAATTAATATACCCGCACTTGTAATCGCTTTTGTCTGGCTCATGATACGGAAGATGGTATTATTCGCCATTGGTTTTTTACTATCCATATCCGCAACACCATAACCTTTGTATTGAACCAGCTGGTTGTCTTTAATTACTAATGTTACTGCGCCGGTCAACCATTTGTTATTGACATAACTATTTACCAGGTCATCAACTTTCGACAAACGCTGCATATCAACACTGCTATTGGATTTAGCATTAATTTGAATGGTCTGAGCAAAAACAACAGGTAAAATAAATAAGCAGCATAAAGCGGAGAGCAAACTATTGCGTAGATGATTCTTTTTCATGATCGTTACAATTGTTGGTAAAAGTTGGTGTAATTTATTATAAAAAATGAGACTTAAGCTATTTTATTTCATAGAGCTACACGGAGTTTTTTACAAAGAATCACAGAGTAAGCTTTGTGCCTCTCTGTGTTATTCTTTGTGTATCTCTGTGAAATTCCCGTTTAAACATCCTAACTTCAACCCCGCATTCATAAACTTCCCATGCTTTCCACCCGCCACGAAATATTTATTGAAGTAGCTGCAAACCTCAGTTTTTCCAGGGCCAGCGAAATATTATTCATCAGCCAGCCCGCCATCAGCAAACATATCAAGGCGCTGGAAGCTTATTACAAAACCACTTTGTTTGAAAGAAAAGGCAACCTGGTGGAATTAAGCCATGCAGGTAAATTATTATTGAACCGGTTAAAGGAAGCAAAAAAAATTCAAAGCCAGCTGGAATTTGAACTGAGCATTTTAAAAGACCAGTTGCGGGCTAAAGGCCAGTTAAAACTCGGCGCCAGTACAACAGTAGCATTATACATCATTCCAAAAATATTATCGGCATTTCACCAAAAATATCCCGAGGTAAAGATCAGCCTCCTCAACCGGAATACCGATACCATCGTACAGGCGCTCATCGACCAGGAGATCGATATCGGTATCGTTGAAGGAAAGAAGAAAAAAGCATCAATACTCTACCAGCCATTCGTAACAGATGAAGTGGTAGCGGTGTGCAGTGCTAAAAGTTCGATCGCTAAAAAAAAATCATTGACTATTGCCGATATCAAAAACTATCCCGTGGTATTGCGGGAACAGGGCTCCGGAACATTGGCTGCCTTGAATTATACCTTCAAAAAAAATGGTATTAAATTATCCGACCTCAAAGTAAATGTGCGGCTATCGGGTACCGAAGCCCTGAAAAATTTTTTACGGGAGGATGATTGCCTGGGTTTTTTGCCAAGAGGTTCTGTAACCAAAGAATTACAAAGTGGCGACCTGGTGATCGTCAATATCGAAAAATTTCAAATTGTCCGTGACTTCTTTTTTATACAGCGCCATGGCACGGAAGATGAAGGACTGAATAAAACCTTTATCCGCTTTTGCAAAAAAGAGCTATAACAAAAAGTTATAGGCTATAATATTTTAACCTGAAAAAGTTATAAAGGCCATTTGTAGCTTTACTGCATGAGAACAGTAACTATTCGGCCGCCATTTAGTTTTGCCGCCACACTGCAATGCGCTTCCTGTAACAAAGTTTATCCTTTAGCTGCAGTAAATACTTACGCCGGTTGCTGCAATCAACCTTTAACGGTCACTTACGATAGTTGGCCTGGCCTGGATAAGGAACAGTTGTTGTACCGTGAATCCAGTCTTTGGCGTTACCGGGAAATGTTACCAGTCGTCAAAGAAAAAAATATTATTTCATTGGGAGAGGGGATGACGCCTTTATTTGCTTTGCGCAAACTGGCCAGCCAGGCACCTATTGATGAACTTTTGATAAAGGATGAATCGGGTAACCCTACCGGTTCTTTTAAAGCAAGAGGTATGGCCGTGGCAGTTTCCAAATTAAAAGAGTTGGGGATACAAAAATGTATTGTACCTACAGCAGGTAATGCGGGTGGTGCTCTGGCTGCGTATTGCGCGAAGGCCAGTATCAAATGCAAAGTTGTGATGCCAGCACATACGCCGGCGATCTTTAAACAGGAAGTGGTATACTATGGCGCAGAATTGTTTTTAGTAGATGGCCTGATCAACGAATGTGCAAAAAAGGCACAGGAACTCAACAGGCAAGGCGAATACTTTGATATGTCCACACTCAAAGAACCATATCGTCTGGAAGGAAAGAAAACGATGGGCTACGAGATCGCCGAACAAATGCATTGGCAACTACCTGATGTTATCATCTATCCGGCGGGAGGCGGCACGGGTTTGATAGGGATATGGAAAGCGTTTAAAGAAATGCAGGCATTAGGATGGATAACTGGGCCATTACCCAGGATGATTGCGGTGCAATCTACAAATTGTGCACCTATCATTGCCGCAATGGCCAATCACCTGCATTGGAAAGATAATTTTATTCCAAAAGCTACCATGGCTAATGGTTTGGCGGTGCCTTACCCATTCGGAATGGATATGATGTTAACTGTAATAAAAGAATCCGGCGGTACGGCCATTGCTATATCAGAAGCAGATATTATTTCCGGCGTGAAAGAAATTGCTGCAGCAGAAGGTTTATTGATCTCACCTGAAGGCGCTGCAACATGGAAAGCATTTCATTATTTATTGCGTAATAAAACCATTTTGCCGTCAGAAAAAGTATTGCTTTTAAATACCGGCAGCGGTTATAAGTATATGGATAATTTTTGATCTTTGTAATCCTGTAGCCACTCATGACGATGGGGTTTTTACACCACAGGTTTACCCATTTGTGAAGGCTCTTCAACTCAGCAGGATTCAATAACAGGTTAAATTTTATGGGCATAGGATTTGCGTATGCTATCACATGAAAAAAATATTTCTTCCGTCCTTACTATGCCTGATGCTGTTTGCCTGCAATTCAAACAGGGATAAATCAAAAGAAACCACGAGCGAAAAAGATAAAAAAGTATCTAAAAGAGACAGGAGTATCACGGCTGCCAATAGCTATAGTGATCTTTTTTTTGACAGCAGTGCATTGACCGGCTTCTTTGAACAAAATAAAGTGCCCGATACTATTGCACGCAGGATGACCAGCTTTTATAATACGCGCAATTACCAATATGCCTGGTTCTCTTCCGACGGGCTCACTCAACAGGCAAGAGGATTCTGGAACATGCATACCTACCAGACCACTTATGGTAAGGATACTTCATTAAAAGATAAAGGCCTTCAAAAAACAATGGATGATCTAATTGCTGAGGATTCCTTATCTGTTGCGGCCTCTAACAAAACCTTCCTGAATACTGAATTTAAACTTACCCAGCATTTTATAATGTATGCATTGAACAATATAGAAGAAGGATTTTTGAAGCGGAAGGAAATGGAGCGTTTCGTCCCCAGTAAAAGAGAAGATGCATTATCCCTGGCCGATTCACTGATCAATAAAAAACACAAGGATAATAAGTATTATGAAAATGTGAACGATGCCTATAAAGCATTAAAAGACCAGTTGAAAACTTATTATACCATTGTTAAGAACGGTGGATGGCCGGTTCTCAATGCTTCAGTAAAGCAATTAAAGAAAGGTAGGGGCTCGCCGGAGATCGCCCTGCTTAAAAAAAGATTACAGGTATCGGGTGACCTCGCAGCCGGGGATACTTCGCAGCTATTTAATGATGAACTGGGTGCAGCTATCGGAAGGTTCCAGTCGCGTCATGGTTATACGGCTAACGGCGTATTGACAGAAGACCAGCTAAAGGATATGAATGTTTCTGCCGAAAAAAGATTGCAGCAGTTATTGATCAATATGGGCAGGATGCAGTGGATGATCGACGAGCCAAAGGGCAGGCTGATCGTAGTAAATATCCCTGAATTCATCCTGCATGTTAAGGACGGAAAAAATAAAGTATTTGATATGGTGGTGGTGGTTGGTAAGGAAGGGCATAATACCATGATGTTTACCGGTAACCTCAGCCAGGTGGTGTTTAGTCCCTACTGGAATGTTCCTTCCAGTATTGTAAAAAAAGAGATCATGCCCGCTATGAGCCGTAATCCCCATTACCTCGCAAAACAGCATATGGAAATCACGGGTAATGACGGTGGGTTACCGTCGATCAGGCAATTGCCGGGGGAAAAAAATTCGTTGGGCAAAGTGAAGTTTTTATTTCCCAACAGTTTTGATATTTATTTTCATGACACCCCTTCCAAATCGCTTTTTTCAAAAGATAAAAGAGCCTATAGCCATGGTTGTATACGACTCAGTGACCCGGAAAAGATGGCTAACTATGTGCTGAAGGATGACCCTAAATGGACACCGGAAGCGATTGCAACAGCAATGAACAGCGGTAATGAAGAGTTTGTAAAGGTAAAGGAGCCCATACCGGTACTGATCACTTACTACACAGCCTGGGTAGACGAAAATAACCAGTTGCATTTTGCAGAAGATATTTACAACCATGATAAAACTATTGCAGCCAAAATGTTTACAAAGGGATTGTAAGCTGCAGGGGGGCAGGCCGAAAGCGATGGTTCTTTCATTTGAGCTGTACTGATGCTTACTGCTTTGGGGGGTACAGGGCTGATAATGATTAACAATAAAGGCACGATCTTTCAGTTGCCCTAAGGTATAAAAAATGTTTGCATTGCCGAATGATCCATTTAATTATTTACCGGTAGAAAAAAATGGTTCGTGAAAGAACACGAACCATTGGAAGTTTTAAGGCAAGAGTTTTATTCTGATATTGTGTATAGCTGATGTAGCTAAAAAGAACTTACCTGGTATATTCTTTATCAATACTGATCTCGCCATCGCATAAAAAAATGATAGAAAGTTTTACATTATTTTCAAGGAATATTTTATAAAAGCTCATGCCTTCCTGGCGTATTTCCTGTACCAGCGTAATAGAAAAGTTTTTGAATCTCTTATTCAACATTTGCCTGTCGGATTTTGAAAGGTCTTTTTCCTGGCCATTGATGACCGTATACATCCAGTTGCCATTGGCATTAAATACCACTCTTGCTGCACGATCATTCATCATAAATTTGGAAACCAATACGCCGTTATCGGGATAAACCTTAATCCCGGAGACGTCTGTAAAATGATCATCAATATAGCTGCTGATCTTGTTGTTGATCTTTGTTGCCCGGAGTTTGGCCTTCAGCTCTTTTACTGTCGCTTTTTTTGTAAAGCCTGCCGAAGCAGCGGGGGTAGTTTTTTCAGAAGCAACATAACTTTCCTGTGCTGCTGCAATAGTTTGATAATTGGATACATTGTAATTTCCTGCGAAACTGTTGTTGGTTATTGCCGCAACAAATATGGCGCATCCAATAACCGCGATGATCTTTTTCATTGTTATTTTTTTTATGGTTAAGAATATGATCGTGCTGTAAAGATCTTACGCATCAAGTGGTGCTACAAGCGCTGAACGACTGGTTTAAGAAAGATAAATAACCTAAAATGCGGGAGTTTTAAACGGGCGATCCCCGTTATTTGCGGAAAGTATGAATGCAGAAATGAAATTAAATAGCCATCACCGAAACACTGTAAAACAAAATACCCCCTAACAGTATTTGTAGCGGGTTACAGGTCATTGTAAACGTAAACTATAATTTATGTAAACCTATTTTGACAGCGTAGAGTGCTAATGCTACCCTTGTTTTCATGCCTAATTTTTCAAACAGTGCGTCGCGGTAACCCTCAACGGTTCTTGCACTGCAAAACATTTTTTCGCCGATCTCTTTATAGGTGAGCTCGGTGCAGGCGTATTGCATGAATTCTTTTTCCCTTTCGGTTAAATTATTATCAGCGGCGGGTTTATCGTTACCTGCAGCAATATTGTGTAATACACGGCTGGTGGCCCAATCGGGATAATAAAATCCTTTTTGTATCAACATATCAAGTGCTTTTTCCAGTTCCTGAGGGTGTACATTTTTATGCAGGTAACCTTTGGCGCCACACTTGATCATCCGGATCAGTGATTCATCATCGGCCTGCATGGTGAGCGCCATTACTAAAACGTTCGGGTGGTTTTCTTTGAGCCACAGCGCAGTTTCAAAACCATCTTTCACAGGCATGATGATATCCAGCAATACAATGTCGGGAATATTTTTTTTAACTTTGAATTGTTCGGCAAGTACCTGGCCATTCTCACATTCATACAATACTTCGTATTGGTGAAAATGTTCAATAATAGAACTTAATGCTTTGGCAATAAGTAAATGATCATCGGCAATTACAATGGTATGCGGCATATTAAGCAGTTAATAAATTTTTATTATTGATAAAGAATGAAAATGTGGTGCCCTTGCCAATACTACTCTGCAGGTCAGGTGTTCCACCTATCAATGCAATCCGGCGTTTCATATTATTCAGGCCTATCCCTGCCGATTGGGGAGTGTTACTATCAAAGCCCTTTCCATTATCCGACAGCTCCACCGATAAACCTTCTGCCTGTTCATTTATTTTTACAAGGATACGATCGCAACCGGCATGCTTCAAACTGTTCTGCATAAATTCCTGTATCACCCTCAGCAGGGCAGCCTTGATCATAAAACTTAGGCGAAGCCTCGAATTGAACTGTAATTCAACACGGCAAATGCCTGCAGCATTGATCTTTTTACATTCTGTATCCAGTAATTCGGAGAGTTCCTTATCCTGTATCGTATCATTGGAAAGGGTGCGTGACAGGTTGCGCAATTCTTCCAGCGAATCATTGATGATCGTACTGATCCCTTCCAGTTTATGCAAAGTACCCGGACTACTATTTTCATATTCCAGTTTGCGGGTATAAAGACTGGCCAGGGTTAATTTCTGTGCAACGCTGTCATGAATTTCATTGCCAATAAACTGCATCGTTTGTTTTTGCGTAAGCAACTGGTCGTTCAGCAGGTCGAGTTTATGTTGTTTTTCAATGGCAGCTTTTTCTTTTTCATGCAGCAGCCGCCTGCTTTTGAGTTGGTTCATAAACAGGAACAGGCCGGCAATAAAAATGAGGATTACTGCCGTCATTATACAAATGATCAAAACTATTTCGGTTTCCATTTTATAAAGCCAATGATAAAAAGTAAATACATGATCCAGTCAAAGACAAAGAAAAGGTAAGTATAATAGTTGAAAATTGTCCGGTGTTTATCGTACAGCAAATGGATCAAACCAAAGTAGGGTAAGGTACCCAGGTAAAAAACCAGGCTTCCCAGTGAAACCCAGAATATCAGGGAAGATTTGAAATGCAGTATCTCATTCCCTTTGGAAAATTCCACAAAAAAGGAAATGATCAACAGCAGCAACAAAAGATTGCCCATACAATAGGAAAAAGAATCAAAAAGAAATCTTTTGCCCTGGAAAAAATATTGATCAGCAGCAAAACTCAACCCGTACAACAGGCAACAGGTAATTGCCAATAATTTAGTTTTTTTGTTTATGGCATGTTGGTAGTACAACCAATACAGGAATAAAAATTCAACCGGGATAGTAATGTAATTAAAGATATCATTAACATTATTAATGTAGATGGTAGTACTGAGATAATTGCAGATCAATTCTCCACCAACTATAAAACCGAGGTAAACTACAAACCATTTCCAGGTAGTATTTTTTATTTTTTTCCAATAAAAAAGCCCCGTTAAGAAGCTTGCGAACTCCATAAATATAGTGGCATACTGCATCACGCTGATCGGGTCCATAAACTTTCATTAGTAATTTATTAGAAACTTGTTCCCGTAGCACTACCTGGTGGTATCAGGCCGCCATGATTTTGAGCATCTTCGTACGTGCCCATAAGGAATATATAGGGGCTTGCGTCGTGTACAGTTGAAATATTTTCTGGGGCAACTGAATGAGTAGGAGATGCTGTGAACGGCGTCCTGCAATTGTTACCCCCAGGGTAAAAATCTATATTGTCATTACTTTCATTCTTATAAGTGGGCACCATAAAAAGGGTATGATGATTGGCGTATTCTTTTGGAACAGTTTCCAAGCCTACTAAAGTTGTTGCATTAACTTCTTTAAAATCCGGGTATTTACCGAAATAAATTCTGAGGCCCAGGCTATCACCACAATTATGTAAACAGTTTTGATTTTCAATATGCCATAAGAAATTCTTCAGCCGTTCGAAAGAGAACCATACCGACCTGGTATCTTCCGGGGCAACATGGGTATTTACATCGCCTCCTCCATTAGCTGTTATGAAGGCTTTAGCTGCATCATTTTTATAATTTTCCGCCATTATTTTTGCCGTTTCAAAATTGATAACTCCTTCAAATCCGGAAGTACTGTAATCGTATTGCATCGATTTACAAGTAGCAGGAAACACTTTCGTCAGCATTGGATCTGTTTGATGGGCAGTGTACAACTTATATCCAAGGAAACCTGATAGCAATAGCAATGATAACGTT
This sequence comes from Chitinophagales bacterium, assembly GCA_038205215.1. GTDB lineage: Bacteria > Bacteroidota > Bacteroidia > Chitinophagales > Chitinophagaceae > Ferruginibacter. The sequence continues at coordinate 2,837 of JBBRCB010000021.1, read as the reverse complement.
GTTGCAGTTAATAATTTTAGCATAAAAAAAGTTTTAGGTTATTGTAAAATGGATGATTGACTAAAGATAAAATAAATAAAAGGTAAATGCTAATGCCTGCAGGGAGACAGTATCCTTCAATCAGCCGCGTATTTTTCTTAATGTTTTGAAAACCTGGAGATTCAATATTTTCGATCTTAAAAAACTCCGTTAAACAACGGTGCAAGTACCGTTGAAAACGGGATGCTGTGTTTTTAGTTGTGGCCATAGTGTGGTTGTGAAGAAACCTGCGGGCAACTTTCTTACTGCCATTAAAATGAATAATAACTGCAAGGCTTTTCACTGGTATTGTCTACACCGAGTATTTTACTGCTCTCCGTAATGCACAGGCCGCCGGTATAATGCTATACAATGCAAGGTCAATACCGCAATAACTTTAAGGCCTTACTGGCCAGTGTTAGCCTGTTGATCATAAGGCTTTTTGGAAAAAATTGCCGCGCAGTTATATATTTAGTTCCATTTAAACAGCATTTATTATTGCAGGCAGGGCTGTTTTTCTATGATGTGTACTACAGGCTTGTAGTATAACTGTTTCAGGGAAAAACAGTATAGCTCTAAGTTTGAGTACTTCAAAATGAGTGAATTTGCGGCTGGCTTTTTATACTGTTGGAAGCGGCACAGGAGGTGATTACCAAATACTCAGCTGTTATAATAAACGATAACTGCCTGCTTCCCGGGATTAAAAATCACCAGCACATTATACATAAATCGACCCTTACTATTCGTTCCGGAATTAGAAAAACCACCCGTACCAGGAACTTCATTGAAGCTATCTCAGATGTCGCCGCTTTTGAAACAGCTGCAGGAGATTCAAAAATTGCGCTGGGCGAAAATGGGTTATTGAATGCAATTTTCAATTCCGGTTTGATGGCCGTAGCAATTACCGATGATGAACATAATTTTATCGAGCTCAATAAAAAATTCTGTACACTTTTCAATTGCTCAATGGCTGATCTGCAGGGAAAATCACTGGGATTTTTATTTCCAGCAATCGAACAGGTTAAAATTAAAGGCAGCAGAGGATGAATTACAAACTTTGCTGCTGCTGATAAAAAATGGCGTTTGCCTTCAATTGAATCAACCGCAATTATTGAAAGCGCAGGATAAGTTAAAGAGCGAATTGCAATTATTGAAAAGAAACAGTAAAATAGAAGCAGAACAACAGGAACTCCTTTTACAACTGCAACAATTAAACGGCGATGAGTTAGGAAAAGCCAGCATGTCTAGAAAACAGGCAGCCAAAGTGAAAGAGAAACAGGCATTCCAGCTGGCTGAAAAAAGATCAATCGAAGCTGACCAACAAAGAGCGTTGGTATAAAAAATAAAACTTAGTGAGAAAAAACTACAGGAAGAAAAAGATACACTAAGGTTAAAAAAACAATAACCTGCAGGTTAATTCCTTGATTTTTATTTTTTGTTCATTACAGTAACTGCAGTATGAATCGTACTGCAACTGCTATTGTATTCTAATAATTTAATAGTGGAACAACAGGATAAAATATGGAAGCATTGCCACATATAATGGAAGATGATCCCGGCGTTAAAATTATTTCGTATAGGATCAGTAGTTTTTGGCAGAACTCAACTATATAGAAACCAATGAAATTAATAATTCCCGGGAAAAACATCAGCAGCGTATGCCTTGAGCGTATTTTCCCGTTAAGTTATTTTATTCTCTTACGTAAACTCAACGTTGTCTTTTGCGTATCCATTGCATACAACTTTCGTAACTGTACCAGCAATTAGTGCAAGTTATTTTTAATAATAGGGGGCGGTTAACTTATCATTGTTGAATAACAGCAGGTACACGGGAAATATGTTAAAAAATATGGGAACGTTAAAGACTACTAAAGGTTTTTTTACTAAGTATATTTAGGTGGGCTACTTTATTGCTTTTGTCGCCAGGTGGCATTATTTTTGAAACATACAATCAAATCCAATTCTATGAGAGCAATTTCCTTTCTTATCGTAGTTTTTCTGGTGTTTTTTATTTTAGCCTTTACAATGGTCACAGTTTTAGTTTCCATGTTTTTAAAGTGAACCTTGCAGCGTTTATTAAACCCGCCATTATTAGTAAAAGCGGTTAGGCACCATGGTGAGTACGGCCATTTTCAATCCTCATTTTTTATTGGTGCTCTTCGGTGATACCAGTTTCCACCACCCGGTACCGCGATCATGCTGAACAGGGCTGCACTGAATTTTCCTGGTGAAGTTGTGTAAAATCTGTGTGCATCTCTGGGGCAAAAAAAACTTTCCCGATTCCATAATAAAATAAAAGCCACCGGTTAGTTACCGGTGGCTTCCTGGCTGCACAGGCCAGGCAGATATTTTTTGAGCATTCGGTTAACTTACTGTTACCGAAGGCGCCCATGACTGATCTGTAGATTGCATGAATACCTCCTTTTTGTTTGGTGAATTACAGTTAAAAGTACTGCTTTTTTTGAAGTCGTTTCACAATCATGGAAAAAAACACTGATATTATTTTTACAAATCTGCTTAAAATAAATAGGTGGATATCGTTTAAATCCTGTAATCGTTGCTTCCATGTTATATCTCCAGCTTTTCCAATATTATTAAAGCCTCCATCATTTTATTCCAGGCATGTTGCCATTCTTCTTTTGCGGAATGCACTTTTTCATATTCCGCACTTTCGCCGGTTCCCTTTTCTTTCATATAGTTTTCGAGCTTTTCAAGGGCTTCTTTGTTTAGCTCTTCTAATTTATTTTTATGATCCATCATGTATGATTTTTATATACAAAAGGTACGAAGAAAAGCCCGTTAATAAAATTGGGAATAGC
>JBBRCB010000020.1:0-60378 GCA_038205215.1 Chitinophagales bacterium | reverse complement strand
TTCTTAAAGAAAAGGAAAATACCTCCTGCTGCAACCAGGAACCCCAGCCATTTTATAATATTACCCATGAGGCCGCCGCTAACCGGCGCGGTATAAGTGAGTATCGCTTTTCCAAAACTATCCTTTTCCACTTTGGCATCTGATGCAGATTTTGGCAAATTGATCTTTAAAGTATTGGCAGACGCTTCATCCACCAATAAAAATGAATTGTCAGTTAACCTGGTGATATTGGGATCCTTCTGATCAAGTTCAGCTACCCATTTTCCATGCCCATCCACTTTAAGCATACCTAAAATTGTAAACTTACTTGTAATGGTTTGGTCGATATCCGCATTGGGAAAACTAAATTCTGTTAGCTGGAACTTTGGAAATTGTTTCTTCCACATATTTTTCAGTACAGAAGGGTCTGACCCATGGTTTTGTTTAATCGCATCCCATAAAGAAGCGTTATACTTTGCGGTTATATTCATGGCAACATCTCCTTTTTCATCAGCATTCATTTCCATATTGATCTTGTAGCCTTTTGCCATATCCTGGGCCGGACTTTTTAAAACCACGCAAAAAAGAAAAAACACTACAGAAGAATATTTTGGTTTTATAAATTTCATGATAATAAGTTTTATAATTTAACAGGATAGTTTACTGTAAGGTGTTTATTATATTCATTACGGTTTGCTGGTAAGTGGTGCCGGTATTTATATTAGCCCCGCAGGCAATACCCACCACACCATTGCCGGTAGCTTTAAATGCTGCCACCCAATTCAATCCCCCTCCGTTACCCAGCGTTTGCCCTTTAAAAACGGTATAACCATTTGCCTGGCCGCTTGCCTGGTAGGTGAGTGCATAACCAAATTTATTTACCCATTGATTAATAGCAATCAAAGCCTGTTCTGGATGAGTGGCCCCCGGAAAGCTATACACTTCCAGGTCTGCATTATTGGATTTATGGGCAAATACATAGCGGCTCTGCGGTACCGTGTACTGGCTTCTTGCAACCTGGTGCCAGCTTGAAGGATAAGCAACTGTTACAACATCCTGTAACACCCTGTAGCCGTTGGGCACATTACCACCACCACCATTACCACCACCACCATTACCACCACCACCATTGCCACCACCACCATTGCCTCCGCCGCCATTACCACCACCACCATCACCGCCACCACCATCACCGCCTACGCCATTGCCTTGAGGGGTATTGGTAACCCTTGCTGCCGCCGGGTCAAAAGATTTCGCGATCTCATCAATTTTCCCCCTTAAAAAAATATCGTCTTTTAATTCCATGGCAACAGCACCATTTTTAATGGCCTCTCTTACATCTACCATGGCATATCCATCATTTCCTCTTAATATTTTCGGCCAATCTTCATTAAGCTCTTTATTTCCTGTTTGATAAGCCTGGTCTGGTGTCATTATTGAACCCAGCCCTTCTCCGCCAATACCCGTGCTTTCCATTGCAAAATATTTATCATTCATTTTAAAACCGGGGTAAGCGTGGTTGGGCGTTAAATATATAACAGGGTCCATTCCCATGTCTATCATAATGCTGGCATATAATAACGACAGTTCAATACATAAACCAGTTTTTTCTGATACTACTTCACGCGGCAGGCGTATAGTTTGTACAATCGAGCTAACATCACTTATTTTTTCCGGTACACCGCTTGTTCCGCTATACACCATGTGGCTTACCATTGTTGCATAGTAAATGCCATATAAATTCCGGATACCCTTTTTTTCATCGTTGTCAACAGAAGCGGATTCACCTTTTAAAACCTTTTCCTGTATCTGTCCCGTAAAATATTTTATAATGGGATCTTCGGGGGTAACCATGCAGGAAAGTAAGGGATTATTATCAAAATATTCTGCAGAGGTTCTGATCTGGTTACCCTCAATAAAAGTATACATAAAATCATTCCTGCCCTTTACAGGAATGGTGAAATTATTTTCCTGTGTTTTGATATTGCTTCCTTTTACTGTAGTCTGAATAGTTTCCTTAGAGCCGGTCATTTTATCAGCAATTTTATCCGGGAAACGGGGGTAACAATTTACAATAATAGTTTGCCCTGGTTGTATCAGCGGGATTTTTTCGGCAACCGTCCAATCAATATAATTACTTACATTATAAGATACTTCAACATTTCTTGCAGCGATATCGCTGGTATTTTTAATCGACATTTGAAATAAACTATACTTCCCGTTCAACGCCTCCTCGTTTTGATATACCTTATAAATGGACGGCATTATTACCGGGGGCTTGGTTATTTTTATTTCCAGGTCTGCTGGAGATACCAGGCCCATGATGGGTCTATTGAATGCCATCAATAAACCGGCGACAACTAAAACTACCGGGAGGATTTTTTTCATTGTATAAAAGTTTAGGTTTGTGTGTAAGGGGAATTATAAAAGTGAATATAAAATAAAAGCGCAACATACCCAATACTTAATATTGAGTACAGTAAGTGCTATTATGAAAAAATATTTTATAATTTAAACAATATACGGCTTACTTTAACATATATCCAATCCCTTATTTATTATATTTGTTTTGACAAACCCGGTAAACATGAAACCTTATTTATTCTTTATCATAACCGCAGTTTTTTTAATTACTGGCTGCAATAATTATGATGATACGGCGGGCAAAATGCCGAACGATAACGACCCAATTACTACATCCATTTTACCCAAAGCACATCCTGTTATAGAAGAAGAAATTACCAAAAAAACTACCGATACCAATACCGGCGGAGCTTTGGGCGGTTTTAACAGTCAATCCAACAACACGGGGACAGACACCGTCGCTGATCCCAATGCAGAATTAAAGCGCCGTTATAAGAATTTGCTGGTGTTTCATGCTGATGATACCATGAAGATCAGGAAAGCATATATCGTAACACTCATACTCGGGAAAGACCAGTTATTGAGTACATTAAAAGCCGAAGTGTTGCAAAGCGCTAATGACAGCAATGAAAAATTCAAAAAGGATACCACTGTTGATATCGGCAGTAAAATGAGGGCAAAGCTAATCGACATGAGTGGTGCCACTAATAAAGGCTTTGATATAGAGTTGCTGGGCGGAGAAGAAGCGGCCACACAACCTATTACAGCAAAGAGAAAAAAAGCGGTGTGGAACTGGAAACTTACACCACAGACACCCGGGCAGCAGGAATTAAGACTGGCGATTTCAGTAATTGAAAACGAAGGTGATGCCCTTACACTGCCCACAAAGAATATACCCATCATGATCTATGCAGAAAAAGAAACTTTTTTAGAATCTGTCGGTAGTTTTTTTAAGAACGAACATACCAAATGGATCCTTACGGCGATATTGATACCCGTATTTCTTGCGTGGATCACGTCAAAGATGAAATACAGGCCTGATCCCAGGAATAATATTGATGTTGCCAGGAACGACAAAAATAAGAATGCACATCCCGGGGCTCCTGATCACAATGTATCACAAACAGTTAAACCTCCACCAAGTTACGACGAATAACATAACAGTGTTTTTACTCTCATTCTGTTTTACCTTTGCGTAAATACAAAAGATGGGTTATAATTCGTTAGAACAATGCTTACTTGACCTTGAAAAGAATGGGCAGCTGATTCGTATCCGGGAAGCCGTTGATCCTTACCTTGAAATGGCGGCCATTCATTTACGTGTACATGAAGCCGGAGGGCCGGCGCTGCTGTTTGAAAATGTAAAAGGCAGTTCTTTTCGTGCAGCCTCCAATATTTTTGGCACATTGGAAAGAAGTAAATTTATTTTCCGTGATACCTTACCCGTGGTTCAGCAACTGATCGAATTGAAAAATGATCCCGTACACGCGATCAAACACCCCATAAAAAATTTCAAGGCAGGGTTAGCGGCTTTAAAAGCATTGCCGTTAAAAAATCCTGTGACCAAACCCGTCCTTTACCAGGAAATAAAAATGGCCGATATCCCGCAGATACATCACTGGAAAATGGATGGCGGCGCATTTGTTACATTGCCGCAGGTGTACACCGAGGATATTGATAAGCCCGGTATCATGAATGCCAACCTGGGTATGTACCGTATACAACTCTCGGGTAATGCGTATAAGCAAGACGAAGAAGCCGGCTTGCATTACCAATTGCACCGAGGTATCGGGGTGCATCAAACAAAGGCTAACAAAAAAGGGTTGCCGTTAAAAGTAAGTGTATTTGCCGGCGGGCCGCCAGCCCATAGCGTTGCAGCGGTGATGCCTTTACCCGAAGGGATAAGCGAAATGACCTTTGCAGGTGTACTGGGCAACCGCAGGTTCAGGTACATATATAAAGATGATTTTTGTATCAGCACAGATGCCGACTTTGTAATTACCGGTGAAGTGTACCCTGGGGAAAATAAACCTGAAGGCCCGTTTGGCGATCATTTGGGTTATTATAGTTTACAACATGATTTCCCGGTAATGAGGGTGCATAAAGTGTATGCACGAAAAAATGCGATCTGGCCATTTACGGTTGTGGGCAGGCCGCCGCAGGAAGATACCAGCTTCGGTAAACTGATTCACGAAATAACAGGTAGTGCTTTGCAGGTGGAGATCCCGGGGTTAAAAGAAGTACATGCGGTGGATGCTGCCGGTGTGCATCCTTTGTTGCTGGCTATCGGCAGTGAAAGGTATACGCCTTATGCGCCTGCAAAACAGCCCGCGGAAATTTTAACCATCGCTAACCATATCTTAGGCACGGGGCAATTAAGCCTTGCTAAATTTTTATTTATTACTGCGGATAACCCACAGGGTACTGCCAATGAAAAAACATTAAGCAGCTTTGCAATTGAAGATTATTTCAGGTTTGTTTTGGAGCGCATCAATTTAATAAGGGATATTCATTTTTACACCAACACCACCATTGATACTCTAGATTATTCGGGCACAGGATTGAATAGTGGCAGTAAAGTAGTACTGGCAGCCTATGGAGAAAAAATAAGAACATTAGGCACCAGTGCTCCGGGCAGTTTAGAAAACTTACACGATTTTGAAAATCCAAAACTGGTAATGGCCGGCGTTGTTGCTTTGCAAACAAACAAATTCACCAGCTACGGTAATGCAACAGGAGAAATGGCGCTGTTAAATGCGCAACTCATGTCTCATGTCTCACGACTCACCCCATTTCCTTTCATTATCATCTGCGACGACAGCGATTTCGTAAGTAAAACATTGAACAATTTTTTATGGGTAACGTTCACCCGCTGCAATCCATCAAACGATATTTATGGCATCGATAGTTTTACCGGCAATAAACACTGGGGTTGTAACGGGCCGTTGGTATTTGACGCCAGGATAAAACCGCATCATGCGCCGGCGGTGGAAAAAGATCCTGTTACAGAAAAAAATATCGACCGGATTTTTGATAAAGGCGGCAGTTTGTATGGGTTGTTATAGTTTACCTGGTCCCTGCCTGTGGCGGGGATGCAAGAGTTGTAAGTCTTAGACTTACCACCGGAGAAAAAGTCTCAAGACCAACTCCTCCTCGTCGGAGACGAGGAGGGGAGTCAGGTTCCTTTCTTCTTAATTACGATCTGCTCGTTTAATTTAGCAAATAACTTTTTATAAAATTCTTTGAACTCGGGGTAATTGGATACCGTGTAGAAGGTTCGTTTGAATTCCACCGACATTCTTACATTCAATAAATTTTCATCTACCTGCATCGTACGTGTAAAGATGATGCTGGTATCCGGCATGATCATGGAGATATTTTCCGGAACGCCGTCAAAAACATAATCTTCCGGTATCGTGTAGTTGCCAAATATGGTATAATCCTGCTGGAAGCCAAAATCAATATCCGCAATGCGCTCGTCGGCCATGAAAGGATTTTTATCCAGGTCAGAAAAAAGATTGACCGTAAAATATTTATAATTACCCGAGCTGCTCAGTACAGAACTGAATTTAACTTTTTGTTCCAGTGGCAAAGAATCCGCGTCCGCATTATTTACTATTAATTCTTCTATTTTTAATCCATTATTGGGTTTGGTAAAATATTCGTTCCTGAATTGTTCTTTGTTCTTCAGCCAGGCTTCGCAACGTTGTTTCCTGGCGTAATCATTGCAATTCACCAGGCAGTCGCCTTTCATTACGCCTGCAACATCGATCTCACCATGTACGGCAGCCATCACTTTGTATTTATGTTTGGTATCAATTACATCGATCCATCTTCCTTTATCGCCTTCTACAATAAAACCCTTTGTATTTACGATGGATTCCGGTACTAATTTATAACCCGAAACCCGGTCCGTAGCATCCAGCACAAAATATTGATCATACAATTTTACATAAGCCATTACGGTATTGAACTGTTTTAGAAAAGGGTAGAAGTTGTTTACCAAACCATTTTCCCTGGTGCTGAATAAGATGGGAGCTGTGGCTATGTCGGCCTTATTTAAAAGACAGATCAGCAAAAGATTGATATCACCGCTGCTGCCGCTCTTGCTGGCAAATGCTTTATTAATGCCATTGTAAGAATAAATACTTTCATCTTCATCCCAGTTCATATTTTTTCTTACAGCGTTATAAATATATTTCATGCGGGTTTCTATATTGGATATACGCATTGCTTCGTCGATAATCGATTGTGCTGCGGCAGGTGCCCATTCCAGTTGTTTACCAAAATCGGCGTCTTCATTGAGCGCTTTAATAATATCGCTCCATTTGGTACGCAGGTCCCTCACTTTGCCGTCGCCGTAATCGATCTGCGATAACTGGAATTCCAGCCGCTGCTGGTAATCCCTTGCAGAACCCATGAATGGTTCGTTCCTTATGCCGATAAGGTTATGCATAATAAAATTCTTCTTCAATATCTGCGTGGTGAGGATACCGTCATTGGTAGTGATGAGGCCATCCTTTATATCTTCCTTTACTTCTATGCTGTCCACAACGGTTGGCTGCACCGAGAAGTGATAAAATACCGGCACATTGACCTGGTATTCGCTGTACCTTGTAGGAATCCTTCCCTGGAACACCCAGTCTTTAAGGTTCATATCGGTCCTTCTTTCCATCTTATACATGAACTCCACCACGCTGCCTGTTTTAGCTTCGGGAAAAGTAATGACCATCTTGCTAAAAAATTTATTGATTCTTTTAGAGTATATAGAACTCTTGCTTACCTCTGTTGTTTTAATATTCCCGGTTTCATCGAGATTGTACGTGTACCCCTCCACTTTAAGGATTTTTTCTTCGTTGTTATTATCGTAGTAATCTATCGAAGCATTGGCGTAGGAGAGGCCGCTTTCTTTCAGGATCTTGATGCGTACCCTTTTTTCATAAATGGTATTCAGGAAAGAAACATCGGGTATACCACGGTCATAATACAGGTTGCCCCAGTCGATCAGTTTAACGGCATCCGCGCCTTTATCAAAATCGCAGTCTTTCATTTCCAGGTCTTCTTTTCCAATCTTGCCAAAGGCAGGCAGGTTTTTTTGTGCAATAACAGCAGTATTGCAATACAGTAAAGCTAATAACGCGATAATTGTATTCTTAAGGTAAAAGGTATGCATAGTCAGCATTTTCTTGTTAAATAAAATTATTAAAAGGGTTGCCTTTAAACCGGTTCAGCAACCGGCCTGATGCTATTATAAAAACCGGGAATTGCTTTTAGTACAGTAGTTGTAGTCAATGTAAAAGAAAATGACAGCGGTAAAGGTTTCATAATGACAGTTATAACACGTAAAGTAAATTATTTTAAACTAACTGAGCATATCTTATTGTAATTTTATTTTAAATCAGGGATATGAAAACGGTCAAATTTATTGCATCACTACTATTGATAAGCTCCTGTAACGCCCAAAACAACTATACGGTATTAAAGACAAACCAAAACGATAATACACTGCTATGGGAAATAAGTGGCAAAGGGCTTACTGCACCCAGTTATTTATTTGGCAGCTTTCACCTGATCTGTAAAGACGATATACCTTTTGGTGCGCAATTAAGAACGGCTGTAAAAGCTGTAAAGGAAATGTATATGGAACTGGATATGGACGACCCCGCAATGCTGCTGGGCAGCATGAAGCTGATGAAAATGAGGAACGACAGTACTTTGAAGAACCTTTACTCCGCATCAGAATATAAAAAAGTAGCATTGTTCTTTGCTGATTCACTGCATTTACCCCTTGCCGTTTTACAGGGAATGAAGCCTTTGCTTTTATCCGCGATGCTGTATCCTAAATTACTGGCCTGTAAAACAGCCAGCGGTGTTGAAGAAGAATTACTGAAGCTGGCGAAGGAAAATAAAAAAGAAGTGCAGGGTTTGGAAACCATGGAACTGCAGGCAGCGGTATTCGACAGTATACCTTACACGCAGCAGGCAAAAGAGTTATTGAAAACGATCGACAGCCTTGACAGCTATAAAAAATATTTTGCCGAAATGGTAGACGTGTATAAAAAACAACAGCTCGATAAGATGCTTGAATTGTTCAGCCACAGCGAATTTGGTACGGATGATAACCAGGATATTCTTTTGGATAAAAGAAATAAAAACTGGGTGGTACAACTGAACAGCATCATGAAAAGAGAAAGCGTTTTTATTGCAGTTGGTGCAGGACACCTGGTAGGAGATATGGGCCTGATCAGTTTGTTGAGGAAAGAAGGCTATACGGTAAGGCCGCTTGAAAATTAGTTTACCAGTTAACCAATTAACTGATTAACTTTCTATTTAATCACCACATCTTTAACAACCTTTTCTCCCAACGCTTCATTAATGCGTTCGATGATCTTTTCTTTTTGATAAAGCAATTCATTCTTAAGCGGTGCCACAGTTGAAGTGATGAATAAAGTATGGTTGATGATCTGTATCTTATCGGTGTACCTGGCAATGGTTTTGCCCATTAACTGCTCCCATATCTCTTCGATACGCAAAGCCTGGATGCCACTCTTTAAACGGCTTTTTTGTAAAAATTGCTGGATAGCATCCTGTAATGAAATTTCCGCCATGACTATTTTATATAAAGCAGGTAGGAACCGGTGATCTCATTGCTTTCCGACTTCTTATCCCAAACCCTGAATGAAACGGTAACCGCATTGTTCTTATCTTTTATTTCAGTGATCACCGATTTGAGCGTGATGTACTTTGCATCAACGGGGCTTACACCAGTGGCTTCATATGCCGTGAACAGGTCACCTGATTCCAATATGGTTTCGCCCGTGCTCAATACCATTTTTTCACTGCCGCCGGGAAAAACCTTTCCTCCCACTTCTTTAAATCCTGATGTAAGTATAATCCTTAAACTCACCTGCTGGTTTAGTGCTACTTTGTTATCGTCGGCTACCTTTGTGCCATCCTCAAGCGCCAGGTAAGATTCTTTTACCGTAAAACCTTTTAAGTTTAATTGAATGCCATTGGTGTACCCCGTACCATTTGATGATCCAACAGCAAGTGTAACCTTCGGTTGAACTGTTTTTTTAGTAACAGCTTTGTGCACCGCGGCTTTTTTAACGATTGTTTTTTTTTGTGCACTTGCTACAACTGCCACAGAAAATAACCCGGCGATGATCAATGCTGCCTTTAGGAAATAAATTTTCATTGGTTTGTTTTAAGAACAGTAAAAGTAAACATTATAATTTTAAAGGCTACTCCAATTCGATCACCTGGTACGAAACCGCCAGTGACTGAAACACTTCTTCCAGCCGTTCTTTATGGGTGTCTGTTATAAATACCTGGCCGCCATTTTCTTTGCACACCCAATGCAGTAAATGATTCATACGGGTATCATCTAATTTTTCAAACACATCATCTAAAAATAGCAGGGGCGCAAAGCCTTTGTTAGTTTTCAATAATTCAAATTCTGCCAGCTTCAGGGCAAACAATAAACTTTTTCTTTGTCCCTGTGATGCCGTATTCCTGAACGATTGCCCATTGAGCTGCATGCCGATATCGTCTTTATGAATACCGCCATTGGTACGCTGCAGCATAAAATCTTTTTGACGGTATTCGTTTAATACCGATTCAAAATTCCGGGTATTTAACTGGCTTTCGTATTGCAGGGTCACCGCTTCGTTATTGCCGGCGATCCGGGTATAAAATTGTTGTACCAGCAGGATCATTTCCGCGGTAATTTTTTTACGGTGTTTAAAAATAAAGTTCCCGGGAGCAATAAGTTGTTCATCCAATACATCTAACAGCGGCCAGTCCGTCTTGCCCTGTTCTGCAAAACGTTTTAATAAACTATTGCGCTGCTGTACTATTTTATTGTACTGGATCAGCTGCGAAAGGTAGGCCGCATCCATCTGGCTGATGACGGTATCTACAAAACGCCTCCGTGCTTCGCTGCCGCCGGTGATCAGTTCAATATCGTCGGGTGCTACCATAACGGCGGGAAATTTACCAATATGATGGCTCATCTTTTCATAGGGCGCATCATTCAGCAATAATTCCTTTTTACCTGCGCCGCGGTGAATGCATACCAGTTTTTGCTGTTCCTGCTTATTTTCAAATAGTGCTTCCAACCTGAAGCCATCCTTATCAAACTGTACACTCAATCCATCCGTTTTGCTGAAATAACTTTTAGTAAAACAACAATAATAGATCGCATCCAGTAAATTAGTCTTGCCTTTGCCATTGAGCCCGCAAATACCGATCACCCTTTTTGTAAAATTAAAGGAGCTGAAGTCGTAGTTCTTGTATTGCGTGATAGTTATCTTGTTGACCTGGAGCATTGAAGCCGCAAGATAATTTAAAGATGGTTCCTGTATTTAATAAAACATAATTAAAGATAAATTGAAGGCTGATGTTGAACCGCCTGTTCGCGGATGCCACTGTGGTAAAATCAGGGATATGATGCCCACAACCCCAAAAAATCAAACGGCAAACTGTAATCTGAAAACCGAAAACCCCTATCTTTGCCGACTAAAATTTAAATAACTTGGCAACAAAGTTTTCTAAAGAAACTTATTTATACTGGTACGAACTCATGTTGTTGTTACGCAGGTTCGAAGAAAAGACCGGTCAATTGTATGGCATGCAAAAGATCAGGGGGTTTTGTCACCTGTATATTGGCCAGGAAGCCGTGGCCGCGGGTTGTATGACAGCCACCAACCCTGATGATAAATTCATTACAGCCTATCGTTGCCACGCATTGGCCATCGCCAAAGGCGTTACGCCCAAATCAAGTATGGCGGAATTATATGGTAAAGCCACGGGTTGCAGTAAAGGAAAAGGCGGCAGTATGCACCTCTTTGGTGTAGATGTGGGCTTTTTTGGTGGCCATGGTATTGTGGGTGCTCAAATTGGTACAGGCGCCGGGTTAGCTTTTGCCGAAAGATATAAAGGCACCAGCAATGTAGCACTTTGCTTTTTTGGTGATGGTGCTGCACGCCAGGGTATGCTGCATGAAACTTTTAATATGGCGATGCTGTGGGATCTTCCCGTTGTATTCATTTGCGAAAATAACCATTATGCAATGGGTACTTCAGTAGCACGTACGAGCAAAACACTGGATATTTATAAATTGGCTGATGCCTACGATATGCCTGCCGACTCGGTAGATGGTATGAGCCCTGAAGCCGTACACAATGCGGTATTGAGGGCAGCGAACAGGGCAAGAGAAAAAGGGGGACCAACTTTTTTAGAGATCAAAACCTACAGGTACAAAGGGCACAGCATGAGCGACCCCCAGAAATACCGCAGCAAGGATGAAGTGGAAGAGTACAAAGAAAAAGATCCTATTGATCATGTATTGACTGTTTTGAAAGACCAGTACAAAATAGCCGACACAGATATTGAAGTGATCAACAACAGGGTGAAAAAAGAAGTGGAAGAAGCGGTAGCGTTTGCCGAAGAAAGCCCATGGCCTTCTGATGATGAACTGCTGAAAGATGTATATGTACAGCAGGATTATCCTTTTATTGTGGATTAAGGTGAAAGGTTTAGGGAAAAGGTTTAAGGTAGAAGGCTGAAAAAGAATAACATTTTAAATACTAACTAAAAATTACAATGGCAGAGAAAGTACAGGTTGAAACGGTGGAGACAAATGTTGCTTTTGAAAGAGCAAAAGGATTTTGGGCAAAATTCAGCAGGCCTATTATTTATGGCGGCAGTGCAATAATCTTATTGATCGGCGGATGGTATGGCTATAAAATTTTTATAAAAGAGCCTAAGGACCTTAAAGCAAGTGAACTTGTTTTTCCTGCAGAAAAACTATTTGGAAAAATGACCCAGGCATCCAGCTTTTCAAAAGATTCGGTTAACATCGTTTTAAATGGCGGTGTGCTGGAAGGGGATAAAATAACGGGTCTGCTCAGCATCATTAAAAATTACGGTGGGTCGCCCGCGGCTAACCGTGCCCAGTATATTACCGGTGCATGTTATTTGCAATTAGGGGAATTTGATAAAGCCATTAAATACCTGAAAGAATTTGATGCTAATGGCGCCAGCCAGATAGAAAGTAAATCCTGCCTTTTATTGGGCCATGCTTACGCCGAACAAAAGAAAACAGGCGAAGCGTTGGATTATTATAAAAAAGCTGCTGCAGTATTAAGCGATAAAGACGCTACTCAAAAAGCGCTGGCATTATTTACCGCTGCTTCTTATGCAGATTATACGGGAAAGAGCAAAGAGGCGATTGATATACTGCAGGACCTGAAAGAGCATCACCTGAGTGGCCTCGTGAAAAAAGATCCGAGGAATTTTCAGGAACCTGCACCGCCTGTTACTGTTGAGGATGTAGACAAATTACTGGCAAAATTGGGGGTAACAAAATAATACGTCAATTGGGTTTATCAGGAACAGGCTTTACTCACGTCTCACGCTTCACGACATGTCCACAAATGCTTCAAACTTATATAATACGACAGGCATCCAGTTACCAAAGGATGCCTGTGTTGTAATTGTACGTACCGAATGGAATGCCGCTACCATGGATAAACTGGAAGCGGGTTGCAATAGCCTACTCGATGAGCATAAGCTGATGCATAAAACGATAACCGTTCCGGGTGCTTTTGAGATCAGTTTCGCTATTAAAAATTATTGGGAAGCCCATAAATACAAAGATGATAAGCCCCATGCTTTTATTGCATTGGGTTGTGTGTTGCGTGGTGATACACCGCATTTCGATTATGTGTGCAAAGCAGTAACCGATGGCGTAGTGCAATTGAATTTATTATTGCCTGTGCCAACAGTCTTTGGTGTGCTTACTGTAGATAACCAACAGCAGATCGACGAAAGAACAGGAGGAAAGCACGGGCACAAAGGTGAAGAAGCTGCAATAACAGCTTTGAAAATGATAGCGCTGAAAAATTCTTTTAAATAATTTCAAACTAAATAAATTTTATTTTAATAAAGGAATGAAAGTTCAATTATTCATACCCTGCTTTGTCGACCAGTTGTATCCACAAACTGCTTTTAACATGATCAAGGTTTTGGAGAAAGCCACTTGTGAAGTCGTATACAATTCCAACCAAACCTGTTGCGGCCAACCAGCTTTTAATGCCGGATTCTGGGATGAAGCGAGAGTAGTATGCAGCAAATTTTTAAAAGATTTTGAAGGAGCAGATTATATCGTGGCCCCCAGTGCAAGCTGTGTTGGGTTCGTAAGAAATTATTATGCAAAGTTGTTTGAGAATTCTACACAGCATAACGCGGTAAAGGACATGAGTAAACGCATTTATGAATTCACAGAGTTTTTAACTGATGTATTGAAGATAGAAAATTACGGCGCTGTATTGAATGCAAAAGCAACCTACCACGATAGCTGCGCTGCGTTGAGGGAATGTAAAATAAAAGAAGCGCCGCGAAAATTATTGGCGCAGGTAAAAGGCCTGCAGCTAACCGAAATGAATGATGTAGAAACCTGCTGTGGTTTTGGCGGCAGCTTTGCAGTTAAATTTGAATCCATCTCTATCGGTATGGCCGACCAGAAAGTAAAGAATGCTGAAGCTACCGGCGCGGAAATAATCATCTCTACCGATCTTAGCTGCTTAATGCATATTGATGGCTATATCAAAGGAAAAAACCTGCCCCTGAAGACAATGCATATTGCAGATGTATTGGCAAGTGGCTGGGAATGATCAGGTAAAAAATATTCTTTCTACCGTCCAGTATGCCGCAATAGCTGCAATTGTTATTGATAAAGGAATTACAATTCTTTTCCTGTAATAGGGTTTGTTGCCAAACAATCTTCCCAATAACAGATAAGCGGTTACAATAACGGTGATCTGCCCCAACTCTACGCCGAGGTTAAACATGATCAAAGAACTGAAATAAGCATTTTGTGGTAAGCCCAGCGATGTTAACGCGCTGGCAAATCCCATACCGTGTATCAATCCAAATAAAAATACAATACCGATACGGCTGGCTTTTAATTTAGGAGAAAAAATATTTTCTAAAGCGACGTACATTATCGACAAAGCAATTACGGGTTCTACAATATTGGTTGGCGGTTTGATCACTTTGTACATTGCAAGCCCCAGGGTGATAGTATGCGCTACAGTAAATGCAGTGGCCTGCCACAAAATGGGTTTTAATTTTGGGTTGAGCAAAAATAAACTCAGTACAAATAAAATATGGTCTACACCCAAAGGAAGAATATGCGTAAAACCTAATTGCAGGTAAATGCCTGCCACTTCAGTTCTGCTCAATTTAGACAAGCCTTCTACATCATGTGCCCATACAGATTGGCATACCAAAAAGGAGAGGAGCATAAAGCCCAAGACCCTGCAGTTGAATTTAAAATTGTTATTGTTCATGTTTGGTAAATGATAAGTTATTTAATTTACGTAAGGCCAACACTATCGGTTTAAAAATATATTTATAAAAGCGACAGCGTTTTATGGCTGCCGTTTTTTTGTAAAAACAAAAACTTCCACATTCTCTGGACGGTTTTATTTCTGCCAGGGGGTTAAAAAAATTAAAAGAACACCGCCAGTTTTATTTTTGCAAAAGTTGGCGTACCCGGTGTGAAATTCAATTCTGTTACTGCGTTGGGTTCATTCATTAGCCTGCTCTCTGTTGCAAACTGTGCTTCATTCCATTTTACATTAAAAATATTGACTACAGAAAATCCAATTTCATATTTTGGTTTAGTATAGTTGATGGACGCATCGCCAACAAAATAGCCCTTGGCTATAACGGAATTATCTTCATTGGCGGGGCGGCTTTTCATGTAACGGTAATTAATGCCGCCATTAAAACCTGTTTGCTTTTTAAAAAATAAACCGCCTGTGCTGGTGGCAATGGGTGCCAGTGGAATATAATCCTGTCCTTTTGCTTCGCTTCTCGCCCTTGGTTTGGTAAAGTTTATGTTCGCATTGGCAAAAAGGTATTTGTTGAACTGGTAACGTGCTATCACATCAATACCCTGCCTTTTTGTTTTACCAGCCGGTTGAATATTACCATCATCCCCTACATAAACAAATTCCTGGTCTAAATATAAATTCCATGCTGCAATATTCAGCAACAGGTCTTTAGTTGGTTTAATAATTACGCCCAGGTCCATTCCATAAGCCGCAGGCAAAATCTGTTTGCCATCATTGGCAATTACAACCCTGGTATCATTGCTGTGAAAACCTTTGCCTGCCTTTACATAAACCTGCACTTCTTTATTGATATTGTATTGCACATTTATTTTAGGGCTGATGATAGATTTCTGTTGCGAAGGCATTTGCATAGCAGTCAACCGGTCAAAATAATTAAAATGAAAATAATCAAACCGTACACCGGCATCTATTACCCAGTTACCCACACTGGCTTGTTGTTGTGAAAAAACATACGCATTGGTTTCTTTAATATCTCCCAATTTTACATAATCCAAAAACTGCCGTTTTACTACATGCGCTAATTTACTTTCGTCAGTAGCATCATGCCTTACACCAACACCATCGATTGAAGTGAACACCCACTTACCCAAAAAATATTTTTGTTTTAGTTTGGAAGATAATCCTAAAATATTTCTTGTTTCTGCCTGGTTGATCTCATCACCATTAACCACATCGTTGAGGAAAAAAGTAAAATCAGAATATAAATTAAATTTATAACGGTTAAAGAATGCCTGGTTCTCCCATGATGCACCGCTATTGAATTGATGTGTCAGCAATAGATTGGCATTGTATCTTTCTGTATTGCCACCTTCGCTGGGGTCAATACTTCCAAACCGGTCGATCAAACCACTTTCCACCGCCCTTGTTGGTACCTGGCCGCTGGCATCCCACTTGCTTTTAAAAGCCGAAGCAGAAAAAGTAAAGTTCGTTGCGTTAGTAATGGCTGCATTGTATTTGGTGAAAATATTAATACGATTGAAATCCTGTTTGTTTTGTGTAGGCCCATCAGTATAATTAAATTCACCGGCAATATAAGCGCTTTGTTTATCCTTGTTTTTTTTCAACAGGTCAATCATGGCGAGCGCACGAAAGCCATTGAAATTACCGCCTTCTAATTGCACTACACTCCTGGATATATTTTTATAGGTAGAGAAAGCAACATAGCCTGCAGTATTTAAGTTACCATGTTGTGTATAGTACGGACCGGCACCAAAATCAATATTGTTGATGGTTTCGGGGATAATAAAATGTGCATCAGCATAACCCTGGCCATGTGCATGGCTCACCATATTCACCGGCATGCCGTCTACGCTTACCTGCACATCGGTACCATGGTCGCAATCAAAGCCACGTAAAAAGATCTGTTCAGCTTTGCCACCGCCTGCATGTTGTGCAATGAATAACCCCGGTACAATACGCAGTAATTCCTGTGTATTTTTTACAGGATTTAGTGCAAGGTCAATCTTTGCCAATGCAGTGAATTTGGAACTGCCGGTTGCCTGTAATTGTACTTCTTCCAGTTTAATGGCATCTGGTTGCAGTTCAATTATAACATTACTTTTAACCGGTGCTGGTACTCTGTATGTTTTGTATCCAACATGCGACACCGTAAATGTATCATTTTGATCTGGGGCTTTTAATATAAAGATGCCGTATTCGTCTGTTAATGATCGGTCGTTTGGTTTTGCTGTACTATTTACAGAAGCAGCTTCCAGTGGTTGCTTGCTTTGGGCATCCAGCACTTTACCCTTAATTATATTTTGTGCGCTCACGCTGATCGAACCAAGAAATAGAGAACCTATTGCCAACAGGCAATGGAATTTTAATAGTTTCATAAAAAATTTTTAGATAAAAAAAATGGCGAAAGAATGGGTTCCTGACTTTTCGAATTAGGAACTGTTTATGCTATGAATGATATCTATCTATAGCCTTGGAGGAGGATAATTATTTTCCAGGTAACCACTTACGGAAGAGCCAATATTTGTATAGCTGTATATATTTTGCGTTAAGTTGCAAATAAAAGGAGTTGTTTTGATTGTTGTTACAATATGTTCACTGGTTAGGTTATCTTTCTTTGAAGCAGTTGTATATTTATCTGATCTTTCGTCTTTGGCATCTTTAGCCGTTTCGTAATGCACGTGGTATTTCCCATTCTCGAAATGCACGGTTGCCATATGGTGCGCATAAAAGAAAACATGGCCAATACAATCATTCACAAAAGGAAGCACAGGCTTAAAGATAACTACCGCGTAGCTCAACAGGAGAATATGTAACAGTAGTTTTTTCATTTTAAAACCTGTGCTGTTTTCCTAACAAATATTATATAAGGTTTCCAACCTTTCAACAGTTGGAAACCTTAATCCTATAAATTATTTAGTATTAATAGTTCCAGTTCTTTTCAATAGCTCCGGGTTTTTGCTCCCGGTGCTTAAAGCAGTCTTTGCATATTCTTTTGCTTTCGTGTAATCCCCCTCGCTATAAGCAATCCATGCCATTTCATTATTCACATCAATATTCTTAGGACGGATAGTATATTCCAGTGCGGCATATTTTTTTGCACTGTCCCACTGGTTAGTTTTCTCAAAACTCTTAGCCAATTCCAACGACACGGAATGCTGCGGGGAATTTGCATCGATGATCAAACGTTTTTGTACTTCTGTATATTGGTCGATTGCTTTTTTAGTATCGCCCATTGCAGTATACACTTCAGCTTTTTGTTCTTCAAAAGAAGACTGTGGCATAATTGCGTTGGCAGAGTCCAATAAAGTGAGGGCTCTTGTATAATTTTTATTGTGTGTTTCTATTTTTGCCAATCCTGCCATAGCTGGTGCGTAACTCGGCCTCAGGTATAAATTTTCGGCAAAAGTATGCGCTGCGTTTTCCCATTGATTGGTGTTGATATATAGTTCGCCTAAAATATTCCTGCTCCAGCATTGTGGTTCGCTGCCAGGTAAGCCGGCCTGCACTGCTAATTTCATTGCAGCGATAGCGCCATCATAATCGCCATAGATCTCGCGCAAATAACTTGCTCTTGAATAAGATTCCAGCGAAGGCTTTAATACCTGCATTTTATCCGACATAGCAACTGCTTCAGCATAATTGCCCAGCTCTACATTAGCATCAACCAATATGCCATACACATATGCATTATTGGGGTTGATATTTTTTGCGTCTTCCGCTATTTTTTTTGCATCGGCGAACAGGTGCTGGCTCATTCTTAATGAAGCTTTGTATACCATTGCCTCAAAATTTTTGGGATCAATGCTTAGTACACCATTCAATATTTTTTCAATGGCGGTGTAATAATAATGATGTTCCCCTGTGATCCTTTGTTCCGTAATAAAAATGGTAGCCAGCTGTAAGCGGGTCTTTACGTCTTCTGGCTTTGCGGCCACTTTGGCCTTTAACTCACTTGTCTTTTGCTTCGTTTTTTCCCATTCGGCTGCGGTAGCCAGTTCGCCTTTTCTTTCTAAAAGATCAGGAATGTCCATGGGATTTTGATCGCTGATATAAGCTTTTAATTTTGCTTCGCTGTTATTACAACCGGTTAAACTGGCTGAAAATGCGTAAAATAAAAAAGCAGCAGCAAAAAATGGGAGGAGGGTTAAAGTCTTTTTCATGTGTATATTTTTTTTTGTTTTTGGTCACATGGAATTCGCCTGTTACAGTCACCTGAATTAGGATGCTCAGCTAATGGCTCATTTCATAATTAGTTGTTTTGATTCAGATACGAAAAAAGGAGAACCATGGTTCTCCTTTTTTAACGTTTGTTTTAGTTTTTCCTTTTTACGCTCTTATAAAAGAGGGGAAATTCTAGTAAAGAAGTCAAGTTTTTTAAACTTGACCTCTTTTTATAAGCTGTTTTAATCAGATATTAATTGGTTTTTATAATCCCCACCGTAGTTGATTTTAAACCATCCACATACATCCTTGCATAGTATGCACCTGCTGCGAGGTTGGTTTTGCTCCAGGAAACATAATAATCCCCCTTGGTTCTGCTGCCTTCATTGATGGTAGCAATCTTTCTGCCCAAAGCATCAGTGATGTCGATATAAACACTGGTTGCATTCTGGCTCACTTTATAATGGAAAGTAGTAGATGTTTTGAATGGGCTGGGGAAAGCAGCCAATGCAATAGGCTCAGCAGCGATACCTAAGTTAAACGTATTGCTTTTTGGTCCTGAATAAGAAGCGCCTACAAAACCTCTCCACGGCGTTTGTACAAAAGGAAATACTGCCTTAAATGTAGTATCGTTTTTGGTAACACCCGCATTAAAGGTAAGTGTGTTGAGCAGTTGTGGTGTAACAGGGCTTCCGCCGGTATAATCATCATACCATAAACCGATAGCGGCTAATGCAACACCGCCTACAGCCTGCAGTTCAATGGTAGTTACGTCATCTTCCAGTCTTCTGCCGTTAGGGAAACCATCCATGTTAGGAATGTTTTGAATGTTCGCATTCGCATTAAACCTGGCGTCAGTTAATCCTAATACCGCAGCCTGTACGATACCTAAAGAACTAAAATCAGGACTGTTTCTTGGTGTAACAGGTACCGACATATTCAATCTTAAATAATCACCTAAAGTGGGTAAAAAGTTATTTATAAAAGGTTTACCTGCTGCCAATGGATTTCCTCCTTTGCCGGTTGCCAGTTGATAGGGGCGTAAGTTAGGAACGCCGGTATAAAAGATAGGTAAGATATCAACAGCTCGCGGGCTTGCATTATCAGGTAATAAAATGGTTCCGAAAATAGCATCATCCAATGCAGTACCTGCAACAGCAGGAGAACCTTTTAATGGATACAGACCTGGTTTACCATTCCTGAAATCAAAAGCACCTAAAGACGCTTTTTGTATTCTTAATTTAGCAAGGCCGGGAACAGCGCCACCAAATTGTGAATCGTCCATGTACAGTGCCAACTCAGGATTTTTAAAATAAGGAACAAACTGCCCATCACCCGATGGTGAAGTACCATTCCATTTATCTTTCATGCCAATAGGAATAACAGCTTCATTGGTCAACGGCATGCCTAATCTTGATACCTGTATCCATGCACCTGATGTAGCTGGTTTATCACCTGTAGCGCTCAGGGTAGTGATAGCAGGCCTGCTTGCGTTGGCATACACACCAATTACGAATTCAGGATCTAAAATGCTGGTAGCCTGTGCCGTTGTTTTACCTGTTTTTTGTAAAGTAGAAATGGGTACTTCAATAGCAATAGAGTGACAATTGAACTTTGCCAAACCATCTCTTGCGCCTGCGGTTCTAAATCCACCTGCATCAAATGCTCCGCCCAGGTCAACAAAGAAAGGATCGTCAACCGGGCCACAAAAAACTTTTTCGCCAGTAGATGCAGTTGCAATAGCAGCAGTCATCAAACTATTATAATCGGCGGCACCTAAACCTACCGGAGAATTTTCAATTGACCGTGGGCCAATATTTGGCGGGGGAACGGTTCCGTTGGTAACGATAGCAGTAAATGTAGCACCGCCATTGATGCTTCTTTCGCAGTTGTAGGTTGTTTTTATATTTTGTTTACCTAAACGGATGTTGAAGAAAGTAGACCCATCTTCATTTACCTGCGTAAAAGTAAAACGGTAGATGATATCATCGCCGGTAGTGGCGGTGTTATTGTCAATATGGATCTCGTAACGGATATTTTCTCCAAATGTATACCAGTTAGGGCCACCCGCAGGATGTTCAAAAGGAATATAGTTGGCAATTAAAATGATCTTGCTTGAATCAGCGGGGCTGCGAAAGGCATATAGATCGGTATTATCTGCCAATGGGTCATTGCTGATCAATGGTGCTTCCCTGTGGCTGGATGCCGAAGCCGGGATCACAAATGCCGTGGTGACAATCAACAGGGCCGTAAGTATTTTAAAATATTGTTTCATCTTGTTAATTATTTATAATGATTTAAATTTTTATAGTTAGAACCTTGCCTGTAAAGAATAATCATATCCTCTCCATGGCGCCTGCACATAAGGAAATGCTGGTTTGAACGTGGTATCGTTTTTAGTAGGGCCAGCAGAGAAACTCAATACATTCACCAGGTTAGTAGTAACCGGGCTGCTGCCATCCAATTTATAATCATCATACCACAAACCAATAGCCGCTAATGCAACACCACCTACTGCCTGCAGTTCAATGGTGGTTACATCATCTTCCAGCCTTCTTCCATTGGGGAAACCATCCATGTTAGGAATGAATTGTATGGCTGTACTGCCGTTGTATGCAGGGTCTGTTAATCCCAACACTGCTGCATTTACAATACCAAGGCTGCTGAACTTTGGATCATTACGTGGAGTAGGAGGTACGGCCATATTAAGGCGAAGCATATCACCTAAGGTTGGTAAAAAATTATTGATAAAAGGTTTGCCTGGAGAAAGTGGCCCACCGGTTTTGCCTGTTGCCAACTGGTAAGGAGCGAGGTTAGGAACACCTGTATAAAATATCGGTAAGATATCAACTGCTCTCGGGCTTTTGTTATCAGGTAATAAAATGGTTCCAAAAATTGCATCATCCAATGCAGTGCCTTTTACAGCGGCGGAACCTTTTAAAGAATATAAACCAGCTTTGCCATTCCTGAAATCATAAGCACCTAAAGAATGGTTTTGAATTCTTAAGGCATTTAAAGAAGGAACTGCACCACCAAATTGTGTATCGTCCATATACAATGCCAATTCTGGATTGGTAAAGTAGGATGCAAACTGCAGGTCATTTGCCGGCGTTGTGCCATTCCATTTGTCTTTTGTGCCTACCGGGATAATCGCTTCGTTGGTCAGCGGCATTCCTAAACGGGAAACCTGAACCCAATTACCAGAATAAGCCACTGCACCACCTGCACCGATAGTTTTTATCGCCTGCCTGCTGGCACTTGCCCATACACCAATTACAAAATCACCATCTAAAATACTGGTAGCCTGTGCAACATTTTTACCATCTTTCTGTAAAAGACTGATCGGTATTTTTAATGCAATGCTATGCACATTGTATCTTGCCAAACCATCTTTAGTGGGATTGGTTGCATTACCCTGCGGGCGAAAATTACCTGCGTCAAATGCTCCGGCCAGGTCAACAAAGAAAGGATCATCAACCGGTCCGCAAAAAACTTTTTCACCACTGGTTGCTGTTGTGATGGCTGCCGTGATCAAAGCATCATAGTTAGCAGCACCTAATCCTACCGGTGTATTTTGTATAGAGCGTGGGCCAATATTGGCCGGAGGTACTACCCCATTAGTTACAACGGTGGTAAATGCGCCACCGTTTACACTTTTCTCACAGATATAAGTTGTCTTGATATTCTGTGCACCCAAACGGATGTTGAAAAAAGTAGTAGGATCCTGGTTTACCTGTGAAAAAGTAAAACGATACAGGATATCATCAGCAGCGCTGCCCGTTTTATTTTTTATATGGATCTCGTACCGGATATTGGTTCCAAATGTATAATAGTTCGGACCTCCTTCAGGTAATTGAAAAGGTATGTAATTAGCAATGATAGTAATGGTATTAGGATCATCCGGGCTACGGAAAGCATATACGTCGGTATTATCACACAGGGGATCAGCTGAGATCAATGGCGCTTCCCTATGGCTTGATGCATTGGTTACTATGCTGCCGGTTAGCAAGGCAAGCAGGAGTACCAATTGCTTTGTTTTGAAAAATGTTTTTTTCATTATCGTAAATTTTAGTTTTTATTATTTAGATGAGGAAGCGTTGTTAAAATCAAATAACAGCGAAAGCCTGATGGTATTTTTTAAGGCATTGTTGTTGGTATTATTGCCGGTAGGTACCAGGTAAGAAAAATTTAAACCGGCAACCTTATACATTACGCCTGCGCCTACTGTAAAATAATTGCGGTTACCCTTTAATTTATTCTCGGTGAAATACCCTGCACGAACACTGAATTGGTTTTTGTACATATATTCTGTACCCAGGCCCAGTTGAAATTCTTTGATCTCTTCGCTGAATCCGCCCGGTGCATCACCGAATGAACTGAACCAGCTGCTAACAACGCCTTTGTTTTCGTAAGCGTTTACTTTAGCTGCATCAGCAGGATCGGGAGGTGTAGGTACCAATAATTTATTGAGGTCAAGGCCGAAAGAAATCTTATTGTCATCATCGATCTTTTTATTGTAAGCCGCACCCAGTGCTAGGTTAGCAGGAATAAAACTAGACGTACCGCCATAGTTGATCTTACTGCCAAGGTTGGTAAGGGCTGCACCAAAATTCCATCCCTTATTATTCATATAGAATGCAGAAAGGTCAGCGGCAACTGCGCTACCGGATTTGTAGTTGGCATTAACTGAAGTATTGGCCAGTTTACTGCCAATGTACCGTAACGAAAGGCCCACACCCAGTTTTTCGGAGAGCTTACGCGAATAACCGGCTTCAATAGCAATATCGTTTGGTTTAAAACTGCCTGCGTCCTGTCCAACGTTGTCGGTAAACATAAATGTGCCCAAACTAAAATTGCGCAGGCCAAAGCTGATGGCTTCTTTGTCATTCAGTTTGTAAAAACTGGATAGGGAAAGCTGGTATAAATTTTTTACATCCAGCTCGCTTAACCAGGGGGTGTAAGTAACACCAATACCATATTTGGTGTCATTAAAAACTGTTTTACTGCCGTTGTAAAACATCGAGTTGGCATCAGGGCTGGTAGCCACGCCAACATCACCCATACCACCTGTTCTGGCATCGGCCGCCAGCCTTAAAAAAGGAACAGCAGTAGTGATAGGATTTTCATTCCCGGATTGGGCTATTGATGTTTGTTGAAACACCGCAAGCAACAAAACCGGTAAGAGTAGTTTAGTTAATTTTGAAATCATGTGCGTAATATTTATTTTTTTTTAAAAGATGAAACAGGATGTCTCGGTAGTTACTTACGGCGAATTTTGTTAAACGGTTTTAACTTTTCTAAAATCGGTGTAATCCAGGTGTGAAGTGTAATGATTGCCGCGGTATTTATTTAATCTTTACTTTTGAAAAAAAATTTCAACTTATAAATTTCAACTTATAACTTTTTTATGTCTTATTGGTTAGTAAAATCAGAACCTTCTGTATACAGTTGGGATCAGTTTGTAAAAGACAAACAAACCTTCTGGAGTGGCGTGCGCAATTATGCTGCAAGAATTAATTTAAGGGCCATGAAAAAAGGCGACGAAGTGTTATATTACCACAGTAATGAAGGAGTAGAAATAGTTGGCATTGCAAAAGTGATCAAAGAAGCCTACCAGGATCCCACCACCGAAGATGAAAGGTGGGTAGCCGTGGATCTTAAGCCTGTTCGTAAATTAAAAAAGCCGGTTTCCCTCGATACCATAAAAAAAGATAAACGCCTTGCTACTATGGATTTAGTAAGATTGGGAAGGTTAAGCGTACAAACAGTGAAAGCTGACGAGTGGAAAATGATCATGGAGATGGCAGAAACCTCCTAACACCCTAAAACTGCAACTTTGTATCCTGTCAGTTAAATCTGTTTTTATTTTTCGGTTATATTTTGAAAAAGATTCGTATTAATTCGTGTAACCCGTGGCGGCATTTTTGTTTTTTCTTTGGCATCCGCAGCATCTGGGTTCAAAATTTACTTTAACACTTTGGTTGGGTTACTTATTAATTGATCGAAGCATTATGTGTAGGATGCATCCTGTATTCTATTCTTAATTCAAAAATCAATTTTATGTTTAGTAAAGTAAAACCTTTTTACAGGGCGGTCATCCTATTGCTGGTAATCGCCTCATGCAATCAAAATCAAAACTCCCCAATCGATAAATCAGAAGCACTCAACAGGGAAGTACCAGTTAGTGCAGATTCTGCTTCTATTTCAAAAGTTGCATCTGAAGAGGATGACTTCAATACAGAAGGGTACAGTAATATTGTTGAGAACAGTTTTTTATCAGCCAATCAAAACCCGCTCTCTACATTTTCTATTGATGTGGATGAAGCAGCGTACAGTAATGTGCGGCGCTTTATTCAGCATGGAACAATGCCACCTAAAGGAGCAGTGCGGCTTGAAGAGATGATCAATTATTTTGATTATGATTATGCAGGTCCTCAAAACGATGATCCATTTAGCGTGCATACCGAAATAGCAGCATGCCCATGGAACGAAAAGCACCGCTTAGTCCATATCGGTATAAAGGGTAAAGAAATTTCCAATGAAAAACTGCCTCCGGCCAACCTGGTTTTTTTAATCGATGTGTCGGGCTCAATGGATGAACCAAATAAATTACCATTGGTGCAGGCGTCACTGAAATTATTGGCTAACCAATTAAGAGAAAGTGATAAAGTTGCCATAGTCGTATATGCCGGTGCTGCAGGTTTGGTATTGCCTTCTACGCCTGGAAACAATAAAGCCAGGATCAAAGAAGCTATTGAAAATTTACAGGCGGGAGGTTCTACTGCCGGGGCCGATGGTATTAAGCTTGCTTACAAAATTGCAAAAGAAAATTTTTCAAAGGAAGGTAACAACAGGGTAATACTGGCAACCGATGGTGATTTTAATATAGGCACCAGCAGTGATGATGAACTGGTAGGTTTAATTGAAGAAGAAAGAAAGAGCCATATCTTTTTAACCGTGCTTGGATATGGCATGGGTAATTACCAGGATAATAAAATGCAGCAATTAGCGGATAAGGGCAACGGTAACCACGCCTATATTGATAACCTGGATGAAGCCAGTAAAGTTTTGGTGAAAGAATTTGGCAGCACCCTGTTCACCATTGCAAAGGATGTGAAGGTACAGGTAGAATTCAATCCTTTAAAAGTGCAATCTTACCGCCTGATTGGTTACGAGAACAGGATGTTGCAAAAAGAAGATTTTAATGACGATAAAAAAGATGCGGGTGAACTGGGAGCGGGGCATACCGTAACTGCATTGTATGAAATAATTCCGGCTGGTGTGAAAGATGACTTCACAGGAAAAGTAGATGACCTGAAATATCAAACCAACCCGCCTGTACGCAATGACCTTACCAATGAAATGCTTACCATCAAACTGCGGTATAAAAAACCGGCCGGGGATGAAAGCAAATTAATTACTAAACCCGTGCTAGATGAAAATTGTACACTTGAAAAAACTTCAGATAACTTTCGTTTTTCAGCAGCGGTAGCATCTTTTGGTATGCTGCTCAGGAATTCGGCCTATAAACAAAACGCCAGTTATGACGAAGTGTTAGAGCTTGCAAAAAATGCCAAAGGCAAAGATGCAGATGGCTACCGGCAGGAATTCATAAAGCTGGTTGAAATTGCATCTTCATTATCCGTAGCTAAGAAATAAAATGCACAATGAATTGTGTTAATTCCAAATTTCTTCAGACGGTAATTTAAATGGCGGGAAACAATTGCTTACAGAAATTGAATTTAGCCATGAAGCCACGAAGTGCACAAAGTGCAAAAAGAAAATGCCCTGCATTTTTAGTTCGTGCCTTTGGGGCTTCGTGGCTACCGCTTTGACTGCGAAGCAGTAAAAAAAAGCGCTTGTTGAAAAAATAGGTTTTGTAATTTTATGGTATGGATAAAAAGCATATCGTCGTCCTCTCCGGTGCAGGTATCAGCGCCGAAAGCGGCTTAAAAACTTTTCGCGACAGTGATGGCTTATGGATGGGCTATAATGTAGAAGATGTTGCAACGCCACGGGGATTTAAAAAAGATCCGCAACTGGTTTTGAATTTTTATAATGAAAGAAGAAGAGATGTGGCAGCAGCACAACCAAATGCCGCCCATAAAGGACTGGCCGGATTGGAAAAAGATTTTAAAGTTACTGTCATCACGCAAAACATCGACGACCTTCATGAAAGAGGCGGCAGTACGACTGTATTGCATTTGCACGGCGAGATATTTAAGATGAGGAGCGTGGCCGATCTCGATACCATTTATGAAATAAAAGATGATATCAATGTAGGCGACCTTGCTGCAGATGGCTACCAGCTTCGCCCGCATATTGTTTGGTTTGAAGAACCGGTGCCGATGATGGCAGAAGCGGCGATGCTTTTGAATGATTGCGATTATTTTGTGGTGATCGGCACTTCGCTGCAGGTATATCCTGCAGCGTCTTTATTACATTATGCCCCGGCATTTTTACCCAAATATATTATCGATAGAAAAATACCCACCATCAACAGTTATCCCAATATGCACCTGATAGAAAAACCGGCTACCCAGGGCGTGGAGGAATTGAAGCAATTGTTGTCTGTATAAATTGAGGGATGATTAACGAATGGTTTCCATAAATTTTATGTCCATCAGCTCCAGTTCTTTCAACACCGGTTCATAAATTTCTCTTGACGTAGGTACCTGGAGCCCCGTAAGTGTAATGGTTCCGTTTAAGATCAGTTTTGCGGCTATGCCTAAGGGTAGGCCTACTGTTTTTGCCATCGCTGTTTTTGAACTGTCTTCTCCAATTACCTTCAACCAGCTCTGTACTTTGTACTTCTTGCTTTCTTTGCTGTATTCGATCTCATGCAGCATCACGATCATGTCCTTATCCTGCGGCTGCATGGCAAATTTTGTTTCTGCTATAGTTTGTAAAATGTCGGCAGAACATTGTGCCGCCCTGGGCAATTTGGTATTGGAACCCAGTTCCAGGAACTTAAACTGGCTGAGTATTTCACCATGAAAATCTTCATGCACATACAGGTCAACATATTCTTCCAGCTCCATTTCCCGGTCTTCTACTAAATATAACTTTCTTTCCAGCCAGTCTGCATAAGTCTCGCAGTCAATAATATTATCATGGTCTTCCGTATCGGTCAAACCGAGGTTAACAATATAATCCCAACCCCTGCAAAAAGCAGGGTAACGCAAAGTGGTTCGGATAAAATTTTCTGTTTCTTCTAGCTGGTACAGCGGGATATAACTTAACGAATCCCTGTTGGGGTACCAGGCCAATTCATCAAGCCCGGGAAATACGATCGTTTCGCAATTGTCGAAAATGGTGTAATATTCTTCGTGTATGATTTCGTAGTTCTCTTTGTAATCCGCACCCGCACTTCCTGCAAGAATGATATTGCGCGGATTCCAGCTGATCTTATAGCACCATGGGTTATTATCACTGCCCGGCGCCATTAAACCGCCGCAATGGCTTTTAAAAGAACTTACTGTTCCGCCTTTGGCTTTAATCTCGTCGATCATTTTCATGGCGCTCATATGGTCAATGCCGGGGTCTAACCCCATTTCGCAAAGGAATAGCAGCTGTTTGTTTTCGATTTCGGCTGCCAATGCCCTCACCTGGCCATCGATATAGGAGGCGGTTAACAGGTGCTTTCCATAACTAACACAATCCTTTGCTACTAAAAAATGAAGTGAAGGGGGCATCATCGAGATTACGATATCCGCAAGCTGTATCAACTCCGTTCTTAATTCAGTTTTGGTAATATCAATTTGAACCGCTTCGGCCAATGGGGAATTATTGGTCTTTGAAAGTACCAGGTTCTTATCCGAATCTGCAATTACGATTTTCCAGCCATTTAACGGGGCTTCTTTTAACAGGTAATCAATTAAAACAGTGGCAGATTTTCCCGCGCCAAATAAAAGTATCGTTTTCACCCCGTATTTTTTGTGCAAATTAACTTATTTATCCAAGCTAAATAGCTGGCTTTAAAAAAAGCTGGCGTCAATGTAAAACCAAATACACGCCAAAATTTTAGAGGGGGTTGCGATAAGCCTTTTAATGCAATAATGCTTGTCCACAACGCTTAAATAAATGTGTAAAACTAACCTAATAAAAACCAGGTTTCAAGGCGGAAAAACGCCTCAAAATCGTTAGTTTCGCCCACCAATTATTTGGGGTAAAAACTTTATGGAAAATAACGAAGAATTAAAAGACGGAAACCTCAACAACAGGGGTAAGATCATCCCGGTAAATATCGAGGAGCAAATGAAGACTTCTTACATCGATTACAGCATGAGCGTGATCGTAGGCCGTGCTTTGCCGGATGTAAGGGATGGATTTAAGCCCGTTCACCGCAGGGTATTGTATGGCATGAGCGAACTGGGTAATTACAGCAACAAGCCTTATAAAAAATCTGCCCGCATCGTGGGAGAAGTGATGGGTAAGTATCACCCTCATGGGGATGCCTCTATTTATGATACCATGGTGCGAATGGCACAGGAATGGAATATGCGGTACAGGCTGGTTGACGGACAGGGAAATTTTGGTAGCCAGGATGGAGATCCGCCGGCTGCTATGCGTTATACTGAAGTGCGGATGCAAAAGCTTGCTGAAGCAATGCTGGATGATATTGAAAAGGAAACGGTGGACTTTCAATTGAATTTTGATGATTCATTGAAGGAACCAACAGTAGTGCCTACACGAATACCGCAATTATTGGTAAACGGAGCCAGCGGTATTGCCGTAGGAATGGCTACTAATATGATGCCGCACAATTTAAGCGAAGTCATCGATGCCTGCATTGCTTATATTGATGATAAAGAAATTTCTATTGATGATCTTATTAAGCATGTTAAAGGCCCCGATTTTCCAACAGGTGGGATCATCTATGGTTTTGAAGGCGTGAAAGCAGCATTGCATACCGGCCGGGGAAGAGTAGTGTTGAGAGGCCGCGTAAATGTAGAAACCTTAAAGAATGGCAGGGAGAAAATCGTGATCTACGAAACGCCTTACCAGGTAAACAGGGACCAGCTGACTGCGAAGATCGGCGAACTCATCAACGAAAAACTGATCGAAGGCATCAGTGATGTCAATAACGAAAGTAATAAAGAGGGTACAAGGGTTGTAGTAGATCTGAAAAAAGATGTGGTGGCACAGGTGGTGATCAACCAACTGTATAAGCAGACCGATCTGCAAACTTCTTATGGTATCAATAACGTGGCTATCGTGAAAGGGCGCCCGAGAATATTGAACCTTAAAGACCTTATAAAAGAATTCATTGAGTTCAGGCATGAAGTGGTAATCAGGAGAACAAAATACGAATTGCGTAAGGCCGAAGAAAGAGCCCATATCCTGGAAGGTTATATTATTGCACTGGATAACCTGGATGCGGTGATCAGGCTTATCCGGGAATCTTCCACGCCCAATATTGCACAGGAAGGATTGATGAGTAATTTTGGGATGAGCGAGATACAAGCCAAAGCCGTGCTGGAACTGCGTTTACAACGCCTTACCGGTATGGAGATCGATAAGATCCGTGAAGAACATGCAGAAATAATGAAGCTGATTGAACGCCTTAAAGAGATATTGGCCAATGAAGGCATGCGCTTCCAGATCATCAAAGATGAGCTGGCTGAAATAAAACAAAAATTTGGTGATGAACGCCGCACAGAGATCACTTACCTGGATGATGAGATCAGTATGCTTGACCTGATCGAAGAAGAAGATGTGGTGGTAACGATCTCGCATTTGGGCTACATCAAAAGAACTTCGGCTACGGAGTACCGGCAGCAACGCCGTGGCGGCCGTGGCGCCAAGGGCAGCAGTACGCGGCAGGAAGATTATATCGAACATCTTTTTGTGGCCAGTACGCACCACACTTTATTGTTCTTTACCGAAAAAGGAAAATGTTTCTGGTTACCGGTATACCAGATTCCCGAAGGTGATAAGACCAGCAAAGGGAGGGCAATACAAAACCTGGTACAAATTCCGCCGGATGATAAAGTAAGAGCGATCATTGATGTGAAGGATTTTAAGGACGAAGCATATGTGAAGCAGCATTATATCGTTTTATGTACCAAGAAAGGTATTATTAAAAAAACTGACCTGGAAGATTTCAGCCGGCCACGTCAAAGCGGTATCAATGCTATAAATATTTTGGATGGCGACCAGTTGTTGGCTGCAAGGCTTACGGATGGCAATTGCGAAATAATGATGGCGGTTAAAAGTGGCCGTGCGATTCGTTTCCCTGAAGAAAAAGTGCGCAGTACCGGCCGTGGTGGAATTGGTGTGGCAGGTATAGAAGTAGATGATGAAAATGATGAAGTGGTGGGCATGGTTTGTGTGAACAGGGAAGATAAAACGAAGACCATCCTGGTAGTAAGTGAGAAAGGTTATGGCAAACGTACATCACTCGATGATTCAGCATCCGGCGAAGCCAATTACAGGATCACTAACCGTGGCGGAAAAGGTGTTAAGACCATTAATGTTACAGGTAAGACGGGCGGCCTGGTGGGTTTGCTTGATGTAACCGAAAAGGAAGACCTGATGATCACCTGTGTAAGCGGCGTTACCATACGCATGAGCGTGGCGAGCGTGAGCGAGCAGGGAAGGGCAACGCAGGGTGTGAAATTGATAAGGGTGGATGAAGACGATGCCATTGCAGCAATCACCCAGCTTGATGAAAAGGAAGAGGAGATCGCTGAAGAAGTGGCTGGAGAAGCTCCGGGAAACGGGATAGCATCATTACCGGAAGCACCCGAAAATCCTGGAACAGATACTGACGAACCTGTTGATAGCCAGTAATTAATAAGATAAGCTTTCTATAAAAAGTCAGTAATATATCTATTGACTTTTTATATTAAAGTGTACCCATTTTTTAAATGCTCAATATTGAATGTTCAACACGCAATACTCAAGTTAAGCGCCCTGCTAATGCAAGCTTACTTTTCCAATTGATCATTGATAATTGATTATTGTTTATTGAACATTTTTGTATTTTTCTTTCAAAAAACTTCCCTTAAAACGTTCATACCCGCCAATATTTCCCTATCTTTGCCGCCCGAAAAAGACAAGTTCTCTTTTTTAAACATTTCCCACAAGGTTCAAAAAGTTTCCCGTAGTTACGGGAGCACCAGCAGGGAGTAACTCAAAAATAAGTTATATAATGCCAAAGGTTAAAACCAACAGCAGCGCCAAAAAGCGCTTTAAAGTTACCGGTACCGGTAAGATCACTTTCCAAAAAGCTTTCAAACGCCACATTCTTACAAAAAAATCCACTAAACGCAAACGTAATATGCGTAAAGATGGCGTGGTATCAGATGCTAACATGCATTTTGTAAAAAGACTATTGGGTTTGAAATAATTTTTAACTATCAACTTTTAACTTTAAACTAATTTAAGATATGCCACGTTCAGTAAATGCAGTAGCCAGCAGGGCACGCCGCAAAAGAATATTAAAAGCAGCCAAAGGTTTCTACGGCAAGCGTAAGAATGTATACACCGTTGCCAAAAACGTTTTGGAAAAAGGCCAAACCTATGCTTATGTAGGCCGTAAGCTTAAGAAGAGAGAATACCGCAGCTTATGGATCGCACGTATCAATGCAGCCGTTAGAGAAGAAGGTATCACCTACAGCGAATTCATTCATAAATTAGCTGCTAAGAATATTGACCTGAACCGTAAAGTTTTGGCTGACCTGGCTATGAATGAACCGGAAACATTCAAGAGCTTGATTGCTTCAGTAAAATAATGCTGTATTAATTCAGTGAAACCGTCCCGCAAAAGTGGACGGTTTTTTTATGCATAAATATTTTTCAATCAATTACATTTGTAAATTATTTACTAACCCCGTTAAGCCGCTCAATAAATGGATAATACGTACAACGACCTGGTGCACCAAACCTTTAACTTTCCACAGGAAGATTTTAAGGTGAAGAATGAGTACCTGCAATACAACGATCTTGACATTAAAGCGCTGATAGATAAATACGGCACTCCTCTAAAATTAACTTATTTACCCAAGATTGGTAAGCAAATCAATAAAGCAAAAGAGATGTTTGCCAATGCATTTAAAAAGCATAAGTACGAGGGTAAATATAATTATTGTTATTGTACCAAGAGTTCCCATTTTTCTTTTATTGTAGAGGAAGCGTTGAAAAACGAAATTCATTTAGAGACTTCCTATGCTTATGATATTGATATTTTTAAAAAACTCTACGCTAAGAAAAAAGTAAATAAAGAGACTTTTGTAATTTGTAATGGTTATAAACAAAAGCCTTATACTAACCGTATAGCAAGCCTGTTGAACAGCGGTTTTAAGAATGTGATCCCGGTGCTGGATAATGTGGAAGAGCTAAGGGCTTATATCAAATCGGTGAAAGTGCCCTTTAACCTCGGTATCCGGGTTGCGGCAGATGAAGAACCTAATTTTCCCTTTTACACATCGAGGCTGGGCATAAGAGCAAAAGATATTTTAGAATTTTATGTAGATAAAATAGAAGGCAATGAACACCGTTTCCAGTTAAAGATGCTGCACATCTTTTTAAATAAAGGAATCAAAGATGATATTTATTATTGGAGTGAATTGAATAAGGTGATCAACTTATATTGCCAGTTAAAAAAGATCTGCCCGGAACTGGATTCTATCAATATCGGCGGTGGTTTCCCGATAAAACATTCATTGGGCTTTGAGTACGACTACCAATTCATGATCAATGAAATTGTGCGTAATATTAAAGTGGCCTGTAAAAGAAGTAAGGTACCGATGCCGCATATCTTTACCGAATTTGGCAGTTATACTGTTGGAGAAAGTATGGCACATATCTACAGCGTGATCGGCCAAAAAAATCAAAATGATAAGGAAACCTGGTACATGATCGATTCTTCTTTTATCACTACATTACCGGATACATGGGGTATTGGAGAAAAATTTTTGATGCTGCCGATCAATAAATGGGACAATGAATATCATCGGGTAGTGCTGGGCGGTATAACCTGCGACAGCCATGACTATTACGATAGCGAAGAACATATCAACGAAGTATTTTTACCGAAAGTAGGGGAAGGCGAACCTTTGTATGTTGGCTTTTTTCATACGGGCGCTTACCAGGACCAGATCAGTGGTTATGGTGGTATCAAGCATTGCCTTATCCCTTCACCAAAACATATTATTGTGGGATACGATAAAAATGGGAAACTGGTGGATTGGTTATACGCTAAAGAACAAACAGCGCAGAGTATGTTGAAGATACTGGGGTATTAAAAAAAATAAGCCCACAAGACTATTTCCTGCAGGTGGGCTCTTTTTAGAAAGTGATTTTTTATCCACTTATATATTTAACGCAGGGCAGCAAAAATTAGTATGCTACTCGTTGGCATAATCGGCTTCTTTGCTTTTATTATGCCGTTTTTTTGCCATTTTTTTGCCCGGCCTGGCGCCGGATTCATACTTGCTGTCTAAATAATATTTGCCGTCACAAAATCTCCAGTATCTATAGCCATATTCATTATCGTAATACATTTCGCCTTCTTTATTACTTTTAGCTAATTCATCAGAGATGCTGAGCACCGCCGCTGGGGTATAGCCGCCATTGCCAGCCGCATTTAAGTATCTGTCTTTAGAATCCGGAGTATTATTACCGGGGAAATTCTTTTTGCTGCAGGCTATAAAAATGACCAATGTAAACAGCATGGGTAACCATTGGTATAATTTAGATCTTTTCATGATAGTTGGGTTATATCTTTACCCAGCAATTATTTTACCAAAAATGCTAAATAAAATTTTTATGAAACAGTTTTTATTTTCTTTAACTTTTTTTATATTCTCCCTATCAATAAAGGCGCAAACAGCAGAAGATTCGATAAAAACTGTGATCAATAAATTATTTGAAGGCATGATGAACAGCGATGCTGCATTATTGAGGGCATCCTTTGCCGATAGCGCCATATTACAAACGATTAGCAGGGACAAGGAAGGAAAAACGATAATAGAAAATGATAAAGTTGAGGATTTTGCAGCCATGGTAAGTAAAATGCCGAAGGGTGATGCTGATGAACGGATCGTGTACGATGTAATTAAGATCGACGGGCCTTTAGCGATAGTATGGGCGCCTTATAAATTTTATTACAAGAACGTTTTCAGCCATTGTGGTGTTGATTCCTTTCAACTGGTGAAAATAAACGGCCAGTGGAAGATCCAATACCTGATAGATACACGGAAAAAGAAGGGCTGTGAATAAGGGAGGTTCATTGCGTTTTATCGCAATAAAAACCCTGCTGATACGTTAATACTCAAACCCTGATAAAATGAAAACAAATTTACCCTATTTCAAGGGCGTTGCATGCCTTTTGATCCTCCTGTACTCCTGTACAACCAGTAAAAACTCCATTGACCAAATCAAAGCAGAAATTGGAAATCCCAAAGAGGAAACTTCCTGTTTTGTTCAAATGAATGACGGAACAATTAAAAATTTCGGCACCCTGCAACTGGTTACCGGCTTTTTTAAAACACCGCATCTTGTCGCAGATGGCCATGTTACCATTATTGCTGCTGAAATTAAGGCGTACCAGAACAAAGATCATTATGCAGTATCTCAAAAGGAATTCTACACCCCTACCAAGCCAAGCTATGTTGCAGTAGATGCATTACCCGGTTTTGCAGTAAGAATTGCCAAGGGGAAATTAAATGTATACACCCTCAAATATTATAATGGCCATAATACAACAGAAAAATACTTCCTGCAACCTGGTGATGATGGAGCCATTGTTGCCTATACACCTCAATTACTTAATGAACTGGTAAAAGACAATACTGAGGCATACACTTTTTTCAATCAAAAGAATAAGATTGCCGTATTGCCAAAAAAATTATTACTCGCAGTAGATATCTATAACAATAATTCAAGAGACATTTCCAGAAACTAATTTTTAACAGCCGGCTATTTAGCGGGCTTTTTTATTTCCTCCCGGCTGTTGAAAAGAATAAATAACTAATTTGCTGTAATGAATAAATTCATCCTTGCAGCAGGCCTGTTATTTTTATTATCCTGTAACAGCAATAAGAATCCCCGCATACAGATCACCACCAATTTTGGAAATATAGAAGCGGAACTTTACCCGGACAAAGCACCGGTAACCGTAGCTGCATTTTTATCTTATGTTGATTCCGGCCTGTACAAAAACAGTTCTTTTTACAGGGTTTTATTGGTGGAGTCAATGGCATCGGATTATAATTCCGGGCTTATTCAGGGGGGTATCTGGCAGAGCAATAATAAAAAAGCAGCCGGTTTACCCGGTATCGTACATGAATCGCCAAAACAAACCGGGCTTTCACATACCAGTGGTACCTTATCATTGGCACGGTCAACCCCGGGGAGTGCCAATTCAGAATTTTTTATTTGCATCGGTGACCAAACCGGATATGACAGCAGTAAAAATTTTAATCCAGATGGCCTGGGCTTTGCGGCATTCGGGAGGGTAACCAGCGGTATGGAGATCGTAAGGAAAATTCAAAGCCAGCCCGCAGACGGGCAATCTTTTACAAAGCCGGTAATGATTATGAATATTGAAAGGCTCTGATGCTGCAACAAAAAAGGGTTCTGCGAAGCAGAACCCGTAATTCATTTTTGATAGCATGTGTAAGTTACGCTGCAATAAATGCAATCAGCGCCATCACTCCATAAAACGTAGCAATAATTCCAATAGCTGCAAATGTATCTGCAACAACCGGTGAGTAAATCTTTTTCATTTCTTACGGTTTTAACTGTTAAAAAATAGACATAAATGCCTGGTTTTCAGGAGGTGCAGAATGAAAAGAAAGATTTAAAAAATGTACTATTAAGGGAGTTGGTGTTCGAAGGAATTGAATTGTTAGGGCAAAAGTAGAATTAATATCCGGGCTTTCAAATTTTTTTTACCGGTTTTTTTATTTAAAAGCCAGTACAGTATTGGGTTTGGTCGATAAGTGGTCGATACCTTATAAAATTAATTAAATAAATAAAAAGCCTTTGCCAAAGAAACGTTTTAATTTCGCTTTAAATTTCAAGTGGCTACAGCCGATTGCATGAACAATGTCAATGACTATATTGGATCCGGAATACTCGAATTATATGTATCGGGTATGGCTACTGCAGAAGAAGCAATGCAGGTAGAACAACTGAGCGCTATTCACCCTGAAATTGCGAAAGAAATTGGAATAATATCCGGCGCAATAATCAGTTACGCTCAGCAAACCGCAATTGAACCTGATCCAAATGTAAAGCCATTTTTAATGGCAGTTATTGATTACACCGAGAGAATTAAAAATGGCGAGCCAATTTCTTTTCCACCTGTATTAACCAGGCATTCTGCTATTGCAGATTATGGCCAATGGCTAAATACTTTTACTGCCCCCGGCAGCATGCCTGATGTACACGCAAGGATCATTGGCCATACTCCACAAATGATCACCGCCCTTGTATGGATAAAAAAAATGGCGCCACAGGAAGTGCACCATAATGAGATTGAAAAATTTCTTATTGTAGAAGGCTCCTGCGATATTACGATCGAAGGTGAAGTACACCAACTTACCGCAGGTGATATGCTTAGTATCCCCCTGCATAAACACCATTTTTTAAAAGTAACTTCAGTAATCCCCTGCAAAGTTATTTTACAAAGGATAGCCGCTTAATTTTAGTTTAGATACCTAAACTCCAACCCTCCCGATATGTTCTTTTTACAAATTGATTGGCTTCATCAAAATTGGTGATTCTCATATTATCGCCATCCCATAATAATTTTATACCTCTTCCCGGGTAATCAAAATTAGCGGGTTCATTTACTCTTGCCTTTCTTACATCATAACTTCTTATTGCAAGATTGCCCATCAAAACAGTTTCTGTTAATGGCCCTGCAATAGAGAAGGGCGAACTTAAATTTTTAGCTTCTTTACTGTTGTAACCTGCAATGCAGGCTTCTACCCATTGTTTATAGTGGCCGCCTGCGCCGCCCGCCACTCTTGCAATTGTTACCGGCGTTTTTATTTCTTTATTACGGCTAAGCGGGAGGAGCCTTGCATTAGCGCCATAGGTATCACACATCATTTTTCCTTTCGTACCAACAAAGATTACACCATTGCCGCCGTCACCCATTTTTTCATTGGCATCCAGTTCGTCAGGGCGCTCTGGTTGAATGCCGCCATCCATCCAGTGCAGTACAGTGTGTTCTTTTTTCTTTTTATTTTCAAATTTCAATGTTACGTGCGATGCGGCCGGTGGGCTATCCGGGAAATATCCTCTTTTGAATGGCCCGGTATAATAAGAACTTACGCTGCAGGTCGCTTCTGTGGGATAACCTAATCCCAACACCCGGAAGGGTGCTTCGATTAAATGGCACCCCATATCTCCCAACGCGCCGGTACCATAATCCCACCAGCCCCTCCAGTTAAATGGTGCGATATTTTCAACATAATCTTTTTTTGGAGCTGTCCCCAACCAAAGATTCCAATCCAGTTCTTCCGGTACTGCTGCCG
The DNA here is from genome assembly GCA_038205215.1 of Chitinophagales bacterium. Lineage (GTDB taxonomy): Bacteria > Bacteroidota > Bacteroidia > Chitinophagales > Chitinophagaceae > Ferruginibacter. Next base: position 21,992 of record JBBRCB010000020.1, on the reverse strand, counting down.
TTTTATTGGGCCATGCAATACCCTGTGGCCACACAGGCCTGTCTGTCCACACATACACATCATGCACATGCCCTATAATACCTGCATTATACCACTCCATCAGTTGTCTCACACCATCACCCGATGCGCCCTGGTTGCCCATTTGTGTTACCAGTTTATATTTTACAGCTGCTTCTGTTAACATGCGGGCTTCATAAATGTCATGCGTAAGTGGTTTTTGAACATACACATGTTTGCCCAACTGCATTGCTGCCATTGCCTGCACTGCGTGGTTATGGTCGGGAGTGGAAACAGAAACGGCATCAAAGTTTTTACTTTCCTTATCCAGCATTTCCCTATAGTCTTTATAATATTTTGCTTTTGGAAAGCGCCCCCTGCTGGTGGCTGCCTGCCTGTCATCAACGTCGCATAAAAAAGCAATATCTGCTTTGCCACTTTTAAAAAATTCATTAAGATCGCCCTCACCTTTGCCGCCAGCACCGATACCGGCAACGATAAGCCTGTCGCTGGGTGCAACAAAACCACGGCCCAATACATGTCGTGGAATAATATAAAAACCAGCGGCAATGGCCAGGGTATGCTGAATAAATTTTCTCCGGGAGGTATTTTCTAACGAAGCGGTCTTTTTCTTTTTCATAATAGCAGTCTTTTTTTAGATGATTGACAATTTAATTTAAATCAAATTTTCAGAATCGAGCTGCTATTTTTAAATATTTTTAAAATAATATTATTTAAAAGAAAGAAGCCATAAGTTACTTACTTTTACAAAAAATATCTATATGAAACTTTTTGTTGCTGGCTTACCGTACGATCTGGATGATGCCGAACTGGAAGAAATATTCGAAAAATTTGGGAAAGTTGCATCAGCAAAAGTAGCGATTGATAAAGAAACCGGGAAAAGCCGCGGCTTCGGGTTTGTTGATATGCCTGATCGTACTGAAGCAAAGGATGCTATGGATAGCCTTAATGAAATTTCACTAGGTAAAAAACCTTTAGTGATCAAAGAAGCCGAAGAAAGAAGCGGCCCTCCTTCCGGTAACCGTGGTGGCGGTGGTTACAATAGCGGTGGAAGCGGCGGCGGAGGTGGTTACCGGGGTGGAAGCGGCGGTAGCAATGACAGGGGGAATTTTAACCGCGACCGCAACCGTTATTAAAACCCTCGTATGGGTCATCCTGTTCTTAATAATCAATTACATTTTATTTACAATGATAATGCCAGGGCACGGCGGTATATCATGATGCAATAACCTTAAAAATAAAGCAATGACTGAAACGGCACTTACTACGGGTGAAATACATACTAAAAAAGGGGTTTTAAAATTCGAGTTATACGATGATGATGCCCCAATCGCTGTAGCCAACTTTAAAAAATTAATTAGTGAAGGTTTTTACAATGGCCTTAGCTTTCACCGGGTGATACCTGATTTTATGGTACAGGGTGGCTGCCCCAATGGAACCGGTGCAGGTGGACCGGGCTACACCATTAAATGCGAAACAACTGGCAAAAAACAATTCCACGATAGGGGCGTAATGTCGATGGCCCACCGCGGACTAAATACCGGCGGTTCCCAATTCTTTATTTGCCATAACCGCAATAACACCAAGCATCTCGATGGGGTACATACCTGCTTCGGTAAAATAACTGAAGGTATCGACCTTATTGATGATATAAGGGGAGGAGACGTTATGGAAAAAATAATATTAACCTAAGAATGGTTAGTAACAAATGACAGCAAATAAAACAGGCCGGTTAGTTACTAACCGGCCTTATCATTAAACATTAACTAAAAAATTATAGAATAATAACACTGTTGCTGCCGCCAAATTCATTTGGTTGTTCACTGTCAGCTTCGGGCTCGTTAACCCAGGTAGTTTCATTAACCCTGTATTTAAACTGGTGTTGGGAATTCTTTGGTAAAGAAACATCACATGTAAAGCTGCCGTCTTTTTTCTTACTCATGATAACGGAATTTTCCCAATCGCTGTTCAGGCCAAGTACTTCAACTGTTTCAGCATCTTCAGCATTAAATACAAATTTTACCTTGCAGTAGTCCTTGGTCTTAAAATACGTCTTCTGGATCATTTGTTTTCTTTTTAGTTTAAAATATTCGATATGCCTATAACTATAAGCACGATGTCAAAAAAATCTTTAGTATAGCATGCAGAGAAGGCGCTTCGTTCAGCGAATATCCGGTTAGTGCTTTTGCAACAATGTTCAGCGTGGCAAAATAATTAAGATATTAATTTCTACATCGATTGATACCTTTTTTTTAAAAAGGTAACCCGCTAAGTGGCTATTATTTTATTGCCGAAATAAGTTACTGAAAAGGATTTGTTCAAATCATAATCATAAAAAAAAAAACTGCAAATACTTTTAATAAAGCATTTGCAAGTTTAGTTTTAGTGTAGCTTTTCCAGTGAATACAGTATCGATGCAGCGATTGTGATGACTACAATTACAGGATCACCATATCGTTTTCATTAACTGTAGTGGTTGATTTCCGGCTTGTAGTTGCAGAAAATGTTTTGCTGTACACTTTGTTTCCCGATAACAGTTTAAAATTCAGCTCCTGGCCTTCTTTCTTCTCAATTTTGAAGGTCTGCAGTTTTAAATTTGCTTTCCAGCTTTGAGAATATAGTTCGCCTTCTGACTTATCGTTAATTTTAAAAAGAGAATAATTGCTGTTACCGGTGTTGATCTCTACCTGGAAATACAAATAATCTTCTTCGTTGCCAATATACTTTACAGTAAATGGTTCAGTGGCTTTATCAGTTTTGGCAACTTTGGTCTGGGCTGCAGCAGAGGTTGTAAATAAAACTACTGCAAGAATCGCCGTGGTGATGTTTTTTAAATTTTTCATTTTGTTTAATTTTAAAGGTTACTAATTAATATTTGTTTTTTAAAGGTTACGCTATTTTACTTTGACGTTACCGGATACCGGTTAAGGTTTAATCTCATTCATGCAGCAGGCAAAAAGCGTGTAATTACTTTGATATGGCAGGCAAACGGATAAAGTGCGTTAAGCAACTTTTTAAAAGGAAGAAACAGTGAAACAGGAAATTTTAAATATATATACCTGTGTTATTTTAAGAGCACTGATTAATTCTGGTGCAAACATACAGCGGCTTTTTACGCTGTGCCAATCGATTTTTTATATATTTTATTACTTCAAAAACGTTATAAATATGTTTAAACCCTTGATGGTAATGTGTTTCAAAAAAAGCCTTTAATTACAGCCAACCCCGTTTGAGCCCTTAAAAAAATTGGTAGATAAGCGGAAATGGTCTTGTTAGCTAAATGGTGAAGCTGTAGTAATGAAAAATGTTATTGCCATATCAGCTCATAGTTTAATCACATTTTTTTCACAATAAGCCTTTGTGCTTTAGTTCATTAACATAATATAGTAATTTTAAAAAAAATATATTATTTAAATGTTCCCTGCTTATTTAAAAAGGTTTTTTTGTACTGCTCTCGTGTTAGTGCAGGCAGTGTTTGTGGTACCGGCGCAAAATAGTTTTAAGTTGAAGTACGACAACTCGGCTATATATGCGGGCATAGAAGTTGGCGCCAAGGGTGTAAAAATGAGCATACTTGAAATTGGAAAGAATGCCCAGAAGACCGGCGCATTTAATGTATTAAAAGATACTTCTGTAAACTCTGACTTTATAACTTTTTCTCCTGCGAGTTTCCAGGCCACACTGAACGCTTTCTCTAACCTATACACGCAAGCAAAAAAAGATTACAACATTTCTACGGAAAGTATTTTTACAGTGATCAGCAGCGGCGTAAAAAGCCAGGCAGAAAAAGATAACAAAAATTCCTGGATAAAGAACCTGATTGATTCCTTCAAATCAAAGGTAAATGAGCCGCTGAGAGAGGTAGCCGTGATCGATGTGCTGGAGGAAGCAAAGCTTTCGCATTTAGGTATTGTTCCAGAATCAAGGCGCTACACCACTTTCCTGATCGACATCGGCAGTGGTAACACCAAGGGCGGGTTCTTTCCCAATGGGGATACTAAAATGTTGAAACTTTTCCAGCTGACCTGGGGAACAAAAAGTACAGCAAATGCAACAGAAAAAAGATGCGAGGATGATAAGACCCTCGATAATTATAATAAGCAATTGGCACGGGTACTTACAGGGGCGGAGAATTCGGAGATCATTTATATGGTCAATGAAAGCGGCGCCTATCCCATGAGTGATTATATCGCTTTCAGCGGGGGTATTGCCTGGTCTGTTGCTACATTGATCTCGCCCGAATTGGCGGGCAACACTGTAATACCGGTGACCTACGAGGATGTACTTAAATTCAGCGAACGCATCTATAAAAATTATCCTTCATTATCCGATGATGCTATTGTAAAATCGATCACTGAAAAAACCATTGATAAAGTTGCCATTGCAAAAGAAGTAAAACGGGTTAACCAGGTTTTTGATCAAAAGTCTTTGATGGCAGGTACTGGCCTTTTACTTAAAATAATGCGGCAGTTTGAAGGTATCTATGAAAAGAAACAATTTTTTCTTGTAAAAAACGGCCAGGTAGGCTGGATCTCTGCATATGTTGACCAGCATATTGTTAAATAAATATCGTTTGCTTTAAACAGCACAGCATGTATTAGCAGATTTTTCATCAATACTTTATCCGGAAATTAATGAGAGATACTAAATCTTTATCACTTTTATTATTATCATCTGTTCTCTTTTTGCTTTCTATTATATTGCTGTGTACATGGGGCTATCAATATTATCACCAGATACAGGAAGATAGAACCCATTCGCAGGTCAAAAATACTAACCCAACTGTGCCCGATAGTACAAGGGATTCTCTCTTAAAAATTTACCAGGTAACAATGCGCAGCCTTGATAACCGGTTGGATACCGCTTGGTATTATGCCGATTCATTAAAAGGCAACCTGGATATCAACCTGAAAGAATTTTACCGGCTCCGCGACGAGATCGGCTCATTGTTGCAGGTCAAATCTCCCAATATGGCAGACCTTGACCTTGCCCGCAAAAAGATAGGTGAATTGCAGCAAAGGGTAACACAGCTCAGGTACAGGAATAGTGATGTGGAAAGTGAAAATGCAAAACTCAAGGCATTACTGGAACAAATGTCTAAAGAATCACAGGGTATTCAGGATAATTCAAGGCAGGTAGAAAAAGAAAATAAAAGTCTTACGTCAAAAGTGAATGAATTTGCTTTGTTAAGCGCAGCAAACCTTAACCTTACTGCCATGGCCAATAACGACCAGGAAGAAACGAATGAAGCAGAGCAGACAGAAAAACTGGTCGGTTCATTTACTGTCAAAAGCAATATCACCAGCAAAGCTGATATTGTAATAGTGGTGGTGCAGCCCGATGGCCAGGTGTTACAAAAGTCAGCCTGGGAATCGGGTAGTTTCGAAACCGGCAATGGAAAAAAGATATACTCCTGTAAATTGCATTGCGAAACGTCGAAAGGAGAGCCTAAGCAACTTAATTTTTCTTTAACTGCCGACAGGTACATGAAAGGAAAGTATATGCTGCAGATCTACCATAACGGTATTTTGATCGGCAAAGTAAATAAGACACTATCTTAAAAACGAATGCCTGCAATTAAGCATACGGCGCATACCCCTATTAAAATGAGCATTAAAGGGTAAATAAATTTCCACCAGGCTTTAAAGCTCACATTGGCTAATGCCAGCGCAGGTAATATCAGCCCGGTAGGTGTAATAAAGCCCATGATGCCCATGCCGAACAAATAGCTGTTTACAATTTCTCTCCCCGGTACATTTACAATGATCGCCAGTGCACCAATGATCGGCATCGTTAATACTGCCATGCCGGATGAAGATGAAATGAAAAGTGTAAAGACCATGTACAAACCAAGCAGCATTACTATAAACAGGGAAGGCGGCATATGACCAACCAATTGTGCGGCATAGTATAATATCGAATCACTGATATGGCCTTCATTCAATACCAGCGTAACGCCTCGTGCAACACCAACGATAAAAGCGACAGATAATAATTCTTTTGCACCCTGTATAAATTGGGTGATAAAATCTTTTTCATTTAGCTTAAGAATTACTGCAAGTAAAACGGCTGACCCTAAAAATAATGTAGACATTTCGATCAACCACCATCCAAACCAAACAACTCCTGCTATCATCACTAAAAAAGTAGCTAAAAAAAGCAATAATAATAGTTGAGTACGGCGATCCAATTTCGGTTCTTCTCCCTCCCGCTGTACTATGGATGGATACAATGATTGTACCGCTCCGTCTACACGATACACGATGGAAGTAGCAGGATCTTTTTTGACCCTGTTGGCATAGCGCACAATGTACCATGTGGTAATGGCCGAGGAAACGAAAAAAACTGCGATCCTTTCATACAGGCCATCCGACCAGTTTACACCCGCTGCATTGGAAGCGATGATGGTGGAAAACGGGTTGGTAAAAGAAGAGAGTGTGCCTAATTGTGTGCCCCCAAAAATTACTGCTACGGGCACCAGCAGATCATAACCGGCAGCCAAAAACAAAGGCACCATTATCGGATAAAATACCATTGCTTCCTCTGCCATCCCATAAGAAGCACCTGCAAAAGAAAATAAAAAAGTAAGGATGATGATCAGCCAGGCTTCCCTGCCTTTCATCTTATGCGTGAGTGCCCGTAATCCTTTCTCCATTGCCCCCGACTGGTTAAAAATATGCATAAAACCCCCAATTACTAAAAGAAATAAAATGATATCAATCGAATCCATGATACCATTCAATGGTGCCTGTAACACTTTAATTAAACCCTGGCCATTTCGCGGTAAAGGATGATAGGTGCCCGGCACAGAAACGGGTTTACGGATGTCGCCCTTTTCAAATTTTTCGAGCGTAATTTTTATCTGCAGGCTATCTAATGTTTTTTGTGTGAAAGGTAAGCTGGAACTGCTGTCATTGGACCGCAGTACAAATGCATTTTTATCCGGCGATGAAAGTGTGTAGTATTTGCCCGCAGGAACTACCCATGTAGCAATAGCTGCAATTACAATTACTGCCATTAAAATTGTAATAGGAGATGGTAGCTTTCTTATATCGGCCATGAGTTTATATATATTGAGTAGCTTTAAAAGTACAGAAAAAAACATTCTCTGTATTTTAGCGTTATGAAAGCAGCAACGATTAATGAACTTAAACAGGAATTACAGGATATAGCCCCTGCTAAAGTAGCGGAGCTCTGTATCCGGCTAGCCCGTTTTAAAAAGGAGAACAAAGAATTACTTACCTATTTACTTTTTGAAGCGCATGATACCGCTGCCTATATCCAAAGCGTGAAAAATGAAATAGACCTGCAGTTTGCAGAAATGAATAAAACCAATGTATACTTTGTAAAAAAAACGCTGAGGAAAATATTGCGTACCGCAAACAAATATACCAGGTACAGCGGGCTTGCCCAGGTGGAAATAGAAGTATTGGTATACTTTTGTGTGTGTATGAAAACATTGAATATTCCGTTGAATAACAACCCGGTGTTGGTCAATTTATATAATAACCAGCTCAAAAAAATAAATAAATCTATCGCCTCGCTGCACGAAGACCTGCAATATGATTACCTGCGTGAAATAAACAAATTATAGTATTGGATTTTAAGCCATAAATTAGCAGGCTAATAATCATCAGACCAATATTTATTATGGCCAGTAACCGCAATGCCGCCATCGGTTTTATTTTTGTCACCATTTTAATTGATGTGATCGGATTTGGAATCATCATTCCGGTGATGCCCGATTTAATCTCAAATCTCAAACACGTTCCTACCAATACCGCTGCAACATACGGCAGCTGGCTGATGAGTGTTTATGCGTTCACCCAGTTTATTTTTGCACCAATCATCGGTGGATTAAGTGATAAGTATGGCCGCAGAAAAATTTTATTGATCTCTCTTTTTGGTTTTGCAATCGATTATATTTTCCTGGCATTGGCGCCTACTTACGAGTGGTTGTTTGTGGGCAGGATAATTGCAGGTATTACAGGTGCCAGCATTACAACAGCATCTGCGTACATTGCTGATATAAGCAATGCGGAAACAAGAGCGAAGAATTTTGGAATGCTGGGTGCTGCATTTGGTTTAGGTTTTATCATAGGTCCCTTAATAGGCGGCTTGCTGGGCACCATTGGACTAAGGGTGCCATTTTATGGTGCTGCAATATTATGTGCTGTCAACTGGTTGTACGGGTATTTTGTTTTACCGGAATCTTTACCCCTGGATAAAAGAAGGGACTTTGATATCAAACGCTCCAATCCCCTGGGTTCTTTTAAGCAAATGAAAAAATATCCAGCTATCGGTAATTTACTGGTGTCCGTTTTTTTATTGTACATGGCCTCACATGCCGTGCAAAGCCACTGGAGTTATTTTGGGAAATACCGTTTTAACTGGGATGAAAAAATGATCGGCATATCATTGGGGGTTGTTGGTGCTTTGGTAGTTATAGTACAGGGGGGACTAATCCGTTTTATAAACCCAAAACTGGGTAACGAAAAAAGCGTGTACATAGGGATGTTATTATATACCATTGGCCTTATATTATTTGCTTTTGCCAGTCAGACCTGGATGATGTTTATTTTTTTAATACCCTATTGCTTTGGTGGTATTGCAGGCCCGGCTTTACAGGCGCTAATGGCAGGCAAGGTTCCATCCAATGCTCAGGGAGAATTGCAGGGGATCATCACAAGTATTATGAGTCTTACAGCAATTTTCGGCCCTTTACTGATGAACAATTTATTTTTCTTTTTTACAAAGGATAGCGCACCGGTCCATTTTGCAGGGGCCGCTTTTTTAATGGGTTCAGTTTTTATGTTGAGCAGTGCATTGGTCGCTTATTTTACAATTCATAAAAAACAAATTAGTACAGGATGATAAAAGCGGTTACTGATTTTAAAAACGTTTTCTTCATTGGTATTGCCGGCGTTGGTATGAGCGCTGTTGCGCAATATCTTACAGGAATACAAAAAAATGTAAGTGGCAGCGACCGTTATTTTAAAGAAGATGAATACAATAACACTAAAGAAAAATTAGAAGCCGAAGGCATACAATGTTTTTTACAAAACGGCGAAGGGATCACAGCAACAACGGATTTGGTAGTGGTGTCTGCTGCTATTGAAGATACTGTTGCTGAAGTAGTAAAGGCAAAGCAACTGAACATACCTATTTTGAAAAGAAGTGAAGTGCTTTCCCTTATTGCAAAAAGTAAAAAAACAATTGCGGTGGGTGGTACCAGCGGTAAGAGCACAACGAGTGCCATGCTGTTTGATATCCTGCAACATGCGGGTATGCAGCCCAGTATTATCAGCGGCGCCGGCCTCACCGGCATTATCAAAGAAGGAAAGATGGGTAATGCAAAAGTTGGGGCGGGGGATTGGCTGGTGATAGAAGCAGATGAAAGCGATGGCAGCATTGTACAATATTATCCCGAGGTGGGCCTGTTATTAAATGTAGATAAAGACCACCAGGAGATCGATGAACTGATGGAGATATTCGGTACGTTTAAAAAAAATACGAAAGAGTTGTTCATTGTAAATCAATCGAACGCCCTGGCGAAGCAATTATCACAGCAAATAAAACATGATTTTTCGTCTGATGAAAATTCCGGTGTCGGTTATATTGCGGCTAACTTTAAACAGGAAGGTTTTGAAATATCATTTACGGTCCAGAGCGAAGTCGAAGGGCATGATGCACATCTCACGCTTCACGATCCTGAGCAGAGTCGGAGGGCATCATTTACTCTTCACGCTATCGGCCGCCATAATATGGAAAATGCTTTAGCTGCTACTGCTGTTGCTAACCAGTTGGGTGTTCACCTATCCGTTTGTGCGGCAGCATTGAAAACTTATGAAGGCATCTACCGCCGTAACCAGGTATTAGGAAATAAGAACGGTGTTTGGGTAATTGATGACTATGCACACAACCCCGTTAAGTGCGCTGCGGCTATTGCTTCCTGTCAGCCTTTGGCCGATAAAGTAGTAGCCTGGTTTCAACCGCATGGTTATGGCCCCACAAGATTTTTACGCCACGACTTTGTTAAAGAATTTGCTGCAGTTTTAAGAGAACAGGATGAAATATGGATGAGTGAAATATTTTATGCAGGGGGAACTGCTGTAAAAGATATTTCCGCGAACGACCTGGTCAATGATATCAAAGCGTTAGGTAAAAAAGCTTTTTTTGTAGAAAACAGGAACAATTTTGTAGAACAGGTAAAACCGCATTTAAATGATAATGCAGTTTTATTGCTGATGGGTGCAAGAGACCCTTCGCTGGAAACTTTTAGTAAGGAAGTTTTTTACATGATCTGACGCCCCGTCTGACTCTATTGTTGCAGTGCTGAATAAATCTTAAAATAAAATGACCACACTCGTCACCAACATACAAAAGCTCATCGGTACAAGGGAAGAAACATCACTGCTCCGGGGAAAAGCATTAGCCCATCTTCCCGCATTAGATAACGCTTTTATTTTAATTGAAGATGGTATCATTGCGGAATATGGCGCTATGTATGAACTGGCATTAAAAGTGCCGCAGTTACCCAAAGATATCATTGATGCTTATGGGCAATTTGTTTTGCCTTGCTGGTGCGACAGCCATACCCATATTGTTTTTGCAAAAAGCCGGGAAGAAGAATTCATTGACAAAATCAAAGGAATGAGTTATGCCGGTATCGCTGCAAAAGGTGGTGGCATTTTAAACTCTGCGCAAAAACTGAATGATACAGGCGAAGAGGCGTTATTCCGGTTTGCCTGGAAGAGACTGGAAGAACTCAGTAAACTCGGTACGGGGGCCTTAGAAATAAAAAGCGGCTATGGTTTAACGGTAGAAGGGGAGTTAAAAATGCTCCGGGTAATAAAAAAATTGAAAGCACAATCTGATCTTTCCATCAAAGCAACTTTTTTAGGGGCGCATACTTACCCGCAGGCTTATAAAGATGATCACCAGGGCTATATCAACCTGGTCATAAATGAAATGCTGCCCATTATCGCCAGGGAAGGATTAGCAGATTATATTGATGTGTTTTGTGAAACAGGTTTTTTTTCTCCAGGCGAAATGGAAACGATTTGCAGAGCAGGCATGAGCTATGGATTAAAACCTAAGCTGCATATTAATCAATTGAACAGCATTGGTGGCATCGCAGCAGCAATACAACTCAACGCAGTTTCAGTGGATCATTTAGAAATAATGACAGAAAACGATACAGCATTGTTAAGCAACTCCGATGTTATCGGAACCTTGTTGCCTACTGCCGCATTTTTTTTACGGATGAATTACCAGCCGGCCAGGATGCTCATCGATAATAACTGTGCTATTGCTCTGGCAAGTGATTATAACCCCGGCTCTTCACCCAGCGGCAACATGAATTTTGTGCTGGCATTAAGTTGCATTCAAATGAAAATGCTGCCTGAAGAAGCCATCAACGCCGCAACAGTCAACGGGGCTTATGCCATGGAATTACAAAATGAAGTGGGCAGTATCACCCTTGGTAAAAAAGCGAATTTAATATTCACTAAGCCCATTCCTTCGCTGGCGTATCTGCCCTATGCATTTGGAAATAATTTGATTGATAAGGTAATGATTAATGGAATCTTTATTTAATGTTGAATGCCATAAATGCCATCTTCTCTGCGGCCGGCCCAGGCATAATAACATTCGATATTCCACTGGCTACATTCCACATCAAACAAATATTTTGAATCTCTCAAAACAGTGCTGCAGCAAATTCTCCCTATCATCAGGATGAGCAATTGCTATTAATGATTTCGCTCTTTGCCTTAAATTCTGTCCAAATAAATAAGCAACGCCGTATTCGGTAACCACGTAATGCACATGGCCTCTTGTTGTAACTACACCGGCGCCTTCTTTTAAATAGGGAACGATACGGGGAATACCTTTATTGGTACGGCTGGTTAATGCAATAATGGGTTTGCCACCCTTGCTCAATGCAGCGCCCCGCATAAAATCCATCTGACCTCCAATGCCGCTAAATTGTAATTTCCCGATACTATCCGAACAAACCTGTCCGGTGAGGTCCACTTCAATGGCACTGTTTATAGCGATCACCTTCGGGTTGCGGCGTATCACATGGGGATCGTTTACATAATCAATGTCTAAAAAAGCGAATGAAGGATTATCATTCAGGTAATCATATAATTTCCTGCTGCCTAAAGCAAACGACGTAACGCTTTTGTTGGGATGTATATTTTTCTTTTTGTTGTTGATCACATCTTTCTCTACCAGTTCAATAATACCATCGCTCAGCATTTCGGTATGCATACCAAGGTCTTTGTGGTGGTTTAAATACCGGAGTACTGCATCAGGTATAGTACCGATACCCATCTGTAAGGTGCTCCCGTCATCAATTAAGTTGGCAATATTTTTCCCAATGATCATTTCATTTTCACCCACTTTACTGCCATAGCTTTCTTCCGGCAGGTCGTCTTTATAAAAAACCATTTTGGTAAAACGGTCAGTATGTATCATGCCGTCACCGTGCGTGCGGGGCATTAAAGGGTTTACCTGTGCGATAATGAATCTTGCACTGTCTACAGCTGCACGGGCGATGTCAACAGAAAGCCCCAACGAACAGTAACCATGGATATCAGGAGGAGAAACCTGCACGATGGCTACATCAAGTTCCAGTATCTTATTCTTGAAAAGATCGGGGATATCGCTTAAAAAGACAGGGATAAAATCAGCCCTGCCTTCGGCTACGGCATCTCTTATGGCAGACGAAACAAACAGGGAATTGATATGAAAGGAATCATTGTATTGGGGTTTGTCGATCTCGATAGCTCCTTTTACAGTTATCGATACCAGTTCAACATCTTTTAAACGATGACTTTCTTTAGCAAGTTCATGCAAAAGGTGCAGGGGCGTGCAAACACCGCCATGCATAAATACCCTCATACCGCTTTGGATAATCGACAATGCCTCAGGCGCAGTTACATAATTGTAAGGATGGATCATATTTGTATCATTTATTACTGCAAAAATGCGGTATTTCAAAATTTTAAAAGCAAAGTTTTGTCATATAGAGATATGATTTTCACCTAACGCTTTATTTCCCTTACGATATATTTTTTTTCGGCAAAGCTGGTAAATCTAATTACAAAAGACCTATCGAAAAAACTACATGCGCTTCGCTCAGGGCCCGTTGCTTTTCCTTGGCATCTTTGCGTGAAAATTGTCACGGAAGGATTTCTTTGTTCCTTTGCTTTTCCTTTGCATCTTTGTGTGGCAATTCAAAACCAATTTATGCAATTAATAGAATGTGTTCCTAATTTCTCTGAAGGTAATGACCTTACCATCATTAAACAAATTACGGCTGAGATCGAAAAAGTAGCAGGTGTGCGGTTATTGAATGTCGACCCGGGCAAAACCACCAACAGAACTGTAGTAACTTTTATTGGCGCACCTGCTGCCGTGATCGAAGCCGCGTACCAGGCTATAAAAAAAGCAGGGGAATTGATCGACATGAGCAAACACAAAGGCGAACACCCACGCATGGGTGCCACGGATGTTTGTCCGCTGATACCTGTTGCCAATATTACTATGGTAGAAACAGCCGCCTTTGCACAACAACTCGCAAAGCGTATCGGGGACCTCCAAATACCCGTGTACCTTTATGAAGCCGCACAACCTAATAAACAACGCAGCAATCTGTCTGTAATAAGGGCAGGAGAATATGAAGGCTTCTTTAAAAAAATAAAGCTTCCCGAATGGAAACCGGATTTTGGCCCTGCTGAATTTGATGTAAAACGAGGGGCAACCGTGATCGGCGCAAGAGATTTTTTAATAGCCTATAATATTAATTTAAACAGCACCTCAACACGACGGGCAAACGCTATTGCATTTGACGTTCGTGAAGCGGGGCGGAATGTTGAAGAGAATGGTGTTAAAATAAATAAGCCCGGTACTTTAAAATCGGTTAAGGCAATTGGATGGTTCATTGAAGAATATGCGGTAGCCCAGATATCGATGAACCTTACCAATATTAATATTACCCCGGTGCACATTGCATTTGATGAAGTGTGCAATAAAGCTGCTGCGAGAGGAATAAGGGTAACCGGGAGTGAACTGGTGGGATTGATCCCTTTGAAAGCCATGCTTGATGCGGGTAAATATTTTTTGCAAAAGCAGCAGCGCAGTATTGGCGTAAGTGAAAAAGAATTGATCAGGATCGCGGTTAAATCCATGGGGCTTGATGAGCTGGGGCCGTTCAACCCGCAGGAAAGGATAATTGAATATTTACTGGCCAATACAAACGATAGTAAATTGGTGCGCCTGTCATTGAATGATTTTGCTGATGAAACTGCCAGTGAAAGCCCTGCTCCCGGCGGTGGCTCTATTGCTGCTTATGTTGGCGCGTTGGGTGCATCACTGGCCACCATGGTAGCTAATTTATCTTCCCATAAAAAAGGCTGGGATGATCGCTGGGAAGAGTTCGGCGCATGGGCAGCCAAAGGGCAGGAATATAAAAATGAATTACTGCAATTGGTAGATGCTGATACCGCAGCCTTTAATAATATCATGGAAGCTTTTGCATTACCTAAAGCAACACCTGAAGAAAAAGCAACCCGAACCAGTGCAATACAACAGGCCACTAAATTCGCTATTGAAATCCCCTTCAAAGTAATGCAATCAGCAGCAGCAAGTATGGAACTGGTAAAAGCAATGGCAACTATGGGTAATCCAAATTCGGTAAGTGATGCAGGTGTTGGCGCATTGTGTGTACGCAGTGCCGTAATGGGTGCGTTCATGAATGTGCGCATCAATGCGGGCAGCTATAACGACACCGCCTATGTAAATGATATTATTGCAAAAGGTAAAGCAATTGAAAATGCTGTCATTGCGCAGGAGGCAGCCATCCTGGGGATCGTAAATGCTAAAATTGGTTTGTAAAAGTCAGCAGCATTGATTACTGCTTGGGCGCTATCTTAAAACCATTTTCTGTTCCATAAGCTTCCTGTGCTGCACCTAATTTTTTCAGAAACGCATCTTCGTCTTTTGATTTTTCAACAAGATTATCGAGTGCGGCCTGTACTTTTTCGGGAGGAGTGCTGGCATTGAATGATTCAAATGGTTTGAAACCTTCAGAGACCATCTGTTTTTCGAAGTCCAGGAAATCCAGCATTGCGGTACGCAACGGTTTGCTGTTTTTAACGTCTTTTTTATCCTGTACATACAAAGTTTGCGCATCAATGTAAGCAAGCAGGTACAGCGTTTGCTGTTTCAATATAGTAAAGTTGCCATCTTTTCGGGCGTTATTGAAAGTAACACCCCATTGTTGCCCTTTTGAATACAGGCTGTCAGATATCACAACAAGATCATCATTGAACTGTAATGGTGTTTGTGCTTTAATGGACCATATGCCGGATAGCAGCATTACAAGTAATAAAAAACGGTGTTTCATAAACTAAAAATTAAAAACGTACAGTACAATGTACAGTTTTCCCGGTCAGGTGCAATCCGTATTGCTGGGTATTTCTCTTCCATCACCGCGGTGGCCTTTTTTTAAAGGCATAACAGCGATGAAAATTATTTTGTAGAAAAACTTACTCATGATACCGGGATCAGGATCGTACGAAACTGTTGAAATAAGCTGTGAGTGCGCATTTTAGTGCTGGCACAACAATTGATTTGTGTAGCTGATAAATGGCAATTTCTAATAATCATGCAGTATCTAAGGCGGTGAAGAGGAATGTTATAGCGATATTTTTTTTTCTCCTGTTTATTTTGCAACAATCCACTGCACAAACTACAGTAGTAAAAGATTCCCCGGTTATTGCCGGCACCACGGTGGTAGTTGCGGGTAAAAAATATGTTCGCAGCAGTTATCACAATTTTTTTTGGGGTAGGCATTACCGTAAAGAATGGGGTACTCCAATAAGGGTCAGCAATTTTTATATTGATACCGCTTCAGGCGGTTTGCAACCGGTAAAAGAAATTGGCAGCGGCCAGTCGATGGGATTGCGCCTAAAAGCTAAGGATGGAAAAGAGTACGTACTCAGGAGTGTAGACAAAGATTTTGGCAAGGGCCTGCCTGTAATGTACCAGGGAACATTCATTAGTAAGATCGCAAAAGACCAGGCTTCATTTTGTTACCCTTTTGCGGCAATGACCGTGGCACCAATGATAGCCGCAACAGGTATTTATCATACCAATCCTACATTGGTATTTGTACCCCATCAAAATGCTTTAGGTGAATTCAGCAATAAGTATGGTGACCAGTTATATATTTTTGAAGAACGGCCCGATGATGACCAGCATGATGCTGCCTGGTTTGGTATCTCAAAAAATGTTACCGGCACTGATAAATTGTACGAAAATGTTTTTGCCGGTAATGATAAGGCTGTAGATCCAAAAGCATTTGTAAAGGCTCGTTTGTTTGATATGTTCATTGGCGACTGGGCACGTCATGCTGATCAATGGCGCTGGGCTACTTTTAAAGAAAATGGTAAAGTGATTTATAGGCCTGTTCCCCCAAACCGTGACCAGGCTTATTCTAAGTTTGATGGTTTTTATCCCTATATCGCATCAAGCGTTGCCGGTGGATCTCACCTGGAATCTTTTGCAAAAGACATTCATAAGATAGCTTACTTTAACAAACCTGGCCGCCCTCTGGACATGCAGTTCACCAATGATCTTACCGAAAAAGAATGGGTAAACGAAGCAATAGAATTACAACAGTCGCTTACAGATTCAGTGATAGAATGGGGTATGCAGCAGTTACCTCCGCAATTGTATGCAATTAATGGAGAAAAAATTACCAGGCTCTTAAAATCAAGGAGAAATCATTTACAGGACTTTGCACACCGGTATTATAAATTCCTTGCCAGGAAGATACCCGTATATGGTACTGATGATAAAGATTTTTTTGATATCAACCGGTTAAACAAAAATGAAACTGTTATAAAAGTATATAAGATAAAAAAAGATGGCAGCAGGGAAATCACACCGTTTTATTCCCGTACAATTTTTAAAAATGAAACCAGGGAAGTACATTTATTTGGTTTTAAAGCTGCTGATGTTTTTAACATACACGGCAGTGCAAATGACGGTAATAAAATCAGGTTGATCGGGATAACAAAATCTGATTCCGTTATTTTTAATACCAATTCAAAAGATAATAATACAAGGATACATTGGGGCAACCCTGAGCGGTATGATACCTCTTTCCAGAAAAAATTGAAATTTTCCCCGGTTGTTTTAGTAAGTGCACCGGTGTTCCGTATTTTTGAAGATGATGCGCTGGCATTATTTACCAAACCGGGGCTGCACGTGGGATTGAACCTTAAATATCATCCCCAGCCATGGAAAAGGGATAGCCTTGAAACCGTTCACACCATAGCGGTAAATTATGGCGTGATACGAAAAACATTTTACGTAGAGTATATTGGCCTCTTCCCTGAACTTATCGGTAAATGGGATTTTTTATTGAAAGGAAAAATGGATAATCCTGCAGCAGAGAATTACTTCGGCACAGGGAATGATACAAAAGACAGTTCAGGTGCAGCTGCCACTTATTATAATGTATTCAGCAAAAGATATTATGGAGGAATGGGTATCAGCAGAACAATAAGGGTTAAACACCATGTTGACTTTACCGTATTTTACCAGGCAGTTAAAATACATAAAAATGAAGGTAAATATATTCAGCAAAAAGAGTCTACATTACCAGTTTTTATAACCAACAGTTATGTTGGTGTAGAAGGGGGTTACCGCTACCAGGACGTAAATAATATTGTATTGCCTACCAAAGGCATTAATTTTTCCGCAGGTGCCGGATATGTAATGAACAGCGCGAACAGCAACCAGTCTTTCTTTAAAGCCATATCAAGCATCGCATTTTATTTTCCATTGGGGAAATTGCTGAGTATCGGTATAAGGGCAGGGGGCTCAACTGTAAACGGCGATGCACAGTATTATCACCTGGGTAAGTTGGCTGGAAATGTAAACCTGCGTGGTTTTGCAAGAGAACGTTTTTATGGCAGGCAGAGTTTTTATAACAATAATGAAATCCGTCTTATAGCCGGTACGCGTAACTTTTTATTTACCGGTAAAGTTGGCCTGCTGGGTTTTATTGACGATGGACGGGTATGGCAACCGGCTGAAGTATCAACGGCATGGCATACCGGTTATGGCGGGGGCATTATAATAGTGCCATATAATAAAGTTGCCTTAACGGCTACTTATGGCAAATCAAAAGAAGGTACTCAATTGTTACTGAAAGCCGGGATGTTCTTTTAAGGAGCAATCTTTTTTATAGCGGTCATTATTATTTTTTTCTGGAAAAATATGCGATCTTGTAAAAAAAATTTATGCGCTGTTTATCCATCCTCTTAACTTTTGTAGGTACTGTTTTTTTTGCAAAAATTGATTTTGCCCAGGCCGAAAAAATATTTACCACGCCTTATGGCAATAATGCTGCCACCGGTAAATTTATTCCGGTAAACGGCATTAAGATGTATTATGAAACCTATGGTGAAGGGTCACCGCTGGTATTGATACATGGCAACGGCGGCAGCATAAAATCAATGGCCAATCAAATAGAGTATTTCAAATCAAAATATAAAATCATTGTTGCCGATAGCCGTGCACAGGGCAAATCCGGAGCAGGAAAAATTCCGCTTACTTACGAACAGATCACCGATGATTGGTCTTCTTTACTCGATGCACTGCATATAGATTCTGCTTATATCATTGGCTGGAGCGATGGGGGTATCGAAAGCCTGCTGATGGCTATACGTCATCCCAATAAAGTAAAAATGATGGCGGTTATGGGCGCCAACTTACAGCCCGATAGCAGTGCAGTATATGAATGGGCTGTTAAAATGGTGCAGCAAAGCGATCAGTATCTCGACAGCGTGATAGCAAAAAAAGATACCAGCCACAACTACCCGCTTTATAAACAACTCAATGACCTCTTGGGTAAACAACCTCATATTTCATTGGCGCAGGTACAAACTATTAAGGCACCAACTTTGGTAATGGCTGGCGATAAAGATGTGATCAAAGAAGCGCATACCCTCCAGATATACCAACACCTGCAGAAAGCATGGCTCTGCATTTTTCCGGGCGCTACGCATATGATACCTGAAACAGACCCGCAATTATTTAATGCAACAGTAGAAAGATTTTTTAGTAAACTTTATTACAGGCCGGATACAAAGTCGTTGTTCGGGGTAAAGGATTAATATCATTATTATATCGCTCGGGGGTCTTCTCAAATCATAACGTTACAGCTGCTGTTAATCTTCCCCATTAATTATGGCACGGCTTTTACATATTACTTAGTAAAAAGTTGATATGAAAAAGTACCTCGTAATTGTAATACTGGCTGCATTGATATTACCGGCCTGTGTTTCGCAAAAAGTTTTAAGAAAATCGCAGATGGAAACTGCCAGGCTGAGAGCCGACAGCACAGCATTAGCCAATAGTAATTTAACCATGCAGGTTGAGATGAATAAACTGCAGTCTAATATCACCCGGCTCAATAAAGATATTGCCAGCCTTAATAACCAGAATGGGCAACTGGGGCAACAAACTGCCAACCAGCAAAACCAGTTGAATAAAACAAAAGAAGAATTACAACGGGAACAACAAAGATTGCAGCAATTGCAATCGTTGCTCGAACAGCAAAGGTCGCAATCCAGATTATTAAAAGATAAAATGGCCGACGCATTAAAAGGGTTTAACTCCAATGAACTTACCGTTATACAAAAGAATGGTAAAGTATATGTGAGCCTTTCTGAGAACCTCTTATTTCCTTCGGGTAGTGCAGTAGTAAATCCTAAAGGCATTGATGCTTTGTCCAGGCTTGCTGCAGTGTTGAATGTAAATGGAGATGTAGCGGTTAATATTGAAGGGCACACTGATAGTATCCCGATCAAAGGACGCTATAAAGATAATTGGGACCTTAGTACCGCACGTGCAGATGCCATTGTGAGAGTGCTGGTAGATAATTATAAAGTTGACCCGGTTCGCGTAATCGCATCAGGACATAGCTATTACGATCCAATTGACAGCAACTCCAGTGCAGATGGCCGTGCAAGAAACAGGCGCACAGAGATCATACTATCACCTAAACTGGATGAAATGTATAAACTCCTGGAGGCAGGGGATAATGCAAAAAATTAAGTACCTGCAGCGTCTTTTTTATAATTATCCCGATGAGAAAAATTTTTCTCATCGGGATTTATTTTTCGCGACAATAATTTCCCGTTAGGTGAAAAAAATATTTTCCCGGAAAAATCCGGAATATATTTTTGCCGCGGTTGGTGTATTGTTTAAGGCTGACAATTCATCGCTAAATAAAAATTCAAAGTACGCTGGCTCGCAAAGTAAAAAAGCGATAATGGAGAATGATGTTTACCTTTAGTGCAAACATTTTATTATGGGAGCAATGGGGTATGAGTCGCTGATAAGGATGGTATATCATTGTACCAAAGGAGCGATCAAAGGCGCTGACGCCAATATCTACCGTAATATGGAAACAACAGAACGTTTTTTAACCGATGTTAACTGGAAGCGTACAGAGGCAGAAAAAAAATATAATCATAAGGTCGCTTTTACCGCGGTAAGAATGTATGTGAGGAATGCCCTGAGAGACGGACTGGAAAAAATAAAATACAGCGCTACCAGGGAGGATATAGAAAAAATTGAAGCCATGCAGCAAACATTGTATGAAGCCGATTTTTATAATAAAACTTCGTTAGACCTGATCATTAAAAAGGCCGACCAGATATTTTATAAGAACGGGTTAGATGAAGGGTAATGCCTGCCCAAAAAAACTTCCGCTCATCACAAATCCCGACCGGTTAAGCCAAATTCCTCAACATTTATCTATACATTTGGCAATAGCTGAATGATCACTTATTCGGGTCATGCCGGCAGGATAAACAATTTAACTGAAACAAATTCATTATGAAAAAAAAATGTACCTCTTCGGTAATAATAGCGCTTATTGCCTTTTCAGCATTTGCACAGCAGGCGAACAATAAAAATTTGACCGCTGCGGATTATGATAAAGCGGTGAAATTTTTAAGCTTCAATACAGGCAAACTGGTATATAACAGCACTGTGAGCCCCACTTGGCTTGACGACGGAAGATTTTATTATACAGTAAATACCCCGGCAGGAAGGCAATTTGTTTTGATCAACCCCGCCGATGCAGGCAGGAAGACCGGTACTGACCTTAAAAGTATTTTGCCCAACGCTGTTAGCGATAAAACCCCGGTGACGGGCGGGCGCAGGGGAGGAGGCTTTTCTGAAGTGGCTTCTCCTGATGGAAAAAAAGCTGCGTTTATACGTGACTGGAACTTATGGGTACGTGATGTTGCGTCTAAACAGGAAACACAATTAACAACAGACGGCATAAAAGATTTTGGTTATGCAACAGATAATGCGGGATGGAAAAAAAGTGACCGCCCTATTTTATTATGGTCACCCGATTCAAAAAAGATCGCTACGTTTCAGCAGGACCAGCGTAATGTGAGTGATATGTACCTTGTTTCAACCAATGTGGGTACACCAAAATTAGAAGCCTGGAAATACCCTTTGCCGGTAGACAAAGAGATCATCCAGATCCAGCGTGTAATCATTGAAGTTGACCAGTCTAAAGTCATACGATTAAAGATTGCTGCAGACCCAAGAAGGGGAACACTTTGCGATGATATCGCGTGCTCGGGTTCTTTTGATGATAATGAATGGAGCGCTGATGGCAGTAAATTGGCTTTTGTATCTACTTCACGAGATCATAAAGAAGAGAAGATGCGCATCGCCGATGCAGTAACGGGTGAAGTGAGAGAAGTGTTTAACGAAAAAGTAGCCACACAATATGAAAGCGGGCAGGGCAGTGTGAACTGGCATTTTTTAGCGGGTACCAATGAGATCATCTGGTACTCGGAGCGTGATGACTGGGGGCATTTGTATATGTATGATGCCAATACAGGAAAAATGAATACGCAGAT
>JBBRCB010000019.1:0-61980 GCA_038205215.1 Chitinophagales bacterium | reverse complement strand
TATTTGCAGAAGAATTAATAAACCGGTTGTGTATGATATTTTTATCGGTTACCGGTTGGCATAAAATTTATTTCCTAAATTTTCAAAAATTATTGAAAATAGTGTATCTTTGTGCTATCAAAAATAACTAAGATGAAACTGATCATAATTGGCGGTGGGTTTGGTGGATTAAGACTGGCACGCAACCTTAGCAACAAACCCGGTTTTGACATTACCCTTATTGATAAATTCAACTTTCACCAGTTCCAGCCTTTGTTTTACCAGGTAGCCACTGCCGGGCTGGATGCCAGCAATATTTCTTTCCCATTGCGCAAGGTTTTTCATAACAGTAATAATATACGTTTCAGGGTGGCTGAGGTAAAACAAATAATGACTGGCTCAAAAAAAATTGTAACCAATATCGGCGAATTTGATTATGATGCCCTGGTAATTGCTACCGGCGCAGATACTAATTTTTTCGGTAATAAAAATTTGATGGACCACGCTTTGCCGATGAAAAGTACATTGGAAGCTTTGCAGTTGCGCTATAAACTATTGCAAAATTTTGAAACCGCCACCAATACAAAAGATCTGGCACAACTGCAGCAATTGATGAATATTGTAATTGCGGGCGGCGGCCCTACCGGTGTAGAATTAAGTGGTGCCATTGCTGATATGCGCAAATACGTGTTGCCCAAAGATTACCCCGAGCTTGATTTTTCTGCAATGAAAATTTATTTGCTGGAGGGCTCAGGTAAAACCTTAGGTACCATGAGTGAAAAAAGCAGTGCTGATTCGCATAGGTACCTGGAAAGAATGGGCGTAACCGTTTTAACCAATACCTTGTTACAAGATTATGATGGAGAAAAAGTGACGCTGCAAAATGGTGAAACCATTTTCTCTAAAATGGTGATCTGGGCTGCGGGTATCAAAGGTAATGTGCCCGAAGGGATTGATATCAATCTTATTGCACGGGGTAACCGTATAAAGATCGACCGGCAATGCAAAGCTATTGGTACAAATAATATTTTTGCCATTGGCGATGTGGCCTATATGGAGGAACCCGCATGGCCTAACGGTCACCCACAAGTGGCGCCGGTAGCCATGCAGATGGCAGATACTATTGCGAAGAATTTGCGTAATATTGAAATGAAAAGCAGCAAAAAGGCAATGGAAGAATTTGTGTATAATGATAAAGGCAGCATGGCCACCGTGGGGAGAAATTTAGCCGTGGTAGATATGCCCAAACCCAAATTACATTTCGGTGGCTTTGTCGCCTGGATGATCTGGATGGGTTTGCACCTGATGTTGATACTCGGCGTTAAAAACCGGTTCTTTGTATTCTGTAACTGGCTGTATAGTTATTTTACTTACGATCAGAATTTAAGACTGATATTCAAAGAAACCAATAACAAAAACCCGGCTTAAATAAAACTGTCCACTAAACCCTCTTAAACCTTTTGCATAGATATGGGCGCCACTTTTTTAACTGCGGAATGGAATAATTTGATCATGGCGAATTATGTGATTGATCCTGCCATTTTAAAAAACTACCTGCCGCCTAAAACAGAACTGGATATTTACGAAGGAAATTGTTACGTAAGCCTTATTGGTTTTATGTTTGAAAACACCAGGCTGCTGGGTATTAAAATACCCTTTCATGTCAACTTTGAAGAAGTGAACCTGCGCTTTTATGTGCGGTACAATGATAACGGCAAGTGGAAACGCGGTGCAGTATTTATTAAAGAGATAGTTCCAAAACCGGCGATCAGTATTATAGCCAATACATTGTACCGCGAAAAGTACAGCAGCATGCCGATGAAACATTTTTATACAGAAGACAGCAATGCCATACGGTTGGGGTATCACTGGAAACACAAAGGCAAATGGAATAAACTGGAAGCAACAACATCAACCGGATTAGTGTCGATGAAGCCAGGGAGTGAAGAAGAATTTATTGCAGAACATTATTATGGCTATTCAAAATATAATGAGCACACAAGTGTTGAATATGAAGTGCAGCATCCCTCCTGGCAAATCTACCCGGTAAATAACTACCTTATCGACTGCGACTTTACAGCGTTGTACGGCAACGGATTTTCATTCCTGCAAAAGCTTGCACCTTTATCTGTTTTTGTAGCCAGGGGTTCAGCAATTGCTATATTAAGTAAGAAAAAATTATAGTTTAATTTTTCAGGTCCCTGCAGTAACTGACCAGCTTCACGAGGTCTTCGCTTTTTTTGAAAGAGATACTGTTCTTGTCAATATACTGGTTGATTTCTTTTTCTTTATCCTTAAAGATCTTCAGGAACTGTCTTTTATTTGCAAACTTTTCCATTGCATTGCCTTTACCGATCCAGTAATCGGTAACATCATTTAATTTATAGTCATCAGGAATTTTAAGGTCAACGCTGCCGACCGGACCATACATCTGCCGTACATAGCGCTGCGTGGTAGTTTTTGATGTTGCGCCATATCCTGTTGGCGTACCTTCCTGTTCTACCTCCGTTTTATGCTGAATGAATAAAGCGACAGGCCCCGTTAATGCTACTTCGTAAAACCCTGTTTTAAAAGGAACGAATTTTCTGTCTGCCATCAGGATAGTATCAACCAGTTGCGGATCTTCCAAAACCATATAACCATTAGCCTGCCTGAAAACCATTTCCTGGTCAACTACATTATAATTCAGTACTGCCGTTTTCAGTTCACCTGATTTGAACTTTACCAGGCTTCTTGTAAAAGCAGGCATCAGGAAGTTGGGAAGATTTATTGCTGAATCTGCCTGGGCAACAGCGGGCAGGGTAGCCGTTAATGAAATTGCAGCGCAAAAAAAATATTTTGCAAAACGGGTCATCGTTTTCATATCGGTTATGTTTAAGGGGTAAATATTTATTATTTGTAAAAGTAGGGAAAATATGGCAACGTTTAAAGACAAGCCCACAGGGAATAAAACTGCACTAATGGATCAAAATACTACTGCCCTGCTTCGTGATTATCCTGCCATAAATATCTACTGCCTGCACGAACCATACAAAAGCGCCAGGGCTTTGCAAAATGCCACCAATCCTGCCATCCCATCCTTTATCGAATTGGTTGGTAGCAAAAACTTCCTGCCCCAAACGGTTGTACACTTTAAAATAATTTAAACGGTCAATGCCAACGGGCAGGGGTTTGAGTACGTCGTTGGTGCCATCCCCATTAGGGGTAAACGCAGTTGGAATAAAGATGTCGAAACCGGGTACTACTTTTACCAGTACTTCATCAGTAGCCTTACAGCCTTCTGCGCTTGTAGTTTCCAGGGTGAAGGTCTCGTTTACTTTTAATTGCGCAATTGGGTTGGCAATGGTGGCGTCATGTAAATGAGTAGCTGCTGTCCAGCTGTAACTACCGCCACCGCTACCGTTTAGTTGTAGGGGTTGATCGAACAAAGTAATAGTATCACGGCCTGCATTGGCAACAGGTTTTAT
Source organism: Chitinophagales bacterium (assembly GCA_038205215.1). Classification (GTDB taxonomy): domain Bacteria; phylum Bacteroidota; class Bacteroidia; order Chitinophagales; family Chitinophagaceae; genus Ferruginibacter. Next base: position 58,534 of record JBBRCB010000019.1, on the reverse strand, counting down.
AACGTCAATTGTCTTTGATAAAATAGATTTGCAGCCATTTTGGGAGGTTACATTTAGTGTTACAGTTTTATTGCCGGCCTTAAGGTATTGGTGTTTTGGCTCAGCTAAACCCGAACTGGTATTATCTCCAAACGACCAGCTATTGCTTATAATATTGCCAAAAATATTGGATGAACTGTTAGTGAATGTTGTGGACTGGCCAAGACAGGGAGATTTAAAATCAAAGACAACATCGGGCCTGCTGTCGATAACTACGGGTTGCATAACCCGGGCTGCTGATATACAACCATAAGAACCCACCTGTAGTTGTACGGTATAATTGCCATAATTACGATAGGCATGTGCAGGGTTTTTTAATGCAGAAGAATCGCCATCACCAAAGAACCATTGCCAGGAATCTACCGGGCTGCTACTGCCGGTAGAATTATCATTGAATTGCAATGGGAGGTTGGCGCAACCGTTATTAGATGAAAAAAATGGAATAGGTTTATCGCCGATATATACCGGTTTTACCATACTGTCTGTATTACAAATACCGCTGGTATTGATCAATAATTTAACTACGTACATACCTGTGTTGCTGTAAGTGTGCACGGGGTTTAAAATATTTGTGGTGGGGGAGCCATCGCCAAAATCCCAGGTACGGTTGGTTATCATACCCGTGGTGAGTATGGTGCTGTCAGTAAACAGGGTGGGCTGGCCAATACAGTTGCCCTGGTAAGAATAATCTACTGCAAAAATATTATCAATGATGGTAACAGGCTTTGTAAAACTAAAACTATCGGAAACGGGTACCCCACAGGTTGCGTAAGAACTGATTATTTTTACTGTAACATTATAAGTGCCTGGTCTTTTAAACGGATGGCTGGTGGTTTGTCCTGTACCAAACCTGCCGTCGCCAAAATCCCATTTCCAGGTAAGGTTGCCAATAAGGTTTGTAGTGCCAGCAAATTGCATATGGCAGTCAACGTAGGAATTAATAAAACCCACATGGTCGCTCTCATCAAAGAAACTGGCGATATATGCCGGTAGCCCTATCCAGCAAAGCCTTTCCGCGAGGTCGACTGAAGCATATGAAAAATTTGATCCCGCTCCATAAACATCAGGATTGTTGATGGTACTTACATTGGTGTTCTGCGGAAAAGCAACAAAGATTCTCCTGTCAGGAGATAATTGCAAAGCATAGGGGAAGAATAAACCAGTATGGATAACATATTTAGAGGCATTGATAGCAGCAGCATTAAGGCCACTGATATCATACTGGTTGATGGAGTTATCAAATACCGTTGATATATACAACAATTTACTGTTAGGCGAAAATTCAATGCCGTAGATATGGCCTACACCTTGTCCATAGCCCCCGAGATCAATAGGATTAGATACCTTTCCTGTATTATTATCAAAATCAAATAACTGGGCCATCGTTACAGGCCATACAATCGGCAGGCATAATTTTTTACCATCGGGAGATGCTTTCATTTGTCCCGTGCCAACATATTGCGCCGGATCAAACGAATGCGCTATACCCGCGTTTGATATCACCGGGTTTAAGTTGATCCCTTTGCAATCCACTTTATAAACCGTAAAGCGATTATTGTCAAGCCCTTTTGTGATTATCCAGTAGTCGATACCGTTAGCTGCTTTAACGGCAGTCAATCTTTCGGTGCAGGGCTTGTACAGGTTGATATTTTTTTGCGTTACATTGCCCATGCCGCCATTCAACCGCATATCAACCATGGAAAAATTATACCCGTTCACAAATGCATTCTCTGAACAGTCTGAAGTAAAAATATAATACAAATTAGAGTCGCCCGGGTTGGGCACTATCAGGGCGGATTGCGTGGAAGAATTGTTGCCTAAAAGCCCGGTGCCGTTGGGCATAGGCTTATGCGCCCTGTTATATACTTTTACGCCATCGGTATAAAATAAAAGCTGGCCTCTTTTATCGGTAATAGTAGTGCATCCTTCGTAAGTAAGTATCGAACCATCAGTAAGTGCCCTGGGTGGGGTTGAATTAAAATCAAGTCCTGCATTGATACCAAAATACCAAACGTTGCCCTGCTGGGCTTTGGCAATATAGGATGTCCCTGTCAGCCATGCCAGCAAAAAGACCAGGATCTTTTTTAACTCTGCCATTTTGTAAGTTACAAAATCGCCTGTAGATTTTAGGGGCTGTTTTCTCCAACAACTTTCTCCGCTTTTTGTAAAAATTTTTTAGCCTTGCTGGCCATTGCAGGGGTTTGCTGCGGCAATTGATCTTCAATAAGTAACTTTATTTCGGGAATGATCTCCGGGTATTGCCCCGAAAGATTGGTCAATACCGAAAGTGAAAAAGCTTTTACCGCAATGGCTTCGTTGGGTGATGCCAGGTAATTAAAACAAATGTCCATTAATTCGCCCTGGTATTTTTTGGGGATGTTAATATCCTCTAATAAACGGATGCTGTTGCGTTTTACGGCATCGTGCAAGTTTGGTTTTTGCAAATTCGTAACCAGCTTTTTCCAGTGTTTGGTAATAAGTTCGGGGTGGGCGATCACGGAGTAACTCACAGGCCATGAGGCTCTCTGCACCACGCGGTATTCATCTTTTAAAAATAAATAAAAGAGCGCATCAAAGCGCTGTTGCGATGCGCCTACCCAGTTCACAATTTTGCTGCATTGCGCTTTGGAATGTTCTTTTAAAATTTGTTCTCTAAGATTAAAGGCAGGCATATAACACGAATTGAAACTAATGACACGAATGCTTTGTTACGCATTGGCTATCAAAAATACAAACTGTTTTTTATTCGTCGCAATTAGTGTAATTCGTGGCCCAATCAAAAACTTAATGCATTCAATTTAAACTTGCCATTGGAATATTCGAGCGAAGGCATGGGGAATTTGATGATGTTGAGGATATTCAAGGCGACCTTAATTCCCTTTTTATTGGTCTTGATCTTTGTTAAGTCGATATCAGGAGCGAGGTACCATTGCCGGTAGCGTTTAATATCGGTGCGGTTAAAACTAATAGTACCATTCGCATCTTTACCAATATTATCAGTGCCGCCAAACATGCCTTCAGCACCGGTGCCAAAGGATAGCTGTAACCATGCAGGCAATTTGCTTTTTGGAAAAAATGATTTGAGGTTAGCGCTTATCCAGTAGGTTTGACCGTTATAATCCTTTAAAAAGCGTTCGGCAGTGCTGTGGCCAAATATTTTATCACTGCGCTGGTTCAATGTTGGGTCACTATAACTTTTACGGTGGAAAGAGAATTTAAATTGAATCCGCTGTTCATCCCAGGCCAGTTCTTGCGCCACGAACATGCCGCTGCCTAAAATATTAGCGCTGAAATCACCCCAGCTCCAGCCCCATTCGCTGCTGAAGCCATCTAATGTTTCAATCACCGTTTGATAAACGGCGCCACTCATCCCGCCCAGCCAGATCCTTTTTTTACGGTCAATACCGGTCCAGCGCCAGAGTTCCATACTGGCTTTACTTTCGGCATAGGCACTATAGGCATGGCCGATCTTGTCAATGCCTTTCCATTCACCAATATCATTAAAAGTATGGAAATTGGTTTGGGGATAGTTCTTATACCATGCGGAATATAATCCTACCATGGCAGCACTGTAACCAATAATATTGGTGGCCGCAATAATTTTTACACGGTTGTTGATTTGTGGTCGGGTTAAATTATTTTTTTTTGCTGTTGCTTTTTCCCTGTAAAATAGAGTATCTCCATGATCATTTAAATTACCAGGTGTGAATATGGGGGCAATAAAATTTTTAGTTGAATCCTGCGCCGGAGAATAAAAAGGTATTGCAAACAGAATATAAAAGCACAATAGCATTACAAGGGTACAATAGTGCCCAAAGGGTGCTGCGAACGACGCCACCGGAGTTGATTTATAATCTACAGTTTGGTACATAAAAAACAAAAATAACCCTATCTGTTGTTAATGAGATACGAAAAATAAAGAAGGAAAGATGTTAGCGGAAGTCTTAAAACTTAGGGATAACGGCAACCTTTGTTTTCTTTTTAAGCAAATTGGTGATAATATCTTTGGCGATTATACTTGCTGGCTTTCTTTCCTTTTCGGCTACCCTGTGCCTTCTTTCAATTTCAGTAGGGGTTAAGGGAAAATCAGGCCAGCTCATTAATTGGTTGTTGGGCAGGGAATAATCGATCTTGGTATAAGGGTATATCTTTTTGGCGCTGGTAACGCTATGGTAATAGAACAAACGCTTTTCGTAACTGCTGTCTTTATTGGCCGGTTGTGTTTGGGCAGTTGCAGTAAAACAAAAAAATAACAGCAGGGCGTACAATGATAATAACCGCAGCAGCATAAAGTATAAATATTTATCCTTATTGCGAATCATAAGTAAATTTACATAATTTGCTTTATTGAAAACTGAAACATTTATTTTTGATACTATAAATACAAGATTATGGAAGCAACTACCACCAAAAGGATCAACGACTGGTTAAGCGGTAATTACGAGCAGTCGGTTAAAGATGAAATTACCAGCCTGCAAAAAGATAGCCCTGCCGAACTGGAAGATGCTTTTTACCGGAACCTCGAATTTGGCACAGGCGGCCTGCGGGGCATTATGGGCGTTGGTACCAACCGTATGAATAAATATACTGTTGGCATGGCCACGCAGGGATTTGCCAATTATATAAAAAATTCTTTTAAAGAAAATGTTAGTGTTGCTATTGCACATGATTGCCGTAACAACAGCCGCTTCTTTGCAGAAACCACCGCAAACATTTTTGCGGCCAATGGCATTAAAGTCTATTTATTTGAATCATTGCGCCCCACACCCGAACTGAGTTTTGCCATTCGCACACTGGGTTGTAAAGCGGGAGTGGTACTTACTGCATCTCACAATCCAAAAGAGTACAATGGTTATAAAGCGTATTGGGATGATGGCGCTCAACTGGTACCGCCGCATGATAAAAACGTAATTACAGAAGTGGAAAAGATCGCCAGCGTGGACGATGTGAAATGGAGTGGCGGCGAAGCGAATATTACCATCATTGGAAAAGATATGGACAATGCCTATATGGAAATGGTAAAAACATTATCTGTTTATCCTGATGTTTGTGCAGTGCAGCACGATCTTAAAATCGTGTATACGCCGATACATGGCACAGGTATTACGCTTGTACCCGATACGTTGAAACGTTTTGGTTTTACCAATGTAAATATTGTTACCGAACAAAGTACGCCGGATGGTAATTTCCCCACTGTAATATACCCCAACCCCGAAGAAAAGGAAGCCATGAGCATAGGTTTGAAAAAAGCAAAAGAATTGGATGCGGATATTTTATTGGGCACCGATCCTGACAGCGACCGGGTTGCCATTGGTGTTAAAAATACTAAAGGTGAGTGGGTGTTAATGAATGGAAACCAAACGGCGGTGCTGGCGTTTAATTATATGATTGAAGCAAGAAAAGCAAAAGGCATTGCACAGTCCAATGATATGGTGATTAAAACAATTGTTACCACTGATATGATCGATGGCATTGCAAAAGCCAATAACATTTCCTGTTATAATGTACTTACGGGTTTTAAATGGATCGCATCCATGATCAAAGAAAAAGAAGGTAAAGAAAATTACGTGATCGGCGGCGAGGAAAGTTTTGGTTTGATGATCGGCGATAAGGTAAGGGATAAAGACGCGATAAGCGCCGTGGCATTGCTTTGCGAGATGGCCGCTTATGAAAAAAATAAAGGCAGGAGTTTATATGATAAGATGATCGACATGTACCTGCACTACGGTTTATATAAAGAAGACCTGGTGAGTATCACCAAAAAAGGCATGAACGGCGCCGCTGAAATTGCCGGCATGATGAAAGGCTACCGTGATAATCCACCCACTACCCTCGATGGTGTTGCTGTAATACAATTACTGGATTATGATATGCAGGTGGGTAAAGACCTAAGCACAGGGAAAAGCTGGGCAATCGATCTGCCAAAAAGTAATGTGTTGCAATTTGTATTGGCTGATGGCAGTAAGATATCGGCAAGGCCCAGCGGGACCGAACCCAAGATAAAATTTTATTTTAGCGTGAAAGGTGAACTGAAAGATGTGGCTGGTTTTGAAGCGGCACAAAAAGCACTGGATGATAAAATTGCGGGGATTGTACAAGAAATGAAGTTGAAATAATTTTTAACGTGTGAAGGCGGTTTCAAACCGTCTTCACCCGTTAATTTCCATCCGGGGACACCATCAAATGACTGTGCATGAAAAAAATCTACACCCTTTTTCTCTTATTTCCTGCAATTACTTTTTCTCAAACAGGCATTCGTGCCAAAACAATCACCCTTCGCCGTTTTTTAGAACAACAACATTACAAGCCGGTGCAATGGAATGATAGTTCGTCTGCAATGCTGTTCAATAAATGGATAAAGGAATTAGATGAAGAAAAACTATTCTTCAGCCAAAAGGAGATATCGGTACTGGAGCCTTACAAAACAACGCTGGATGAAGAATTAATGGGTAAAACCCAAGTTGCTGCAGGTAATGATTTTTTTAGCCAGTCTACGGCATTGTATAAACTGCGTTTACAGAAAACCGATAGCCTTATTAAAGTACTCACGGCAAAACCTTTTGATTTTTCAAAACCGGATAATATTATTTGGCCATTTACAAACTATGCTGCTACCGAATCTGAAATGGCCCGGCGCTGGCTGCGGTATTTAAAATGGCGGGTGTTGAATCAAATTGCAGTAAAGGTTGCTGATTCCACAGGTGCAGATACGAAACTGCCTTTGACTTTTATAAAACTGGAGGTTGAGGCGCAGGATAAAATAAGGCAGCGGGAATTATCATATGTCCGTAACCTGGCAGCAACGCCCCAGGCATTTATGCAAAACCTGGAAGATGAATATTTGAACAGCATTGCATGGTGCTACGATCCGCACACCAACTACATGAACCTGAAAGAAAAAAAAGAATTCGATACAGAACTCAGCGGCACGGAGTATAGTGCCGGCCTTGATCTTGAGGAAGATGAAAAGGGCGATAAGTCCATCAGCTATTTACAGCCCGGTGGCAGTGCATGGCGCAGCGGCCAGTTGCACAAAGGCGATGTGATAACAGTAATAAAAGTGGACGGCAAAGAACGGGATGCAGCTGATATGCCCGAAGAAGAATTGAGCAGTTATTTGAATGGAAATAACGAAAGCGATGTAGAAGTGACTGTAAAAACTGCCTCAGGTGAAACACGAACTGCTGTACTGCACAAAGAAAAAGTAACCGATGATGAAAGCATTGTAAAAAGTTATGTACTGCATGGTAAACAGAATATTGGCTACATCAACCTCCCGGGTTTTTACAGCAGGGAAGAAGATAAGGTACAAAATGAAAATGATATCAAATACGATGGCTGCGCAAATGACGTGAGTAAGGAAATTGTAAAATTGAAAAAAGATACTATCGGGGGTTTGATACTCGATCTGCGTTTCAACGGCGGCGGTAGTATGTGGGAAGCGATGCAACTGGCGGGGATATTTATTGATATCGGCCCGGTGGCTTCCGTGAGGGATAAAGCGGGAAAGGTACATTTTTTAAAAGATCCTAACAGGGGTACCATTTATGATGGGCCATTGATCATCCTGGTGAATTGAGCCACAGCGAGTGCCAGCGAATTTGTAAGCGCTGTATTGCAGGATTATAACAGGGCGTTGATAGTAGGCGGTACTACTTATGGAAAGGGTACGGCACAGCAGGTATTGCCATTGGATACAGGCAGGATCGATGATTCAAAAAAATATGAAGACTATGTAAAAGTGACCCTCGAAAAATTTTACCGCGTTAACGGTAGTACCACCCAATGGAAAGGCGTGGTACCTGATATCATGCTGCCTGACCTGTATGCTGCTGATGAATATAAAGAAAAGGCTAATGCCAGTGCATTACAACCCGATAATAGTAAAACAGGCATATACCAACCTTTACCCGTATTACCGGTGGCTATGCTGGCAGCCAAAAGCAAACTGCGTGTTGATGGTAATAATTATTTTAAAAAGATCAACATTTTCACCGGCTGGATGCAGCAGTTCAGGAAAGAAAGAAATATAAACCTGCAATGGAATGGTTATGCAACCCAGTATAATGCAGCGATGAAAATGTATAAGCAGTTCAGCGATGACGACAAAATGCATACCGGCATAGTTGTTACCAATAACGGGTTCGACTGGCAGCGCCTCCTGCAGTCAACACAAAGGAGTAAGGAAATTAATGGCACTTACCTTAAACAACTGGAGCAGGATGCAACGCTTGCAGAAGTATACAGGATATTGATGGACTGGAACGGGAAGTAGTTGAGTAGTTGAGTAGTTGAAGGTTGATAGTTGTTAGTTGTTAGTTGTTAGTGGGGGAGAGGGAGATTAAATTATTTTATCTTTTAAAAATAGTGGGCATTTTTGCTGCAGAAAATATGTTTTTATCTTCATTAAAAATAAATAAAAAATTACCCGGCATGAAACCATTATTTACCCTTTTAATTTTATTATCGTTCGGCACTGCGGCCGTTGCACAAAACTTTGACAATGCGGGCGAATACCTCAGCTATATCGGTAAGCAGCAGGAAAATATCTCAAAAAAATATTTAAGTTATACGAGTGCCTCTGCTCATGGTAAAAGAGAAAAAAAAGTAGAGGCACTTCGTAATAAACTGATCAATGAAGTGGATGAATCCAGGATGAATATTTCAGGTATGCCTTCTTTTAAAAACGATAAGACTTACAGGGATACTGCAGTAAATTTTATGAAGCTTTATTATAATGTGCTGAATGAAGACTACAGTAAAATAATTAACATGGAAGAGATCGCTGAGCAGAGCTATGATGATATGGAAGCGTATCTACTTGCCCAGGAAAAAGTAAATGAAAAATTGCAGCAGGGAAATGAAAGGATGCGTATCGGGGAAGCTGCTTTTGCTGCAAAGAATAATATTAATTTGATCAGCAGTCAAAGCGAATTAGGCGATAAAATGGAGCAGGTGCACCAATTAAATGTATACTATCACCAGGTTTATTTGTTGTTCTTCCGCCCCTACAAACAGGAAGCTTATTTAATGGAAGCGATCAGCAAAGGCAATATCACGGGTATTGAACAAAACAAGAGCGCCTTATTGAAATATGCAAAGGAAGGTTTGGAAAAATTAAATGCCATTAAGCCTTTCCAGGGTGATAATAGTATGGTTGCAGCCTGTAAAGCGATGCTTAATTTTTATGTGAAAGAGGTGAATGATAATATGGGAACCATCAGCGATTTCTTTTTAACCAAAGAACGCTTTGATAAAATAAAAAAGGAATTCGAAAAAAAATCTGAACCATCCAAAGATGATGTAGCGGGATATAATAAAGGCGTGGCAGACATTAATAAAGCGTCAGAGGTTTATAATAAAAATAACGATCTCCTCAACCAGCAACGCAAAGAAGCTTTAAATAACTGGAACAGTACGGAAAAAGCTTTCTTTGATGAACATACACCACACTACAAGTAAAATGTTTAGGTACAGGCGTTTATCCTGCCCGGTTATTTCAACGAGAAACGAATTTCTACCTAACCTGAAAATTTTTTTTCGAAAAACTTGCAGGTTTGAAATAATTCATTAATTTTACATTCAATTACGAACATCTAATCCGGTTCTTCTACCCTGATCCACACCTCTGATAAAATCTAACTTGTTTCCCCCACTCTCAACTGATTAAAGTTTAACCAACTTTCCAATCTCTCTGAAGTATTGTATCATCCTGTCTGCTGATCAGCCTATTTTTCGCATACCTAAAACTTAAACAAGATGAAAACTTTTCTACTCTCAGCTTTGCTGACATCATTAGTATGTACCGGCAAATCTCAATTGATCTTATCGCAGGATTTTTCCAACTCTACTGCAAACTGGGTAACCGCTAATGGATCTTCGATCAACACTTATCAAAATCCAGGCAATGGCTGTGTCGTGGAGTATGGAATTATAACTCCAGGGGTCGGGGGAAATAATCCTGCCAAAGTATTGTCAGAAATAATAGTTCCAAACCAGCACCTGGTTGAAGTAAGGTTTAATATTAGCCGGTTTGATGCCAACTTAAGCTGCGCTTCCATCTCAAATTTTGGTTGTCCAACTACTGTAGATATCCTTGCAGTAGCCAGTAATTACAATGGTACTAATCCCGTTGGAGATGGCGCTGTTATTTATTCCAATAACACGGGTTATCTATTACCAATTGCCGGGGGAACAGTTTCCCTTATAATTAATCTACCTATTACGTTGCCTTCTTTTAAAGTATTTTTTGACTTTAGCACCGTTAACTGTAATCAATCAGGTACCAAGTACGTGCTTGATAAATTTCGTTTTACAGGACTCCAGCCCTGCCAGGTAGCCAATACCTGTCCGCCAGTTGCCAACGATGATTATTTTAACGCGGGTGCCCAGGCATTTACAGGCAGTACCCTATTAGGAAATGTATATGGTACCAATCTCGCCTACACGCCATCACTAACACATATTACTTATCTTACCAGGTCACTTACCAATGCAGCAATCTCACCCTTAGGAGGTAATGATTTTGATATTGACAACCATCCTTTGTCACAAATGAATTTCAGCCTTCTTAGCCAAACATTTACAGCGGCAGATGCTAATTTTATTTTTAACGGTGACGGCACTTTTTCTTTTGTAAGGTTGAATCAGAATATTACACAGTTTTATTTTACTTACAGGCTTACTAATCCTGCAGGTATGTCTGATGATGCAGTGGTGAGGATCGACTACACGCCAGTAGCAACGTTGCCGGTAAGCCTTGTTAACTTTAATGCTGAAAAAGCAGATTTCGGTGCCGAACTTAGCTGGCAAACCCTGCAGGAAAATAATAACAAAGGATTTGAGGTATTAAGAAAAACTGCGGGCAGCTTTGAAAAAATTGCTTTTGTTGAAAGTAAAGCAGTCAATAATAACAGTTCTTCAATATTGAATTATTCTTTTAAAGATGCTGCTATACCTGCAGGCATCAAAACAGTTTATTACCGTCTTTTGCAGGTAGATCTGAACGGAAGGGAAACATACAGTGATATAAAAGTAATACAGGATAAAAATAGTAATGGGCAGCCTTTGCTTACTTATCCTAATCCTTCCCGTGGCAGCCTGAAAATAATCATTCCGTCTGCAACAGCAGGTGCAAATACGATACAGGTAATTAATGCAGCCGGGGTTGTTATAAAGCGAATCAACAGCAGTGAAAAGCAAATTAATATAACAGGACTTATTGCCGGCATTTATGTGGTTAAAGTGAATACAGGGTCAGGCAATTTTTACACCCAGAAGCTCATCGTTCAATAATAAATTGGAAGAGAACAAAGGCTGCCTTTTTTAAGGCAGCTTTTTTATTTATCTTGCAGGTAGGTGTCAATACGGTTACAAACTGTGAGACACCTAAACTTATGAGAAAATACGAAGATACCTACCGTCACAAGGGCCTCAGAAAAAAACTGATTGATATTCTTAAAGACAAAGGCATTACAGACATCCGGGTATTGAGTGCCATCAACAACATCCCCCGCCACTTTTTTTTAGACAGTGCTTTTGATGAGATCGCTTACGAAGACAGGGCCTTCCCGATAAGCGATGGCCAAACCATTTCACAGCCTTATACCGTAGCCTACCAAACGCAGTTGCTTCAGTTAAAGCCATTGGAAAAGATACTGGAGATCGGTACAGGAAGCATCTACCAGGCTTCTGTGCTTGCAGAGATGGGTGCAAAAGTTTTTACCATTGAACGGCAGAAAAATCTTTTTGAAAAGACCAAACACTTTATGTTAAGACTGAAATATCCCAACATCAAATTTTTTTACGGAGATGGTTTTGAAGGGCTGCCAACCTATGCGCCTTTTGATAAAGTGATCATTACGGCAGCAGCACCATTCATTCCTCCCAGGTTGATTGAACAACTGAAAACCGGCGGTAAGATGGTAATACCGGTTGATGAAGGGCCTCACCAGCGAATGCTTCGCCTTACAAAAAACGCTGACGGCAGTTTTTTTGAAGAAGCGTTTGAAAATTTTTCTTTTGTTCCAATGTTAACAGGAAAGAACGGTTAACGGGGTTACTAATTATTAATTGTTTTTTTAAAATTCACAATTTCATACTAATGAAGTTTTTTTCAAAATTTGTTTTTATTTGTAACCTGTGTTTCCTGGTAACGGTGGCTATGCACTTTGTAGATGCAGGCAACAATGCAAGAGGAAAAACTGATGTGGCGATTGCTGTACCTTTTGTAGAAGGAACTATGGCTGTATTAGGACTGATCTCTTTGTTGGTTAACGCCATTTTTTGTTTATTGCTGCTGTTGATGATAAGAAGTAAAGTTGTAAAACAAATTCCCATATGGATTGTTATTTTTAACTTTATTGCATTACTGGCCGAGGTTTATTGGTATATTTTAGACAAATAACAAATGATACAAAACATTCTTAAAGACAAACCAACAAAGCTGTTTATAATTTTTACAGCATTCTTTGTTGCCAATGCATTGATCGCGGAATGCATCGGTACTAAAATTTTTTCCCTGGAAAAATTATTTGGCGCTAATCCCACAAGCTTTAGTTTATTTGGCGCTGATAATCTTTCTATTAGTCTTACCTGCGGCGTTTTACTGTGGCCATTGGAATTTATCATGACAGATATTGTAAATGAATATTACGGCCCTAAAGCAGTAAGAAGAATATCTTTTACAGCAATTGCATTGATCTCCTATGCATTCCTGATGTTCTATGCTGCGATACACGTGCCACCCGCAGGTTTTTGGCTGGGTTCGCATGTAAAAGACGGAGTGCCTGACATGCAAAATGCATTCAATGGAATATTCGGGCAGGGGATGCGGATAATTATAGGAAGCCTGGTCGCATTTTTTGTAAGTCAACTCGTTGATGTAACCGTTTTTCATAAAATAAAAAAAATAACAGGAGAAGGTAAAGTATGGCTGCGGGCAACGGGCTCTACACTGGTGTCGCAACTGGTAGATAGTTATATCGTTTTATTTATTGCCTTTGCCGGCGTATTCACCTGGCAGCAGATATTAGCTATTGGCGTGGTAAACTATATTTACAAAGCGGTAATGGCAATCGTGCTTACTCCTGTTATCTATATCGCGGAGAACCGCATCGAAAAATATGTAGGCCATGATGTGGCCAGGAAGATGAAACTCGCAGCAATGGGAAAAGAAAGTGAATAGTTCTTTTCCTTTACCCAATTTTTATTGAACTGCTGCACTGCTTTTTTGCATAGTGTTCCTGGTCATTTTCCACGGCCCACATTAATTTTTTGTGTCACCATCCCGCTTTCTATGTTTATTGAACATCGATTTTACGGTTTTGGGTTGAAGTACATTGTACGGGTTTGCTGGTAATAGGTCCATTTTTAAAATTAATCTATTTATCCGGCTACAGGCAGCAGATACTTCATTATTGTACTCATAAAGCTTTGAAGCCCAGTAGACATAAGATTGTAGACGAGTTGAGCTTTTATTTATTGGTTTTTTGACTTATCTTCATCTTCAATTCTACCAACCATAACTACGCATGAAGCAATTTTACCAACAAAATTTTTTATTGGGACTGAAAGCTATTTTACGCCCTTTTGCTATTTGCCTTATTTTAAGTTCCGGCCTTTTTTCGGCTTCGGCGCAGTGCCCTGTTAATATAGATTTTGAATTAGGAGATTTTACAGGATGGCAATGTTATACAGGGTCCTTTTCCGGAGGTACACTTATTCTTAATCCTTCTGCACCAACTCCAAACAGGCATGAAATGCTTTCCTCAATTCCCGGTAACGGGGTAGATCCCTATGGCGGCTTTCCACAAAATTGCCCCAATGGGAGCGGCCATTCCATTAAACTGGGGAATAACCAGGGCGGTGGCCAGGCTGAAGGAATTTCTTATACTTTCACTATTCCGGCGGGTCAGAATCAATTCAACCTGATTTATAATTACGCGATCGTGCTTAATGACGGTGGTGTTGGCCATGATCAATTTACGCAGCCGAGGCTATTGATCGAAGTAAGAAATATTACTGATAACCTGCCAGTACCCTGTTCTTCTTTTCCTTTTGTGGTGGGGAATTTGCAGGGATTTTTTCCATCGCCGGGTAACCCCAGTGTATTGTGCAAATCCTGGGCGGCTGCCTCAATCAATCTTGACGGAAATGCGGGTAAAACTTTCGAAATCTTCTTTAAGACAACTGACTGTGCCTTCACTGCACACTTCGGCTATGCATATATTGATGTAAATACACAATGCGGCAGCTCTTTTGTTGGAGCAACTTTCTGCCCTGATGATACCCTGGTAAATGTAATAGCGCCCGTGGGCTACGAAACATATCGCTGGTTTAACAATAATTTCTCCACCGTTTTAGGTACAACGCAAACACTTATACTAAATCCTCCGCCATTGGCAGGAGATTCTGTTTTTGTTGAGTTAACACCTTTTAACGGATACGGCTGCCTGGACACCCTTTCTGCAAAATTGTGGGATACGCTCACCGTTCGTTCAGATGCTGGCCCTGATAGAAGAACCTGTGATAACAATCCTGTTCAATTGGGAGGGCCGCCTGAACCCGGCCGTGTGTATAGCTGGTCGCCGGTTACGGGTTTAAGCAATCCCAATATTTCTAACCCGATTGCCACACCATCGGTATCAACAACCTACACGCTAACGGTTACCAATAGTGGCGGAGGCTGTGCTACGCCGGATATGGTGGATGTAAAAGTAGACATTCTTAGTGATTCCATACAGCAGATAGGCCCATCGTCTCATTGTACCATAACAGGTGAAACGGTACAATTGAAAGTACTGCCTCATGATACAGTGCAATGGTACATGAATAATGCGGCGATACCTGGTGCTACCCAACCCTCTTATTTTGTAACACAAACTGGTGCTTATTATGCCATTGTTCAAAGCCTCTCAGGATGCAGCCGCACCACCGCCACAAAACAAATTGATATATGGGAATCACCAGTCGCAGATTTTACAATAAATGCAGCCACGCAATGCGATAAGGGTAACCAGTTTGTATTTGCCAACAAAAGTACATTAACAACAGGTACTTTGCAATATGCGTGGGACCTGGGTGATGGTAACACGGCAACAACGCCTGATGTTACCCATAGTTATAACAAGCCAGGCAAGTATATTGTACGGTTGCTGATCACAGCACCAGGCGGATGTACTGATACCCGTATCATTGAGGTAACTGTGAACCCAAGCCCTGTATCAGCTTTTGCGGTGGATCAGCCCATTCAGTGTTATAAAGACAACTGGTTTGTATTTACCAACAGGAGTACCATATCTACCGGCGTGTTGACTTATACCTGGGATTTTGGAGATGGCAACATTGATTACTCCAATGATATTGCCCATCATTTTATGGCGCCAGGAACCTATACTGTAAAACTTACTGCAAGGGAAACCAATGGAGGATGTGCTATGGACAGCCTGTTTAAAGTACTGGTTCAACAAAGCCCTATAACCGGTTTTTCAATTGACAATAATACCCAATGTTTTCCTGGCCACCAGTTTGTATTAACTAACAACAGCTCAATTTTATCTGATACATTACTGTATAGCTGGGGTATGGGAGATGGTGTGTTTAAAACAGCGAGAGATATCAGTTACAGCTATACTAAACCCGGCGGGTACACGATAAAATTAGTAGCTGCCACGCTGGCTGGTTGTAAAGACAGTACCAGCCATAATGTAACGGTGCACCCTACACCATCAGCTGATTTCACCATCCGTTCGGTGTGTGAAGATTTACAGGTGCCAATCATCAACAGGACCTTTAATAATACTTTATCAACCATAAATTACTTTTGGGATTTTGGCAACGGCCATACAGATTTTGTAAAGAGCCCGGTGTACAGTTATCCTAACGGAGGTAATTATACAGTTAAATTAACGGTGAGTACTGCGCAATGCCCTGTATCATTCGACACTAAAACTGTTAATGTTACCATTGATAATGCAACGCCGGGTGTTGTATACCCCGATAAAGATGCCGCCTTTAATTTTCCTGAGCCGTTACAGGCAAGGCAGTTGGGCAACAGCGTAACATGGAGCCCGCCAACCAATTTAAGTAACCGTTTTAGTTATACTCCCGTGTTTAATGGCATTGCCGCACAATTGTATACCATCCAGATTAAAACTGCCACAGGCTGTATTACAGTAGACACACAAATGGTAAAAACACACAAGAAGATAGATATCTATGTGCCTACATCATTTACGCCCGACGGCAATGGCATCAACGACAGGTTGCGTCCATTCCTGGTAGGTTTTTCAAAAGTGAATTATTTCAGGGTATTCGACCGCTGGGGTAAATTATTATTCAGTATGAACAACGATCAGCCAGGCTGGGATGGCAAGATCAATAATAAACCTGCAGAGACACAAACCATTGTTTGGATGATTGAAGCCGTGGATGTAGATGGTGTGGTGCATAACAGGCAGGGTACAACGGTGCTTTTCAGGTAACCATTGATTATTTAATTGGCCAAATTATTCAGCAACGTTGTTCATCCAACGTTGCTTTTTTATAGCTTGTTTGCATTGATAATAACCCGGCCTGCCAGATTCTTCTTGACATTGGTTAAGATTAGTTGTAATTTTCTAGAGCCTTCGGCCTTTGATTACGCTGTTTAATCCAGTTCCTGGATTCATTGTTTACACATAAAAATATTTTTATGAAACAGTGTATAATATTTAGCTTACTGGTTTTGATTTTAACCTGTAACTATAGCTTTTCTCAAAAAATTTCTTCGCAGAAAGGATTAACAACAGCAGTATTCACTAACTCCGGGGGCATGGTAAAAATTTATTTACCTGATGATATACGCCCTGGTGACATCATTTCAGGAAGTATTATGCTGAGCCCCGCCGGCAATACCGCCAGGCAAAAACAAAAAGCGATGGAAGCTTTATTAAAAACTAAACTCAAGATCGGTAACCTTTCCGATCCGGCCCTTGTAGCACGGCAATTAACTAAATTATATCCTGATAAAATAAATTCTTTAGAGAGAATAAACGTTTCATTTCCTTTCAGTGTATCCATTACTGATGACCAAAATAAAACAACCAGTGCAGCCATTCTGCAGGCTGTTACACAAAAAAATAGCAGCGCACCCGGTTGCAGTTTTCCTACACATGCATTAACGGGCTCTCCCATTCGCATCACCGGATCATTTGATGGCGATGCGTCAAATACTAGTTGCGAACTTGATAACAGGCCAATGGAGATCATTGCTGAATCGCCCCGGCAATGTATTGTACAATATCCCGGAACCGCTGCGAATAATCCAATATTATCCGTTCAGGAAAATAAACAGGCAAAATGCACACAGCAAATCAATACTGTTAACATGAGTATTATTGCAGGCAAATTGAATTTGCTTAAAGGAGAAAAAACCAGCCTGGATGTACAGGTCAACGGGCTGCAGGGACTGATGCAACCCGCAACCCTTACAATCGAAAACCAGACAAAAGAAGTTATAGTTCTGGAAGGGGGAGATCAACAAGTATTGGTATTTGCCCCAGGGGTAACGGATAGTATCTTTAGAAAGCAACTCAACGTACAAAGTATTAAGAGCGGTACCTTTTCCGTAAATTTTAATCTTGAACTGCCAGATAATGGCTCTTTAGTATTTGCAGATATCAAAGATGCAAAGGGGGGCAAAAGAGATGAAAAACTTTTAACTGCCGATACCCGGACCGCTCTTGAAATTGGCTGGAAAAAAGTGCATGACGCAGAAGAAACGAAAAACGGAGAAGGCTGGGACTGTCCCAATTGCTTTCAATGTATCAAAACAAGGACCACTGAATCCAATGCGGGGCAGGTAAGTGACCTGGGTTGGGGGATAATCACTTCTTTTTTATCACAGGGCGTAGGAAAGATGGGTGGCATATTGGATAAAGTAAAAGAGGTTGCAGATAAAGCTGGTGATATTTACAAGGCAATCAAAGATCTAATTGACAAAGCTGAGATACAGGTGGTTGGCTTTAAAGAAGATTGGTGTAAGAATAACGAGTATTGTAAAGTAGAAGGTATGATAATATACAATGTGAAAACCGGCTGTGTGGAAGCCGTTTACAAATGTACCGGTACCAAAATGTGTTGTAGTACGGGCTTAACTTACTTTAAGGTATCTTATTGCATGGATAAAGATGGCGCCGTAATTTCAGATACCGTTTCTATGTCGATTTCTCATTGATGAAATCATTATGCAGGCTTTTTGTTTATACTTTTTTAAAAAAAATATCATAGCCAAAACGGATAATAGTTCCTGCCACCACGATTAAAAAAAAGATACGGATAAATTTATTACCTTTTAAAATGGCCAGTCTGGAACCCAGTAAGGAACCGCCAAAATTACATACCGCCATTGGTAGGGCATATTGGTAAAGAATATGGCCGCTGCCGCTGAAATATAATATCGAGCCTAAGTTGGTGGATACATTTAATAATTTAGAATGGGCGCTGGCTTTCAAAAAATCAAATCCTAAAACACTAATAAAAAATAATACCATAAAACTTCCCGCACCCGGCCCGATGAAACCGTCATAAAAACCTATCAGCAACGCAAATACAATAATATAAAGCGTTTCGTTTCTTTTAGTAGTTGACCTTTGCACTGCCAGCCCGAAATCTTTTTTCGTGTAGGTATACACGGCAACCGCGATGAGTACGCAAAATATTACAGGCTTCATAAAATTATTGCTAATCAATGCCACCGTTGCAGCACCTGCGTAAGAGGCAGATAACGCAATGCTGCACATGATCGCCAGGAGCCGCCAGTTCAATGCTACTCTTAAACCGTATTGCACTGCGGCAATAGTGGCACCCGATAAAGAGGGGATCTTTGTGGTGCCCAAAAGAGTGGCAAGAGAATGTTGCGGCAGTGTCACTAAAACTACCGGTGTTTGCACCAGCCCGCCGCCACCAACAATAGAATCAATAAAGCCAGCGGCAAATGCAGCAATGGAAAGAATAATTATTTCATGGCTCATCAACGGTTATAATTTCTTTCGCCAAATAATAAACTGCCGATGCGAACCATATTACTGCCGTCTTCAAGGGCAATTTTATAATCGTTGCTCATGCCCATTGATAAAGTTGATAGTTGATAATTGACAGTTGATAGTTGGGCATTTGTATCGAAGATTCTTTTTAAATTTTTGAATTCGTTGCTTACAAGTATTGTATCATCGCTAAATGAAGCCATTCCCATCAATCCAACAATTTTAATATTCTTTAATTCGTGCAATTCATTTAATTCGGGTAATTCATGTTCAGCAAATCCAAACTTAGTCTCTTCTTTTGCAAGATGTACCTGCAGCAAACAATTAATGATCCGGTTATGCTTTAACGCCTGCTTATTGATCTCTTTTAATAAACTAAAACTATCCACGCCATGTATCAAATACACAAATGGGGCAATGTATTTTACTTTATTGCTTTGCAAATGGCCAATAAAATGCCAGTGGATATCTTTTGGTAAAGCAACTTCTTTTTCTACCAGTTCCTGTACATAATTCTCCCCAAAATCACGTTGTCCCAAATCATATAATGCCTGTATATCTTCAACAGGTTTAGTTTTGGAAACAGCTACAAGGGAAGCTTTTTTTAGGGACAGTTCCGTTTTTATTGTGTCGTATGCTTTTATGTTGATAGCCATTTAAGAAAGTTATACTGCAAAAATACCCACAAAACGGTATAGCTGCAGGCAGTGAATAAATTATTTTGCAAGAAATTGCTTATGCGTTCATCCTGCCTGTTCTTTATATGCTTTTTACTGTTAATTACAACTGTCAACGCGCAAAAACAGTACGAAGGTAGAATAGTCATCTTTTTTAAAGATACGTTCCAAGTTAAGATAGCTGTCAATTTAAACAGTCCCAACAGTGAATTAATTACTGTAGTAGAAAAAATTGAAGTAAAGGGAAAATCAAAAGCTGAGCAAACGCCTTCACCAGCTACCCAAACAGAAAAAATAAACAGTGCAGTTATTACCTGCTTTTTTATTGATGGGGAAAGATATAAATTCAAAGATTTAAAAAACGGGGATAATTCAAATCACATACTCCACAATTGTTGTGTTCAAAGAATAGCAGGTACAGATACACTTGGACTGTTTGAATTCAGGGATGAAAAGAACAGTTCTTCTTTTTATATACAAACACCTACTGATGGTTACCAATTGTATAATATTGATCACCCCTATGTAACCTCTTCATTTGCAAGTTTTGCGTTGTTACGGTTAATACGTTGCAAATTCCTGTATGATAAAATTAGTAATAAAGTACCAGGATTTTTTTATAGTGAAACAGGATTCACCACGCTTGAAAAAGTAACTGTATGGAAAAATATTATTGATGCCTATTACAATAATTGTGTAAAATAAAAGCTGCAAATATTTTACTGATCGCAGCTTTTCTACATGATCTCCTCTATCAAAAGTCTTTCTTTGAGGGACCGCATTATTTTAAAATAGTCCTGCTGATCACGATCCTTTGTACTTCACTGGTACCTTCATATATCTGCGTGATCTTGGCATCTCTCATCATGCGTTCTACATGGTATTCTTTTACAAATCCATACCCTCCATGAATCTGTACGGCTTCGGTTGCCGTCCACATAGCTGTTTCGCTGGCAAAAACTTTTGCCATGCTGCCGCTTAAAGTATAATCTATGTTGTTGTCTTTTTCCCACGCCGCTTTTAAACAAAGCATCCTGGCACATTCGATCTTTGTTGCCATATCGGCCAGTTTGAATTGTATGGCCTGGTGGTGCATGATCTCTTTGCCAAATGCCTTACGTTGTTTACTGTAGCCCAATGATCTTTCATAAGCGCCGCTTGCAATACCTAATGCCTGTGATGCAATCCCAATTCTTCCGCCTGCCAATGTTTTCATGGCAAACTTGAAGCCAAAGCCATCTTCACCGATCCTGTTCTCTTTGGGTACTTTTACATCATTGAATAAAATACTGTGCGTATCACTTCCCCTGATGCCCAGTTTATTTTCTTTGGCACCAACGGTTACGCCTGGCCAGTTTTTTTCTACAATAAAAGCATTGATACCACGGCTTCCTTTGCTGACATCAGTTTGTGCGATTACCAGATATGCCGAAGCGCTGTTACCGTTAGTGATCCAGTTCTTGGTGCCGTTCAGTAAATAGTGGTCGCCTTTGTCTTCTGCTGTTGTTTGCTGCGAAGTGGCATCACTGCCTGCTTCGGGTTCACTTAATAAAAAAGCGCCGATATATAATTTACCATCTTTTTTTCCCTGTGCGAGTGGAGTAAGGTATTTTATCTTTTGTGCTTCACTGCCATATTCCTGCAGGCCATAACAAACCAGGCTATTGTTTACGCTCATGCAAACACTAACACTGGCGTCTACTTTACTGATTTCTTCCATTGCCAGTACATAGCTTACAGTATCCATGCCGCTGCCGCCGTATTCGGGCTTTACCATCATGCCCATGAAACCAAGGTCAGCCAATTTTTCTATTTGTTCCTTTGGAAATTTTTGTAATTCATCCCTTTCAATCACGCCGGGTAAGCATTCATTGACCGCGAAATCCTTTGCGGCCTGCTTTATCATTAGTTGTTCTTCCGAAAATTGAAAATCCATATGCAGTCGTTTTAGTATAGGGGGCAAAAATACGCTTTGGCGACTGTGTTTGGGCAGATTGTGGAGGATATTTTAGGGCGATACGTAGTCTTAAGCCCCACATGACCATAAGTCCTGCTTTTGTATCTTTGCACACTAAATTTTTCTTTTGCAAACAACAGCACAAAACCTGCGGCTTCAAAAAACTATCACCACTATAAGTATCGTTTTATTTATATTGAAGATCGTTGCCTGGTGGCTTACCAACTCCGTTGCCATCCTTACCGATGCCCTTGAAAGTATTGTAAATGTGATCGCCGGGTTAATAGGCGTATATAGCCTTTATGTTTCAGCGAAGCCAAAAGACTATGATCATCCATACGGGCACGGAAAAGCGGAGTTTCTCTCGGCTGCTGTTGAAGGAACATTGATAAGCGTAGCGGGATTTGTGATTATATATGAGGCGATAAATAATTTACAGCATCCGCATACGATCAAAAAATTAGATTACGGGATCATCCTTGTAGCTGTTACTGCGCTGATCAATTACGTTGCAGGAGCTATATGCATTAAAACCGGGAAGAAAAACAATTCCCTGCCATTGATGGCCAGCGGGAAGCACCTGCAATCGGATACCTGGAGCACAACAGGAATTGTTATAGGGTTGTTATTGATGTTGCTGTTCCCTGATATTTTTTGGATCGACAGTGCTGTTGCGATTTTATTTGCAGGGATTATTATTTATACCGGGTATACCATCATCCGCAGTTCTATTGCAGGTATCATGGACGAAGCAGACGAAACTTTATTGAGAAAACTGGTGGCGATGCTTAACGCAAACCGTAAGGAGAACTGGATCGACCTGCATAACCTGCGCATTATAAAATACGGAGCTACCATACATCTGGATTGCCACCTTACGGTACCCTGGTATTTAAATGTACATGAAGCGCATAAGGAAATAGATTCTTTATCTGCACTGGTAAAAAATGAATATGGGGAATCAGTGGAACTCTTTGTTCATTCAGATGGTTGCCTCGATTTCAGCTGTAATATCTGCATCAAACAGGATTGTGCTGTTCGCCAGCATAGTTTTAAAAGGAAGATTGAGTGGACAATGGAAAATATATCCAGCAATAGTAAACATACCGTTACTACAGTATAAATTACGATTGTTGTTAAAAGCAAGATCTACTTTATAAAAAACTCCCTTATTGTAAGGAAGTTTTTTATTCGACGAAATAATGATTTTTTATTCTTTACTCAATACATTTTTCACAACTGTTTGATCTGCCGACGACAGCCTGATATAATAGATGCCGCTGGACAAAACACTGGTATTTTTATTAAAATTGTTCAATCCTTTCTGCAGCTGGGCCGGGTAGTAAGAGGGTAATTAAAAATCAGGAGTCAGTGTTGAATACCTATCAACTGCTATTGTTGATCTTACCTGGATATTTAAAAAGGTTCGAATGGGCTGTAGCGAAACAGGATCGCGATGCAGCAATGGGGTAAAGGTTACTTCTCATTGGATTGGGTGTTTTGATTTTAAAGCGGATTTGCTTTTATGGTTCAAAAATTATACCAATAGCGCCAGATAAAATGAAGTTTGTAGATATTTATATTCTCTATATAAATACCGTATTTTATTTTTTTTGTTACATATAACTGTATTTTCCGGATTGAATTTTTCAATACTTATAAGATACGCATAATCAATAACGTTAGGCTAATAATTATTGCTGTTGCGTATGATTTTTCTATCACTTTTTTTCATAAAAATGTTGTAGTAAAAACACGGTTGCAAGGGTAAGTGGAAAAATATTTTACAACAAAATAAACGTAGTAATTACACTACTTACCGGTAAATTAAACTTCTACAGGATATCGTTACCTGCACTACAGGGTAGGGAGACAGATGGGCGATTATACTATTAGTGCTCAAATAATTTAGCAACACCAAAGGCTGCAGCGGCAGCCATGGCACCTATGAGGGTTACCCTAAGCGCACCCGATAATGGGTTCACTCCCGTGATCTTGCTTTTAAAAAAGCCAAATACAAAAAGGCATACCAATGTTGCAACCGCGGATATTTTTAAGGCTTCTGCTGAGTCGCTGATAAAAAAGTAAGGGCTTAAAGGAATGATACCACCGGCGATATAAGACAAGCCTATATTCAATGCGCTTTTTGTTGCCCGTTTGGGATCGGGTTTTTCCAAACCTAATTCATACTTCATCATAAAATCAACCCAACGGTCCTTATCCTGTGCAATTTCTTCTGTGGCCTGTTGCTGCAATTGCGGACTCAAGCCGATATTGGCAAAGAATTCCATGGTTTCTTCAATTTCGACGTGACGAAGATTTTGTATTTCATCATATTCTTTTCGTTGTTCGCTTTTATAATGGTCCTGTTCTGTTTTGCCGGCAAGATAACCGCCTAATCCCATGGCAATGCTTCCTGCGCAAATTTCCGCGATGCCTGCAATTACAATGATGGTGCTGCTGCTTACAGCACCGCTTAAGCCTGCTGCCAATGCAAATGGAACAGTGAGGCCGTCACTCATACCAATAACGATATCAGTTAATGCGGCAGAACTTTTTAAATGTGATTCAACATGGGTGTGATGAAGATGTGTGTCCATACTAGTTAAATACTTTATTTGGTGCTGATATGATGCTCTTTTAAATTACAAATGAACTGCTCTTTTTTTTAAGGTCTTTTAATTTTTTGTAATTGGTGTTAATATTTTTTTCTGCATCCGGATGATAAATTGAATTGTTCTCAAAAAAATTTAGTTGCGTTCTGCAAAGGTAATTTCCCCTTTAGATCGAACTGATTTGATTTCAGACAAGCTCTCAATGCCCGCGACGATTTTTATTCACGAATTTTTGAGCTTAATGCAATAAAAATAATGAAAAATGATCAGCCAGCTTTTAAAATAGCCAAACTCTTTTCAATAATACTTATGCATTCCTGTATTTGTTCTCTGGTAATTACCAATGGCGGGGCAAAGCGTATCTTATCGCCATGCGTTGGTTTAGCCAGCAAACCATTTTCTTTTAAGGCTAAACAAAGATCCCAGGCAGCTTCGGGATTATCGTGTTTGATCACGATCGCGTTCAATAAACCTCTGCCACGTACGGTTTCAATGTAAGGTGACTGAAGATCACTGATTCCATCTCTTAATAAAGTTCCCATTGCAGCAGCATTTGCCACGAGGTTTTCATTTTTCAACACTTCGAGTGCAGTGATGGCAACTTTGCATGCTAAAGGATTACCACCATAGGTACTGCCATGTTCTCCGGGTTTGATCGTCATCATAATTTCATCGTCGCATAATACCGCACTCACCGGTAATACACCGCCGCTTAATGCTTTGCCTAAAATTAATAGGTCGGGTCGTACCCCTTCATGATCGCAGGCGAGCATCATCCCGGTTCTTGCAAGGCCCGTTTGTATCTCATCAGCAACCATCAAAACATTATATTCATCACAGAGCGCCCTTACTTTTTTATAATAACCTTCACCCGGTACCAGCACACCGGCTTCACCCTGGATCGGTTCAAATAAGAAGGCAGCCACATTTTTATCCTGGAATGTTTTTTCCAATGCAGTTAAGTCATTAAATGGGATCGCTTCATAGCCGGGCATGTAAGGGCCAAACTCATTTACCGCGGCGGGATCATTGCTAAAGGAGATCACACCTGTTGTTCTGCCATGGAAATTACCTTCACACACAACGATCTTGGCTTTGTTTGCTGCAATGCCTTTTGCCTGGTAGCCCCATTTGCGGCTGAGTTTAAGTGCAGTTTCCACAGCCTCAACACCGGTATTCATCGGCAGCACTTTATCGTAGCCAAAATAGCTGGTGATATATTGTTCATATTCACCCAGCAGGTCGCTGTGAAATGCCCTGGAAGTAAGCGTAAGCTGTTGCGCCTGTTCAACCAGGGCCGCAATAATTTTGGGGTGGCAATGTCCCTGGTTAACCGCGGAATACCCGCTTAAAAAATCATAATAACGTTTGTTATCCACGTCATATAAAAAAACGCCTTTGCCCCGGTTCAATACCACCGGCAGCGGGTGATAATTATGCGCTCCATATTTTTCTTCCAGGTCAAGATAATGTTGTGTTGCTGCTGATAATGCAATGGCAGTATGCATAAAATAAAGTTGAAAAGTAAATAATGTAAATACAGGTGGTACTCTGCAATGGGCAGAGCAGGCGATCAGCTACTTCGATGATTGAGCAGATCGAGGTTACTGCGCAGGAAAGATGCTATGTTGATTAAATTACTGATAGTTGTAAATTTGATGCAAGATAAAAATAATTTATGAGTTATACAATTCCTGCGCAAACGCATATCGGGCATGTGCATTTAAAAGTTGCGGATCTTGATAAAGCATTGGGTTTTTATAAAGACTTGCTGGGCTTCGGGATTACGCAGCGTTATGGCGACAGTGCGGTGTTTATTTCGGCCGGCGGTTACCACCATCATATTGGATTGAATACCTGGCATAGTAAAAATGCAGGGCCTGCGCCCATAAGAGCCGCGGGTTTATACCATCTTGCTATCGTGTATCCTACAAGGAAAGACCTTGCCGCGATATTCAGGCGTTTGACGGATGCGGCATATCCTCTGACGGGTGCTTCTGACCATGGCGTGTCCGAAGCGATTTATTTAAATGATCCCGATGGTAATGGTGTAGAATTATATTGGGACAGGCCCAAAGATCAATGGCCTGTAAACACAGAAGGAAAATTGTGGATGGGTACTTCCGCACTCGACCTGGATGCTTTAATTGCTGAACTTTCTTAAACGGTAGTTACAAAATAATTTTCTCCTGCAAATTGTGGTGTGGTAATGCCTTTTTCAAAAATGCCATATACTGTACTGCCGCTGCCACTCATCGCCGCATACAGCGCGCCCGCTGCATAAAGTTTTTCTTTTATATTTTTTATTGAAGGATATTTTTCAAATACCGGCATTTCAAAATCATTTTGCAGATCGGTTTTCCATGTTGTAATTGGCTGCTCAATAGTTACTGCAATGGATTGTGGTGGAAGGGCAAGCGCCAGTTGTGCAAATGCCCATGCGGTATTTATGTGCAAACCGGGATTGACCAATACGATTTTATAAGACGACAGGTCAAGGCCTATTGTTTTTAATATTTCTCCACGTCCGGTAGCATAGCAGGGGCTATTGATGATAAAAAAAGGGCAATCGCTGCCCAACTGCGCAGCATAGTTTAGCAGTGCGGGTGTTGAAAGGTTTAGTTTGAATTTATTATTGAGCAATAACAAAGTAAATGCGCCATCCGCAGAACCACCGCCCAGGCCAGCGCCCATGGGAATAGCTTTATGTAAATGCATTTTTATTGGAGACAGACCAGGAAAATCTTTTTTTAAAAGATGGTATGCTTTTATACAATTGTTATCTATTTCATTGCCGTCAACCTGTATACCTGTTGCACTATATTCAATTTTTTTTTCAGTATTGTGCGAAGGAATGATCTCTAAAGCATCTCTTAAAACAACCGGATAGAAAACAGTTTCTAAATTATGGAACCCATCTTCCCGTTTATTACTAATATGTAAACCGAGATTTATTTTACAATTGGGAAACAGCAGCATGACTTAATGGATAATTGAACAGTTGATAATACGCTCCTGAACGATTTATTCGGGCAGGGATAATTTTTTGGATCGTGTAAGTATACCTAAAATTAATGCGCTTAAAGGCCAGCAGAAAATCCAAGTTGAAAATAGTATCAATTATTCGTTATGCATTATCCGTTCTATTTGCCTTTCCTGCTCTTTATCTCATCCCTAATTGCAATGGCACGGATATAATCTTCGCTATCCAACACTTCGGTAAGTAAAGTATTCAGTTCTTCAAGGCTCATCGTTTTCAGGTCATCGCTGCCACCGGTTTCGGTTGTAACGGCCTGTACTTTTTTCTTCTTGCCATCGTCTTCCATCAAGATACCGGCCTGGTCTAAAATAGTATCATAAGTAAAAACCGGGCAACCAAATCTTACTGCCAGTGCAAGGGCATCCGAAGTGCGGGAGTCGATCTCTACGGTATCATTTGCAGAGCTGCATACCAGCTTACTGTAAAAAATACCTTCCTGCAGGTCGTTGATCACCACTTCATGCAATTCTACATTGAAGGCCAGCATGAAATTCTTCATCAGGTCGTGTGTAAGCGGGCGGCTGGGGCTCATGCGTTCCAGGGCCACCGCAATGGCCTGTGCCTCAAAACCACCAATTACTATGGGCAAACGGCGCAAACCATTTACTTCTCCCAATACCACCGCGTAAGAATGCGTTTGTGTAATACTGTGTGATAATGCTACGATTTCCAGTTCTATTTTTTTCATTCCCTGTTCCGCCAATTGGTGAAGAATTGATTGTTACGAAAGCAAATATAAAAACAAAAGCCTTTCCAAAACCAAAAGAATGGTTACTCTTTTCGTCGTATAGCAGCGCTTTTCACTTTAGTGTTCTTTTTAGTTGGCCCGGGTGCCTTTTTTTTCGGAGGCTTATTGGGCACCGGTGGAGCAATATTCGCTGAATCCACGGCGGACATCGTTTCAGAGTCAGCTTTAAGATACCGGGGATCGATAATTTTTTGATATAATCTTAATGAACTTTACATAATGCATCAGCAACGGGTCCCGCCTTCAATAAAACAGGCGATAACCCGAATTATTTTTTTTACCTCCCGATTCCACGATTATAATTATTTACCTCCTGATGATTTTTCTGTTAATGAAAAGTGCAATTTCCTCAGAAAGTATTTATTTTTCATTGGCCTATTTTAATAATCGCCTGTTTTTTCTTTAGAAAACAAATGTAAATAATAAAGCCTTCCAAACATGCTGGAAGGCTTTACATAACTTTTTCGCTTTTTGCTTAAGCTCCTTTTAATTTTCTTACCGCTTCAATGATCTTTGGCATTACGTCAAAAGCATCACCCACGATACCATAATCTGCGGCTTTAAAGAAAGGTGCTTCAGGATCTTTGTTGATCACAACAATTACTTTACTCCGGTTAACACCGGCAAGGTGTTGAATAGAACCACTAATACCAATGGCAAAATATAAATTGGGCGCAATGGCTAAACCCGTTTGTCCAACATGCTCATGATGCGGCCTCCAGCCAATATCCGCAACAGGACGGCTGCACGCAGTGGCGGCGCCTATCAATTTGGCAAGATCAGTAACCAGGTTCCAGTTCTCCGGGCCTTTTAAACCACGGCCACCACTCACTACCAATTCCGCTTCGCTTAAGGGTACTTCACCAACAATTTTATTTACAGCCGTTACCGTAACTTTCGCTGTACCAACAGTTGCTGCAAAGGGAACTGCTGCTGCAATACCATCAACAGTGGTTATGGTAAATGAGTTGGGGCTAAGCGAGATGATTTTTACTGCAGTGTTCACCGCAATATTGGCAAATGCCTTTCCGCTGAAAACATTTTTCTTTACCACGAAACCGTTGCTGGTATCCGGCAACGCGATAGCACCCATTACCAGTCCTGCTTTTAATTTGGCACTCAAACGCGGTGCAATGGCTTTTCCATTCATGTTATTGGAAAAAACTACTACAGTTGCATTGGTTGCTGCAACTGCCTGTGCCATCACCTCTGTAAATAGTTGTGCATCCAAATGATCTAGGGTATCATTTTTTACCGTGTGTATTTTCTTTAAACCATATTTTCCCAGTGAAGCCAGGTCATCTGTTACATTACCTAATACAATACCTTCAGCAACAACTCCTAATTGTTCCGCCACTTTTGAGCCGTAGAAAGCAGCTTCTAAAGATGATTTTTTTATTTGTCCTTCAGACTGATCAAGAAAAACTAATACTGACATATTTTTGAATTTTACCGCTGACTTGACGGCAACGGTCGTTATGAATTTAATGTGTTGAATAAAAAATTAATAGTACAAGTGAGTGACACAACGATGATGCCATGAAAAGCAAATGTTCGTCAAAAAAAGTACTATTTAAATTAAATGAACTGAGTAATATTAAATGCTGATTTGTCCCAAGTTCCCCTTCAGGGGACAGGGGCATCCATTAAAACACCTTTGCTTCCTCATGCAATAACCTCACTAATTCTTCCGGCGTTTCCGGCGACACTAATTTAACTCCGGCTTTTGCCGGTGGTAGATCGAATGAAACAATCGACGTTAATGCATCAGCTGCAACAGGCTCCTGCACTTTCAATGGTTTACTTCTTGCGCCCATGATACCTTTCATATTGGGAATACGTTGTTCGGCCATTCCTTTCTGGCAACTAACGGTAAGGGGCAGCCCCACTTTATTGGTTTCTTCGCCACCTTCAATTTCACGAACCAGTACCGCACTGCCATCCACTATATCAAACTTCAAAGCATGCGATACATAAGGCATACCCAGTAATTCTGCCACCATGCCTCCAATCGAAGAGCCGTTATAGTCGATCGTTTCTTTACCGGTAAAAACCAGGTCGTAGCTGCCTGCTTTTGCCACTTCGGCGATTTGGGACGCAATATAAAAACTATCGTGGCTGTCGGCATTAACGCGGATAGCTTCATCACCGCCCAATGCCAATGCCTTGCGGATGATGGGTTCAATATCAACAGCGCCCACGGTAACTAAGTGAATGATGGTGGAAGGATCCGCTTCTTTCAACTCGATCGCCCTTACCAATGCATACCACTCGTCGTAAGGATTAATGATCCATTGTACACCGTCAGCAGCAAATTTCGTATTGTTATCGCTGAAGGCTATTTTTGCCGTTGTGTCCGGCGTTTTTGAAATACAAACAAGTATCTTCATATTGACAATCTGTTTATCCCTTTATGGGGAGGAAAGTTAATTAGTTGTTTATGCAACTATCGGCAAAGATAAGAGAAGGAATTTAAAAAGTAAAATATTAAAATTAAAAAAAGTGGGCAGGATAGAAAAGCTTTTGGAATACATGAAAACCGCTGACAAGGATAGCTTCCTGCAGCATGCGCTGGCACTCGAATACATAAAAGTAGATAAGGATGAGGAGGCACGTAAATTATTCAATGAAATTTTACTGAGAGAGCCCACTTATATCGGTTCGTATTATCATTTGGGAAAATTATTGGAACGTGCCGGTGAGTTTGAAAAGGCGATAAAAATATATGAACGCGGTATGTGGGAAGCAAAAAGGACTGGAGATAATCATTCCTATAATGAATTGCAGGGGGCAAAGGAGGATATTGAAGAATAGTTTTGAGTTTATAGTTTTCAGTTTTTGGTTACCGGCAGTTGTAACACTAGTGAACATCGTTGTGTCACTCACTTGTACTGCATATCATTGTTGAACTTTTTTATAAGCGTAGATGGAAATGGATCTTTTAAAAGAATTTCAGGAATACATAAAACAACAGCATCTTTTTCAACCAAAAGATAAACTGCTGCTTGCAGTGAGCGGCGGTGTGGACAGTGTAGTGCTTTGTGCATTATGCAAACAGGCCGGCTATGAATTTGCGATAGCACATTGTAATTTTCAATTGAGAGGAGAAGAGAGTGAACGGGATGAACAATTTGTTCAAGGGCTATCAAAAAAATATACTGCTGTTTTCTATTCCACAACATTTGATACAAAAGCAATTGCTGCAAAAGAAAAAAAATCCATCGAAGAAACCGCAAGGGATTTGCGCTATGCATGGTTTGAGGAATTAAGAAAAGCCAACAGCCATACCTATATTGTAACGGCTCATCATGCCGGTGATAATATTGAAACGGTATTGATGAATTTTTTCAGGGGTACAGGAATTAAAGGATTACAGGGTATTTTACCTAAACAAAATCATATTATAAGGCCATTGCTTTTTGCGGGCAAAAACATGCTTACCAATTTTGCAAAAGAAAATAACCTTGATTTTGTTGTCGATAGTACCAACGGGCAAAATGATTTTACCCGCAACTATTTTCGCAATGAATTAATCCCTGCGGTAAAAAAAGTATTTCCTGCGGCAGAAGAAAATATTTTAAAAAATATCGAAAGATTTGGGGCGGCAGGGCGACTGTACCAACAGGCTATTGATTTGCATAAAATGAAGTTGCTCGAAAAAAAAGGTAACGAAATTCATATCGCGGTTTTGAAATTACAAAAAACTAATCCTTTATCAACTATCGTTTACGAGATCATCAAAGATTATGGTTTCACCGCCAATCAAACGGAAGAAGTGGTAGCATTGTTAAAAAGCGAATCGGGCAAATATATCCGGTCTGTATCACACCGGGTTTTTAAAAACCGCAAATGGCTCATTATAGCCCCCAACCAAACCACCGAAGCATCAAATATTTTAATTGAAGAGTATGATCAAGAAATAACTTTTGAAAGCGGGGGGCTTCAAATTGAAAAACCTTCAACTTTCAACCTTCAATCTTCAAGCTCCATTGCCCAACTGGATATTAAAGAATTGACTTTTCCTTTGCTCCTGCGCAAATGGAAGCAGGGCGATTATTTTTACCCGTTAGGTATGCCAAAGAAAAAGAAACTCAGCCGTTTTTTTATTGATCAGAAACTATCACTTACACAAAAAGAAAATGTTTGGGTGATAGAAAACAATAAAAAGATACTGTGGATCGTGGGCATGCGCATTGATGACCGCTTTAAAATTACCCCTTTTACAAAAAACATGTTGCAAATTACCTTCCAAAGTGAATGAGTGCAGAAGGATCGAGGTTTTTCACTGTCTCAATAAAATTCTGCAACACGGGATAGCCGCCAAACAAGCTGCAGGCAATGATGGTAAAAGCCACGCCAAATAAAGCGCCCCAGATATGTGCAGAATGATTGATCCTTCCGCCACCGCGTTTATCCAGGTAATGGGAGATCACGAGGTATAGTATGCCAAATAAAAATCCCGCGATATAAATCGGAATAAAAAAGAGGCCGATTCCAATTAAAGGATCGAATAGCATATAGGCAAATATGACAGCGGAAACAGCACCCGAAGCGCCAAGGCTCCTGTACTGATAATTATCTTTGTTCTTTGAATAAGTAGGCAATAAACTTGCGCCCAGCGCCAGCACATACATTAAAAGGTATATCAACCTTCCCTGGTCACCAAAAATACTCAGGAAACGATTTTCAACACCGGTGCCAAAAAGATAGAGTGCATACATATTGAATAACAGGTGCGGAAAATCTGCATGAATGATCCCGCTGCTGAAAAACCGGTACCACTCATTTCTTTCGGATACTGCAGGTGGATAAAAAATAAGTTTATCCATTAGCGGCTGGTTACTCAATGCAATAAATGAAGCGATAGCAGTAACTGCTATTATAATTATCGTAATACTGAATTGCATAGGTATTTATTTGTGATGATAGTTTTCATTTTTTATAATGGAACATGCCCTGTATACCTGCTCCGCCAAAATTAACCGTACCAGCTGGTGTGGAAAAACCAATGGCGATAAACTCCATTTGTAATTTGCCCTTTGCATTACGTCATCGCTTACCCCAAATGCGCCACCAATTAAAAATACTATTTTCTTTACGCGCTCATTCGCCCTCCCTTCAATAAACTTTGCCAGTGCTTCACTTTTTAGTTGCTGACCTCTTTCATCCAGTAAAACTAAGTGATCATCCTTTTGTAAAAAATTTAAAATGGTCTCGCCTTCTTTTTTCTTAAGGTCCATTTCACTTAGCATCGCCGTGTTCCTGGGCACTGGAATGATATGCCATTCCACCGGGTAATAATGGGAGATGCGTTTGGTGAACATTTCCACACCATCTTTTACATAAGATTCATGTGCTTTGCCAACAGACCAGAATTGTAATTTCATTATCGTGAGTGGTGAATAGTGAATTGTGAGTGGCCGGTGGTTAGTTGTCTGTCATCCATCGTCAATTTATTGTTTTAATCCTCGAGGTGGAATCCCTTATTATTAACTCCGTTTGCAGAGCTTTCAAATGAAAATCTACAACCGGCCTTTTACTTTCGATCATGCTGATAAGCAATTCTGTTGCCACCTGGCCAATCTCGAATGCCGGCTGCCGTACCACCGAAAGTGACGGGTTAAACAATTCGCCGAGGTTGGTATTGGTAAAACCGATCACGGCAATATCACCAGGAATTTTTTTACCCAATTTTTGTAAGCCCTGCATACAGGTAGTGGTTAAACGGTCGCCTGCGGCAAATAATGCATCCGCTTTTTGTTTCAGCTTAAAGATATTCTTCAATGCATCTTCCACTTCGTCGTAGATCATACCCCCGTGGTAACAATGGTAAACTAATTTTTCATCAAACCCGATATTGTTCTTCCCCAGTGCTTCTTTATAACCTTCCAGGCGTTCTATAGAAATGGATAGGTAGGGCGCACTGGTAATATGTGCAATTCTTTTAAAGCCATTTTGTATCAAATGTTCTGTGGCATCAAAGGCACCTTTAAAATTATCGGCAATAACTTTATGTGTATTGATCTCGCTCACGATCCTGTCGAAAAAAACTATGGGCAAACCCTTTTCATATAATTGTTTAAAGTGGGTGTAATCTTTTGTTTCACTCGAAACCGATACCAGTAAACCGTCTACCGATCTTGATGCCAGGTGATCCACGATCACGGATTCCCTTTCGTAGGATTCATGGCTTTGTGATATGATAACATGGTAACCGCGGTTATAGGCGATCGATTCAATACCATTGATAGCCTGGGAAAAGAAATTATTGGCAATTTCACAAACGATGATCCCCAGCGAATGATTGCGGCGTTCTTTTAAACTTAAAGCAATAGGGTTGGGCCGGTAATTGATCTTTTCAGCATATTCCAACACCAGTTTTTTTGTTTCTGAACTTATTTCGTAGCTCCCCCTTAAAGCCCTGCTCACCGTTGATGTAGATAATCCTAAGGCTTTTCCAATGTCTTTTATGGTAACCGGTTCAAACTTCATCGTGTAATTTTTGGCAAGTGTAAATCAGCTTTATTTTTTTCAAGATAAGCATTTTAGAGGTATAAAATAATGCGGCAACGTTGTCGGGAACGTTTGCGTAAATATAGTAAGGATTGTAAATCAGTTCGGTAAAAAAAAGTTCTAACATTGGATATTGATTGCCGCGGTGTTTTATTGTTTTCTCCCCGGAAACTGCAATGCCGCAATTATTTTGTAAATTAAATACTGCTATATATGAATAAGTTGTTGGTACTGCTCACAATCTTTTTTATGCTGCCCTTTACTTTATTGGCCCAGAACAAAACCATTAAGGGCAGGGTTACTGATGATGCGGGTACACCAATTGCAGGTGGGAATGTGATCGAAAAAAATGCCAAAAGAGGTACCCAGACAGATAAGCAGGGTAATTTTTCTCTTTCGGTTCCGGTTGCGGGTCCCGTAGTATTGGTAATCTCTTCAGTAGGTTATGTGTCAAAAACAGTAACTGCTACCGGTGAAGAAGTAGCGGTGATGTTAAGCAAAGATGCCATTACACAGGAAGATGTAGTGGTGATCGGTTACCAAACCATCAAGAGGAAAAACCTGTTGGCTTCCGTATCTTCTGTAAGTGCAAAAGACTTGAAGGATATTCCTGTCAATTCCGCAGCAGAAGCGCTCAACGGCAGGCTGGCGGGTGTTACGGCTACTACTGCAGAAGGTTCTCCGGACGCTACAATAAGAATCAGGGTGAGGGGTGGCATGTCGATCACACAGGATAATTCGCCGCTCTATATTGTTGATGGCATACAGGTAGAGAATGCATTGAACACCATATCTCCTCAGGATATTCAAAGTATTGACGTATTAAAAGATGCTTCTGCAACTGCCATTTATGGCGCAAGAGGAGCTAATGGCGTTATTGTAATTACCACCAAAAGCGGTAAACCGGGTAAATTGCGTGTAGCTTATAATGGATATGTTGGCGTAAAATGGATACCACAGGAATTAAAAGTTTTAACCCCTTACGATTTCGTGGTATACCAGTCAGAAAGATCAAGAGGCAGCAACCAGGACAGCCTTACATTTATAAAAAACTTTGGTACCACCTGGGATACATTAGCTGTCTACAAAAATGTGGATGAAGTAGATTGGCAGCACGAAGCTTTTGGCCGCACCGGTGTTATGCAAACTCATAATATAGCGGTTTCGGGCGGTGGTAAAAAGATCACTTACAATTTTGGTTATACTTTTAATGATGACAAAGCGATTGTGATCAATTCAAAGTACCAGCGCCACCTTATTAATTTCAGGGGCGAATATAAAATAACCAATCATCTTGCGTTTGGCGTTATCTCGAGACTGCTGCACCAGGATGTATATGGCGCCGGCGTTTCCGACGATAAAGGGTCTTCGTATAACCGTTTGCGGGATGCCGTTAAATACAGGCCGTTCCTGTCACCTAACCAAACTATCGAAGACGCTGACCCTTTAGCTGATCCTAACGTTGGTAATGGTCTTAACCTGATCAATCCATTACAGCTGGCCAGTATGGAATACCGAAAAAAAACTACCGATGCGCAGAATGTTACCGTGTATGCTACTTATAAGATCCTGAAGAACCTGAGCTTTAAATCAACTTTCGGATACGATCACAATAATTTTATAGACAGGCAGTTCAGCGATTCCCTTACTTCCTATGCAATTATACAGGGCGCAAGAAAGCCTATCGCGGGACTCGATACGGTTACAAAAACTACTATCACCAATTCTAATGTATTGACTTACTCCATTAAAGATTTCAAAAATAAACATGATTTTGATTTTTTAGCAGGTGAAGAAACCTATGACTTAAGAACCACTACTACCAATGAACTCTTTAAATCGTACCCGCTGAATGTTTCGCATAACAATGCATTTACACAAACTAGCCTGGGTACTTCTTTCACGGGTTATCCCAGGTTAAGCAAATCAAGGTATACCAACATTTCTTTTTTTGGAAGGATTAACTATTCTTATCTTGACCGGTACCTTTTTTCTGCTAACGTTCGTGAGGACGGGGCTTCAAAATTTGGCCCTGGTAATAAATGGGGCACCTTTCCTTCTTTATCTTTTGCCTGGAAGATAAAGAACGAAAAATTTATGCAGAAAGTTAATTTCATTAATGACCTTAAATTCAGGGCTGGTTATGGTGTTGTAGGTAACAACCGTATTCCCGATTACCTGTACATATCTACTTTCACCAGCAATGGTACTTATTATTACGGCCTAAATAACCAGGCACTTATTGCCTATTATTCGGCAGGCCTGGTGAATGCAAATTTAAAATGGGAATCTACTATCAACCGCAACTTCGGTGTTGATATCAGTTTCTTGAACCGCAGGATGGACCTGAGTGTAGATGTGTATAACAACACTTCGAAAGACCTTTTATTGAATGTGCCCATCGCATCAACTTATGGTTATCCAACACAACTTCAAAATATAGGCAAGACTTCCAATAAAGGTGTTGAACTGCAATTGGGAGCGCAGATCGTTAAAAAGACCAACTTTACCTGGAATGCCAACTTCAATATGTCTTTCAACCGGAATAAAATTTTGGCACTGGGCGTTAATCAAAAAAGCTTCTTCGCACCGGCAAGCTGGGGTGTTTCGGGCCAGCCAACCGATTATATTATAAGAATTGGTGATCCCGTTGGTTCGATGTGGGGTTTGGTATCCGATGGCTTTTACGGTGTTGCTGATTTTGATTATAATCCGGCGACTATGGTTTACCGGTTGAAAGCAGGCGTGGTGAATGATTCTGCTATAATAGGACCAGTTGGCCCGGGATCTGCTAAATTTAAAGACCTCAATGGCGATGGAATTGTTGATGTTACCAACGACAGGACGATCATTGGTAACCCTAATCCTAAATTTACCGGGGGGTTAAATCAGCAGTTCACCTACAAGAGATGGGATATGAGTGTATTTGTAAATTTTTCTTATGGCAATGATGTATATAATGCCAATAAAATAGAATTCACCAACGGCTATACTGCCAATGCAAACCTGCTCGATATCATGGCTAAACGCTGGAAAGTAGTTACGGAAACAGGCCAAACTGCACAATGGGTAAATGGCATCAATGTTTTAGGTATAGCACCCGATCAACTGGCTGCATTGAATGCCAACGCCAGCATCTGGCAACCGTTGAAAAGCGCTGGTGCATTTTATCCCAGCTCCTGGGCAATTGAAGACGGATCCTTCTTAAGAATAAATAACGTTACCATCGGGTATTCATTACCGGTACAAAGCCTTGGAAAACTGCGCATGAGTAAACTACGTTTTTATTTTACAGCGAACAATTTAGCGGTACTTACCAGTTACTCAGGGTATGATCCGGAAGTGAGTGTAAAAAGCAGCCCGCTTACACCGGCGCTTGATTACTCTGCCTATCCAAAAAGCCGAAGCTTTATTGTTGGCGTAAATGCATCATTCTAAAAACTCAATAAATCTTTTTATATGAATATGAAATATTTTAAAAGATCGATAACCATATTACTTTCGGCGGTGCTGCTGGTAACTGTTGGTTGTAAAAAATATCTAGACCAGCAACCCATTACCGACGTTGACCCTTCCGTGGTATTTAAAGATGTGGCCAGTACCGGTAAAGCCCTTGCCGGCGTTTACAGCAGGCTTGTGGGTGATGCAGGTTTTGGTATTCGGTTGAGTTTATACTATACCATGGATAATGATGAAATGCAGGGACCAACAGGTGCTGGAGATAACGACAGGAGGGATATTGCCCGTTTTTCTGCTACTTCCAGTAATGCACAGATCACAGCTCCATTCAACCAGCTATTCCAGGGAATCGAATACGCCAACAATTGTATTGACAATATCCCCAAAATGGGTATGTACACTAACGGTTCCGAACAGGAGAAAAAACAATTGCAAAGAATGTACGGAGAAGCTTTGACTTTAAGGGCGCAGTTTTACCTGGAGGCGATCATGATCTGGGGCGACCTGCCAGCCAATTTTCAGTCGGCAGCTTCACTCGCAGTGGGTAATCCTTTCCCTAAAAGAACAGGCACGGATACTTTATATAATCACTTACTGGATGATTTAAAAACTGCTGAAACTTTAGTGCCCTGGCGCAATGAAATTACTGCGATAGGCGACCCTGTAGATGAAAGAATAACCAAAGGCGCCGTAAAAGGATTAAGGGCCAGGATCGCATTGTTCCGCGGCGGGTATTCCTTGCACCAGAATGGGGCCATGCAGCGTAATTCAGATTACCTGGCCTATTACCAGATTGCAAAAGACGAATGTAATGAAATCATGACCTCTGCACAACATTCATTGAACCCAGGTTTTAAAGCGCTTTGGAAAGACCAGGTTGGGGCACATACTGTTGCAGATCCTAACGGCGAACTGATGTTCCAGGCAAGTGCCATCGGTTTAACAGGGGCGGAAGATACCAAGCTGGGTTATTATAACGGTCCTACCGTAAATGCCCTGGGCAACAAAAGCATTAATGTATTGCCTAATTATTTTTATCTTTTTGATTCCACTGACCTGAGAAGAGATGTAACCTGCGCGGCATACAATGTTGCGGCAAATGGCAGCACCAAGGTCGGCCAGGCGATTACCGCAATATGCGATGGAAAATACCGGAGAGATTGGGTAACCAATCCCGTTATCTCGCCAACCAATGCAGTACAATACCTTGGTTTAAAATGGCAGATACTTCGTTATGCCGATATATTATTGATGTATGCAGAAGCAGAGAACGAGATCAATGGCCCAACAGCCGCTGCTTATAATGCATTGAACATGGTAAGAAGAAGAGGATATGGTAAGCCAATAACAATACCTGATGCTGCTGTTGACCTGGGCGGTTTAACCAAGGCAACATTTTTTGCCGCTTTAATAAGAGAACGTTCATTGGAATTAGGTGGAGAAGGGGTACGGAAATTTGACCTGATACGCTGGAACTTACTGGGTACGGCTATTGCAGATACAAAAGCCAACCTCTTAAAAATGTCTACTCTTACAGCAATATCAGATCCTTCATATATGGCAGGTTTTCCTTCTTACAGTAAAAGTGCTACGCTTCCTGTTGCAATGTATTATATCACCGTAACTACTTCGGATGATAATAATATCGGTGGTATATGGAACAATTCATTGTACAAAACGGCGCCAACATCAACACCTTCGGGAACCACTAAAGTTACTTGGCTGAGCCCGGCAATTGCAACCGCTGGTACAACCTCACCACTGGGCAGGTATGCAACGGGGTACACGCCTGGTAAATCAGAATTAATGCCCATACCACAGCCAGCAAGGGATGCTAATTTTAACTTAACCCAAAACCCCGGCTATTAATTTTTTTCTCAATAATCGTTTAAGTTTGGAAGGCTGCCTCCTTGGCAGCCTTTTTTAAAACAGGACTACCAATGAAAAATATCGCCTTATTCATTATATTGTTTGCTGCTGAACGATCAGTTGCACAGCCATTAAAAATAACAGTAGCAAAGGATGGCAGCGGTGATCATCGAACAGTGCAGGCCGCCTTCAATGCCATTTTATCCAACAATAAAAAGGCGGTAACCATTTTTATTAAAAAGGGAACTTACAAAGAAAAATTATTCCTCGATTCATCAAAGCATTTTGTAACGGTCATTGGCGAAGATAAATTCAATACCCTCCTTACCTACGATGATCATACCGGTAAGGTTTCACCTGCGGGAGATACGATTAATACAAGATCGTCCTGGAGTTTTTTAATTAAGGCAGATAATTTTACTGCCACCAATATTAGTTTTCAAAACGACGCAGGTTTTACCGCAGGCCAGGCAGTAGCCGTGGAATCTGACGGTGATAAAGCCATCTTTAATAACTGCCGTTTCATCGGTTTCCAGGATGTATTGTTTACCAATAATGAACGCAGCAGGCAGTATTACAAAAATTGTTATATAGAAGGAACCACTGATTTTATTTTTGGTTCTGCCACCGCGTGGTTCGAGCAATGCCATATTCACAGCAAAAAGAATTCGCATGTAACAGCCGCATCCACGCCAAAAGAAAAGACCTTTGGTTATATCTTCAATAATTGTATTTTAACCGGCGATACAATGGTGCACAACGCCACATTGGGCAGGCCATGGTTGCCGTTCGGAGCCGTGGTTTATTTGCATTGTTTTATCGGCCCGCATATAAGGGCAGAAGGGTGGAGTAACTGGAATAATACTGAATATTACAGAACAGCCCGCTATGCGGAGTATAAAAATTACGGACCTTCGGCGGACCCGGCAAAAAGGGTGAGCTGGTCAAAACAATTGAGCGATGAAGCGATAAAGAACTATACTGTAAAAAACGTATTTGGCGATTGGGACCCCGCAAAATAATTTAATTATATTTAAACGATGAAAAGATCGATTGTACTTTATGCACTATCGTTTTTATGTTCGAGCCAATCTCTTGCTCAAACCGCCAACCGGCACCAATATAAATATGTATTCACTGTTGCCAAAGACGGTACCGGTGATTATAGGTTCATCCAGGATGCGATCGATGCGATGCGGGTGTACCCATTAGCGCCGATCACTTTGTTTATAAAAAATGGCGTGTACAATGAGAAAATAGCATTGCCTGAAAACAATACCGACGTTAGTTTCATTGGCGAAAATGCAGACAGCACTATTATCATCTTTAACGATTACTCCGGCAAAGGAAAGTTAACTACATTCACTTCTTATACGGCCAGGATATCGGGTAACCGTTTTACGGCAGCGAATATAACTTTTGCAAACAGTGCAGGCATGGTAGGTCAGGCGTTGGCGTTATATGTAGATGCGGACAAAGCGGTGTTTAGAAATTGCAAATTTTTAGGCAACCAGGATACGATATTTACCAGCGGTGAAGATGCCAGGCAGTATTTTGAAGATTGCTATATTGAAGGCACTACAGATTTTATTTTTGGCCCAGCTACGGCAGTATTTCAAAACTGCACCATCAGGGCAAAGACCAATTCATTTCTAACGGCGGCAAGTACAACCAAAGGAAAAAACTTTGGTTACGTTTTTATAGATTGTAAGATCATAGCCGATTCCAGTGTCACAAAACTGCATTTGGGCCGGCCGTGGCGGGCCAATGCAAAAACGGTTTTCATGCGTTGTAATTTACCCAAAGCCGTTGTACCTGAAGGATGGAATAACTGGAGCAACCCTGAGAATGAAAATACAGTTTACTATGCAGAATATAAAAATACTGGTGAAGGCGCAGCAATAGCACGAAGAGTAAAATGGTCAAAACAATTAACTGAAAAAGAAATTAAACAATATACTTTGGCAAATATCTTTTCTTCCAATAAATTTTATGCTGGTCAGGATCAACCTTGGTTCAATGGTTATATTGGGAAAGCAAAATCATTCGACATTGCGGCTTTCACGCAGAAAGGGCCGCAAATAATCCCTTTGTATAAAAATGGAGTGCCCAATTCCAGGCCTGTTCCAGATAAAGAGAATTCTGTGTTTCGTGATAAAGTGATGCGTATTGCAAAAGTGAGTAATCCCACACTGACGATCTTTAAACCTGCTAAACCAGGTGGTAAAGCGGTTATCATTTGCCCGGGCGGTGGTTATTCTATTTTGGCATTCGATAAAGAAGGTACAAAGGTGGCCGAAGAGCTGAACCGCTGGGGTGTTACCGCTTTTGTTTTAAAATATCGTTTACCTGATGATACCACTAATATCGACAGGAGCCTCGCACCCTTGCAGGATGCACAGCAAGCGGTACGTTTGGTAAGGGCCAATGCAAAAGAATGGGGCATTAATAAAAATCAAATTGGTATCATGGGTTTTTCCGCGGGAGGCCATGTTGCTTCAACTGCTGCTACGCATTTTGATTTTAAAGCAGACGCCACCAACAATGATACCGTTGCTGTTCGTCCTGATTTTGCTGTGTTGATCTATCCCGTAATAAGTATGGACAGCAGCATCACCCATACAGGATCACGCAATAAACTGGTGGGCGCGAAAGCATCAACAGAAAAAATTATTTTCTTCAGTAACGAATTGCAGGTAAACAAAAATACACAACCGTCATTCCTCGTTCATGCTGCAGATGATGGTGCGGTGCCAGTGGAGAACAGCCTTCGTTATTACGAGGCTTGTGTAAAAAACAAAGTACCCGCAGAGATACATGTATATCCGGAAGGGGGACATGGTTTTGGGATGTACAACCAAACCACTGATGATAGCTGGATGGAAAGATTAAAGAACTGGATGAACAGGTTATAGAATTGTTTTTCTTACACCACGGTAATAACTTACTAATTAAGCTACATTTGATGCATAATATATTAAAACATGGATCTACATCTTAAAGATAAAGTGATCATTGTAAGCGGAGGTGCCAAAGGTATTGGAGAGGGCATTGTAAAAATACTGGCCGCGGAGGGTGCACTACCGGTAATCATTGGCCGCAATGAAGCCGATAACCTTACAACTGTTGCTGCTGTGGAAGCAGCGGGTGGCAAAGCGTTCCAGGTGCCGGCGGAGTTATCCAACCCCGCTGAAAGTGAAACCGCCGTTAAAAAAGTAATTGAAAAACATGGCCGTATCGATGGCCTCGTGAACAATGCCGGTGTTAATGACGGGGTAGGATTGGAAACAGGCAACTATGATAAATTTATGGCTTCCCTGCACAAAAATTTGGTGCATTATTATTTGCTGGCACATTATGCTTTACCGGAATTAATAAAGTCGAAAGGCGCCATCGTAAATATTTCATCTAAAACTGCTGATACCGGCCAGGGTAATACTTCAGCCTATGCTGCCGCTAATGGCGGCCGCAATGCGTTAACCAGGGAATGGGCAGTGGAATTATTAAAATATGGTATCAGGGTAAATGCAATAGTTGTAGCGGAATGTTTTACGCCGCTCTATGAAAAATGGATACAGACTTTGCCGCATCCAAAAGAAAAATTAAAAGAAATAGAATCCATGATCCCGCTGGAAAACAGGATGACAACAGCCGGAGAAATTGCCAATGCTGTTGCCTTTTTATTATCACCTGCATCAAGCCATACTACTGGTCAATTGGTTTATGTTGATGGTGGTTATGTGCATTTGGACAGGGCTTTGGCTAACGCGTAAAAAAGCTAAAAACATGGAGCTAAGAACACGGAGGTTTCTGCTTTGTGCTTTTTGCTTTAAGCT
The DNA here is from genome assembly GCA_038205215.1 of Chitinophagales bacterium. Classification (GTDB taxonomy): domain Bacteria; phylum Bacteroidota; class Bacteroidia; order Chitinophagales; family Chitinophagaceae; genus Ferruginibacter. Next base: position 14,756 of record JBBRCB010000019.1, on the reverse strand, counting down.
TTGTGTTTACAAAAACAACGATCATGCGAACTATAAAAACGGCATTGTGTTCTTTCGGTATGAGCGGGTGGGTGTTTCATGCGCCCTTCCTGCATATCCATAAAGGTTTTGAGTTGTATGGTGTTTGGGAACGTTCAAAAAAGGCAGTGGCCCAAAAATACCCGGGCACTATATCTTTTGATACTTACGAAGAACTGCTGAATGATAAAGCTATAGAACTCGTTATTGTCAATACACCCAACTATACCCACTTTGATTTGGCTAAAAAAGCGTTGCTTGCAGGGAAAAATGTTATTGTTGAAAAACCTTTTTGTACCTCGGTAGCTGAATGCGATGAGCTTATCGCACTGGCGAAAGAAAAAAATAAATTGTTATCCGTATACCATAACCGCAGGTACGATAGCGATTATAAGATCATAAAAAAAGTAGTGCAGCAAGGCTGGCTCGGGGATATCGTTGAAGCCGAATTTCATTTCGACAGGTTCAGCGAAATACGCAGCCCTAAATTGCACAAAGAAACGCCCGGCCCCGGCACAGGCTTGTTATATGATCTCGGCGCCCATTTGATCGACCAGGCGTTAACGTTATTTGGAATGCCTGAATCCATCTTTGCCGATATCTTTCCTGCAAGAAAAATTTCTTTAGTGGACGATTACATGGAGCTCATCCTGTTTTATCGGTCAATGCGGGTAAGAATAAAAGCAAGTTATGTAGTGAGAGAATCCTTGCCCTCTTATATTTTACACGGTACCAAAGGCTCATTCATTAAAGCCCGTACCGATGTCCAGGAAAATGCATTGCAGGCAGGGTTAAGCCCCGATAGGGAAGATTGGGGCAAAGAACCCGAAAATGAAATGGGGTTGCTGCATACAGAGAAAGACGGTAAGCTGATAAGGGAATATATTCCTGCAGCTAATGGAAATTATATCGAATATTATTATGGCATATATGCGGCCTTAACCACTGGGGCAATGCCACCCGTTACAGCTGAAGCCGGTAAAATGGTTATAGCGGTGATCGAAAAAGCCTATCAAAGTAACACAGAAAAAAGAAGGGTGGAGCTATAGAGCAGCTGGTTTTAAAGGATTATTGTCAATTGCATTTGCTAAGTAAACGTTATCGGGAACGATTGCGTAAATAAAGCCCTTTTAATAGTTTTTTCCCTTAAAATATAATGGTAAAATTGAGGTTCGAACTGGAGCTGTTGCTGGCAGGAATGATGCCCTTTTTTAAATCTTCAAATATCCGGTGTTGAAGTGTAAACGATTGCATAATGAATATTTTAGAACAGTTTAATCTAAACGGGAAAACTGCATTGGTAACAGGGTGCAATAGGGGAATAGGAAAAGCAATGGCTATGGGCTTGGCCGAAGCGGGAGCGGATATCATTGGCGTATCAGCCACATTGGCTTTCACCGGCAGTGAAGTGGAAAATGAAGTAAGGGCACTGGGAAAAAAATTCAAAGCTTACCAGTGCGACTTTGAAAGCCGGGAATCCCTCACTGCTTTTACCAAAAAAGTTGTTGAAGAAAACCCGCAAATAGATATTTTGGTCAACAATGCAGGCACTATCATGCGCAACCCTGCAGCAGAACATAGTGATGAGTACTGGGACAGAGTGATCGCCATCAACCTTGATGCGCAATTCATCATTACAAGAGAGATCGGTAAAAAGATGATCATACAGGGTAACGGCAAAATTATTTTTACAGCATCTTTATTGAGTTTCCAGGGTGGTATCAATGTGCCTGGTTATGCCGCAAGTAAAGGCGCCATAGCCAGTTTAATAAAAGCATTCGCCAATGAATGGGCATCAAAGGGGATCAATGTAAATGGAATTGCACCCGGTTATATTGCTACCGATAATACCGAAGCATTACGCGCCGACCCGGTTCGCAGTAAATCCATACTGGACCGGATACCCGCTAACCGTTGGGGTGAGACAGAAGATTTTAAAGGCGTAACCGTTTTCCTGGCAAGTAAAGCCAGTGATTATTTGAACGGAACAATTGTAACCGTTGATGGCGGATGGATGGCTAGATAATTCAAAATTCAAAATGCAGATACGATTTCACAACAGCCCCAACGAAACAAGCCGGATGAATGCAGAAGAATTGCGCAGCAATTTTTTAGTGCAGCACATTATGAAGCCGGATGAATTGAACCTGGTATACACCCATTACGACCGTATGATCATTGGCGGCGTAGTGCCGGTGAATAAAATGATCAGCCTGCCAACCTATCCACCATTAAAAGCAGATTATTTTTTAGAGCGCAGGGAACTGGGCGCTATCAACGTAGGCGGCGATGGCGAAATAAAAGTAGATGGTAAAGTTTATGATGTAAACAAACTCGATTGTTTATACATGGGCAAAGGTTGCCAGAAAATTTATTTTAAAAGCAAAAAGAAAGACAACCCGGCGAAATTCTATCTATTGTCTTCACCGGCTCATCATATTTACGCAACAAAGCTGATGAAAAAGGAAAAAGCTTCACCAACAGAAATGGGTGCAGTACTTACAGCCAATCAACGAAAGATCTATAAGTACATTCATGCCGATGGCATAAGAAGCTGCCAGCTGGTAATGGGATTAACGATCTTAAAAGAAGGCAGTGTTTGGAACACCATGCCAACGCACGTGCATGACCGAAGAATGGAAGCCTACTTCTATTTTGACCTGCCGCAAAATCAAAAGATCATTCACCTGATGGGGCAACCAACAGAAACAAAACATTTGGTGGTGAGCAATGATGAAGCGATCATTTCACCGCCTTGGAGTATACACAGTGGTTGCGGTACCAGTAATTATGGATTCATCTGGGGTATGGCCGGCGAGAATTTTATTTATACCGATATGGATCCTGTAAACATTAATGATTTACGTTAAAAACCCCGTCGGCGGCTAACAGCCCCGACGGCGGTTTGTTGAAGCGATTTATAAATTTGAATTGAATAAATATTAATTATTGAATTTCACCTGCACATCAGTTATATGAAAATATCCAGATACTTTTTAATAGCTTTATTCGGCTTTAGCAGCCTTGCATTTTTATTACCTGATCAAAAACCTACCCTCTTTTTAGTTGGCGACAGTACCTGTGCCAACAAACCTTTGGAAGATAATCCTGAACGGGGTTGGGGGCAGTTATTGCCCGATTATTTTACTAATGAAGTAGCGATACAGAATCATGCAGTGAACGGCCGAAGTACAAAAAGTTTTATTGATGAACATCGCTGGGATACCGTAATGAGTCGTTTAAAAACCGGTGATTTTGTAATGATACAGTTTGGCCATAATGATGAAAAATCAGAGCATCCCAAAGTTGCTGCACCGGCACATACACTGTATAAAGAAAACCTGCTTCGTTTTATAAATGATGTGCGCAGCAAAGGGGCAACCGTTATTTTAATAACGCCGGTAATGCGCCGCAGTTTCGACAGCTCAGGAAAATTTGTGGACTCGCATGGCGATTATCCTGCCGTTGTAAAAGAAGTAGGTGCTCAAATGAATGTACCTGTTATAGATCTTCATCAAAGCAGTGAAGCATTGATCCTGGAAGAAGGCGTAGAGAACAGCAAACGTTTATTCCTCCACATACCGGAAGGGCATTTTAAAACACAGAAAGGAGTAAGGACGGATAACACGCATTTCAGCGAATACGGTGCGGCTTCAATGGCATCTTTGGTATGCCAGGCCATCAAAGACCAGCATTTACCAATGGAAAAATATTTAGCACCTTCTGATTTTAAAGAAAAATTCGCTTTTGAATTGCCGAAAGTTTACACACCTCATTTTAAAAAAGACACTTTTAATATTTTGAATTATGGCGCTATACCGGATGGGCTTACACTAAATTCAGCTGCAATCAATAAAGCTATTGAAGAAGCTGCAAAGCATGGCGGGGGAACAGTGGTAGTGCCAGGAGGAAGTTTTGTGACCGGTCCCATAATCATGAAGAGCAATATCAACCTTCATTTAAATAAAGGTGCTTTAATAATTTATACTTCCGACTTTAATCAGTATCCACTACTAGCTGCTACATTTGAAGGTGTGGATGCAGCAAGATGCCAATCGCCATTCACCGCAGAGAATTTAGAGAACGTCGCTATTACCGGCGAGGGTATCATGAACGGCAATGGTTGTTACTGGCGTCCTTTAAAGAAGGATAAGATGACTGAAACAGAATGGAAAGTGCATCAACAAAAATATGGCGGTGTATTAACAGAAGATAAAAAAACATGGTACTCTTCCCAAAAAGCATTGAAAGGTTCCCTCACCAACAACATCGGTAAACTTGAAGGGGGAAAAACATTGCAGGATTTTGAAGATATCAAAGATTACCTGCGTCCCAATATGATCCGCATTTTTCATTGTAAAAATATTTTGATCGAAGGGGTAACATTTGAAAATTCTCCGGCATGGACTACGCATATCAATGCCAGCCAACACATCACCATAAGAAACCTCACTGTAAAAAATCCATGGTTTGGTACCAACACCGATGCGCTTGACCTGGAAAGTTGTACAAACGCATTAGTAGAAGATTGTAATTTTGATACCGGCGATGATGGCATTTGTATAAAAAGCGGCCGGGATGCAGAAGGAAGAAAAAGAGGGTGGCCAACAAAAGATGTGATCGTAAAGAACTGCGTGGTATACCATGCCCATGGTGGCTTTGTAGTAGGAAGTGAGATGAGTGGCGGAACTAATAATATGTTTGTAAGCAATTGTACTTTTATCGGTACTGATATCGGCCTTCGCTTTAAAACTACCCGTGGGCGTGGCGGCATTGTAGAAAATATTTACGTGAACAATATCAACATGAAAGATATTGCTGCCGAAGCGATCTTATTTGATATGTACTATATGGCCAAAGACCCCGTGGTTTTAGCAGGAGAAAAAATAGTGCCGCCCATTGTGGAGATGAAACCCGTTGATGAAACTACCCCGCAATTCCAGAATTTTTATTTAAGGAATATCACCTGCAATGGCGCTGCTAAAGGGATTTTTATAAGGGGGATACCCGAAATGCATGTGAAAAATGTGCTGATAGAGAACGCCGTGTTACAGGCAAATGATGGTATCGACATACAGGAAGCAAGCAATATTACCCTGAATAATATTACCATGCTGAGTAAGAATACCAACCCGGTTGCTTATGTTTTAAACAGTGATAATATCACCATGAATAATTTAAAATATAAAGACAGTGCTGAAGTATTGGCGATGGTGCAGGGCGAAAGAACAAAAGCCGTAAGCATTTTAAATACGGATCTTACAAAAGTTAAACAAAAATTAAGGGCTGGCTTTGGCGTAACTGGTGCTGCTGTAAGCTGGACCATCAATGCTATAGTACCTGTAGATACAAGGAAGAAAAAGAATAAAACAAAAGGAAAATAAATTCATGTTTTGCATAAGCGATAAGTGAATGAAAGCCTGAATAGATGTTACAACTCCGGAGGAACGACATTTCGGTAGAACGGAAAAACGATAATGTTGTTGAAAGCTCCAGAGGAGCGATATTTTGGTAGAACGGAAAAATGATAATGTTGTTGAAAGCTCCAGGGAGCGACATTTTGGTAGAACGGAAAAATGATAATGTTGTTGAAAGCTCCAGGGGAGCGACATTTTGGTAGAAAAAAAAATGTTTTTGCAAAGCCCCAGAGGGGCGACAGTTTTTGTGCAAAACATAATTAAAGCTGAATAAAGATATGTGGTATAAGAGTGCGACGCCAATGAAGATCAATAAACAACTAATGCCAGTAACAAAAAAATGAAAATTTCCCTCAAGGGAATTTAATTATGAAAAAAATAATTCTTATTCTTTCAATTGCTATTTCACTAAATGCGTTTTCGCAATCTCCGGCTGAAAAACTGGCCGCTACTATTTTAAATATTTGGAAAGATACCGTTCCCATTGGCAGCAATACCAAGTGGAGCTATGATATGGGTGTGGTGTTAAATGGATTTAAAGGTTTGTGGATGAATACCGGTAATGCCGAATATTTTAAGGCTATACAAAAGAAAATGGATTATTTTATTAAAGAAGACGGCACCATAAAAAATTACGACAAAGAAGATTACAACATTGATATGGTAAATAATGGTAAGCTGGTGCTATTATTATACCGGGTTACAGGAAAAGAAAAATATAAAAAAACTGCCGATCTTTTACGCAGTCAGTTGGCTACACAGCCACGCACAAACGAAGGTGGCTTCTGCCATAAAAAAATTTATACCAATCAAATGTGGCTGGATGGGTTATATATGGGCGAGCCTTTTTACGCGGAGTATGCTATGTTGTTTCATGAAGACAGCGCCTTCAATGATATTGCCAACCAGTTCATATGGATGGAAAAACATGCAAGGGATCCTAAAACGGGTTTATTGTACCATGCATGGGATGAAAGCAGGCAACAAAAATGGGCAAATAAAACTACGGGTACTTCACCACTTTTTTGGGCAAGGGCAATGGGTTGGTATAGTGATGCGCTGGTGGATGTACTGGATTATTTTCCGGAAACACATCCTAAAAGAAAAACCTTGATCGATATTTTAAACCGCCTCGTAAATGCAATAGAAAAACAACAGGATAAAACAACAGGCCTGTGGTATGACGTGATGAATTACACTGGTGCAGGTAAAGAGAAAAATTATTTTGAAGCCAGCGCCAGTTGCCAGTTTACTTATGCTGTTGCCAAGGGCGTGCGTAAAGGTTACCTGCCTGCAGCAAAGATCGCCATCGGTAAAAAAGCCTACGAAGGCATTTTAAAACAATTCATCAAAGAAGAAAAGGGGCAAACTATTTTAACCGGCACGGTAAAAGTGAGCGGCCTTGGAGGTAATCCTTACCGCGATGGAAGTTTTGACTATTATATGAGCGAACCCGTAATTACCAATGACCCGAAAGGAATGGGTGCATTCTTACTGGCCAGCAATGAAATGGAAATGCAGCCAACACAGCCTGTTGGTAAAGGCAAAACAATTATGCTCGACCGCTGGTTCAACAGCGAAAAGAAAAAAGATGGCACGGGTGCGGAAATATACTGGCACTATGTATGGAACGAAAAAAGCAATTCTGGCTTTACTACTTTTCAAGCGGTGTTTGAAAGATATGGTGCTAACGTAGCTTCACTGGATGTAGCGCCTACAGCAGCCAATCTTAAAAAAGCATCGGTATACATTATTGTTGATCCGGATGATGTAAGGGATAACCCCAAACCAAATTATGTAACGACAAAAAATGTTAAAGCGATCAGTGACTGGGTGAAAGCAGGCGGTACTTTATTGCTGATGGCGAATGACAGCAACAATTGCGACCTGCAGCATTTTAATTTACTGGCAGGAGTTTTCGGGATAAAATTTACGGACAAAAGTATCAACATGGTAAAGAATGATATTTTTGAACAGGGGATGGTTTTACCTGGTACCAATAATCCTGTTTTCAAATCTGCTGCCAAAATGTATCTGAAAGAAGTAAGTGCACTGGAAATAAAATCTCCTGCAACAGTAAACGCAGTTAAAGATGGAGATGTAATTATTGCCACGGCAAATTATGGCAAAGGTAAAGTGTTGGCAGTAGGCGATCCCTGGTTGTATAACGAATATGCCGATGGAAGAAAATTACCCTCAGAATATGAAAATTATAAAGCGGCTGAAGACCTGGTAAAATGGTTAATAACAAATACAAAAAAATAAAAGTGAACAGCATCCGGAAAATAATAGTAGTTTTTATTGCAATAATATTTGCTCAGCAACTTATTGGCCAAAAATCCATTATCGTTGCGCAGGATGGTACAGGTAATTTCAGGTCGGTACAGGAAGCGATCAATAGTTTACCTAATGATAATAGCAAATCGCAACGCGTTATCAGCATTAAGAAAGGTTCTTACAAAGAGAAGATATTTATTGATAAGGATTTTATAACGCTTAAAGGAGAAGGTCCCGCTAATACTATCGTGGCTATTTCTTTGGCAAGAGAAGAATGGCGTTGTGATAATAAGGATGATTATGGTGTAGCCACGATCAACTTACGCGGTAGTGATATCGTATTGGAAAATCTCTGTTTTCTTAATACTTACGGAAAAGATAATACAACAGGTAAAGAAATTTCCTGCGCCGCGGAAAATGCCGGAAAAAAAATAATAAAGCCATCGGGCCACCAGATGGCTTTACGTTCATTTAATACCACGAGGCTGATCGTAAAGAACTGTATCTTTCGTGCATGGGGCGGCGATACAGTAAGCCCATGGAATACCGACGAAGGCATGTTCTATTTTAAGGATTGTGTGATGGAGGGTGGCGTAGATTTTTATTGTCCACGCGGATGGGCACTGGCGGAGAACTGTACATTTGTTTGTCATGATAAAAATGCTGCCATCTGGCATGACGGCAGCAAAGATGAAAAATCAAAAACGGTGTTTTTAAATTGTAAATTTTCCGGAGATGACGGGTTTAAGCTTGGCCGCTATCACAGGGATGCGCAGTTTTACCTGCTCAATTGCAGCTTTGCAAAAAATATGGCGGATGCAGATATATATTGGGTTCCTTCTACTGCGGAAAGGGACCAGGTGCAATGGGGAAGAAGGGTGTATTACTATAATTGCAAAAGAGAAGGCGGTGATTATACATGGTTTAAAAATAATTTACCAGGTGATTTTGGTATCAATGAATTTAACGAGCCATGGGTATATGATTATAAATGGAATCCAATAAAATATGAACAGACTAATACTGATTCAGCAACAGCTTCAGATGAATTGGTCACTATAAAAGATACTACCGATCCCGTTGCCGATAGGATGTTGTTGTACCAGCGTGCCAATGGCGGATGGCCCAAGCATTTCCAGGGTAACCGCAATGTGGATTATAAAAGGATATTAACTTCTGCAGAGCTAAAGGAATTACAGGATGGCTATACAACGGGCATTGATGCTACCATTGATAATGAAGCCACCACTAAAGAAATTGAGTATTTAGTAAGATCTTATAAGGCGCATAAAGATGAAAGATACCCTAAGGCTGCTGAGCATGGAATTGATTATTTATTGAAAGCACAATATAACAATGGGGGATGGCCGCAGTATTATCCTGATTTCAGCAGTTACCGTAGCCAAATCACTTATAACGATAATGCGATGATTAATGTACTGAATCTATTGCAGGATGTGGTGCTGGCAAAAAATGACCTTGATATTATTGACAGGGCTTTTGTTCCGAAATGTAAAGCTGCTATTCAAAAAGGAATTGATTGTATACTGAAAACACAGTTGAAACAAAATGGGAAACTAGCGGTATGGTGTGCCCAGTACAATGCTAAAACCCTGCAACCGGAAACTGCCAGGAAATTTGAACTGGCCTCTTTAAGTGGGTCTGAATCGGTGGGTATTGTAAAATTTTTAATGAGCCAGCCCAATCCTTCAAAAGAAATTATTACCGCAGTGAATGCAGCAGTGGAATGGTTTAATAAAGTAACGATCACGGGATACAATTTTGTTGACGTAAAAGCACCGAATGAAACAAGTGGCAAAGACAGGATACTTGTAAAAGACGATAACTCGGTAATATGGGCAAGGTTTTACGACCTGCAAACCAATGAACCATTTTTTACCGGCAGGGATAGCCAGCCGAAAAAAACTATTGCTGAAGTAGAGAACGAACGCAGGATCGGGTATGCCTGGTATGGCGTGTGGCCTTTAAAGCTGGTTAGAGAGGATTATCCCAAATGGGCTGCCAAGTGGGGGGTGAAGAAGTGAGGATTGTACAGAGTACATAGGGTACGGGCTAAATAAAGTACAATAGCGCACGGTAAATAAATACAATGTAATTATAAAATCTCTGGTTCCCCGTTAGGGACGAGGGGCAAAATTTTGGTGATGACACTTTCTAAATTTACACTAAAAAATATCCAGGGAGATAAAGTTGACAATGTTCCCGAAAGAATATTTGAATTGCCGGAAAAAGTATTACAATTCGGTACCGGCGTTTTACTGCGGGGCTTACCCGATTATTTTATCGACAAAGCCAACCGCCGGGGAATATTCAATGGAAGGATCGTGGTGGTAAAATCTACCGGCGGCGGCGATAGCGCTGCGTTTGAAAAACAAGATGGCCTGTATACTTTGTGCATCCGCGGGATTGAAGGAGGTAATACCATTTCAACAAATACGATTTGCTCGGCGATCAGCCGCCTGTTATTAGCGAAAGAAGAATGGGGCGCTGTTTTAAAATGTGCCCACAATCCCGAAATGGAGATCATCATTTCCAATACAACGGAAGTAGGGATTGAATTGGTACAGGACGATATTTTACAGCACCCACCTGTATCTTACCCAGGTAAATTATTAGCTTTTTTATACGAACGCTATAAAGCATTTGCGGGTAGCCATCAATGTGGTATGGTGATTGTTCCAACGGAATTAATAAGTGACAATGGAAAAAAATTGGAAGCCATTGTTTTAGAACTGGCCCATTTGAATGGGCTGGAAGAAAATTTTATTGAATGGCTTGAAAAAAGCAACCAGTTTTGTAATTCTCTGGTTGACCGGATTGTTCCCGGCAAGCCGGATACTGCGGCTAAAAACATATTGGAAGAAGCGTTAGGGTATACAGATGACCTGGTTACCGTCAGTGAAGTGTATAGTTTATGGGCCATTGAAGGAAATGATACCATTGCTTCAGTTTTATCTTTCGCCACAGCAGATAACAGCATTGTAATTACACCCGATATTCAAAAGTTCAAAGAATTGAAATTACGTTTGCTGAATGGCACGCATTCTTTGAGTTGTGCAGTAGCATTCCTGTCGGGGATGACTTCGGTAAAGGAAGCAATGGATAACCCCATCATTTCAAATTTTGTAAAAGAACTGATGACCAATGAAATTGCGCGGGCGATACCTTATGAGCTGCCCGAAGAAGATGCCTTGGCTTTTGCCGCTAAAGTATTAGACCGCTTCCGTAATCCGAGTATTGAACACCATTGGATCAATATCAGCCTTAATTACACAGCTAAATTGGAAATGAGGATCGTGCCCGTTTTACTGCGGTATGCAGAATTGTATAACGCCGTCGCGGAAAATATAGCACTGGGTTTCGCTGCTTACCTTGTTTTTATGAAAGCGGTGAAAGTAGAGCATGATATTTATTATGGTACCTTTAATGGTAAAGGTTACCCGGTTAAAGATCCTAATGCAGGATATTTCTTTGAGCAATGGAAAAATTACCCGGTGCAGCTGGCAGTAAAAAATATCTTAAGCAATTCGGCATTGTGGAATACAGATCTTGCTGCTATCCCTGGCTTTGCTGAAAAAGTAACAGGGCATGTGGAAGGCATTCTGCAATATGGAATGTTGGAGCTGATGAAAGGCGCAGTGCCAAGTTTAAAGTAAGTGCATTTGAAAAATTGAAGAGGGTTTAAAAATATATTTCAAATCAGCATACCGCAAAAGTCCCTTCTTGGGAGCGATTTAGGGAGGCTTAATTTCTTAATAATGAAGCAACAGGTTTTAAAGGTTAATCCAAAAGATAATGTGCTGGTGGCATTAACGGATCTTAAAAAAGGACAGTCTATTGAATTCGGCGGGGAGACTTTTATTTTACAGGAAGATGTAAAAGCAAAACATAAATTCTTTACTACAGATCTCAATGCAGGGGATAAAGTGATCATGTATGGCGTACTGGTTGGTAAAGCGCAGCATTTTATTGCAAAAGGATCCTGGATGAATACCGAAAATATTAAACACGCCACGGAACCTTATTTTTACCGTAACACCAATTTTAAATGGACGGCGCCCGACGTTTCGAAATTTGCCGGTAAAACTTTCAATGGCTATCACAGAACTAGCGGTGACGTGGGCACGGCCAATTACTGGTTGTTCATCCCCACTGTTTTTTGTGAGAACAGGAATTTGGATGTGATCAAAGAAGCATTGCACAACGAACTGGGCTATGCGGTTACGGATAAATATAAGCGTTACACGAAAGAGATAATAGAAGCATACAAGGCAGGAAAGGAACTTCCTTTAGCAGCGTCTTTTGCTCCCTCCCCTTTGGAGAGAGCTGGGGTGAGGTTGTTTAAAAACGTGGATGGTATAAAATTTTTAAACCACCAGGGTGGTTGTGGTGGTACCAGGCAGGATGCGGGCATATTGAGTAAATTATTAGCTGCCTATGCCAATCATCCAAACGTTGCGGGTGTGACCGTTTTAAGTTTGGGTTGCCAGCATTTACAGGTAGCAGATTTCAAAAACGACCTGCAGCAACTCAATCCCAATTTTGATAAGCCTTTATATATTTATGAACAGCAGCAATCGCAAAGCGAAGAGCAATTGATCGCCGAAGCTATTAAAAAAACATTTGAAGGTTTAATAACGATCAATACAATAGAAAGGAAACCTGCGCCTTTATCAAAATTATGCATTGGCGTAAAATGCGGCGGCAGCGATGGTTTCAGCGGTATCAGCGCTAATCCTGCTGTAGGATACCTGAGCGATTTAGTGGTGGCATTGGGTGGGAAGATATTATTGGCGGAATTTCCCGAACTGTGCGGTGCCGAACAAAATTTAATTGACCGGACGATCGATGAAGCCACTGCAAAAAAATTCATGCACTTAATGTCAACGTACAGCGAACAGGCGGAAAGGGTAGGTAGTGGATTTTATATGAACCCTTCCCCGGGAAATATTAAAGATGGATTGATCACTGATGCTATCAAAAGTAATGGCGCCGCTTTAAAAGGCGGTACATCACCGGTAGTGGATGTGCTGGATTATACAGAACCGGTAACCAAACCGGGATTGAGTTTGCTATGTACACCCGGCAATGATGTAGAAGCAACAACAGGTAAAGCAGCCAGTGGCGCTACACTGATCTTATTTACTACCGGTTTAGGTACGCCAACAGGTAATCCTGTTTGTCCTACAATAAAAGTGAGTACCAACAGCAATCTTACAAAGCGCATGAATGATATCATCGATATTGATTGTGGCCCTGTTGTTGAAGGTGATAAAACTATTGAACAAATGGGTGAAGCCATTTTAGAATATTGTATCAAAGCCGCCAGTGGTGAAGTAATACCCAAAGCAGTATTGTTGAACCAGGATGATTTTATTCCGTGGAAGAGAGGCGTGAGTTTGTAGCCCCTGTCTCCGCCAGCTGGCGGATAACTTAGATTTTTACAACAATCAAATTTTTGAAATAGGTTTAAGTTTGATATACTTTTTGAGCCGGACATTATTTCTTTGTTCAGTTTCATTGGCGTCGCACTCTTGTACATTTAGTTCTTTATTCGACGCCTTCAATTCAAACAGTATTTGTAAATTTGAACACGTATAGATCAAACAAATGAAAAGTAGAGGGATATAGTTGAAAAGTAAAAATTTTAAGATCAATTAAAAAACAAAAGCCCGGCCTCCCTCTCTTTGGGGGAGGGAACGAGGGTGAGGTCATTATGAAAAAATTCTTAGACGAAAATTTCTTATTGCAAAACAAAACTGCACAAACCCTGTACCACGATTTTGCAAAATCAATGCCCATCATTGATTACCATAATCATTTACCTCCCGACCAGATTGCCGATGATATCAACTTCGCTAATTTAACACAGGTATGGTTGTACGGCGATCATTACAAGTGGCGGGCCATGCGCACCAATGGTATCAATGAAAGCTATTGTACCGGCGATGCCGGTGATTTTGAAAAGTTCCAGCAATGGGCAGCAACAGTGCCTTATACTTTACGCAATCCTTTATACCATTGGACCCACCTGGAATTACAGCGTTACTTCAATATTGATACAATTTTAAATGCCGATACCGCAAAAGCAATTTATGATGAGGCCACTGCAATGCTGCAGACAAAGGAATATAGTGTAAGGAATTTATTGACAAAGATGAATGTGAAAACTTTATGCACTACTGATGAACCTACAGACAATTTAGCGCAGCATAAAAAAATTGCTGCAACAAATTGCCCTATAAAAGTATTACCGGCTTATCGCCCTGATAAGGCGATGAACGTTGATGATCCTGCGGTCTTTAATGCTTATGTAACTAAAGTAGAAGCAGCAGCAGATGTTGCAGTGATCAGTTATGGCGATTATATGACCGCATTAAAAAAACGGCATGATTTTTTTGCAACAATGGGAGCAACTGTTTCTGATCATGGCCTCGAACAATTGTATGCAGAAGAATATACTGATGCGGAAATCGATATTATTTTCGACAGAATAAGGAAGGGTACTAAGTTAAATGTGATAGAAAATCACAAGATCAAATCTGCAATGCTATTGGAGTTTGCCAAATGGGATCACGAAAAAGGCTGGGTGCAGCAATATCATTTAGGTGCTTTGCGTAACAACAATGCCAGGATGTTATCGAAACTCGGCTCCGACACGGGTTGGGATAGTATCGGTGATTTCAGCCAGGCACGTGCACTGTCCAAATTCCTGGATAAATTAGATTGCACCGACCAGTTGGCCAAAACAATATTATATAACCTGAATCCTGCTGATAATGAATTGATGGCAGCCATGACCGGTAATTATAATGATGGCAGCAGCGCAGGTAAAGTGCAGTATGGTTCAAGCTGGTGGTTCCTGGATCAGAAAGACGGCATGACCAAACAAATGAATGCCCTTAGTAATATGGGACTGCTTAGTAAATTTGTTGGTATGCTTACCGATAGCAGGAGCTTCCTTTCTTTCCCCCGCCACGAATATTTCCGCCGCTTATTATGCAATATGTTTGGCGAAGAAAT
>JBBRCB010000018.1:0-63961 GCA_038205215.1 Chitinophagales bacterium | reverse complement strand
GCTAAAAACCCTGTCTTCAAATTTCAAATTTCAAACTCCATCCCTTACCTTTGCGGCTCAAATTTACACCTCATTATAATAAAATATTATTTATGGCCAATACGGGTAAGGTAAAATCAGTAATCGGTGCGGTTGTGGATGTTCACTTCGACAGCGGCAGCAAACTTCCGGAAATTTTAAATGCATTGGAATTAAAACGTGAAAACGGTGATACACTGGTGTTAGAAGTGCAGCAGCATTTGGGTGAAGACAGTGTGCGTACCATTGCAATGGATGGTACCGAAGGTTTGGTAAGGGGAACAGTGGTTATTGATACCGGTATTCCTATTGCAATGCCTGTTGGTGATGCAATTAAAGGCCGTTTATTCAATGTAACCGGCGATGCGATCGATGGTTTGCCGCAGGTAAGTAAAGTAGGTGGCCGCCCTATTCATAATAAACCGCCATTATTTGAAAACTTAAGTACAGCAAGTGAGATATTATTTACCGGTATCAAAGTTATTGACCTCATCGAGCCTTATGCAAAAGGTGGTAAGATCGGTTTGTTTGGTGGTGCCGGTGTGGGTAAAACAGTATTGATCCAGGAACTGATCAACAATATCGCGAAAGCATACAGTGGAGTATCCGTATTTGCAGGTGTGGGCGAACGTACAAGGGAAGGTAATGACCTGATGAGGGAGATGATTGAAGCGGGCATTATGAACTATGGCGATAAATTCAAACATAGCATGGAAGAAGGCGGATGGGATTTGAGTTCCGTGAATATGGAAGATCTCAAAGAATCAAAAGCAACATTCGTGTTCGGCCAAATGAACGAACCACCTGGCGCAAGGGCAAGGGTGGCATTAAGCGGTCTCACCATTGCAGAGTATTTCCGTGATGGAGACGGCGAAGGGCAGGGAAAAGACATTTTATTTTTCGTAGATAATATCTTCCGTTTTACACAGGCAGGCTCCGAAGTATCGGCATTATTAGGCCGTATGCCATCCGCGGTGGGTTACCAGCCAACACTGGCCACTGAAATGGGATTGATGCAGGAACGTATCACTTCTACAAAGAACGGTTCCATCACTTCCGTACAGGCGGTTTATGTACCAGCGGATGATTTGACCGATCCGGCGCCCGCAACAACATTTGCCCACCTGGATGCAACTACAGTATTAAGCCGTAAGATCGCGGATCTGGGTATCTACCCCGCGGTGGATCCTTTGGATAGTACTTCAAGGATCTTAACGGTTGCTATTGTTGGTGCAGAGCATTACAACACTGCCGACAGGGTTAAATTGATTTTACAGCGTTATAAAGAATTACAGGACATTATCGCCATCCTTGGTTTGGATGAATTGAGCGATGAAGATAAACTGATCGTATCAAGAGCCCGTAAAGTACAGCGTTTCCTTAGCCAGCCATTCTTTGTAGCAGAGCAGTTCACCGGTTTAAAAGGGGTATTGGTACCCATCGAAGATACGATCCGTGGTTTCAATGCTATCATGGACGGAGAAGTGGATGAGTATCCTGAAGCAGCATTCAACCTTGTAGGTACACTGGAAGATGCTGTTGAAAAAGGTAAGAAATTAATGGCAGCGGCGCAAGCCTAATGCCGCTCCGCCCCAAAAGAGGAACTTGATTACGGAGAAGATAAAAGATAGAGGATACTGTGTATTTTTTTGGGAACCGGGCTTTATAATTTCTATGTAGCTTCATTGGCGTCGCACTCTTATACAGTACCTCAATATTGAACTTTTATAGCTGTGATTGAATTGCGAAGTGTAAGAAAATAATTTATTAATCAATAAACCAAGTTCTACGCAATCTGGCGTAGACAAGGAGCATGAATTTAGAAATACTAACACCTGAAAGCAAAATCTTTAGCGGAGATGTATACGGCGTGCAATTACCGGGCATCAGCGGTTCATTTGAATTGCTGGATAAACATGCTCCGATGGTAAGTGCATTGAAAGAAGGAAAGCTGAAAATTTTAAAAGATAAAAATGCGGCTTCTTCTTACAGTATACAAAGTGGCTTTGTAGAAGTGTTGAACAATAAAGTAACGGTATTGGTAGAAGGTGCAAAAGAATCGTAACAGGGGCAGCATTTTCCCTGACATATTAAGAAAGCCCATGCAATTTTGCATGGGCTTTCTTAATCCAGTAGTAATAATTCGGCTTGAAAGAATGCCGAAGGTATCTTTTAAAAGAAGTGCTGAAAAAAACCGGGACGGAAAACCGAACGCGAATGAGGTATTTTCATTTTAAAGTGTAAACGGTATAAATTTGTGTACGTAATGCCCAATAAAATCTCTATAATAATTCCCACTTTCAATGAAGCAAAAGATATTCTTTTATTAATTCGTTATTTAAATAAAAACAGCAATGATTTGGTAGCGGAGATAATTGTGAGTGACGGGGCCAGCAATGACGAAACCCTTTTACTGGCAGGTTCAGCGGGAGCAACAACCCTTTCATCGCCTCAAAAAGGCAGGGCCGCTCAAATGAATTATGGTGCTTCATTGGCAACAGGCGATATACTTTATTTTGTTCATGCAGATACAGTGCCCCCCACAAGTTTTGCAACCGACATTATAAAAGCTGTTGAAAACGGCTTTGACTGCGGTCGCTACCGTACCAAATTTGACAGTAAAAAGTACCTACTCCATTGCAACGCATTTTTTACCCGGTTCGATTGGTTTATTTGTTATGGCGGCGACCAAACTTTGTTTATTACCAAGAAATTATTTGATGCGCTGCAGGGCTTTAATGCCACCATGGCCATTATGGAAGAATATGATTTAACCACAAGGGCAAAGCAAATAGGCCGGTATAAAATATTTACCAAAGCAACATTGGTTAGTGCAAGAAAATACAGCGGAAGAAGCTGGTGGCAGGTACTAATGGCCAATAGAAAAGCAGTGCAGTTATTTAAAAAAGGTGCCAGCCAAAATAAAATTGTACATACCTATAAAACCATGCTGCAAAAAAAATAAATTATTCCAATTGCTTTTTCAATTGTATGTGCGCCCATGCTGTAAATGGAATGATCAGTAACAATATAAATGAAATTACTTCCTGCGTTAATAAAAAAACGAGCAGGGAAATAAGTATAACATATAAAGGGTATGCCAGCATCAATATGCCCACCACAATTGAATCATAATGATCCGTATGAAACGACATTTTTTTTATGATTTTTTTTATGGGTAAATAGAATGGCATATGCAGCAGCCAGCCTATTACTGAGGGTATAAACAAAAGCGATTTTTTTAAACGTGATTGGGGGCAATAGAATTTATTATATAATGCCTCTTCGTTATTGCCGGCAATTTCAAAAACAAGAGGCTGCAGCTGTTGCACCAGGTTATTGTTAAAAGATTGAATATTTTTTCCATGGCTGTTTTCATTTTCAATATCACCGGCAGTTATAAACTTTCCAAAAAATAGTTTAATATTTTTACCCATCCTGTTAAATGAACTATAGTTAATCCCAACGGGTAATACTTTTAATGGAATACCATCTTCCCAACTGCTGATTGCCAAACGTGCAGTACCTTTTTTTAACGGTCGTAAATGCCATTCATTAATGCACCTGCCTTCGCTAAAAATTAAAACAATACCATTTTTTTTAAAGATGTCTTTACATTGATCAAAAGTTTTATAATTTTCCTCCAGGTTTTCCACGCCTTCACTCACACGATACACGGGCAAAAGCTTTAACGAAAATAATACCCTGGATATCAATCTGCCTTTAAATGCATCGCCTCTTGCCAATGAGTAAATCGGTTTATCGAAAAGCGTACAAAAAATAATGGCATCTAAAAATGAATTGGGGTGATTTACTGCCAGTAACAAGGGCCCATTGGTTTGCAATAATTCCTTTTTGTTAATAACAATATTCCTGCAGTAAAATTTAATTGCCAGCCTTGCGAGGAATTTTACCAGTGGGTATAACATTGGTTCAAGATAATAAAAAAAGTTCCTATCACAGTACGTAGTACCATACTAAAGATTTTACCGGTTATTTTCAGCAACATCCCCCACCATCATAAAACCAGGTAGAACCCGAAATAAAGATATCATCCCTGTATAAGGCAGCCAAAGCATTCGCTGTTTTATCACATATGGCTAAGGGGTGGTTGGGCAATAATACATGCCCTTTGTTATCGTCAAAACAATCTTCACCACCGTAATAAATAGCCGTTTTGCCTGTAAATACACAAGGGCCGTCAGCGGGCATAGGATCTTTAATGGCACATACTTCCACACTTTCAATATAGATCAACGCATCAGTTGCATAATTTTTTGTATCGAGAATACGATAAGGCCTCCTGGCCCTTATTTCCACGGTGCCAAAACCAATCTCTGTGAGCATTGTAATGTATTCTTGCAATGGCAAAGAACCACTAAGGCAAAGCGCCCTCAATCTATCATCTTCTTTCAAAGCTTCCGGCATTTTGGTTTCGCATACAGGATCACTCATTACTAATCTTCCCCGTGGCTTGAGTACCCTGTACATTTCGCTCAATGCTGTTTTTAATTCCTCCTGCTTAAAAATATTGAATAAGCAATTTTGTGCTGCTACATCAATGCTGCTATCGGCAACAGGTAAATGCAGCGCATCACCTTTTCTTAAATCAACGAATTCTTTTTTAAACCAGTGGTTTAACTGTTCCGCTTCTGAAAAATTTCTATTAGCTGCTTCCAGCATTTCATCTACCACATCCACGCCAATTACACCATTTTTCTGCCTGCTGAAATAGGCAAACTGCAACAATTCCATGCCACCGCCAACACCCACATATAATACAGTTGGGTTATTGGTAAGATCTCTTGGGTTAACAGTGCTGCCGCAACCATAATTCATTTGCTGCATAATAACAGGGATGTCTAACCCGGGCAATTGCCAAATGGGAGTAGTGGTGCAGCATAAACCCATATTGGGCTTTTCTGCAGCATCTTTATACACATTTTTGGTTGTTTCCAAATAAGTAAGTTCCATTATTATTATTTAAAAAATAAAATTGATATCTTTTTCTTCATCCACATCTTTAAGTGTTTCTAGAATATGCAACGAAAACCCTTGCTGTTCAATTATTTTTTTGGTAGCTGCATAAACCTCCCCGCTACCCCACAAAATGTTTTCAAATACGTTTTTTAGTGGAGCCTGCATACCTAATAAATAATAGCCACCATCTGTTGCAGGGCCAATGATGGTATTGACACCATACAAATTTTCAAATGCTTCAGCTACTATTTTTTCGGTAAGATCGTAACAATCGCTGCCAATGATGCTGGCTTTTTTAAAACCAGCATTAAACACCGTTTCAAAAGCATTTTTCATTCTTTCACCTAAATCATTGCCTTCCTGCAACTTTTTAGTACACCCGTTCCAAAGATCGTTTTCATTCACAAAATCTGCATAAAATACAAACTTTTGCACTTGCAAATGGGCGATAATTTTTTTTGTATGCCGCAATAAATATTCATACACTGCAAGCGCTTTTTCTTTACCCATTGTAGCAGCAAGCCTGCTTTTTACCTGGCCTGAAATGGGGTTACGAACAAATATGATCAATGCGTCGTCCATACTATCCTGTTACAGCCCCTCCGCAACTGCTGCCGGCACCAGCAGTGCATCCATAACAATGCTGATTTACAACAATGGACCGGTTTTGTAATGTACGGGCGTTAAACAGTGTAATATGTTTACTGCTGCAATCCACTTTAAGTTCCAGCATTTGATTAAAATCGCAATCGTATATATATCCGTCCCATCCAATGGAAATAGTATTACGGCACATTACATTCGCCGCGGCCGCAGGATTAAAACCTGACGCCAGTTTCTCCATATATTTTTCGTAATTACCTGTCTGCAATAAATAATCCAGGTAGCGGCTGATGGGAAGATTGGTAATTGCAAAAAGATTATTAAATGAAATATTGAAATCTTTTTTTAGCCTTTCCTTAAATTCTTTTTCCAATCCTGGTTGCGCCGGTGGCAGGAATGCGCCGGCAGGATTATATACAAGGTTAAGTGCAAGTCCTGAATTTTCTATTCCATAACCTGCAGCGTTAAGCATTTGCAAAGCAAGAATGCTGTCATCAAATACACCATCACCACGTTGCCTGTCGGTTCTGTCTTTGGTATAAAACGGCAATGATGATACCACTTCAATACTATTAGCTTTAAAAAAATCCGGCAGGTCGTGATATTTTTTATTGGCTCTGATAATCGTTAGATTACAACGAACTATAATTTTAACCCGGGGATTTACTTTTTTTATCGCTTCCACAAACCAACGAAAGTCTGGGTTCATTTCCGGTGCCCCACCCGTTAGATCAACAGTAGTGAAAGATGTGCTGTGCTGGAGTACTTCCAGGCATTGCTGCATTGTTTCCCTGGTCATAATCTCTTTCCTGTCCGGGCCTGCATCCACATGGCAATGCCTGCAAACCTGGTTGCACATTTTGCCCATGTTTATTTGAAATATTTCCAATGAAGTCGGTTGTAAAGGATACAATCCAATGCCTTCCAGCTTTTGCTGAAAGGGGATCAACATTAATGTATCATCATGATTAACGCCATGCTCCAATATTTCTATTTGCTCATGCGTATCAGCTAAAATACTTCCCTTCGATTGTAATGATTTCTCCATAATTTATTTTCCAGCGATACTTATTTACATGGCAATATCCTTAATCTTATTCATCATTTGTACACCATGCACTAAAGCTGCCCCGCCTTTTATTGCTGCAGCAATATGCACCGCTTCCATCATTTGTGATTCACTGTAACCTTTTTCATAGGCATCGCTGCTATACGCATCAATGCAATAGGGGCATTGCACTGCATGTGCCACCGCTAATGCTATAAGGGATTTTTCTTTTGCTGTAAGCGCACCGTCAGCAAAAGCTGCGCCATACCATGTAAAAAATTTATCAGCAAGGTCTTTTTGATATTCACTTATATTACCAAACTTAGCGAGGTCGGCGGCGTTGTAATAATGATCGTTCATAATTATTCAGTTTCAGTTTTATAATGATTTAAAAACAAATTCCAATCGTATTTTTTAAATTTTATTTTCGGGTTGCTGTTTTGGGGAATAATATTTATTTTTTGAAGCAGCAGTTTCATTTGTTTCCTGCCTCCAAAATCGCGACGAAACCAATTCATTAGTGCAGGTAAATATACGGTGTTTTTCAGGGTGTCAAAAGTGGCTTCTCCTTTGAGATAAGACCTGGTGGCAATATCTAACTGTTTGTTTAAAGTTGCTGCACTGTAAAATGCAATGGGCGGGCAGCTTTTGGCACCACAGTTTAATGTAAAATGAATACGGTAATCAACCCTGTTTACCCGTAATGTTTTTTCTGTTTTACCAGTAAATAGTTTATTAAGATAACCAAGGCTCCATTTTATTTTGGAATGGCGTAAGATGCCATGCTCAATGTCATCCAGGCTAAACATTTTTCCTGCTACTGCAATTTGTTTGCTCTTAAAAAACACACTTCTGCTTTTATATTTTTCAGGATCTTTTTTTAATAAGATCTGGGTAAAGCCGTTGTACAAATTTATCCAGAACGCCTTTTTTTCATCATCGGTGGTAAGACTTTTGGCTAAAGCTGTATAAGGTAAGGCGGCTATTGCCTGTTGTAAAGAATCGGTGTCATCACCCGTTTTGGCGGCATAAATAAAATCCTGCGACAGCGATAGTATATCCATTGCTTTATTAATTTGCTGTGCGCTTGTGTTTAACTGAAAAAAAACCGTAACGCATAATAACAAAAATTTCATCCTAAGCAGCATATCATAATCCTTTTATTAGTGAATATACGTACATTCATTTTTTTAAGTTTTTAAATAGTATTAAATTATGACCAACATGCTTGAAAAAATTGAAGCCGCCGCCACCTACTTAAAACAACAGGGTATACAGCAGCCTACCGCGGGAATTGTTTTGGGCACCGGGCTGGGAGCGCTGCTGGCAAAAATTGAGCATTCAATTAGTGTTCCATACAAGGATATTCCTCATTTTCCCGAAGCAACCGTGGAATTTCATAAAGGCAATATTTTATATGGTAATATTGGAACTACAAAGGTGATAGCCATGCAGGGGCGCTTTCATTATTACGAAGGATACAATATGCAGGAAATTACTTTTCCTATACGGGTAATGAAAGCATTGGGGGTACAGGAGTTATTTTTAAGTAATGCTGCCGGGGGGATGAACGCTGATTTTAAGAAAGGGGATTTAGTGGTTATCACCGATCATATTAACCAGCAGCCGGAAAATCCATTGCGTGGTTTAAACGATGTTTCATTGGGTAACCGTTTTGTTGATATGAGTTGCCCATACGATACTATATTAAACAATAGGATTTTTACAGCAGCTAAAAAACTGCAGCTTGATGTAAAAACCGGCGTTTATGTAGCAGTTGCCGGACCTAATTTAGAAACCCGTGCCGAATACCGCCACCTGAGAAGTATTGGCGCCGACATGGTTGGTATGAGTACAGTTCCCGAAGTAATTGTAGCTAATCATATTGGCCTTCCCTGCGCCGCACTGTCTGTTATTACTGATGAATGCGATCCGGATAATTTAATGCCTGTTGATATAGCAGCAATTATTGCCATGGCAGGAAAAGCTGATAAAAGTTTAAGTGAATTATTTGTAAAAGTAATTGGCGGTTAGTTAAGTTGGGGATCAATTGGAAAATTTATCATTATTTCATAATCGCCTCCTAAATGTATCAGGCTTCCTTTCCATACTTCATCGGGTTTGGTGTTAAAAACCAAATGCTTTGTGGCATCCACGGTCAGCCAGCTTTTTTCATTCATCTCACTACTTAACTGCCCATCAGCCCAGCCACTGTAGCCAATAAAAAATTTTATTTTATTAAAGTCGATGTTGTTGTTCTTTATCAATACAGCAACCGCTTCAAAATTTCCGCCCCAGTAAATATCATGGCTTACTTTACAGGCATCAGGAATCAGGTCGGGGTATTGATGCACAAAGTGAATGGTATCGGTTTGAACAGGGCCGCCATAATAAACAGGCAACTCGAAACCTTCAAAATTTTCCAGCAGCTGGTCCAGGGTTTGTTCGATCTGCTTATTCAATACAAAGCCAAAACTGCCTTCATCTTTATGATCGCATAAAAGTACTACCGTCCTGATAAAATTAGGATCCTTTAAAAAAGGGTCTGCAATTAACAATATGCCGGGACCGGGCTCAATCATATTCCTAAAATAATCTTTAATTACAAGATACAGAAAGTTACAAGAAGAAATTTTTCAAATCAATTTAAATTCTAAACCTTCGTTAAATTTACCGTTTGCCGCTTTTACCATATTTTACAGCCCGTAACTGATTTACTTTTGCAACGATGAAGAAAATTTTTCCCATTATAACTATACTGATCTTTCTGTCTTTGCTGGGACTTATTTTTTTTCAATATCTCTGGATAAAAAGTGCCAGAGATGCCAAGGATAAACAGGTGGAAGAGCATATTGTTTTTGCCATGAGGGATGCGGGCGAATCATTATCCCAGGATAAAACTTCTATAGTTCCTTTTGGTAACCGGAACGACCTGGCCTTTCCCAATGAGCGGCTCCCGTATTTTAAATCGTCCGTGATGCAAAGATTTACAAAGGACGATATCACAGAGATCATACGGGGTGCTTTTAACAGGAACAATCTCCGGAATTATCCTTTTGAATTTGCAATCATCGAAAATTCAATAAGCGGTAAGAGCGTTGCAACTGATAATTTTTATAACCTTTCTCTCGATACCAACAGGAATAAAAATCACGTCATTCCTTTGTTGCCTCCCAGCGGCAGCAATTACGAAAACCTGGTGAATGAAGAATTGCTTTGTGTGATCGTACCCAATCAAACCAATATCATCTGGAAAGAAATGTTCTGGTTCATTATTGGCGCCATACTTTTTACTTTGATCATTACTACCGCTTTTTTTATTACTATAAGAACATTACTCAAGCAAAAAAAATTAAGCGAAATAAAATCTGATTTCATCAATAATATGACGCATGAATTTAAAACACCTTTGGCAACCATATCATTGGCAGTGGATGCTTTGAAGAATGATAAAGTAAAAGGTAATGAAGAAAAGACCGGCTACTTTACCAACATCATAAAGGAAGAAAATAAACGGATGAACAAACAGGTGGAAACCATACTACAGGCGGCTTTGCTGGATAAACAGGAAGTACAGCTTAACCTGAAAAAATTACCGGCACATGAATTAATTAAAAGTGCATTGAACAATATTACTTTGCAGGTAGAAGAAAAACAAGGCACACTTGATGTTCAATTGAACGCAGAAAAAGATGGCATACTGGCTGATGAAGTACACTTCACCAACCTGATCAATAACCTGCTGGACAACGCGGTAAAATATTCAAAAGAAAACCTGGCTATAAAGCTCCGCACAGAAAATGCAGGGAACCATTTAAAGATAAAAATAGAAGATAACGGTATCGGTATGAATAAAGAAACACTGAACCGCATATTCGAAAAATTTTACCGCGCCCATACGGGTAACATACACAATGTAAAAGGTTTTGGCCTCGGCCTCAGTTATGTAAAAACGATGGTGGAAGCGCATCATGGCACAATCAAAGCAGAAAGTGTTTTAGGTAAGGGAAGTACATTCGTAATCAGTATGCCTTTGGCCGCAGTATAGTTATTATCTTTTAGCAAGCGGCACAACTAATTTTAATCCGCTCCATTGCTCATTTACCGCACAAACTTTTACATCCACTAAATTATGCTGCAAAGCAAAGTTCCTGATTAGATTTTCATTCAGGTCAGTTGCAATGCCTGCAGTTTTTTTATACCAGGAAATCCAAACCATACAACCGGTATTAGCCTTACAAAACTTTAAAATTTTTTGCATCTCTTTTTCAAAAACAGCAATATTTTTTGCAAACAGGTGAATAAGATCGGGCATTTGTTTTCCTGAGATCAGCTGGTCTGCAATATTTTGTTCCAGCAGGTCAAAATAATTTGCAGGTGCATGCAGTAACAAAATATTCATTTCAGGGGAAATGCCCAGCTTCTTTATCAGTGGCGTTCCAGAATAACCGGCAGTTGTCATGGTTCCAGATTTTTTTGTTACTAAAATAGGGTTATCAACAGTAATGCACATGTTTCCACAA
Source organism: Chitinophagales bacterium (assembly GCA_038205215.1). GTDB lineage: Bacteria > Bacteroidota > Bacteroidia > Chitinophagales > Chitinophagaceae > Ferruginibacter. The sequence goes on along the minus strand of JBBRCB010000018.1, from coordinate 52,789 downwards.
TTAATGCACAACACCAATCATCTAAAAACTACTTAAATCCTTTGCTGGCCTGAATATGGTTCATGTGGATAAAAAACTTTATCTAAAAAATGTTGCCAAAGTGGGAAAAAGTGTTATTTTGTGTAAGTTTCTGTTTAAGCAGCGCTAAATAATTGAAAATGATAGGTTTCCTAGGTGAATACGAAGCTACATTGGACTTAAAAGGTCGCTTTTTGCTACCGGCAGGGTTTAAAAAACAACTGCCGCTGGAAACGGCAACCCAATTTGTGATCAACCGGGGTTTTGAGAAATGCCTCACATTATACCCCATCCAAACCTGGGAACCTATATTTTCTGAGATCAGCAAGCTGAATGATTTTGACCCTAAGGTAAGAGAATTCAGGCGTTATTTTTTAAACGGCGCCACACAAGTTGAACTGGATTCCGCGGGAAGATTGCTGCTGCCAAAAAACCTTAGCGAACACGCGGGGCTCGAGAAAGATATTGTGCTGGTATCAGCCGTGAACAAAATTGAGATCTGGGATAAAAGTAAGTATACACAGTTCTTTGAAACTTTTACACCGCAAGCTTTTAGCGACCTGGCTAACGAGGTGATGAACAAAGTAAGTAATTAGGAATTTGTAATTAGTAAATGGAATGAGTAACACAAACGGTAACATACCAATTCCAAATTCTAAATTATCCAATTATCACATCCCCGTATTGCTGCACGAGGCCATAGAAGGTTTGAATATTAAACCCGATGGTATTTACGTTGATTGTACTTTTGGCGGAGGCGGCCACAGCCGGGTTATACTGCAACAGCTACACGAAAATGGAAAGCTATATGTTTTTGACCAGGATGCTGATGCAAAAAAAAATTTACCGGTTGATGAAAGAGTAAATTTCATCGCTCAGAATTTTAGGCACCTGCAACGTTTTTTAAGGCTGCAGAAGGTCACAAAAGTAGATGGCATCCTTGCAGATCTTGGCGTATCAAGCCACCAGTTTGATGAAGCCGAAAGAGGGTTTTCTATCCGTTATGATGCTGAGCTGGATATGCGTATGGATCAGCGTGAAGCCGGCACAGCTGCAACAGTACTCAACAATTTTACTGAACAGCAGTTGCACAAAATGTTCGAGCAGTACGGCGAAGTAACCAATTCAAAAACATTGGCTAAAACAATTGTGCACCAAAGAACACTGGCACCTATCCGTACCATCAATGAATTAAAACTGGCAGTTAAAGCAGTGGTAAAAGGCAATCCTCAAAAATACTTTGCCCAGGTTTTCCAGGCACTACGTATCCAGGTAAACGATGAATTAGGTGCACTAAAAGAATTACTGGAGCAAAGCACTGCACTATTAAAACCACAAGCCCGGATCGTGGTTATCACTTTTCATTCTTTAGAAGACAGGTTAGTCAAAACATTTTTTAAAAGCGGAAGTTTTTTTGAAACGGAAGCGGATGAAGTGTATGGCACAAGACCTGAAAGCCCGTTTTTAATCATTACAAAAAAGCCCATCGTACCAGGGGAAAAAGAACTAAAACAAAATCCAAGGTCAAGAAGTGCAAAGCTGCGGGTAGCAGCAATAAAGTAAAAGTTTTAAAAAAATAATCAGCAACTATCAATGCAGGAAGAAAATAGTACACAGGAAAAACAAACGGCTCAAAGGATTGACTGGAAGAGTTTTTTGAGTTATAGATGGGTGGTTAAAAATATCCCCTTCTTTTTGTTCCTGGCGGCATTGGCAGTGTTATACATCTATAATGGTCATTATGCTGATAAACTTACCAGAAAGATCAATGTCACTGAAAAGCATATCAAAGAACTGGAGTATGAATACAAAACTGTGAAGAGTGAAGTGATCTTCAGAAGCAAGGCAAGTGAATTGGTGAAGGCGGTAGAACCGATGGGATTAAAGGAGTTGACTGTAGCGCCAGTGGTGCTAAGTACAGGAGAAAAGAGTAAAAAATAAAAAATATAATCCTTTTCGGAGGATAGTGACATGGATGTAAAAAAAGACATATTGTGGCGGGTGTATCTCTGCTTTTTAGGGATGATACTATTGGGCGCCGTAGTGCTGGGCAAGGCTTTTTATATTCAACGCATACAGGGAAAACACTGGCAGGACATGGGAAAGAACCAGCATTTAAAATATTTGCCCATCGACGCGGAAAGAGGTACGATCTATAGCGAAGATGGCAATATGCTGAGTACATCAGTACCCATCTTTGATGTGTTTGTGGATTTTGGAGCAGAAGGGCTGAGAGAAAAAAATGGTAAACGTTTTAAAGACAATATCGATTCTTTAAGTATAGCGCTCGCCGGACTTTTTAGTGATAAGAATGCCGGGGAGTATAAAAAACAATTGCAGAAGGCGTACCGGGAAGAAGACAGGTATTATATGCTTAAGAAAAAAATATCTTTTGCTGAATACAAACAACTCAGGGATTTTCCGTTGGTGAAGCAGGGTAGAAATAAAAGTGGTTTCATCTTCGATCCAAGGGATAAAAGAATTAACCCCTACGTTTTGCTGGCTAACAGAACCATTGGTTTATCAAGGGAAGATTCTACGAAAAATGTTGGCCTCGAAAGAAGTTATGACAGTTTATTGAAAGGTTCTTCAGGACAGCGTTTAATGCGGTATATCGCCGGGGCATATGTGCCGGTGGAAGGTGCCGAAATGGAGCCGGAACATGGAAAGGATATTATTACCACGCTGGATACTTATATGCAGGATGTAGCTGAAACGGCACTGATGAAAATGCTGGTCGGCAATAACTCACTGCATGGCACAGCCATCGTAATGGAAACTGCAACAGGTAAGATAAAAGCCATCGCCAACCTCGGCAAACAAAAAGACGGCTCTTATGCAGAAGACCTGAACTATGGAATCGGCAAAGCAACAGAACCGGGTTCAATTTTTAAGCTGGCTACATTAATGAGTTTGTTAGACGATAAATACGTTACTATAAATTCTACCGTTGATTGCGAAGGTGGCGTAAAAGAATTTTATGGGTTACGCATTCATGATACGCATCCCAACCATATATTAACCGTTAAGGAAGCCTTTGCAGCCAGCAGCAACGTGGCCTTTGCAAAAATGGCCGACCAGTATTATCATGCACAACCATCCAAATTCATTGATCATCTCCATCATATGCGGTTGGATACTATAACAGGAATCGATATTGATGCAGCCTCTGCGAAAACAACGATCAAAAAACCCACCAATCGTAGCTGGGCCAACACTACCATTCCATTTATGGCACATGGTTATGAAGAACTGGTTACGCCATTGCATATGCTGATGCTGTACAATGCTGTTGCCAACAATGGTAAAATGATGAAGCCTTACCTGGTAAATGCGGTGCGGGAATATGGCGTTGATGTTAAAACAATACAACCAAAAGTATTGGTGAGCCAGGTTTGCAGCGAAGAAACATTGGCGCAATTAAAAGAATGTTTAAGAGCTGTAGTAGATAGTGTACACGGTACCGCACACAAAGTGTTATCAGATAATAGCTATGGCATTGCGGGTAAAACAGGCACCGCGGTAACTGCGTTGGACAAACATGGTTATAACAAAGGCAATAAGATCTACCAGGCTTCATTTATCGGTTATTTTCCATCTAACGAACCCAGGTATACCATGGCAGTGGTAATTCAAAACAGTAGCGAATCAAAGTTGGTGTATGGTGCGGATGTTTCGGGTACCGTTTTTAAGGAGATCAGTGATAAGATCTATGGAAGGTTCCTGGGTAGTAAATTATTTACCGGCACAACAACTGCCGACAGTACACTATATCATTTTTATGGTACCAGGAATGACCTTGCTGCTGTATTTAATTTTTTGAAAACACCCTTTGCTGACTCTGCGTTTAAAGGAACTATGAGGCAGGCAAGTATGAAAAATAATTTTTCTTCTTTGAATGCACCGCTTTATTCATCCGCATCATCCGATTCTGTAACCCCTAACGTTGTCGGAATGGGATTGAAAGATGCGGTGTATTTATTAGAAAATCTGGGGTTAAAAGTAACAGCTGCCGGAAGGGGAAAGGTGATGAACCAATCTTCGTTGGCCGGAGCAATTTTTAAAAAAGGACAAACCATTTCACTATTATTAAATTGATCTTACAGGATATACTATATAAAGTTGCTATTCGCTCCGTAAAAGGTACTACCCATATTGAAGTGAAGGACCTGCAGATCGACTCGAGGAAGACCAGTAATGATTCCTGCTTTATTGCAGTGAAGGGAAGCACTACTGACGGGCATGCGTTTATCAATAAAGCTCTTGAAAATGGTGCCACTGTTATTGTATGCGAAGTATTGCCTGTTGTATTGAAAGAAACTGTTACCTATATACAGGTTGATGACAGCGCAGCAACTGCAGGGCTGATCAGTCATAATTTTTACGGTGAACCATCAACAAAAATTAAACTGGTAGGCGTTACCGGCACTAATGGTAAGACAACCATTGCTACTTTATTGTTCAAACTTTTTTCTGCATTGCAATACAAATGCGGGTTGATAAGTACGGTGCAGAATCAAATTGGTAACAGGATAATACCTGCCACGCACACTACACCCGACCCCATAAGCCTGAATGCTTTATTAAAACAAATGCTGGATGAAGGTTGCGAATATGTATTCATGGAAGTAAGCAGTCATGCTATCCACCAGCACAGGATTACCGGGTTGCAATTCGCCGGTGCATTATTCAGCAATATCACGCACGACCATTTGGATTACCATAAAACATTTGATGAATATATCCGTGTAAAAAAATCATGGTTCGATAATTTACCGGCAACCGCATTTGCCATCAGCAATGCAGATGATAAAAGAGGCGCCGTAATGCTGCAGAATACAGTTGCAAAAAAATATTTCTACAGCCTTAAAACGATGGCTGATTTTAAGGCGAAGATATTAGACAACAGCTTAACTGGATTGCATCTTTTGGTGAATGATATAGAAGTGCACTTTAGGTTGATTGGAGAATTCAATGCGTACAATTTGCTGGCAGTGTTTGGCGCAGCGATCTGCATGGGTGAAGAAAAAGCCGAAGTGCTGCAAATACTCAGCAGCCTCGATGGTGCAGAAGGCAGGTTTGATTACACGATCAGTACCCACGATAAATTGATTGGCATTGTAGATTATGCGCATACGCCCGATGCCTTGTTAAACGTATTGGCAACGATAAAAAAATTAAAGCAGGGTAATGAACAGGTAATAACTGTAGTAGGTTGTGGCGGCGACAGGGATAAGACCAAAAGGCCAGTGATGGCAGAAGTTGCCTGTGAATACAGTACTAAGGTGATCCTCACTTCCGACAATCCCAGGAGCGAAGATCCATTGGAAATATTAAATGATATGCAGGCCGGCGTAAATGCAGCGGCAAAAAAGAAAGTGATTGCTATCGCCGACAGAAGGGAGGCTATAAAAACAGCAGTGAGCCTTGCACAAAAAGAAGATATTGTTTTAATAGCCGGTAAAGGACACGAGAAGTACCAGGATATTAAAGGAGTGAAGTATGATTTTGATGATAAGAAAGTATTGAATGAAATGTTTGAATTGTTGGAGAAATAAGTAAAGTATAAAAAGTAAATGAAGGATAGAGAGTACAGGGATTTGAATATCGGGAGCTATCCACTTTATAAACTTTATTTACTTCATACTGATAATTAAAAAGCAGTAACAATAAACGATGTTATATCACTTATTTGATTGGTTGTATAATGAAGGGCATAGATTCCCGGGAGGGAACCTGTACCGTTTTCTCAGTATCCGCGTGATACTGGCCATGATATTGAGTTTGGTGATCACAACAGTATTTGGCAGAAAGCTGATCATGTACCTGCGTAAAAAGCAGTTAGGCGAAACAGTAAGAGACCTCGGTTTGGCAGGCGAACAGCAGAAAAAAGGTACGCCTACAATGGGGGGTATCATTATCATTTTAGCAATAATAATTCCAACCTTGTTATTTGCCGACCTGGGTAAAGTATATGTCCGCTTAATGTTGCTGTGTACGGTTTGGCTCGGGAGTATTGGTTTTATTGACGATTACCTGAAAATAAAATCAAAAAGAGATGCGCAAAAAAAAGGATTGGCCTACAGCAAAAGTGATAGTGATGGATTGGCAGGCAGGTTTAAAATTTTCGGACAGGTGATGCTGGGGATAATCGTAGGGGCTACTTTATACTTTACGCCGAGTGTAGTTGTAAAACGTGAAGTTCAGGCCGGTATTGTATTGGGGCCTAAAGAAAAGGCAACAAAGTTCGATACTGTAATTATAGACGGTAAGCAAACGATTTATGCATCAGTAAAGACGCCGATCACGACAATACCTTTTGTAAAAAACCATGAGTTTAATTATGCCAAACTGCTTCCGGAAAGCTGGCGGGATTATACCTACATACTGTATATCCTGATCGTAATTTTTATAGTAACTGCAGTAAGTAATGGGGCAAATATTACAGATGGGCTGGATGGCCTGGCAACAGGTGTAAGTGCAGTGATGGGTATTGGCCTGGGCATATTTGCTTATATCAGCGGTAATATAAAATTTGCTGAATACCTCAACATCATGTATATCCCCAATATAGGAGAACTATCAGTTTTTATCGCTGCATTTGTTGGCGCATGTGTTGGATTCTTATGGTACAATTCTTACCCGGCGCAGGTATTTATGGGAGATACGGGCAGCCTCGCGCTGGGTGGTATTATTGCAGCGCTGGCCATTATTGTGCGGAAAGAATTGCTGATTCCCATTTTCTGTTTCGTGTTTTTGGTAGAGCTCTTAAGTGTAATGATACAGGTTTCTTATTTCAAATATACAAAACGAAAGTACGGTGTAGGAAGGCGGGTATTTTTAATGAGCCCTTTGCATCATCATTATCAAAAGCTGGGTTACCACGAAAGCAAAATAGCAGTTCGCTTTTGGATTGTAACCATTTTGAGTATGATAGTAGCTATTGCAACATTGAAATTAAGATAAATAATTACCCCATGCGGATGGGGCGGAAAAGTAGTTATTGGAAAACCGCAACCTGGAAATGTCACTGGTGACATTCTGAGTTTTTCAATTTTTAGCGAATCAGTACCTGTGAAAAGTTCTATGATCAGTGAAACCCTATACCCGTTAAATTCTATGCTTTTGAAGAACCCTTTTTTGTTTACGTGTAGCGTGGTGTAACTGGTTAGAAAATTCTATGCTGGTGAAAAGCCCTTTTTATTTCGTGTGAACGGAGTAGTTAAATGTAATTGTTAAATGACAAAACGGTTAGTCATACTGGGTGCGGGCGAAAGCGGGGTAGGTGCCGCTATTCTTGCTAAACAGCAGGGTTACGACGTGTTTGTAAGCGATGGGGGGACGATCAAAGAAAATTACAGGACGGAATTGACCATCAATAAAATTGAATTTGAAGAAGCCGTACACACCGAAGCAAAAATCTTAAACGCGGATGAAGTGATGAAGAGCCCGGGAATACCTGAAAAAAATGAGCTGGTTAAAAAGATCAGGGCAAATGGTATTGCCATCATCAGCGAAATTGAATTTGCTTACAGGTATAAAGGCAACAGCAGGATCATTGCAATTACAGGCAGTAATGGCAAGACCACTACTACGGCGTTAACCTATCATATCTGCAAACACGCAGGTAGCGATTGCGCCATGGTAGGGAATATTGGTTATTCTTTTGCAAAGCAGGTGGCCGTTGACCCAAAGCCGCTATATGTTGCGGAAATAAGTTCTTTTCAACTGGACGATATTAAAACATTCCGGCCGGATGTTGCGGTATTGACCAATATCACAGAAGATCATTTAGACAGGTACGACTATAAAATGGATAATTATATCAGCAGCAAGTTCCGCATTGCGATGAACCAGCAGCCCGAAGATGTTTTTATTTATTGCCTGGATGATATGATAACAGCAACAACTATTAAAAACTATCACATTAAATCAACACTAGCCCCATTTACCATGAGTAAACCACTGCCGCAGGGAGCATACCTGATGAACGCAAAAATGCACCTTAAATGGAAAAACGAAGAAATGCAGATGAGTATTGAAGACTTTGCTTTAAAAGGCAAGCACAATCAATACAATAGCATGGCTGCAAGTTTAGCAGCTTCTGCAGTGGACATCCGAAAAGAGAAAATAAGAGAGGCCTTACAGACTTTTGAAAGCCTGGAACACCGTATGGAACCGGTAGCGTCTATAAAGAACGTGGAATTTATTAACGACAGCAAAGCTACCAATGTAAACAGTACCTGGTTCGCATTGGAAAGTATGGAGAAGCCTGTGGTATTGATTCTGGGTGGCGTTGATAAAGGCAACGATTACTCGCTGATAAAGGAACTCGTTAAAGAAAAAGTAAAAGCGATCGTGTGCATGGGTACCGATAACCGCAAGATCCACGAAGCTTTTGGTGACATCATGCCTTTGATTGTAAATACCAGCTCGGCAATGGAAGCTACACAGGCCGCATTTCATTTCGCTGCAAAAGGCGACGTGGTTTTATTAAGCCCGGCATGTGCAAGTTTCGACCTCTTTAAAAACTATGAAGACAGGGGCAACCAATTTAAAAAGGCTGTAAAAGAATTATAACCCCTATCCCCTAAAGGGGTAATTGCGAAGATGGGGCGTAAAAATTTATAACGTAAAAATGAACGGAGGTACTCAATTTAAATTTAAATAAAAAATCAATAGTCCCCATTTAGGGGATAGGGGAATGCCAACATTAATAAACATAAAAAAATTATTTACACCAAACATCAGTAACAACCTGGTCAATAAAACCAAGGGCGACCGTGTTATTTGGGGTATCGTGGTTATTCTTACTTTAATAAGTTTACTGGTGGTTTACAGCAGTACAGGTTCCCTGGCTTATAAATATAGTAAGAGTACCGAAAGCTATTTGTTTAAACAGTTTGCTTTTATTGTAATTGGTTTATTGGTGATTTATTTTGCCCATAGAGTTAATTATACCATTTATGCCAGAGTAGCGAAAATTCTTTTTCTCATTTCCATACCATTAATGATTTATACGTTGATGTTTGGTTCCAGGCTTAATAGTGCAAACAGGTGGATTACATTGCCCTTAATTAATATGACAATGCAAACCTCTGATATGGCCAAGCTGGCCTTATTCATGTATTTAAGCTTGCAGTTAAGCCGTAAACAAAATGTGATTAAAGATTTTAAGAAAGGCTTCGTGCCCATTATAATTCCGGTAGTAATTATTTGTGCTTTAATAGCTCCGGCAAATTTATCAACGGCATTGCTCGTTGGGGCTACCAGTTTTATGTTGATGTTTATCGGAAGGGTAAATACAAAACATTTACTGCTGTCTATTGGTATAGCAATGATACCCCTGGTGTTTTTATTTGCTATAGCAGTAACTACATACGATAAAGAAGCACATAGAACAAAAGACCTGCCGGCAATTTTTGATGCAGGTCGTGTAAAAACATGGATAAGCCGTATACAAACATTTGTGTACAGCAGTAAAGATGATGAAACAGAAAAAACTTACCAGATCAACCAGGCAAAAATTGCCATAGCAAACGGTAGCTGGGTGGGTAAAGGGCCCGGAAACAGTGATGCAAGAAATTTTCTACCACATTCTTACAGTGATTTTATTTACGCCATCATTATAGAAGAATACGGCTTGTTTGGTGCAGCATTCATGATCTTCATTTACCTGCTGTTCCTGTACCGCTGTATCAGGTTGTATAGAAAATGCCCATTTGCATTCGGTGCATTTTTGGCACTCGCGTTAAGTTTTACATTGGTGATTCAGGCAATCGCCAATATGGGCGTGGCAGTAAATGTGTTTCCAAATACCGGGGTTACGTTACCGTTAGTAAGTATGGGGGGAAGTAGTTTTTTGTTTACCTGCTTATCGATCGGTATTATTTTAAGTGTGGCAAGAAATGTGGAACAACTGGAAGGCAAGAACCTGCCGGTAGTGGCAGCGTGATTTTTTGTAGTGGGCATTTGTACATAACCTGACATCGTTGTGCCGCTCACTTCAACAACAACAATGAATTGAACATGGCAAATAGAATAATTATTGCAGGCGGCGGAACAGGCGGACATATTTTTCCCGCAATAGCTATAGCCAATGCCCTAATGAAATTACAGCCACAAACTGAATTTTTATTTGTTGGCGCCAGGGGAAAAATGGAAATGGAAAAAGTGCCGCAGGCAGGATTTAAGATAGAAGGGTTGGATATAGCTGGTTTCAACCGGAGTTCTTTGATAAAAAATATTGGCTTGCCATTTAAACTGGTAAAAAGCTTTGTGCAGGTACGGCGGATTTTTAAATCGTTTGATCCGGTTGCAGTGATTGGAGTAGGCGGTTATTCAAGTTTTCCGGTATTGCGTTTTGCCCAGGCAAAAGGTATCAAAACATTTATCCACGAAAGCAATTCCTTTGCGGGTAAAAGCAATATCATGCTGGGCAAAAAAGCCACGAAGGTCTTTGTATCCGGCGATGGAATGGAACGGTTTTTCCCAAAAGAAAAAATAATGATCACGGGTAATCCTGTACGAAGCGCAATATCACAAAGCAAAATAACAAGAGAAGAAGGTATACGGTTCTTTGGGCTCGACCCTGCTAAGAAGACAATACTTTCTGTTGGTGGCAGCCTGGGTGCAAAAAGCATTAATGAAGCCATTGATAAAAACATTGAAGCGTTTGAAAAGAATCATTTGCAGCTAATCTGGCAAACCGGAAAACCTTTTACAGAAAAAGGGAAACAAAGTGCATCAGGCAAAAAAAATGTTTGGGTGAACGATTTTATCAACCAGATGGAATATGCTTATGCTGCCGGAGACATGGTGATCAGCAGGAGCGGCGCAATGGCAATAGCGGAACTGAGCGTAGTAAAGAAACCGGTAGTACTGGTGCCTTTCCCCTTTGCGGCCGAAGACCATCAAACGGTAAATGCACAAAATTTAGTTAATAAAAACGCGGGCATAATGGTTAAAGACAATGAGGCGTTAGAAGAACTGGTGCCTGCCATCATTAACCTGTCGAAAGATGAAACAAAACAAATTGAATTGACGGCAAACATCGGCAAGTTGGGCATTACCAATGCTGATGAAATTATTGCGAAAGAAATATTGAATGCTATTGCAGGCTGATAAGATGATAAAAGATGTTAAGGATATAGTGAAGTCGTTGATCAACTCCCCTTCGGGGGCCGGGGGCATTTATTTTATTGGGATAGGTGGCATTGGAATGAGTGGACTGGCAAGGTATTTCAATGCAAAGAAAGTAGTTGTTGCAGGATATGATAAAACAGCAACAGTACTCACAAAACAATTGGAAACTGAAGGGATCAAAATTCATTACGAAGATAATATAGAGTTCATTGACAAAGATGCACAGCTGATAGTTTATACACCTGCGGTTCCAAAAGATCATGCAGAATTAAATTATTACCTGTTACATGATTACAAAGTAGTAAAACGCAGTGATGTGTTGGGTGCGATCACCAATAGTTCCTTTAATATCTGTGTAGCCGGTACGCATGGCAAAACAACTACCAGTACTATGGTGGCGCATATTTTACGGGACAGTGGGTATGGATGCAATGCTTTTTTAGGTGGTATCGCGGTTAATTATAACAGTAATTTCTGGAGCAGTGAAAAAAATGTTTGCGTGGTGGAAGCTGATGAATACGACAGGAGTTTTTTGAAATTAAGTCCTGATGTAGCAATCATCACGTCGATGGACCCCGACCATTTGGATATTTATGGTACAGCGGCAAATGTAGAGCAGGCATTTATTGATTTTTCTGCAAGATTGAAAGAAGGCGGTTTGTTGTTGAACAAATTTGGATTGGCAAGAGGCAATGAATTGAAAGCGGGCAATCAGCTCAGTTATCATCTCAATAATGATCATGCTGATGTGTATGCTGCAAATATTAAAATGACTAACGGCAGTTATCAATTTGATGTGGTAGCAAAAAACTGGAAACTGCGTGATGTGCTGTTGAATATGGGCGGCATGCATAATATCGAGAACATGGTGGCAGCAATTGCAGTAGCGCATCATTTAAAAATTGATAACGAAAAAATAAAAGCTGCAGTAAGTTCTTTTAAAGGCGTAAAAAGGAGGTTTGAGTACATCGTTAAAAATGAAAAGGTGATTTACATAGACGACTATGCACATCACCCGGATGAACTGAGGGCATTAATAACCGGAGCTAAAAAATTATTTCCTTCAGAAAATTGTGTCGTTATATTTCAACCGCATTTATTTAGTAGAACGAAAGATTTCGCTGATGGTTTTGCTGAGGCATTGAATCTGGCTGATGAGGTATGGTTGTTACCCATTTATCCTGCGAGGGAACTGCCCATGGAAGGTGTGACAAGTGAATTGATCTTGAACAAAATGGATGCAGGGAAAGGGCATCTTTATCAAACAAAAGAAGAGGTATTGGATTTTGTAAGGTATTGCAATGATTATGGAAAAGCAACATTTTTTATCACAGCGGGAGCAGGAGATATTGACACATTGGTAGAACCAATAAAAAATATTTTAATTAATAAACGATAAAAACCCTGGCAGCGGTGCCAAACCCCGTGAGCGGTTAAAAAGATGAACGATAAAAGACGATACAGTATTAAAAAAATTCTGCTCGCCCTGTTGTGGGTAACTGTTGGTACGGGAACAACCGTATTGCTGGTGGCCGCAATTAAAAAGAAGGATGCGGCAAAATGTACAAATATTGAAATAACAATAACAGGTATTGAAAAAACAGGTGATCAAAAATTTGTTGACGACGACGATATCCTGGCTACTATAAAAAAATTCAGCGACGGCAATCCAGGGGGCAGGTCTATTGGTGCTTTTGATCTGCAAAAGATAGAAATGGAACTGGAGAAAAGCAAATGGGTGAAGAATGCGGAATTGTTCTTTGATAATAATGATATTTTAAAAGTGAACCTGCAGGAGCGGGAGCCTGTTGCCAGGGTATTCACTACAGGCAACAGGTCTTTTTACATTGATACCGCATTAGCGGTATTGCCATTGAGTGATAAATTTTCGGCAAGGCTGCCGGTATTTACCGGTTTTCCTTCTGATAACATTGTTTTATCAGCGGCTGACAGTAGTGTATTGAACGGGGTAAAGGAGATCAGCTTAGCCATTCAAAAAAATTCCTTCCTCATGGGGATGATCGAACAGGTGGACATCACGCCACAAGGCCGTTTTGAAATGATTCCCAAAATCGGTAACCAGTTGATCGTTTTTGGAGATGCCGGCGCTATTGAGGAAAAATTTAATAAACTGGAATTATTTTATAAAGAAGTAATGGTAAAAACGGGCTGGAACAAATATAGTGTTCTCAATGTACAATACATGAACCAACTGGTAGCAACAAGAAGAGGCGCTGAAGATAAGACAGCAGATTCGGTAAGGACATTGCAGATCATGCAACTGATCGCTGCCAACGCGGCAAAGCAGGCGGAAGATTCTTTACAAACCATTTTGCCTGATAATAATAACAATACTGCCGATAGCAGTATGATACAACAATCGATACAACGGGAAGATAATTTCGAAACAAACAACCAGGCAACTGGTGGATCTCTGCAGCCAATAACCAATACACCCCATCTCAATCCGGTACACGCTAATCCGTTACCCCTTGTAAAACAAACACCGTCCAATTCAATTCCTGTTAAAAAACCGGAGCCGGCGCATAGTGCCCCGGGGGCAAAATCCCATCCTGTTATCAAGGGCGATAAAACGGCGCTCATTAAAAAACCAACCAATACCGTTCCTGCTGTAAAACAAAATATACAGCCGGTAACGCAAAAACCAAAAGTAGTAATGCCGAAAAAAGATAAACCTATTAAAAATGATTATTAAAAACAGTTCATAGTTCTTAGTTGATAGTTCATAGAACAGCGCTTACAGATCGAAGGCGCTGCTATGAACCATGAACAACGAACAATCAACCAATCAATCAAACAATACACAAACACACAAAACATACAATTATGAATCACGAACAACCCATCATTGTAGGCCTTGATATCGGTACCACGAAGATTGCCGCTATTGCAGGGCGTAAAAATGAATACGGCAAACTGGAGATACTCGGTTTTGGCCGCGCCAACAGTAACGGTGTACAACACGGCATGGTGTTGAACATCGATCAAACCATCAAGGCCATTGAAATGGCATTAAAGAACTGTTACGACTCCAATCCAAACCTGGAAATAGGAGAAGTATACGTTGGTATTGCCGGCCATCACATTAAAAGTTTACAAACCCGTGGTGATATTGTGCGCCAGGCAGTTGAAGATGAGATCAGCCAGGGTGAAATCGATCGCCTGATCGCGGACCAGTACCGAACTTATATTCCTGCAGGCGACCAGATCATTGATGTGATACCCCAGGAATTTACCGTAGATAATTTTCAGAATATTCCTAATCCTATTGGATACAGCGGCGTAAAAGTGGGTGCTAATTTTCATATCATCACAGGTGATAAAAATGCTATCCGCAATATCAACAGAAGTGTGGAAAAAGCAGGATTGCAAACAAAAGATCTTGTTTTACAGCCTTTGGCTTCTGCAGCAGCGGTAATGTGCGACCAGGACCTGGAAGCAGGAGTTGCTATTGTAGATATTGGCGGTGGTACTACTGATCTCGCCGTTTTTTATGAAGGTATTTTGAAACATACTGCGGTTATCCCTTTCGGTGGTGAAAATATCACCAACGATATCAAAACCGGTTTGGGTGTATTGAAAACACAGGCTGAGCAAATGAAAGTACAGTTCGGCAGTGCATTAAGTGATGAAGCCAAATCAAACGCATTCATTACCATTCCGGGTTTACGCGGAATGGCACCAAAAGAAATTTCTGTAAAGAACCTCGCAGGCATCATACAGGCACGCATGAGCGAGATTATGGATTTTGTTACTTATCATTTGAAGCAGGTGGGTTTGGATACCAGGATGCTGAATGGTGGTATCATTTTAACCGGCGGCGGTTCCCAGTTAAAACATTTGATCCAGTTAACAGAATATGTTACCGGCCTGAATGCAAGGATCGGTTACCCGAACGAACACCTGGCATCAGGGCATATCGACGAACTGGCCAAACCCATGTACAGCACTTGTATCGGTTTGATATTAAAAGGCTATAACGATTATGAAAATAAAAACAAACAGTTTGAAGAAACTTTCAGGAAAGTAGAAGTGCCGGAAAGTTTGCAGCAACAGCCGGTTGATGAAGTGCTTGACGTAGCAGCTGAAACACAGCCGGTAAAAATAAAACAACGTAAGACCCTGAAAGGTTTTATGGATGGCTTTAAAAACGGGCTGATCGATCTGTTTAAAGAAGAAGAAGACGCAAAATTATAATGCCCCCTCCATCCCCCAAAGGGAGACTTGAGAAAGGTATATGACTTCGAAAGTTCTTTTAAATAAAAATACTCTTTAAAGCCCCTCTTTCGGAGGGGTTTGAGGAGGCCCCATTATTAATGTACAGCACATGTTTCTGTCTTACTAACCGAACGGTTGTGCTGTATGAATTCTAACAGCGGTTATTAAATTTCCCTTAACTGAATTTAATAAGCACTTAAAACAAACAAGCTATGATACATTTTGATTTGCCAAAAGAGCAATCTTCCATTATTAAGGTGATTGGCGTTGGCGGCGGCGGCAGCAATGCAGTAAACCACATGTTCTCTCAGAATATTGAAGGCGTGAACTTCATTATTTGTAATACAGATGCACAGGCGATCTCGCAGAGTAAAGTGCCTAACAAAATACAGCTGGGGCCGCACCTTACGCAGGGATTGGGTGCAGGCGCTAATCCTGCGATCGGCAGGCAGGCAACAGAAGAAAGCCTAGAAGAAATAAAACGTATCCTGGAAGTGAATACCAAGATGGCTTTCATCACTGCGGGTATGGGTGGAGGTACGGGTACCGGCGGTGCACCGATACTTGCGAAAATTTGTAAAGACCTGGGTATACTTACTGTAGGTATTGTTACAACGCCATTTGCTTATGAAGGCAAAAAAAGAATTGCGCAGGCAGAAGAAGGCATCATGCTGCTGAAGAACCATGTGGATACTTTACTGGTGATCAGCAACGATAAACTCCGCCACCAGTTTGGTAATTTAAAAATGAAAGAAGCTTTTGCAAAAGCGGATAATGTTTTGGCAACTGCGGCAAAATGTATCACTGATGTAATTAACAGCACCGGCCAGATCAACGTGGATTTTGCCGATGTATGTACTGTAATGAGCAATGGTGGTGTAGCGATTTTAGGCAGTGCATCTGCGGAAGGCGAAAACAGGGCACAGCTGGCCATTGAAAATGCACTGAACTCACCATTACTGAATGACAATGATATCCGCGGCGCAAAATGGATTTTAATCAATATCAATTCTGCCGAAGGTGAACATGAATTCACTATGGACGAAGTAGAAATAATTCAAAACCATTTATTGAGTAATGCAGGAGAAGATACTGATGTGATATTAGGTTTAGGGTACGACAATACGTTAGGCAGTGAGATCGGTATCACACTGATCGCAACGGGTTTTGAACACAAGGATCCTTTTGAAAAGAAAGCACCTGTTGCAGAAGAAGAAAAGAAAACTGATAAGATCGTAATGACTTTGGAGATGCCGGTAAAAGAAGTACCGGTTGCTAAAGTGATAAAGATCTCCCAACAGCCAACATTACAGTTTGATGAAAAAGAAGACAGCGTCCGGCTCCTGGCAGAAGAACAGGCCATTGCGGAGATCAGTGAAACACCTATTCAGGTAGCAGAAGATGAAATGATGCCAAAACTGGTGGAACCAAAACCAGCACCAACAAAAGTAGAACTACCTCGTAAAATTACTGGGGAAAAAAGGGATGAAACTCCGGTGTTTTTTGAAATATCTTCGGCCGCAGATCAAACATCTTTTATATCGTTTGATATTCCTGAAACTCCAGTACCCACCGAAAAGCCCATCAGCAAAACCAGCGTTCAATCTTTAAATTCAGCTATAGATAAAGAAGCTAGCAATACCCCTTCGTCGGGGGTTAAATTGGCGAAGCCTGCACAAATTTACGTGGAGGACCAGCCTAAACCAGAATCCAATTCTACCGAGGAGCTACTGCCATTGCAGGTAACAATTAAGGCCGACGAACCTGAAATTGAGATGCAGCTGGTGGTTAAATCCCATCAAGCGGCGGAGGAAGAGCAACTTGTACAACAAACTCAGCCCATCATGATGTCTGATGTTGAGGATCCTGCACCGCAGGACGAAACAGAAGAACTCAGGCGCCGGGCTATGGAACGCATTGCGAAGCTGCGTAATTTGTCATTTAACATCAATGCAGCCGATCCGAATAATGAGTTTGAAACGGTGCCAGCTTACCTTCGCCGCAATATGGAATTACACAACTCCATTGCCGACGTAGAAAATTTTTACAGTAACTATACTGTAAAATCCGACGATAATAACCAGGCAGAGATCAGTACGATTAACAGCTTCCTCGAAGGAAAGAAACCTGATTAAATTTTTGTGCTCCTGTAATTTAATTACAGGGTCGTTTATACGAAGTTTTGTATTTGTTATGTTTGTGTGGCCCCGCTTTAATAGCGGGGCTGTTTTTTATAAGCTGCTGTACCAATTTCAAGGGAATGGCTGCAATAAAAATTTTACAACTGTTACGTGTATGTGTGAATTATGCAACTTAATAAAAAAATTATATAACAGGTGCTAAGCTGTATTGAGATACCTTACTCTTTAACTATATATGTTATGCGCAGGATTTCGCAAAACATCAACAACCCAACAACTGCTGCATTAAGAAGAGATGCTGCTATCCCTGTTGATGCTGATCTCACCCAACTTGCGTTTAATAACGTAGCACAGGCAAATATTATCATAATAGTAAAGACCGGAAAGATAATAATGGCCAACAAGGCGTCCTGTAAATTATTCGGCTATTCAAAAAAAGAACTGCTTACCAAAAGCAGGGTTGATATTTTTGCCATTAAGGAAAGCAGTTTTAAAAAAATGATCAAACAAAGAACAGCTGAAGGCCAATCCAAGGCCAAGGTGCTGGCGATCAAAAAAAATGGTAAACCTTTTTTTTGTGAAATTACCTCCGCCGTTTTTACAGGAGAAGATGGTATTGTGAAATCGATCACCACTGTTACAGATATGACGCAGCGCCTCCTGGATCAGAAAATTATTGATGCAGAAAAGGATAAACTGGTTGCGGCTAACATAGATTTTGTTAAGTTGGAACAAAAAAAGATCGATGTTAAAAAAGATAAAATTGTGGCTGACAATATTTTTCTAGTTAAATCGAAACAGAAAACTATTGACCGTAACAAAAAGATGGCAGTTGCAAATGACATTATTCTTGCCAAAGCAAAACAAAAAAAGATCGATATTAAAAAGGATAAATTAGTTGCTGACCATATTGTAGCAGCGCTGAAAAAATCAGATGCAAGGATGGCAGAGCATAATGAATGGATAAAATACATTGCCAAATCTTCTTATGATGTAATGTGGGATTGGGATATAGCTACCGGCCAGGTTTATGTAGGCGATAGTATTGAAGAAGTGTTTGGATATAAAGTGCGTAACAATTCCATTGCTTTTACTGATCTCTGCAGATGCCTGGTTTCGAAAGAACAGGGAAAAGTAAAAAGTAAATTAATGAAAACAATTATTTCGGGGAGTAAAAGCTGGAATGATAGTTTTATGTTTAAACGCCGCGATGGAACTTTGGCTTCTGCCAACTGCAGGGCATGTATTGTAGGCGACGACGAAGGAAAAGCGATACGATTGATAGGAGCTATACAGGATGTAAGCCGCCTGGAGGACCTGGAAAAAAAATTCCGGCAACAAATTACTATTCATGAAGAAGACAGCGAAAAATTCCTGTTGGCTGCTAAACTTTCTTTTGATGTAATATGGGACTGGGATTTAACTACCAATGTTGTATTTATTGGTGAGGGATTTGAAGAATTGTTTGGCTATCATATAAAAAATAAAAAAGGAGAGATGATGCACAATTGGGTCAATCATCTTCATCCGGATGATAGGGAAGCTGTGGTAAAGGAATTACAAAATGCCATTAAATCGTCTGCCACTAACTGGGAGCACGCCTACAATGTTAGCAGGGCCGATGGCTCTATTGCAAAAGTATATATAAGGGCCAGTATCATCAGGCATAAAGATGGCAAAGCCTTTCGTATGATAGGTGCCATGCACGACCTCAGCCGGCAAAATGACCTGGAAGAAAAACTCGATCATGAAATTAAACTTAAAGGAAAACAAATTACAGATGCCGCAGAAGATGCCAACGAAATGGAACGTTCCAACATTAGAAAAGAATTGCACGATAATATAAACCAATTATTGGGGGCTTCCTGGATGTATCTTGAAATGGCGAAAAAAGGAGGGCCGGGCAATGCGATGTATTTAAGCCGCTCGTCGGAATATACCCTCTCTGCAATTGAAGAGATAAGAAAACTTACTAAAGGACTTTCCACCAATATCATTAACGACCTGGGGCTTTGTATTGCCATTGAAAATCTTGCAAGTGATCTGCAGGAAGTGAACATGGTAAAAATATCCTGTGCACTCCGGGAATTCAAAGAAGAAACAGTAACCAATAAATTCAAACTGAATATTTTCAGGATAATACAGGAACAAGTCAACAATATTTTGAAACACGCACAGGCCACAAAGGTCAGCATCAGCCTTTTGCAAAATGGGAACAGGGTGCAGCTCGATATAACAGACAATGGAATTGGTTTTGACACGAAAAAAAAACAAACCGGTATCGGTGTCGACAATATTAAAAGCCGTGCCATCTCTTACCACGGAAAAGCTGATTTTATTTCGAAGCCAGGAAGCGGTTGCAAGCTTACCGTAACTTTTCCGGTTACGGCATAATTGGTTGGATGAGTTTATTCGGCCCAAAAAAATTATTCATTTTATATTTCAAGCCTTTACAGTTAATGACTTTGAAACCAAATTATATTACCCCTGGCAGGAATTCTCTTCCTTCTTAGAATTGATTACCCGCAGCACAACCATTCCCTTCTATGTTCACTGCACTGGTCGTTTCATCAATATAAGTAGTATAGGTTTCAGCATTTGATCCATCGTTAATAGTTTTTCAACCGAAATCACCCAATGTTTTTATCCGGTAATTGTGTTGAATTGGAAACTTTGATACCGCCTCAGGCCGATATAAAGCCCATGCGGTTATTACATGATCTTTGATGACTGGGTTAGTTATACGTTTTTAAATATCCAAAATAATCTACCCCTTATATTTATTTTCATTCTACATTTGTACCTGTTTTTTAAAAACAGCTTACCGGCAGCAATGAAACCAGCTGTAGCAGGGAGTTGAAGAGGTTGCGGTTGTACCGTAATGCTCTTTTGAACGATTAAATTTTTTCTAGTGTCCAAACATGTAAACAAGGTTACCACTGCAGGTTTAATTGTAGCTCTGGGTATTATTTACGGCGATATCGGAACCTCCCCGCTCTATGTATTTAGTGAAATCATAAATGGCAAAGCAATTGAACCCCTGCTTATCATTGGCGGATTAAGTTGTATCATCTGGACACTTACGCTTCAAACCACCGTTAAATATGTAATCCTTACCCTCAAAGCGGATAACCGGGGTGAAGGAGGGATATTCAGCCTGTATACATTGGTGCGCAGGCAAAAAAAATGGCTGGTCATTCCAGCTATGCTCGGTGGTGC
Organism: Chitinophagales bacterium; assembly: GCA_038205215.1. GTDB lineage: Bacteria > Bacteroidota > Bacteroidia > Chitinophagales > Chitinophagaceae > Ferruginibacter. Next base: position 32,027 of record JBBRCB010000018.1, on the reverse strand, counting down.
AGCGCTGTTAGCTGATGGCATGATCACACCTCCCATTTCTGTTTCCGCAGCGGTAGAAGGTTTGCGTAATATTCCCGTACTGCATGGCATTACGGATAATACTATTATTTTAATTGTATTAGCCATATTGACTTTCCTGTTTTTTATGCAGCAGTTTGGCTCGGGAAGCATTGGTAAAATGTTTGGCCCAATAATGTTGATATGGTTTTTAATGCTGGCCGTTTTGGGCCTGGCACATATCTCTGACGAATGGCATATTTTAAAAGCCTTTAATCCTTACTATGCAATAAAACTTTTAATTTCTTATCCTAAAGGTTTCTGGTTACTGGGTGCAGTTTTCTTATGTACTACCGGCGCTGAAGCGTTGTACAGCGACCTTGGTCATACCGGCCGGGCCAATATCCGCTATACCTGGATATTTGTAAAAACTACCTTAATACTGAACTATCTTGGACAGGGTGCCTGGTTGTTGCACAATAATGGAAAAATATTTGCCACCAGCGATCATTTAAAAAATATACCCGGTGCTGTGCTCATGAAAAATCCATTTTTTGAAATGATGCCGGAATGGTTTTTATACCCCGGTATTGTTATAGCTACTTTGGCGGCTATCATTGCCAGCCAGGCCTTGATCAGCGGGTCATTCACTTTGATCAGTGAGGCCATTCGCCTTAACCTATGGCCTAAAATGAAGATCAATTATCCCAGCGAAGCAAAAGGACAGTTGTTTGTACCGGGAATAAATACATTACTATTTGTGGGCTGTGTAGGTATTGTACTATACTTTCAAAACTCTGGAGCAATGGGTGCAGCGTACGGCCTTGCCATTACCTTGTGTATGTTAGCTACCACGATTTTATTTTCTAATTATTTGATATCACGGCGGGCCAAACCAGTATTGATCTATTTATTTTTAATCGTTTTTTTAACAATTGAAATAAGTTTCTTGATTGCCAACCTCGATAAATTCCCTCATGGAGGTTATGTTACTTTAATTGTTGGAGGAGCGTTGTTTGCGGTAATGTATGTGTGGTACAGGGCAAGGAAAATTAAAAACCGTTATGTAGAGTTTGTGCGGCTGGAAGAATATATTCCCAAGCTGGAAGAATTGAGTAACGATATAACCGTACCAAAATACGCCACGCATCTGGTATACCTTACGAGTGCCAATAACCCCAAAGAAATTGAGCATAAAATTATTTACAGCATCTTAAGCGGTAAGCCAAAACGTGCGGATATTTATTGGTTTGTGCACGTAGATACGCTGGATGATCCTTACACCTCTGAATATTCTGTTGAACATATTATTCCCAATGATATCATCCGGGTAGAATTCCGCCTTGGCTTCAGGATTGCCCCAAGGATAAACCTCATGTTTAAAAAAGTGGTGGAAGACCTGGTAGCCAACCGCGAAGTGAATGTTACCAGCCGCTACGAAAGCCAGCAACGCAATAATGTTACCGGCGATTTCCAGTTCGTGGTTATGGAAAAATTCTTATCCCAGGATAATGAATTGCCTTTCTTTGAAAAATTAATTATGCGCCTTTATTTCTGGGTAAAAGAAATTTCACTCAGCGAAGAAAAAGGATTTGGACTGGAGCAAAGTAAAGTGCAGGTAGAAAAATTCCCGCTGGTAGTAGCGCCCTTAAGCAAGCTGAAATTAAACAGGGTATATACCGATGAAGAAGATGATGAATTAACATGAAAAGCATTACTGTAACAGCATTGTCGGCATTAATTGAAAATAAAGATGATTTTCAACTGATCGATGTTAGAGAACCCGAAGAGCACCAGGAATTCAATATTGGCGGGGAACTGATCCCGCTCGGGGAGATCGTACACCAGGCTCAGAAGATTGCTATCAACAAGCCAGTGATTATTTATTGCCGTAAAGGCATCCGCAGCCAGGTGGCCATCCAGCGCCTGCAGGAAAAATTTCAATTGGCCAACCTCGTTAATCTTGTTGGCGGAACCGAAGCATGGAAAAAACAGTTTGCCCCCTGAGCCCTAATGGAGAATGGATGTTTATTTAGTATTTGTTAATAATAATAGAATGACTAATTTAACACGTCAATAAATTTAACCGCACTAAACATCTAAACACCTAAACTTCCTCTTGCTTCACATCGTTTTATATATCATTGGTGGCATTGTAGTGCTTTCTGTTATCATTTATTTTATCCAGGAAAAATTTATTTTTAAACCGGAGAAGCTGCGCCAGGATTTTATTTACAAATACGATGCGCCATTCCGTGAATTATTTTTTGATGTAGAAAAAGGCGTGCGGATAAACGGGTTGCACTTTCATACAGAAAAACCACTGGGCTTAATTTTATATTTTCATGGCAACAGCCGCAGTATAAAAGGCTGGGCAAAATATGCCAAAGATTTTTACCGTTACAAGTATGATGTGGTGCTGGTAGATTACCGCGGCTTTGGTAAAAGCACCGGCAAAAGAAATGAAGTGGATATGCTCAATGATATGCAATTTGTATATGACCAGCTTGCCGCTACTTACCCGCAAAGTCATCTTATCGTGTATGGGCGAAGTTTAGGCAGTGGGTTTGCGGCAAAACTGGCAGCAGATAACAGCCCCCGTTATTTGATACTGGATGCACCTTATTTTAGTTTTAAAAAAACCATTGAACGTTTTTTACCCATCTTACCTGTGAAATATATTTTACGTTTTCATTTACGCACCGATAAATGGCTGCCCGAAGTAAAATGCCATACCTATATCCTGCACGGCACCAGGGATTTTTTAATACCTATCAGCAATAGTGAAAAATTGCAACAGCTTAATCCACGTAAAATAACATTGATACGCATACAGGGAGGAAAACATAATAACCTACCCAGCTTTCCGGTGTACCATAATTTTATAAGGGATATACTACAGGCTTAATTAATAAATTAATAATTGATAATGGACAATGCTGCAAGACCTAAAACAAGCCTGAAACACAAAGTCTTTAGATGGGTGAAAGTAGTAGTGCTTCTTTATTCAATAATCGGCATTGCGCTATTTTATTTGCAGGAATATTTTTTATTTCATCCCGAAAAATTATCAAAGGACCACGTATTTACATTTGATGTTCCTTTTGAAGAGGTCAATATTGCTTTTAATGAAGTAGATACGGTGAATATGATAAAATTCTTTCCGAAGAACCCGTTAAGAAAAGGGGTAGTAATTTATTATCATGGCAATAAGCAGAATATTGAGCGCTATGCAAAATTTGCAGCCATCTTTACGCGCCATGGTTATGAAGTATGGATGGAAGATTATCCCGGATTTGGTAAAAGCAGCGGTACCAGGACAGAAAAAAAGCTGTATCAACAGGCACTGGAAATTCAGAAAATGGCGTTGGGTAAGTATGGAAAAGACAGTATTATTCTTTACGGGAAATCTTTAGGTACCGGCATCGCGGCTTATGTGGCTTCGCAAAGTAATTGCAAAAGATTAATACTGGAAACACCTTATTACAGCATACCTGATCTTTTTGGCTGCTATGCATTTATCTATCCAACTACCAGGATGTCGGTATACAAAATTCCTACTTATGCATATTTGCAGGACGTGAATTACCCGGTCACTATCTTTCATGGTACCGATGATGGAGTGATACCGTACCGTTGTGCTTCCAGGCTAAAAAAAATTTTAAAACCTGCTGATGAATTCATCACTATTGAAAATGGTACCCACCATAATTTAGCAGAGTTTGACCTGTATAAAAAAAAACTGGATAGTTTGCTAGAGCTCCGTTAACTGCACTCCTTTTTTTTCAATTTTCAGGAAATATGTTCCACCCACTTTCAAGGCATAATTTGGGGTGCCGTGGCTTACAGGAAAATCAAAACAAACCGGGTAATCGTATTCCGCAACGATTTCTTTGATCACTTCATAAACTGTTTTTCCAAAAGGCCTTTCGGTGTCTTTCATATCAGTAAAACCGCCAATGATCAAACCGGCTAACTTTTCCAGTTTACCTGCACGCTTTAACTGGTACAGCATACGATCAATATTGTAAATGTATTCGCCGGTATCTTCGATAAATAAAATTTTATTTTTTGTTTTGATATCAGAAGGCGTGCCTGTTAAATGTGCTAATAGCGAAAGATTGCCGCCAATCAATTCGCCTTCGGCAATTCCGGGTTTATTAAATACATGAACATGGGTTTTATAGCTGGCTTTTTTACCAGTTATGGCTTTTTGCAAAGAAACAATAAATTCATTTTTGTATCCTTCATCATTGAATGCGGCAGCCATTGGCGCATGCAGGCTCGCTATTTTTAAATTACTATAGATATGGGAATGCAATACCGTGATATCACTGAAGCCAATGACCCACTTGGGATTTTTTTTGAATTTTTTAAAATCAAGCTGGTCAATTATTCTTCCCGTGCCGTAACCGCCACGGCCACATAAAATGGCCTGAATATTTTTATCATCCAGCATTGCCTGCAATTCGCCCAGCCTGTCCTGATCGGTTCCGCTGAAATAATTCGAAGAAGCACTGCCCAGTGTTTTACCAACCATTACTTGGTATCCCCATTGCTGTAAAACGCTGACGCAGGTTTGTGCTTTTTCTTTCGTCATGTAGCCAGCAGGGCAGGTAATGCCAATAGTATTTCCTTTTTTTAAGTAGGGGGGGATAGTAATCATGCGTAAATTTTATGCAAAGTATAGAAAAGCGGGTATAATTTTTGAGTAAATTTACAGTTCCAGACTTCGTTGTGCGTTCATCAATTTTAGTCCTGTTGCTGTTTCTATTTTTTAGTATTGCTCAAAAAATGAAAGCAGCCAATTTTACATGGTATGTTGTTACGCTAAAAATATTATTTGCGCTCGGTTAAACTTACTGCAACGGAGGTTACCGTAAGTTTGTGCTTAACACCGCATTTCAAAGCAAAATTATTTTTTTGATGCCCCACAGGGAAATCAAAACAAACGGGGTAGTGCCATTCTTTTACTTTTTCCAAAACGATTTCCACGAGGTCCTTCCCAAATTCATCAACCGGATCTTCGGAAGGCTTTACTTTGAATCCGCCAACGACCAATGCTTTCAGTTTGTTTAACTTTCCCGTGCGCTTCAGGTTCCAGAACATTCGGTCGATACTATATAAATATTCGCCGGTATCTTCTACAAATAAGATCTTACCATCAGTATTGATATCTGTATTACTTCCCGCCAGTGTTTCCAGCGTTTTTAAATTACCGCCAATTAAAATGCCTTCGGCAATACCGGCTTTATTTTTTTCGTTGGGTAGTACGGTATAATTCATTTTTTGCCCTGTCAAACATTTTTGTATCGACTCAATAGTTTCTATTTGCACAGGCTCTGCCACACTCCAGTCGGCGGGAAAACTATTGCACATTTTGGAGTGAATGGAAGCGATGCCGAAATTTTTATTGAGGTGTGAATGAATAACCGTGATATCACTGAAGCCGATGATCCATTTGGGGGCAGCGACAAATTTTTTAAAATTAATATTATCAATGATACGCACGGCGCCATAGCCCCCCCTTGCACACATGATGGCCTTAATACTTTTATCATCCATCATTTGCTGGAGGTCATGCTGGCGTTCTTCATCAGTACCGCCGAATGTAAAATCTTTTTTTCCAACAGTGCTGCCGATCTTTATTTCAAAACCCCATTCTTTCATTTTTGTTACAGCCGGTTGAATATCTTCCCATGTGATATAGCCGGCGGGGCAGGTAATGCCAATGGTATCTCCTTTTTTTAAATAAGGAGGAATTTTAGCCGGTATGTCAGGCTCTTCAATAAATGCCGTACTGGCTGAAGCGGAGAGCACAGCCCCCAAAGGGATCATCGATGATAGAAAATGTTTACGGTTCATAATCTAATTTACAGTTATTTATTAAAAAAGGAAGATGTATACGCTCTTCCCACTATTAATTTAAGATTTACCCAATCCATTTATACTCCGGCATAGTTATTTAAAATGCCATGGAAAATTGTACCAATTGTATTATCCTGAGCGGGTTAAAATTTGTTACTTGTAAGAGGATGGGAAATAAAATTATTGATCTCTTTTTTCTTTCTTTGGGTATTGACCCTTCTTTAGGTATTTTTGCAGCTCGATGAACGAACCTAAAAGATATTTAATTACGGCCGCCCTGCCTTATGCCAACGGGCTGAAGCATGTGGGCCACCTGGCAGGATGTTATTTACCGGCAGATATTTATGTGCGTTACCTGAAAGCGCAAAAAAGAGATGTGGTGTTTGTATGCGGCAGTGATGAACATGGTACTGCCATTCCTATCCAGGCTACAAAAGAAGGTACAACCCCACAGGCCATTATTGATAAATACCATACCATCATCAAACAGAATTTTGATGACCTGAGTATTGCTTTTGATATTTATCACCGCACTTCGGCACCGCTGCACCACGAAACGGCACAGGATTTTTTTACATACCTCAATAATAAGGGAGACCTGGAAATAAAAGAGAGCGAACAATATTATGATGAAGCTACTGAAACTTTTTTGGCCGACCGTTATATTAAAGGCACTTGTCCCAATTGCGGTTACGAAAATGCTTTTGGCGATCAGTGTGAAAGATGCGGCACCGCACTTAGCCCGGATGAATTAATAAACCCGGTAAGTACGATAAGCGGTAATGTGCCGGTAAAAAAAGCTACCAAACACTGGTACTTACCACTCAATAAACACGAAGCCTGGTTAAAGGAATGGATATTAAAAGAGCATGTTGATGATTGGCGGCCAACAGTAGTAGGACAATGCAGGAGCTGGATCGAAGGTGGTTTACAACCAAGGGCAGTAACGCGTGATTTGGAGTGGGGGATAAAAGTTCCGCTGCCCGGCGCGGAAGGTAAAGTGTTATACGTTTGGTTTGATGCACCGATCGGTTATATCAGTGCAACCAGGCAATGGGCGCTGGATAATGGTAAAGACTGGAAGCCTTATTGGTATAATGAAGATACGAAGCTGGTGCATTTTATAGGAAAGGATAATATTGTTTTTCATTGTATCATTTTCCCGGTTATGCTGAAGCTGCATGGCAATATTGTTCCCAACAATGTACCCAGTAATGAATTTTTAAATTTAGAAGGGGATAAGATGAGTACCAGCCGCAACTGGAAACTGGAGATGCAGGATTATATTAATGACTTTGTAAAAAAAGATAATGGCGGTCCGCAGTGCGTGGATATGCTGCGTTATTATTTGACGCAGATCGCACCTGAAACAAAAGACAGTGAATTTACATGGAAAGGTTTCCAGGATGCAGTGAACAGCGAACTGGTGAATATCTTTGGTAATTTTGTGAACCGCACATGGGTGTTAATGCACAAATTATGTAAAGGTAAAGTGCCTAAGCTGCATGAAGATATTTTGGATGAAAATGATAAACTGGTAATAACAGAAATTCAAAATTCAAAATCCAAAATTGAAAATCTACTCGAAGAATATAAATTTCGTGAAGCATTATTTGAAGTGATCGACCTTAGCCGTAAAGGCAACCAATATATGCAGAAGAAAGAACCGTGGATCGTAGCGAAAAAGACAACAGGCAACCCACAGGGCCCTGTGGGCGGGCAACTTACCGTTGAAGCACAAAAGCTGATCGATAATACCTTGCATTTATGTTTGCAGTTAACAGCAAACCTTGCAGTATTGGTCAATCCATTTTTACCCAACACGGCATCTAAATTATGCTACATGATGAAAGTGGTGGACAAAATGCTGGATTGGCAAAATGCCGGTAAAATAAAATTGCTGAGCGTTGGTTACAGTTTAAGAGAACCGCAGTTACTATTCCGGAAAATTGAAGACGAAGAAATAACGATACAAATAGAAAAATTAAAAGCTAATTCAAAACCAATAATTCAAAAAGCAATTAAAGTGGAAGAAAAAAAGCCCGATACCGCCAACGTAAAACCTGAAATTGTTTTCGATGATTTTGCAAAGATCGACCTTAGAGTGGGTACCATTGTTGCCGCAGAAAAAGTGGAGAAAGCTGATAAGTTATTGAAACTGGAAGTAGACCTGGGTTTTGAAAAAAGAACGATTGTATCGGGTATAGCATTACATTTTAAACCGGAAGATATCTTAGGTAAACAGGTAACGGTGGTGGTTAACCTGGCCCCCCGTAAAATGAGGGGCATCGAAAGTAATGGTATGATCCTGATGGCGGAAGACAGTGCTGGTAAATTACATTTTGTAAAACCGGGAGATGGTATTGAACCTGGTTCATCGGTAAATTAATTTTTTACATAAGTATGATAAATAATAGCCGGTATTAAGGGACCTTTGCGGATATTATTTTGCTATTATGCTATGGATACATTACCTGCCAATCATTACTACATTATTTGCAGCCTATTTTTTTATACTCCTCTATAATCACTGGCGATATAAAAGTAAAGCCATGTATATTTTTTGGTGGATGTTGGGCGTGTTATTTTATGGTGCGGGCACTGTAACAGAAAGTATCAACACGCTTACCGGATTTAGTATTACAAATTTTAAGGCCTGGTATATTTTAGGCGCTTTGCTTGGTGGTGCGCCTTTGGCACAGGGTACTGCTTACCTGTTACTAAAAAAGCATACCGCTGATATTTTATCTGCTATACTGGTGAGCATTGTGATAGTTTGTACGGTATTGGTGATACTTTCTCCTGTTCATCCCGAACTGGTAGAAAATAACCGTATGACAGGTAAGATACTCGATTGGAAATTTATAAGGTATATCACACCGTTTATAAATATCTATGCATTTATTCTTTTGGTGGGTGGTGCTATTTATTCCGCCATTAAATATGCAAAAGACAGTAAATTTAAAAACCGGTTCCTGGGAAATATTTTTATTGCTGTGGGTGGCCTGTTGCCTGGTATTGGAGGTTCATTCACCAAGTTTGGGTATATAGAAGTGTTGTATGTAACAGAATTGCTGGGCTTATTATGTATTTACTACGGGTATAGTATCATCCGTAAAGATCATGTCGATTCTATTCATATTAATCAATCCCAAGCTATAATCAATAATCGGGAAAGCTATACTACGTAAGGCATAGAGATATTCAGGGTACAACCATTATCAGGGTAAGTCACAATTTCAACTTTACCATTGTACGCATCTATCCTGTTAAAGATGTTGATAAAGCCAATACCATTGGCTTTATGCTTTTCTTTATCAAAGCCAATACCGTTATCGCTTATTACAAGACTGCATTGGTTATTCTTTTCTGACAAAGCTATGTTCGCGGCGGCAGCTCTTGAGTATTTGATGATATTATTACTTTGTTCCTGTACGATCCTGAAAATAACGAGTTGTTGTTCCTGGGTTAATTTATCAATTACATTCTTATCAATTGCCGTGGTCACGGTGATATCGTTGAACTGTTTCATGTTACGGCAGATATCAAATATACTTTGCTCCAGTCCAACTGATTTAACAATGGAGCTGTTCAGTTTTTTTGAAAGGCTCCTGATCTCTTCTACTGCCTGCAATAAATAATCAGAGGCTTTATCGAGCAGGTCGGTATTGCTTTCAGTTTTTTTAGCTGCACCAATATGTAATCTTGCACTCATCAGCAGCTGGTTAACATTATCATGCAGTTCAGCACTGATCATACCCCGCTCTTTTTCCTGTGCTTCAATAGTTGCCTGGTTGATCAGCTTTTGTTTTTTCACCTGCTCAAAAAGCAATTGTGCTTCCAGCTTTTTTCTTTCAGTAATATCCTGTATTGCCCCGATTAACCGAACAGGAGTATTGTGTTCATAAATTGCGAAGCCTTTATCAGCAATATTCCTGTAAGTGCCATCGGCATATTGAAAGCGGTATTCGTCTTCCCAGTTCCTTTTGCCTGATGCCAGCCCCTGTTCAAATTTTTTGATTACCCTTTCTTTATCCTCGGGATGTATCTTTTCGAACCACCAGCTAATACTGTTCGACACCTGTTCTTTGGGATAACCGGAAATTTTGTAAAAAGCATCGCTCCTGTATATCTCGTTTGTTTTTATATCGAGGTCCCAAACTGCTTCGGAAGTAGCATTAGCGGCATAGGTAAAACGTTCATGGATCTTTTTAACCTGTTCTTCATAATTTCTCCTGTCTGTAATATCAATCGCCTGGCCTCCGATATATCGCTTGTTGCCGGATGTTTTAAAAATAAATGAATTGGATACAAAATGGATCACTGTGCCATCTACCCTGGTTAAAGAATGCTCAGAGATCATGGGGAGATTACTTTGCAAGACCTCTTTATTTCTTTTAATGAGTTTGTTGGATAATTTTTCTGGAAAAATTGCTGAAAGATGTTTACCGATAGGGCTGCCTTCAAAACCGGTTGACGCCGTATACGCATCGTTGGCAAAAACTACAAAATCATTTTCATCATATATCCAGCAACCCGTTTGACTGTTCTCCATGAATAAACTAAAAAGCGCTTCGGGCGTTTGTGTTATTGGAAACAGGAATTGATCATGTTTTTCTTCAATGATCCTGTTGGTAATAACAACCGTGCTATTATTATTAATTAAGCTGGCAGTAGAATAAAAATTAAATTCCCGGCCCTCAGCATTGGTAAAAATTGTTTCACCTCCCCAGCTTCCTGTTGTAAATAAAGTAGATAAAATCTTATACCGGGAAGCATCTTTGAACCTGAACTTTATGGCATCAGTTAGTGTGGCGGCAGCACAATGCCTTTCTGTTAAACCAAAAATGGCAGCAGCCGTTTTATTAAAACCAGTTATATAAAACTGTGCATTCGTTACAATAACACTGTCCTGCACATCTACACCCGCAGGCCAGGTTTTGGCAGCTTTATAACTTACGCTCAGGAAGGCGTCGGTGTTTTCAGTTTGTTTGGTTATTAGTGGCTTCATGGTATTGGATGTGCTTTCTTTATTCAGGTACTAATTCAACGGCATTATAAAAGTAGGTTTAAGTTAAATAAATTTTGTAATCATTGTACTAAATCCTGGTAGTATATAATCTTCTAAGAGCAATAACGTAGTTTTTCGAATTGTAGTATGTAATTATACGGTCTTTTACGTTTTTTCCCTCTTAAAACTTATCTTCGGGTAAAATTAGTTGTTTAGCTAACTAATTTAATAAAAGAGCACTAATTTTGTACATACATTATTAATTACATTTTATATGAAGAGGATCATTAAAAAAGTAGCAGTCTTGGGAAGCGGGGTAATGGGAAGCCGCATTGCCTGCCATTTTGCAGGAGTAGGTTTACAGGTATTGTTGCTGGATATTCAGCCTAAAGACCTTCCCGCTACTGCCAAAGCCGCTGAAAAAAATAAAATAGTAAATGACGCTTTGACCGCTGCCATTAAAAGTAATCCTTCGCCGTTGTATACAAAAGATGCCGTGAAAAAAATAAGGACGGGCAACTTTACAGATAATATGAAAGACATCGCTGATTGCGATTGGGTAATAGAAGTGGTAGTAGAAAGACTGGATATCAAGCAAGCCGTTTTTGCGCAGGTGGAACAATTTCGTAAGCCCGGCACATTGGTTACTTCTAACACTTCAGGTATTCCTATTCACATGATGGCAGCAGGCAGGAGCGATGATTTTAAAAAATATTTCTGCGGCACACACTTTTTTAACCCGCCAAGGTATTTGCGCTTATTGGAAATCATTCCAACTCCTTTTACTGATCCCGGGGTGGTGGATTTTTTAATGCACTATGGCGACCTGTATCTGGGAAAGACTACGGTATTGTGCAAAGACACACCTGCGTTTATCGCCAACCGTGTGGGCGTATTCGGCATGATGGCAATAATGAATGCCATGGAAAAACTGCAGTTGAATGTTGATGAGATTGATGCACTCACCGGCCCGGTTATCGGCAGGCCTAAGTCTGCCACTTTTAGAACAGCCGATGTTGTGGGCATTGATACGTTGGTGAAAGTTGCAAAGGGCGTTGCTGATAATTGTCCCAATGATGAGGCAAAAGCAGTGTTTACCATTCCCGCATGGCTGAATAAAATGGTAGAGAATAACTGGCTGGGCGATAAAACAGGGCAGGGATTCTTCAGGAAAATGCCTGCATCGGCTAAAGGAGAGAAAGAAATTCATACGTTGAATCTCTCCACTATGAATTATGAACCAAGGACTAAACCGAAATTCGCTACGCTGGAAACAGCAAAACCTATTGACGATCTAAAATCAAGATTAAAAGTATTGTGTGCCGGTACAGATAAAGCAGGCGATTTTTACCGGCAGTTTCATTATAATTTATTTTCGTATATCAGCTACCGTATACCTGAAATCAGCGATGAGTTGTACCGGGTGGATGATGGGATGATGGCGGGTTTTGGATGGGAGATCGGTGCATTTGAAAGTTGGGATGTGTTGGGTGTTGCAAAAACTGTAACGGCAATGAAAGCCGCAGGCTACAATGTGGCACCATGGATAGATGAAATGATCGCCGCGGGCAATACTTCTTTTTATAAAGTTGAGAACGGCAAAAAAATGTATTATGACGTCACAACCAAAAACTTTAAACCATTACCCGGTGGAGATGCATTTATAGTAATGAAGAATTTTGAAAATCAAACTGTTTGGAAGAACAGCGCCTGCCGAACGTATCATTTGGGAGATGATGTGCTTGGCCTGGAATGGTATACCAAAATGGGTAGTATCGGTGGTGAAGTTTTAGAAGGTATTCAAAGATCAATTACCCTCGCAGAAGAAAAATATAAGGGGCTGGTGATTGGTAACGACGGAGCCAATTTTAGTGCAGGCGCCAATGTGGGGATGATATTTATGCTGGCAATTGAACAGGATTATGATGAGATCGACATGGCGATACGTATGTTTCAAAACACGATGATGAGGGTGCGCTATTCGGGCATACCTGTTGTATTGGCACCACATGGTTTAGCATTGGGCGGCGGTTGCGAAATCTGTTTACATGCAGATAAAGTAATACCTGCGGCAGAAACATATACCGGTTTGGTGGAAGTAGGTATCGGCGTTATTCCCGGAGGCGGTGGCACCAAAGAATTTGTATTACGTGCCGCCGATGAATTGCAGGAAGGTGAAGTGGATACATTAACGGTACAAAACCGTTTCTTGACTATCGCTACTGCAAAAGTGGGCACTTCAGCTTACGAAGCCTTTGACCTTGGCATTTACAGGAAAGGAAGAGATATGGTAAGTATCAACCTGGGCCGCCGTATTGCAGAAGCGAAGCAGGCTGTTATCGATTTGTATAATGATGGGTACGTGATGCCGGTGCAGCGTAATGATATTAAAGTGTTAGGCCGCAGTGCCCTTGGTGCAATGCATGCAGGCATCAACGGTATGTGGCGTGCCAACTATGCTACCGACCATGATGTAACCGTAGCAAAAAAATTAGCTTATGTAATGTGTGGCGGCGACTTAAGTGAACCGCAATTGGTAAGTGAGCAATACCTGCTTGACCTGGAGAGAGAGGCATTCCTGAGTTTGACGGGTGAGAAGAAGACGTTGGAAAGAATACAGTCGGTGTTAAAAAGCGGGAAGCCGTTGAGGAATTAACTATGTTTACATGGTCTGACGACCTCGTCTGACCATGTAAACAAAATTACATACACATGATCAGACGAGGTCGTCAGATCATGTTTTAAATTTCATAAACCTTAACTAAGTGAACCATTTTTTTCACTAAAAGTTATATTTATGAAATTCTTACCCAAAAACGTTTATCACGTTTACAATCAAGGAAACAATCAACAGAACATATTTATCCAGGACTTTCATTTCCTCTATTTCCTCCAATTGTATAAGGAATACATTACCCCACATTGTGAAACTTTAGCATGGTGCCTGATGAATAATCATTTTCACTTTATGATCTATACTGATGATAGAAGCCTGGATATAAAACAACAAGGGGGTTTGATACTTGATCCAATTACAAATGGTTTCAGGAAATTACTAAGTACCTACGCTCATGAGTTTAATATAAAAAATAACCGAAGCGGAGCTTTGTTCCGGCCAAAAACAAAAGCAATTTGTTTAAATGATGAAGCCGAATTGAATAGCCGGCTTTTTTCAAAGCAAGACTATTACCTCAATACTTTTAACTATATACACAGTAATGCTGTTGAAGCAGGCTTTGTACAAAATGCCGCAGATTGGAAATGGTCTTCATTTCGTTCTTACAATGGATTACGCGATAATTCTATTTGTAATAAAGAGCTTGCCATGCAAATTTGTGGCTTGATCTGACCAGGCTGTAAATATTGAAAAATACATGGTCAGACGGGGACGTCAGGCCATGTATTTTTCAATACATTTGTCAATCAATAAATAATCATGAAAAAAATATTATTTCTTTTTGTATTAATTACCAGTGCTGCATTATCTGCCCAAACTAAATTATTGACCATGGAAGATGCCCTGGTTAAGAACCGTACCAGCCTTGCAGCAGAAAATTTAAAACAGGTACAGTTTGTTTATGGTACCAATGATTATGTGTACCTGAAAAAGATCGATGGCAAAGATGTTTGGGTAAAAGGAAATTTTCAAACTGCGGAAACAAATTTTCTTACACTGGAACAATTGAATGAAAAACTTAAATCATCTACTTATGGCGAACTGAAGGCAATGCCTGCAATACAATTTACTATTTCGTCAGATTGGGTATTCAATGCCAATGGCAATAAGATCGCACTCAACCCGGTAACCAATCAAACCAGAGAACTCATTAAAAATTCGATTGCTGAAAAAACAGCTGTCGAAGAAAGTAATGCCGGCTTTACAGCCTATGTCGATAATGATAACCTTTTTGTTAATTCCGGTTTTTATGGCACTAAACAGGTCACTAAAGACGGCAGTAAAAATATCGTTTATGCCCAATCGGTACATAGGGATGAATTTGGTATCAGCAAAGGTACATTCTGGAGTAATAACGGGAAGTTACTGGCATTTTACCGCATGGATCAATCCATGGTAACGGATTATCCGATTATCGACTGGACAAAATATCCTGCTGTAAATGAAAATATAAAATACCCGATGGCAGGCGGGCAAAGCCATTACGTAACGGTTGGTATATATAATGCCATCATCAATGCTACCACATGGATCAGGACAGGCATTCCCACCGACCAGTACCTCACCAATATTGCCTGGAGCCCCGATGATAAATGGGTATATATCGCAGTACTCAACAGGGCGCAGGATCATATGAAGTTAAACCAGTATAATGCCAATACCGGTGAGTTTGCAAAAACAATATTTGAAGAAAAAGATGATAAATATGTAGAGCCTTTAGTGCCGATGTTATTTGTAAAGAATAACCCGGGGCAGTTCATATGGCAAAGCAACCGTGATGGGTGGAATCATATATACCTCTATGAGGCTAATGGAACTTTAGTAAAGCAATTGACCAAAGGCAACTGGGAAGTGCTGGAAGTAAAAGGCTTTGATACAAAGGGAGAAAATTTATTTTATACGGCAACGGAAGAATCTGCTATTACAAAGAATCTATATGAGGTAAATATTAAGACCGGGCAATCTAAAAGAGTTACGAATCAAAGCGGCGTACATGCCGTACAGGTAAGCACTGATGGCGGAATGGTGATTGATGCCTTCAGTACTATAGACAATCCAAGAACTGTACAGCTGGTAGAAATAAAAACAGGTAAAACAAAACAATTGTTGCAGGCTGCCAATCCGATTGCTGATTTTGCAATGGGAAAGCTCCATCTCTTCACTATAAAAAATTATGAAGGTACAAGCCTCTATTGCAGGATGTTTAAACCGGTGAATTTCGACAGTGCAAAGAAATACCCGGTGATCGTGTATTGGTACGGCGGCCCCCATGCACAAATGATAGTAAACGGTTGGAATGGAGGCGCAGGTGATTATTGGTTTCAATACATGGCCGAACGGGGTTATATAGTATTTACGCTGGATACAAGAGGCAGTGATAACCGCGGTAAAGCTTTTGAACAATCCATTTTTAGAAAAGCAGGTGAAGCACAGATGGAAGATATGATGGCAGGCGTGAATTATTTAACCGCGTTATCATACGTGGATAAAAACAATATGGGATTATTTGGCTGGAGTTACGGCGGCTTCATGACCACTGATTTTTTATTGCATCATCCCGGTGTGTTTAAAGCAGCAGTAGCAGGCGGGCCTGTTATGGACTGGAAATATTACGAGATCATGTATGGCGAACGTTATATGGATACACCGCAGGAAAATCCTGAGGGTTATGAAGCAACCAATTTAATTAAGCAGGCAGGCAAGTTGAAAGATAAACTATTATTGATACATGGACTGCAGGATCCGGTGGTTGTGCAGCAAAACTCTGTAAACTTTGTAAGGGCCTGTATCGATGCCGGGGTGCAGGTCGATTATATGATCTACCCCGGTCATGAGCACAACGTATTGGGTAAAGACAGGGCACAGTTGTACCAAAAAGTCACCGATTATTTTATGGCGAATTTAAAATAGGAGGGTGCATCTATAAGCGTTTTCGGCCGGCGAAGGATTTGGTCTGAAAATATTCATTACTGCTACGCAAATACACTTCTCGTAGGCAAGGCGAAATGAGCACATCACTAAATTCAAATTTCGACAAAATAAAAAAAATGCGACTTGCAATGCTATGTCAGTGCTATCACTTTATTGACCCAACATATATCTCCATCATTTTTATATAAAACATTTCATAGGTTACAGGTAAATTTAAAATTTAACTTCTTTCAAACTTTATTCCGAATGGCTGTCGCTCTTTTTTTTAAATATTTCAGGTAAATAATGATCACCTAAAGAATAACCGTATATTAGTTAATAATGTAAATTCAATGAAGTCATGATATTATTGATCATATTCTTCTCAATTGGGTTGCAAATATTTTTAACCGTTAAAAAGGTCAGCCCTTTTTTATCACTGTTGATTGTTGCCATTATTGCCGGTTTGCTATTAGGACTAAAACCCGAAGATCTGATCAAATCTGTTGAAAAAGGCGTGGGGAATACATTGGGAGGGTTGGTATTAATTATCTGTTTAGGAGCTATACTTGGAAAGATATTAGAGATTAGTGGAGCTGCTGAAAAAATAGCTGCCACACTTATCAATGGTTTTGGATTAAAATATATTCAATGGGCCGTTTTGCTCACCGGTTTTTTAATTGGCATACCACTTTTTTATAATGCAGCTTTCATTATTCTGGTTCCCCTGGTATTTACGCTTGCCCGAAAAACCGGGTTATCCATATTGTATATTGCAATCCCGATGGCTGCGGCTTTATCTGCAACCCATTGCTTTTTACCACCCCATCCCGGACCGGTTGTATTGGTGAATGCATTTCATGCCAATTTAGGAACGGTATTAATGTACGGAATCATTATAGCTATCCCTGCAGTTATTATTGCCGGGCCCTTATTCGGCAGTTTATTACAAAAAACTAAGTCAATTTCAATTCCTACTGCTACCAGTGAACCCACTGCAACGGAAATAACTTTGCCCGCAACTTTCCCAAGCTTTTTTATTGCTTTATTGCCGGTTATACTCATTACACTCGCCGTTATTGCAGAACAGTTATTGCCTCAGGGTATGGTTATGCTGAAAATAGTATTATTTCTGGGTGACCCAACAATTGCTTTGTTGCTGGCCGTTATTTTAGCCATATATTATTTTGGCATTCGTTCGGGGAAAACGATGGACACAGTGATGAAATGGCTGAATGATGCTGTTTCCGGAATTGCAATGATATTGCTGATCATTACGGCAGGTGGTATTTTTAAGCAAATACTGGTTGATAGTGGTACAAGTGTTTATATCGCTTCATTTAGTGCCAAGTGGCAAATGCCCCCCTTAATATTTGGTTGGGTAATTACTGCTTTTTTAAGGGTAATGATAGGGTCGGCTACAGTTGCCGGAATTACCGCAGCCGGTGTTGTTGCCCCTTTGTTGGCAACAAGCGGCGTATCACCTGAGCTAATGGTGCTGGCTGTAGGCTCGGGCAGCGTATTCGGTTCTCATATTAATGATGGGGGATTTTGGATGTTTAAGGAATTTTTCAAACTCTCATTAAAGCAAACATTGCTATCATGGACCGTTATGGAAACTATTATCTCTGTTTTGGGTTTGTTAGGAGTGTTGTTGCTGAATCTCATTACCTGACTGCCCCTTCCACAAATAATAGCTATACCCTACACAACGAAAATTACAAATTGATCCACCTGTAAAAAGGTAAAGCATATTTATACTTTGGTACTTGTGCATATAAAATTTACAGATTCTTTTAAAGTCAGGAGATAAACAAAGATTTATATTTTATTTACCTCCCCGATCATAACTTCAATATGCCGAACGAAATTTCGGTTAACCAGCAACTATGGGAGAAGCAGAACTTATCAAACATAACCATCAACTCATCATTCATGCACAGATCATGGTGTATGGAGATGCGGCCAATGATACCATTGCAAAATTTGTTGCTGCTGATATTGCACATTTTTGGAATGATGCCCATGGTAAAGTAACCATCAAAGGCCAGTTGTATGAGGTAAGATTTATTATCGAAGGTGCATACAATGCTTCATTGACCCCAATGGTGGTTTATGAAAACACTGATCCACGAAATAATTATTTCAGGATAGAGGAATATGCATCAGGAAATATTTCTTTTGTTGACGGTATCAATAGCAATACCGGTTATTTTAAACTTGATAATTTGCTACACAACTCTACTACGGCCGCCCATGAATTCGGCCATACGATCGGTCTTGATCACCCGGCTGAACTGGATATACGCGGCAAAAAAGCGCCGGGCATTATGTACCCGAGGGGAACAATTACAGATCCCGTTTATCAATATGATCCCCACGCAAAGCCGGGCACCAATGGCGGCACACTAAATCCTTTTACAAGGAAAGTGCTTCAAAATGATATTGATGACCTCCGCCTGCATCAATTAAATTTCAGTGCTGAAGGATTTGCTATCCTGGGTGAGTTTACATCAGTGTGGCACGATAAACATATACCGTGATTACCTTTTGTAATAACCAGTATTTTAAGATTGTAAAAATCCCTTATCTTCAAACATAAATAATAATCGTAGCCATGGCGGTGCTTACAGTTGAAAATGTTTCTAAAAATTACAGGTCGGTAAAGGCTTTGCAAAACGTCAGTTTTTCTGTACCGGAAAAAACGGTGTTTGGTATCCTGGGCCCGAACGGAAGCGGCAAGACAACTTTATTGGGCATTGTAATGGATGTTTTAAAAGCAAGTGATGGCAGCTATGCGTGGATGGGCGGGCAGGGATCTGCATCATTAAGAAAAAGGATCGGCACATTACTGGAAACACCGAATTTCTATCATTACCTGAGCGCCAAAGACAATTTAAAGATTGCGGCAAAAATAAAAGGCAGGGGAGAAGAAGATATTGATAACGTACTAAAGATCGTAAATCTTTATGAACGCAGGGATTCCAAATTCAATACCTATTCATTGGGTATGAAACAACGTTTGGCGATTGCTTCATCTTTATTGGGCGACCCGGATATTCTCGTATTTGATGAGCCTACCAATGGCCTCGACCCCGCGGGTATTGCAGAGATAAGAGAATTGATAAAAGAACTAAACCGTAAAGGCAAAACCATTATCATGGCCAGCCATATACTGGATGAAGTGGAAAAAGTTTGTACGCATGTTGCCATTATTCAAAAAGGAGTTTTAAAAACTGTTGGATCTGTTAGCGAAGTGATGGCGCATACGGGCGGAGATACTGCAACTGCGGTACTCATTGAATTAAGTGCCGACAATAATGACGCATTGAAAAAAATACTGCAGCAGATGAATGGCGTGCAGGATATCATCTCGGTTGACCAATACCTCCAGGTAACCTGCACTGAAAATATCAGCGCCGCGCAGGTAAATAAATTTTGTTTCGACAATGGTATCGTGCTCAACCGCCTTAATGAAAAAAGAAAATCACTCGAAACAAGGTTTTTGGAAATCACCGGCAAACAAAGCGACAGATAAATTAACCTTGGAAAAAAAATATTATGTTCAAACTTTTTCAAATAGAATGGCTTAAAATAAAAACCTACAGAACTTTTTGGGTGCTCTACTTATCATTTGTAGTCTTCTTTCCAGTACTGCTTTTTTTTATTACCTATAAATTCATGAATGCTAAATATGCCAATATACAGGAAATGACATTGAAGGCATTGGCGGGAAGCCCATTCGTTTTTCCTAAGATTTGGCATACTTCCAGTTATTTTGCCGGCTTCTTTTTTTTAGTGATAGGCATGTTATTTATTTTGTTGGTGACTAATGAAGTGCAATACAGGACGCACCGCCAGAATATAATTGATGGATGGGACAGGTTAGATTTTTTAAAAGCAAAATTTACTTTAGTTATATTTTTTGTGATTACAACAACGGCAGTGGTTTTTTTAACCGCGTTGGCAATTGGCTATATTTATACCCCTTCCGGTTTCAATTTAACTGACGGTATTTATTATATTGGATATTACGCACTGATGGCTACTATTTATCTTATGGTAGCTTATCTTATTGCAATATTGATAAAGCGTACAGGCCTTTCAATTATTATTTACTTCGTGGTAGTTTGTATTGTAGACAATATACTTTGGGCATCCTTAACCATTCAGCAAAACCAAATTGGATTTTTTATGCCTTTGGAAGTGGCAGATACATTAGTGCCTAATCCATCGGGATTATTAAGAACAAGGGATATACCTGATTATGTAATGGTGTTGTCCTGTTTTGCTTATATCACCGTGTATGCCTTTATCATCATTAGTTACTTCCGCAAAACAGATCTCAAGACTTAATTTACTTTTTTACGATCTCTTCCAAAGCGGATTCAATATCCCTGTATTGAAATTTGAATCCTGCGGCAAGGATCTTTTTACAACTTACCGCTGCGCTTTTTAGTATTTCAATACTCCTGTCGCCCAGCATCAATTTTAAAATAAAAATGGGAACGTGTACGGGGATGTAGAACCGGTTTCTTTTTTTCGCCAGTGTAAGGGTCAGCGTTTTATTGCTCACGGGTTCGGGCGCCACTGCATTATATACGCCATCCAGTCCTTCATTTTCTATAGCAAATAAAAATAACCGGCAGAGGTCATCAATATGTATCCAGCTGATGAACTGCCTGCCATTACCTAAAATAGCAGCTACACCTGATTGTAATGGCTTTATAAATTCTTTTAATGCGCCGCCTTCTTTGCTCAGCACAATCCCGATACGAAACTTTACGAGCCGTTTGTTCAAAGCCGTTACCGGCGCTATACTTTCTTCCCAAAGCCTGCAGGTTTCCCCTAAAAAGCTATCATCTGCCGGCTCATCTTCTGTGTGCAATTGTTCGCCCTGCGGGTACCAGCCAATAGCACTGGCACAGATAACAGTTTTAACTTTGTTTGCATTTTCCGTTACACTATCTACGATCAGTTTGGCACTGTCCACCCTGCTGCTGACGATCTCTTTTTTATAACGGTCGGTCCATTTTTTTTCCATTACGCCTGCACCGGCAAGATGAATGATATGATCAGCCTGCTGTAACGCTTCAATATCCATTTCCTGTTTTTCAACATCCCATTTTGCAAAATGTATATTGCTGTTGGGCGTACCGGTTTTGGCAGGCGAAATTTCGCGGCTTAGTATGATCACTTTATACCCTTTATTTACCAGTTGCTTACTTAAGGCTTTACCCACCATACCGGTGCCCCCGGTAATTAATACGGTCTGCATTTTTTAAATTATTTAACGGTTTATGTAATAACAAAATTCCGTTCATCTTGTTGGCGTAATTTAGCGCTATTGGTTTTTAAATTCGTAATTTTATTACTAAAGATCCTCGTTCATGAACCGTATATTTTTTTGTTTCCTGTTGTTTGTTGTATTGCCCGCTGCCGGCTTTGGCCAGAAAGTTACTTATTCTGATTACGAGCAGGAAGATAACAGGGATATCAATTTTGACGTCATCGGTAAAATGAATGGCAATTTCCTGGTATATAAAAATGTAAAATGGCGCCACAAGATCAACATCTTTAAAGATGATATGACGATAAAAGAAACCGTTAAGCTGGATTTTGTACCGGAAAAAACCTTTAACGTGGATTTTGTTATTTACCCGGATCATTTTTATATGATCTACCAATACCAGAAAAGGAATATTTTACATTGCATGGCCGTAAAAATGGATGCGAATGCAAAAAGAATGGCCGACCCGGTTGAAATAGATACCACGCAGATCTCTATCCTGGCCGATAATAAGATCTATACCACCATTAACAGCGAAGACAAGAAAAAAATAATGGTGTTTAAGATCAACAAAAAATATGACCGGTTTAATATAGTCACCCTTTTATTCGACAGCAGCTTAAAATTACATGCCAAAAGCAGGCAAACACTCGACTACAATGACCGCAGGGATAATTACGATAATTTTTTACTGGATAATGAAGGCAACTTTATTTTTACAAAAGACAGTAAAAGCGGTAACCGCGATAACAGCAATAAATTAAACCTGATCACCCTTAGCCCCCAGCAGGATACTTTCGCTTTTCATGACATTGACCTGCAAAAATATTATATCGATGAGGTTAAACTTAAAATTGATAATTTAAATAAACGCTATCTCACCAATTCATTCTACTATAAAAAGAACCGGGGCAGTATCGAAGGCTTATTTACAAACGTGTGGGACAGGGAAAATGGAAAGGTATTTGCGCAGGAATTTACCATGCTGAATGATTCCCTCAGGGATGAGGCAAAGACGATCGGTCAGCTCCGCTTTGCACTGGACGATTTTTTTATCCGGCAGGTCTTTGTAAAAAAAGATGGCGGTTTTTTATTAACTGCAGAAGATTATTCCACCCAGGGAAGAACCAGCAATGCACCATGGAACCGCTGGGATTATTTGAATAATTATTATTACAGCCCCTACTCTTCTTACTATTATAATCCCTACTATAATAATTATTACAGGCCTTTAAGCAGTTACAGCAATAATCAAAGCACGCGGTATTATTATTCCAACATTATGATATTAAGTGCTGATAAGAACGGCAGGATAGACTGGAGCCGTGTAATTCATAAAGACCAGTTTGATGATGATAACGATAACTTTTTATCTTTTTCCACGATGAATAGTGGTGGCGAGATACATTTTTTATTTAATGATGATAAGAACAAGAACCAGATCATTGCCAACCACAGTATTTCCCCTTCAGGCATAGTGACGCGTAACCCTACCTTAAAAAGCCAGGAAAGGGGCTACCAGTTCATGCCAAAATTGAGTAAACAGGTGGGGGCAAGCCAATTAATCATTCCCTGCACGTACAGGGGTTATATTTGTTTTGCCAAAGTGGATTTTTAATAAATCCCGCTGCTGTTAAAAAATCTTTTGATTACTGCAATAATTAACCAACTTTGCAATACACTTTCATTTGCTAATTTTAACTATTAACCATTTGTGACCGGCACTTTTAAAGCCAACAATCCTTACAATACTTTCCTGTTGCTGATCTATGGCATACTGCTTAAGTTGCCTATGTTCCTTTATCCAAAGATCCCGCAGGAGCAACTGGTGGATGGATTTCTGTATAAGGCTTTATTAAAATGGTTGCAGCCCGTTGCAGGAGGGGTGCCGGTAATTTATCCTTTGATTGCCTATATTTTATTGTATACACAAGCCGTTTCATTTAACAAACTGGTAAACGACCTGCGCCTGATGCAGAAACCCAATTACCTCACGGGTATGAGTTATTTGCTGCTCACTTCCCTGTTTACAGAATGGAATATGCTTTCAGCACCACTCATCATCAATACCCTGTTGATATGGGTATGGGCACGCATGAGTGGCCTGCATAATGACGTTAATCCTAAAAGAGCTTTGTTTAATATAGGTATTGCTATCGGGGTATCCACTTTTTTTTATTTTCCCTCACTGGCCTTTGTAGCATTGGTCATTTTTGGTTTAGCTATTATCCGCCCTTTTAAATTATCTGAATGGCTGATCTCACTTTTGGGGATTGTAACGCCATATTATTTTTTACTGGCCTGGGTTTTTTTAACCGATAGGTGGAAGAGTTACCGGCTGCCGGGTATCGCGGTTACCAGCCCAAAGTTCAATCAAACCAACTGGTCATATGTAGCTATTATCGTTGTACTGGTTACCTGTGTTGCAGGCTTTTTTTATATACAACAAAATTTCAGGCGGCAATTGATTCAGGCCCGTAAAAGCTGGAACCTGGTATTCCTATACCTGGTGGTGGCCGTGTTCATACCTTTTATCAATGCCACACATACTTTTGAATACTGGATATTATCAGCCGTACCGCTTTCCGCTTTTTTAGGGGCCGCGTTTTTATACCCTGCTAAAAGGATAATTCCACTGGTGCTGCATTGGGTGATGGTAGCTTTTGTGATCGCTATCAGTTATTTTGTACGATAGTAATATTGCCTGATCCAGGAAGCATCTGTAAAATGAAAACCTGGCCATATTAACACATTCGATATGCCGCAATTCGATATTCGCCTTTCTTGTTTTACATTTGCAACCAAAACCTCTCATTCATGAAATTCGGTGTAGTAATTTTTCCCGGCAGTAATTGCGACAGAGACATGATGGACTCCCTCAAAAACGACCTGCAACAGGAAGTAGTTCAACTTTGGCACAAGGATAAAGACCTGGCCATGTTTACCACTGAAGATTGTATAGTGTTGCCCGGAGGCTTTAGTTATGGGGATTACCTGCGTTGCGGCGCTATTGCCCGTTTCAGCCCCATGATGCAAAGCGTTATTGCTTTTGCCAATAAAGGAGGCCGGGTATTAGGCGTTTGCAATGGCTTCCAGATATTATGCGAAAGTGGTTTATTGCCTGGTGTATTATTGCGTAACAGCCAGCAGCAGTTCGTTTGCAAAAATATTTTTATGAAAGAAGCGGCTTCCGAAAGTTGCGAAGCATTGAAGGTGCCTGTTGCTCATGGAGAAGGCAGGTATTTTGCTAATAATAAAACGCTGGAAGAACTGGAAATGCACCGCCAGGTTATTTACCGTTATTGTGATGAAATGGGAAATATAACCAGGGAAAGTAATCCTAATGGCGCTGTTCATAATATTGCAGGGATCTGTAACAAAGAAAGAAACGTATATGGTATGATGCCACACCCCGAAAGGGCTACCAGCAGTATTTTAAATAATGAAGACGGAAAAAAGATATTCAATCACCTGTTCGGTATAAATTAATGTTAAAAGGACCTGTGGTAAGACAGGCGACAATTGATTAGGCAGCTTATTTGTAATTTTGATTAACAAAAATAAACAATGAAGAAAATATTTTTTGGAACGGTATTGATGTTGGCTGCATTTATAAGCAACGCACAAATACTCAATCCGGTAAAGTTTAGCTATACTGCAAAAAAAACAACCCAGGGGCGGTATGAAGTGCATATTAAGGCCATGATAGATTCCAGGTGGCATTTATATTCTACACAAAATCCTGCAGGCGGCGCCGATCCAACAGTTGTAAACTTTACTGCAGTTGAAAAGTTGGGAAAGCTAAAAGAAAAAGGCGCCATGAAAACTATTTTTGAAAAAGCCTTTGGCGTAAACCAAAAATATTTTGAAACAGTGGTTGAATTTATACAGTTAGTAAAAGCAAAGCCCGGTACAAAAAAGCTCCAGGGTTCTGTTGAATATATGGTTTGTAATGATAAACAATGCCTGCCCCCTAAAGAAGTTGCATTTGAAATAAACCTGTAAAGGATTTTCATAAAGAAACAGGGATAACAAATATTGTTATCCTTTTTTTTAAATACTGTGTATGAATTTTAAAAAAATATTTACCACTTCTTTGCTGTTGTTGTTTTGTTTAGTGCTGTTTGCCCAGGATAAAACCGGGGTGCAAAATGAACTGGTTGGAAAATCTTTGTGGGGGATTTTTTTAAAAGGATTGGGTATCGGTTTTTTGGCAGCATTGCAGCCTTGCATCTACGCCATGATACCAGTTACCGTAAGTTTTTTTATTAAAAGAAGTACCAGCAGGGCACAGGGGTTAAAAAATGCACTTTTTTATTCTTTATCAATTATTGGCATTTTTACTTTTTTGGGAGTTGCCATCACATTAATATTTGGGCCAAATGCTTTATATGAAATATCAAGCGGTGCACCCTTTAATATTTTTGTATTTATTATGTTCCTGGTATTTGGTATATCTTTTTTGGGTGCATTCGAAATAAACCTTCCATCATCATGGGCAAATAAAGTAGATAGTAAGGCTGGCACCGGAAGTTATTCAGGCATATTTTTTATGGCCCTTACATTAGTTATAGTGTCGTTTTCGTGTACGGTACCCTTTGTTAGCGGCCTGGCAAATTTAATTTCTAAAGAACAGCAAAGAATGGCCCCGGCATTAGGTTTTATGGGGTTCTCATTGGCATTGGCATTGCCTTTTGCGCTGTTCGCTCTTTTTCCGGGATTATTAAATAAGATGGCAAAGGCAGGCGGATGGCTAAATACCATGAAAGTTTCTTTTGGTTTTTTAGAACTTGCTTTATCGCTGAAGTTTTTTTCTAACGCAGATCTTGCCTATCACTGGCGCATTCTTGACAGGGAAGTATATTTAGCATTATGGATAGTGATCTTTGGTTTATGGGGAATGTATCTTTTAGGTAAATTAAAATTCAGCCACGATGACGATCTGCCTAAAAATGACTATGGCCATCCATATTTATCCGTTACCAGGACTTTTTTTGCAATAGCCGTTTTATCTTTTGTGGTGTATATGATACCCGGTTTATGGGGCGCTCCGCTTAAAGGTATCAGCGCCTGGATACCGGAAACTAAAACACAGGATTTTAATCTGAACAAGATAGCACTGCAAAATGCACAGGCAAATGATACGGTTCAAATAAAAAAAGATACCAGCAACATCGTTAAGCCAAAAAAATATACCGGGTTTTTAGAATCAGAAATTTTGGGCGCAGATGCTTTCTTTGATTATGAAGAAGCATTGGCTGCAGCAAAAGCTATGAACAAACCTATTATGATTGATTTTACGGGCCATAGCTGCGCTAACTGCCGTAAAATGGAAAGCGAAGTACTAAACCAGGATGAAATAAGAAAGACACTAACGAAAGATTTTGTTATTGCTTCATTGTATGTAGATGATAAATTTACTTTACCGGAAAATGAACAGTACACTTCTAAAAATGACGGTAGTCTTATCAAAAGAATGGGCGCTAAAAATTTAGATTTTGAAGCCACGATCGCTAATTCCAACGCACAGCCTTTGTATATTTTTGTTGATAAAGAAGGAAAAATAATTACCAATGCCGGCGGCTATGAACCCGGTATCGAACGGTTTAAAAAAATACTGGAAGAAGTGAAGACGGAATTTAAAAAGCGTTTTCCTTAATTATTATTCAAATTTATTTTTTATAAAAACTCACGCATTCCTTTAATTCTTTTTCTGTATAGGCTTTGTTGTATTGCTTTAAAACATCATCGGGTACGCCATTCCACTGGGTGGGCACATTGCCCGCATAGCCGATATCTTTCACACCAATCTCTGAAGTATAAAAGCCGGTAGCGGTTAGATTACGCATCAGTTTGAAAAATGCTACGCCCTGGCTCATTTCGGGTTTTGCTTTTCCAGGGTAAGCGATCATGTCTACCATTTCAATTTGCTGTTGCGGGCTGCAATCTTTGAAAGCTTTTTCATAACGGGTAAGGCATTGTATGTCCAGCCAGCGCAGACCGCCTTTCATAGGTATTTGATGGTACGGCATATCCTTTACAATGAATTCGATGAAGTCGGGCACCCTGGCATCGCTTGCACTACCGCTTACGGCGTCTTTGGGTATGATGATGTCTGCCAACACAGTTATAGTTGCCATCTCTGCAGGCGTAAAGAATTTTTCCTGTGCTAATAATTCTTTTTCACGTTTTAATTCAGCCGGGTTACGGTCCAGGTTGAATGTAGGCTCGCCGCCAGTAACTGCCGTATCTTTTTTATCATTGGGTGTACAGCCATCAATTACGGCAGGAGCCGCAATAGCACCGGTAACTAAAAGTTTTAATGATCTTCTTCTATCCATAAAAAATTAATTAAAATCTCTTAAATAATGCAGTATGATCAATCAACCTCGCCCCCCTGTATTCCCTTGAACATTGAGTATTGAACATTGAATATTGAATATTTTGTCATACCCTTTAAAAAATTAAAGCCTACAAATTATTTTTCTTCAACTCATCAATAATATATTCCGATGCCCTCATACTCAAAGCCAATATAGTCCAGGTAATATTTTTATCCGCCTGGCTAACAAATTGCCCGCCATCAACACAGAATAAATTTTTGCAATCATGCGCCTGGCTGTTTTTATTCAATGCTGATCTTTTAGGGTCATTACCCATTCTTACGGTACCTCCTTCATGAATAATTTCTCCCGGCTTGGTTAGCCCCCAGTTATTTTTTGCTGTGTCATCGCCACCGGAAGTAATGATTGCTCCCATATTGTGCATGATTTCTTTAAAGGTTTCTTTCATGTGCTTTGCCTGGTTGATCTCATACTCACTCCACTTTACATTGAATTTTAAAACGGGGATCCCATATTTATCAACCATATTAGGATCAATAGCGCAGTAATTTGTTTCTACAGGAATGGCTTCGCCACGGCCTGCCATACCTACACCCGTGCCATAAAAATAACGGTAATCTTCCTTCAATGATGCCCCGTAGCCGCCGGCTTCTTTTTGTTTGCCATTTACTGCAAACCTGCCATTTTTATTTTCAATATTAAAACCGAAACCATAAGCTGGTTGTCCCATGCCACCCCAATATTCAATATGATAGCCTCTAGGAAAATCTAATTTTTTATTATCTAACCACCAGGGCGAATACACGTGTAAACCGCCCACACCATCTTCATTATATCTTTTTCTATTAAATAATTCGGGCAATACGCCATCTACGGATGCGCCGGTAGAATCATGTAAATATTTTCCAACAACGTCACTGCTGTTGGCTAAACCATTGGGATGGCGCTGCGATTTTGAATTCAATAATAACCTTGCACTTTCGCAGGCGCTTGCAGCAAGGATGACTACTTTGCCACTTACCTGGTATTCCATCATATCATCTTTACTTACATAAGACACGCCGGTTGCTAACCCTTCTTTATTGGTCAATACTTCCCTGGCCATTGCATTGGCAATGATGTCAACATTGCCGGTTTTCATTGCAGGATAGATCAATACGTTGGTAGAAGAAAAATCTGCCTTTGCCATGCTGCAGTTCCTGTTACATTGCCCGCAAAAAAAACAGGATTTCCTGTCGGCATCATTTTCTATCGGTTTTGTAAGGATAGAAAGCCGCGATGGAATAACCCTTACGCCTGATTGCAGCGCCGCATTTTTTATGAACAGTTCATGCAACCTGGGTTTAGGCGGCGGAAGAAAAAAACCATCAGGGTCATTATCCAGGCCTTCATTGGTACCAAATACACCAATGAGCTTATCAATTTTATCGTAGTAAGGTTTTACATCTTCGTAACCGATCGGCCAGTCATCACCCAACCCGTCGATGCTTCTTCTTTTAAAATCTTTTGGGCCAAAGCGTAATGATATCCTTCCCCAATGGTTGGTACGGCCACCAAGCATTCTTGCCCGCCACCACATCCAGTCGGTACCCGCTTCCTTTGTAAAGGGTTCACCTTCCAAACTCCAGCCACCATAGCAGGCATCAAAATCACCGAAAGGCCGTATAGTGGTACTTGCTCCACGTCGCGGAGAATCCCATGGATTTTTTAATTGTGTAATATTTTTTTGAGGATCGTACATATAACCTGCTTCAATAATGCAGATCTTCAATCCCGCTTTCGCCAATGTATATGCAGCCATGCCGCCGCCCGCACCCGAGCCTACAATTACCACATCATATTGTTTGGCTTGTTTTTTAACCTGTAAATCTCCCATACAGCAAGAATTATTTTTGTAATCAAACAAAAATTACTGCAATATTTTTTAATAAATCATTTTTAGATCGGATTTCTGTCACAGCCTGAATAAAAAAACCCTTCTCCAGGTGGAGAAGGGTTTTAATTTGTATTTGGGAGTTACAAAATTAATTATAAAGCAATTTGTTTTTCGGTCATCAACTTGCGCAGGTTGATCAAACCATAACGCATGCGGCCTAAAGCTGTATTGATGCTGCATTTGGTAAGGTCAGCAATTTCTTTAAAGCTAAGGTCAGCATAATGACGGAGGATGATCACTTCACGCTGGTCTTCAGGAAGCATGTCTACCATTTTCCTGATCCTTTCGTGGCTCTGGCCACTCATCATTTTTTGGTCAGCACCGGGTTCGCTGAAGTTCAATACTTCAAAGATGTCCCTGTCATCGCTGGTCTTAATGGTTGGACTGCGCTTTACTTTCCTGAAATGATCTACACACATATTATGTGCGATACGCATGGCCCATGGTAAGAACTTCCCCTCGTCGGTATACCGGCCACCTTTTAAAGTGTCGATAATACGGATAAATACATCCTGGAAGATGTCTTCGGTCAGGTACTTGTCTTTAACCAGTAAGTAAATAGAGGTGTAAATTTTGTCCTTGTAACGCATTACGATGGTTGCAAGTGCATCAGCATTGCCTTCCATATATAAATGGATAAGCTGCTGGTCGGTAAGATTGTTAAGGCATTTCATAAACTTCTACAGTTTTTGTGTGTTAGGACTTTAGTTACAGGACCAAAAAGGGGAAAAATTTGCGTAGAAGTCTTTTAGATAGGCTTTTCGGCTTTTCACTTTTTTGGATATTGGACTGTAAAAATAATGGATGTTTTGAAATTATTATGAGTATAAACCCTCTTTTTTCTCAAACCGTTAACATGGTAAAAATACTAAATGGTGTGTGAGATAAATACGTGGAAAAACGCTTTAAGAAAAGTTTCACATATTAGAGGCAGCAAAAAATGGCCACTTCGTTTCGCGGAGTAAAGTAGGTATACAAACGAGATCCCGGTGTATCGCAGTGGCATCATATCTTTATAAGCGCCGCACATCTTTTTATAATAATAAAGTAATTTTGAGTATGGCAGTAAAAGTAAGTAAAGCACCAACCGTAAATAAAGTAATAAAGGAAAAGCAAACCGGTATCGAAATAAAAGGAGCTAGGGTACATAACCTTAAAAATATATCTGTAACAATTCCTCGTAACCAATTGATCGTTGTCACCGGTGTTTCGGGTTCAGGTAAATCATCGCTTACAATAGATACCTTATTCGCAGAAGGCCAGAGAAGGTATGCCGAAAGCCTTAGCGCTTATGCCCGTCAGTTCATGCAGCGCATGGATAAACCTGATGTAGATTATATAAAAGGGTTATGCCCTGCAATTGCTATAGAACAAAAAGTAGTTACACGTACACCAAGAAGTACGGTGGGCAGCATGACTGAAATCTATGATTACCTGCGCCTGTTATTTGCAAGAGCCGGGAAAACAATTTCCCCCGTAAGCGGTAAGGAAGTAAAAAAAGACGATGTAAATGATGTAGTGGAATTTATTGCCCGGTTAAAAACAGGCGATAAGGTTTTAGTACTCGTACCTTTTAAACAACAAAAAAACAGGGATGTAAAAGAAGAGTTGAATATATTATTGCAGAAAGGATTTTCAAGGATCTATCATAAAAAAGAAATTATAAGAATTGAAGATGCGTTGGAATCCAAAGATCTTAAAACTTATAACTTACCACTTACAACTTTCTTATTGGTAGACCGTTTCGTAGTAAAGGCATTTGATGAAGATGACAGGCACCGCATTGCTGATTCGGTGAATACAGCTTTTTATGAGGGAGAAGGCGAACTGTATACAGAGATCAATGGCACTGATAAAAAACATTTTTCCAACAAGTTTGAAGCGGACGGTATTGTATTTGAAGAACCGGTGCCTAATTTATTTTCCTTCAATAACCCTTATGGTGCTTGCCCCACCTGTGAAGGTTTTTCACAAATACTGGGCATCGACCCTGA